>JAJDAC010000059.1 GCA_029262065.1 Candidatus Krumholzibacteriota bacterium | reverse complement strand
TGTTCTGAGCAAAGAAGCTCACAAGATGCTCTCCCTGAGCAACAGCCGTCCACGACCGTAAACTCAGACAAGGCCAATTTTTCCGCGAGCAAACCGGCCTACGGCCAACGAATCTTCGTACCCACGTACACGCACGTGTACTACAACGCGAATCGTCGATCGGTCGACCTGTTGGCGACGCTCAGTGTCCGCAACACCGACGCTGACCACTCGATTCTGTTGCAGTCGGTAAGCTACCACGATTTCGACGGTAACCTCGTCTGGCAACACGTTGATGAGCCGCTTGAGCTACCGCCCATGGCCTCGAGGGAATTCTTGGCCGACCAGCCTGGATTGGTTGGAGAGTCGGGTGCGAGCTTCGTGGTTGAATGGACCTCGCAGCATCAGGTAACCGACCCGGTTGTGGAGGCCGTGATGGTAGGTACGCAGTCGGGGTGGGGGATCTCGTTCGTCCGTACTGGCCGCGTGCTCGAGACACATCCCCGACGAGAAGCGAGCACCGGAGTGACCTCAGGTCGATTTGCATCCAACTGACCACCGCGTTGGAGCGCAATGGGAATCGCAACTGACATTGTCGTAATCGTCGTAGCAGCCTTCTTCGGCGGTCTCTTGATGCAGCGGCTCAAGCAGCCACTCATCGTGGGCTATATCCTGGCCGGCGTGGTGTTGGGGCCCCACACCGGCGGGTTGGTAACCAGCGTTCACGAGATCGACCTGCTGGCCGAGATTGGCGTCGCGCTCTTGCTCTTCGCCCTGGGGCTCGAGTTTTCTCTGAAGGACCTGCGGCCCGTCCGCCACGTGGCGCTCATTGGTGCTCCAATCCAGATCCTGCTGACCATTGCGCTCGGCTACGGCATTGGTCGGTATCTCGGTTGGGAGTGGCGCGCGTCGCTCTGGTTTGGCGCCCTGATCTCGCTCTCCAGCACCATGGTGATTCTCAAGACCCTGATGAATTCGGGAAGGCTTGGGACCCTCTCGAGCAAGGTGATGATCGGAATCCTGCTGATCCAGGATCTTGCGGTCGTACCCATGATGATCATTCTTCCACAGCTCGGTGGAACCGCGTCGGCGACCGCCGCCCTGGGCTACGGCGTGCTCAAGGCTGGCCTGTTTCTCACCGTCATGATCACACTGGGTACGCGATTGCTGCCGCGTTTCCTGGTGACCATCGCCAAACTCGGGTCACGCGAGCTCTTCGTACTGGCAATTGTGGCCATTGGGCTTGGCGTGGGTTATCTGACGCACCTCGTGGGACTCTCTTTCGCCTTGGGTGCATTCGTGGCGGGAATGGTCTTGAGCGAGTCGGACTACGGTCACCAGGCGCTCAGCGACGTTGTGCCGTTGCGAGACCTGTTCGGACTTCTGTTTTTTGCTTCCATCGGCATGCTCTTGGATCCGCGGTTCCTGTTGGACAACATCGGCATGGTAGCGGTCCTTGTATTGGTTGTGGGACTTGGCAAGGGAATCATCTTCACCCTGATTACATCGCTGTTCGGGTACAGAAACGTCGTACCCGTTGCGGTCGCCCTTGGCATGTTCCAGATCGGCGAGTTTTCGTTCGTTCTGGCCAGGGTGGGGGTGTCCACGGGGTCGATCAGCGGCGATCTGTTCTCGCTGGTGCTCACGGTGGCCGTCCTGACGATGGCTCTCACACCCTTGATCGCCGGGCAGACCGACCGCGCATACGCCCTTCGCAAGCGGTGGTCGCGGAAGGAACCCATAGACGTCGCGAATCTGCCCAGGTCAGGGCTGCATGACCACATAGTCATTGCGGGCGGGGGACGTGTGGGGTCGCAGATCGCTGCAACCCTCCAGAAGCTGGGCCTGACCACCGTGGTCATTGAGCTCGACCAGCGTCGGGTCGAGCAGGCGAAAGAGGCCGGCGTACCGGTCATCTACGGCGATGCCAGTCATGAAATCGTCCTGGAGGCGGCACACCTGCGCTCAGCGCGACTTCTACTCGTCACGGTGCCGAGCATCGTCGAAAGCCGCACTCTGATTGTCCATGCCCGGCGGTTGAACCCATCGCTGAAGGTTGTTGCCAGGGCCACCGATGTCGACCTGTTGCCGATCTTCCGTGAGTTGGAGGTCAACGAGATCGTCATGCCAGAGTTCGAAGCGGGTCTCGAGATGACCCGTCAGGCTCTGCTCTACCTGCACATGCCGCCAATCGAGATCCAGCGGAACACCCGATCGCTGCGACGTGAGATGCTTGCAGACTCATTCAGTCCGGCGTCGGAGTACAGACTGCTGTCACATCTGGAGTCGGCCGAGCAGCAGTTCGACCTGGAGTGGATAGTTCTCGAAGGTGAAAGCCCCCTGGTGGGTGTGACGATAACCGAATCGGAAATTCGATCGCGGACAGGGGCCTCGGTGGTAGGCGTTCTGCGAGGGGACGAGCTGGTTCCCAACCCCGACGTCGGCTTCCGATTCCAGCCAGAAGACATCGTCGCCATCATCGGCACGAGTGATGCCCGCGTGGCCTTCGCGAGGATGGCGTCTTCGACCGCCGTGGTGAAGTGAGGCGCGCGTCGGGCGTGCTCGGCTGGGCCCATTTTCTTTGGAACCGACTTCAGCGCATCGCGACAGTGTGTATATGGCCCAGCGCATCCGGGCGTTGGGAGACGTTGATCCCGGCCAGAGGAAATCAGATGTTCCCGGTCCAGATGGCATCCAGATGGTGGCCGCCCTGATCGCGCGCTAACCACATGTTCATGCAGTCGCCGTGCGCGCGCCAGATCTCTAGTGTTGGGGGGAGCGTATCCTCGGCGCGCGACGACTCACATGAGCGAGCGAGTGACAACCGTTCCCATGACCGCGTAGAGTGCGGCCATGATCGACGCAACTCTCGATGTGAAGCCCAAGCTGCCGTGGTCGAGCTTCGGTCCGATCTTGGCGATTCACTTCCTCGGCACGCTCGGGTTCTCACTGGCAATCCCGGTCCTGGTGTTCATCGTGGCGGACCTCGGGGGTGCCGATTGGACCTACGGGGTAGTAGGGGCGACCTACTCGGCGTTTCAACTGCTTGGCGCGCCGAAGCTGGGTCGCTGGTCGGATCGGACGGGACGTCGTCCTGTGCTGGTTGCGAGCCAGGTAGGCACGTTCGTAGCGTGGCTATTGTTTCTCGTCGCGCTGTCACTACCGGTGGTCGGTATCACCGAGGTCGCGGGCGCGACCCTGACGCTCCCTCTGCTACTCATACTCGTGGCTCGGGCACTGGACGGGGCCACCGGCGGCAACATCTCGGTCGCGAATGCCTATGTCGCTGACCTCACCCGAGATACCCCCGAGATTCGCCAGGTCGCGTTCGGCCGCATGGGAATGGCTGCAAACCTCGGATTCGTTCTTGGGCCTGCGGCCGCGGGGTTGCTGGGCGGCACAGAATGGGGACCACGGTTGCCAATTGCCATCGCCGCCGTTTTCGCGGGGATGACGACCGTAGCGATCGTGGTCTTCCTGAAGGAACCGCCCGGTCGTTGTCCTGAGGGGCCACCTCCACCCAGCGCGCTCACGGGCTTACACCAGCAAGCGAAACCGTGCGACAAGGCACCCAAGAAAAGCGCGCGGGGCCAATTGACTCACCGCCCCGTGGTGTTGATTCTCGTAGCTACTTTCGTGTTGTTTCTTGGGTTCAACTTCTTCTACGCGAGCTTCCCGGTGCACGCGACCACGGTTTTCGGATGGGACACGGGAAAGCTCGGCGCGTTCTTCGCTGTATTGTCGGGCATGATGTTCATTGCGCAGGGTCCGCTACTGTCCGTGGTGTCGAAATATCTGAGTCGCCGCAGAGTTTTTGCGATTGGCGTGGCGTGTCTTGGGTTGGCCCTGGTGGTGTTGCGGCTGCCGGAAGGGCCAGTCAGTTACCTCGGCGCCGCGTTGTTTGCGATCGGAAACGGCCTCTCGTGGCCGACATTTCAATCACGAATCGCCGACGTGGCCGGCGAAGACCAAGGGTCAGTTCAGGGCGCGGTCACGAGTGCAAGCAGTCTCGCGGGCATCGCTGGGCTGGTAACGGGGGGGATCCTCTACCCCGTCTTAGGCGGAAGCCTGTTTTTCGTTGCGGCCGGACTCTTCGCTGTTGTGCTCGTGTTGACGCCGCTTTGGTTTCCTCGCCGTGGTGATAAGGTAGTGGCACTGGGATAGGGCGTCATTTGGGGCCGGCCGGGTCGCTGGTGGCTCCCTACCTCGCAGCGGAAAGAGATCGCCGCCACAAATCGGTCACGTTGCCAACGAGGGCAACATTCCCTACTTGCACTTGAAACTGCTATCGATCTTGACTCGGTACACACCCTGCGGTTCCCGATAGGAGTTGAAGTATACGTATTCGCCGTCCGGTGAGGCGAACGCATACGCGTCTTTCGCGGGATGATGGGTCAGGCGGCTGACGATCGTGCCTTGATCGGTCATGACCATGATGTCGGGTTTGCCGATCTCACCAAACGTGTCGGAACTGAAGAAGAGGTGCTTCCCATCCGCGGCCCAGCTTGGGTAACTCTCTTCGCGCGGCGAGTCCGTGATTTGCGTTTCGCTACCGGAGTTCAGGTCCAGTATGTAGATGTTGAAATCGGTCTCGGACACTTGGCGATGAAAGGCGATTCTAGTGCCGTCTGGTGAGAACTGTGCATGTGCTTCATACATGTCCGTGTTCGTCAACTGCGTCAGCTCTTGGCTCGCCTGGTCGTAGACATAGATGTCAGAATTCCCGGAACGATAGGAACTGAAAACGATCCTTGAACCGTCGGGCGAATAACAGGGCAGCCAGTCCCATTCGGGATGCGAAGCAATGATCGTCACGTCGCGAGACTCAATGTCGATCTCGACAATATCTGTTTTGCCGTCATCTACGTATACGGCGTTCAAGAGTCTGCGCCCATCCGGCGAGAATATTGCCCCGTTGTTCATCTCTGGCACGTCGGTTTGCGCGCCCGTAGTCAGGTCAAGCAAGTATGTTCCGCGCTCCCCCGATTCCCGATCCCAGCCAATCGCGATCGTTTCTCCATCTGGCGACATGCTGTTGAGCTGAAACGAACGGATGTCGTCCTCCGCCGGTATTCGTTCGATCTGACACTCACCCGGATCATGATCTGAAGCCGACTGTGACCGGGCCGTGGCCGGAAGCGAGAGTAGGAAGAGGGATGCCAGACAAACACCGGGCCTCCTGAAGAACGCGGGTCTCATTTGCCATCAACCCTTCATGTGGGGTGAGCAAGCCCCGCTAGCATCTTGTTTACCTTGAGGGGCGCGCGGGTCTGCGATCTAGATCCCGCAGTATGAAGCGGTGTCGGCGAGAAATCATGACAGCGAAGTGACAGATCCACTCTTTTACAGTTTCGTAACAATGTCGTCCGTCAGGCGAGCGTCATTCATCTCTCAGGTTTCGTTGTTCGCCACGCACGGGCCCGGTCGCGTACCCGTCTGGGAGAAAAGAAGCAAGCCGATTCGAGCCTAGCCATAGGTTCTGTAAGTGACACTCCGGGAATTGGTTGAGTCGGTGTCTCAGGATTGTTCGCCTTGGTGGAAACGCCCTGCGTAACACATGCGTAACAGTAGAACCGGTCCGGATTCGGCCACCACTGAGCCTGGGTGTGCCTTTCGACGCGCCGCAATTCGGGCTAAGATTGCAGCATGGGTGCGGGCGTAAGTTTACCCCGAACTGAGACGAGTTGAAGGTGGACGTTTCTGGCATAATTCCCATGTCAGGAGGTTCACATGAAACGGTCCCGATTCACGGAAGAACAGATCGTCGCCGAGCCGTATCAGCAGTGGGCAAACGTACGCGCTGAATCACTCGTTGCGCGATTCCCTGGGATGAAACATGCTCTTGAGGCTTCCCATCGACTGCGTCTTGTTGGGCACAGGCTTCGCGGAAATTGGATCATAGACCACTATTTCCCCTCTGTTCGGAAAGTCGTTCGCGTCGACTATCCACTGATCGATAAGAGCGGAATCGGTCGTCCCCCACCAGTTGTTCTGCATCTGAATCAGATCGCCAGGCACGTTGTTGTAGAACCGCACGTCCACTGCCGGCTCCGCGACGTGAAGAATATGGCACTCTTCCACCTGAACGGCAGCCTCCGACCGAAGTGAAATTGTGCCGTTCATGCCTCCCACGAACACTGTCCTTGAGGCCACTAGAGAACCCTCCGCAACCTGGAGACACAGAATCTGTTCGGACGATATGTAGCTGTCCACAAGTTCCACGTCTGACATTGACGCGGTAATTCCGCCCCCCTCGATGGTCGCTCTTCTAACGACACCGCTTGCGCCAGCCTGAAACTGAAGGTTGGCTCCTCCACCCAAGAAGCTGTCCTCGAAGAGGATCCCGTCCGTGCCGGAGAGAATCACATCGCTGCCCGATCCCACAAAGGTCATGTCCCGGAACAGCCCATCTCTTGTATCAAGCCAACAGGCCATGCCGAAATCCATGCAGTCCTCTACCAAGCAACTCTGTATTGTAACGGTCTCCTTTGACCATACGCTGATACCACTGTAACAACCGCGTACGGTGACGTCTGACACTTGGGCGGGCCCTTCGAGCACCACGCCCTGGGTGACGTTTTCGATCGTGAGGTTCTCGATCGTCACATCAAGGGAGTTGGTTGTCATCGCAATGCCGATCGGCTCGATTGCACCAACCCATCGGTAGGTCTCAGGGCCAATAATGACTCCGCTACGCTCTGCCCCACGGATTGTGATGTTCGGCTTGTCGAGAACAACGAAAGTGCTACCCGAGACGGCACCGAAATCGAACTCGTCATACTCTGTATACCGCCCAGGAGAAATGAGAACGGTGTCTCCCGAAGCTGCCACATCTACTGCATCTTGAATGACTTGAAACTGGGCGACGCCCGCCCGATCGACGGTCCAGGTGGTCGCCGTGCTGGGTGAAATCCCTCCAAGCGCACCTACCACGAGCGCGACAAGTAGGGGGAAAGCCTGCCGCTTCCGCGGCAGGCCGAATCGAGAGTCTCTAGGTTGCATCTACCCGACTCCTCACGTAGGAACTCGCAGCTACCGAACCAAAAGGACGCGACCGCTCACATTGAGCCCTGGCGCCTGAAGCTTGGTATAATAGACACCGCTAGCGACCGGTTGTCCATCACGGTCCCTACCGTCCCAGTGGATTGTCATAAGCCCGGGTGACGTGGAGTACTTGTTGAGTGTCCGAACGCGTCGTCCGCGCACATCAAACACGTCGAGCTCTGCGCTACCCGAGGCCGTCGTCGCGAAACTGAACGTTGTGCCGGTAGTTGCTCTTCTATGGAAGTGGTCTGATCGAACGCGGGATTGAGAAAGTCGAAAGACTGCATGCGCCGGCCATCCAAGCAGCTCTCTTCGCGTCGAATGACGACCCAATAAGTGAAGAGCAGCAACTTGTAATCCGGCAGTACTTGTTGGTGCAGCGCGTGCGCACGCTCGACGAGCGAGAGAAGTCTAGTCCTGCGGTTGATCAATTGTTCCGCACTTGGCTTCGCTCAAAGATGGGCCTAAGAGAATCCCTCTCAGAGCGGGATCAGCGGGTACTCGAGTGTCTAGATCTAGTGCGGCTTGATCCGAAGCCCTATCAACTGCGAGTGATGGCCATGGCCGCCGCTGCAGCGCCACTGCTCGCAGATCTTCGTCTAACGATTCTTCTTAACCAAACTGCCATCCCATTTGGGCTCTCCGATTCCCCAGTCATCGTCACGAATCCCTACTTATGGCTAAACCAAGATCGTGGGATCCTGGGGTACAGCCAGCCAGGCATTCAGGTTTATTGTCCGATCTCACCGGAACGTTGTCTGTTTCTGTACGATCCCAGGGCCTACGCTGGTTCTAAGTCGGAGATAGTTGAGGTTGAAGAGCGCGATGCTATCACAGCCAACAAGTTGCAGTTGCATGCGGCAAGGTCGACGTTCTATTTTCGCGATCCTGAACTTCGACGAAGATACCGAGCGTTGTGGCGGCAGGAAAAAGGGACCTTCAAGACTGCGGCCGTCATCACCAGGCATTTCAGTTTCGCGGACCGCCAGGTTCACTTGCAATCTGAAAGGCCACTACCGCTCCTGCCGCGACTTTCTTTTCTTGAGTACGTCCCGATGCCTGCGGGTCAGTACCAGGGTGAAGTCCGCGACAAAGGGCTGATGGAAGAATTCGTCAAGTTCATCGATAGTGCGGGTATTTGGGAATAGTACTCGGCTTCTCGCTGCTACGCTCGCAGCCTGACTGGGAGACGGGGTGTGGGACCGACCTGATCCGCCAGTTGACCGTTCCAGAGGCTCCCAGCCTAAACGTCCACCGGTTCCGCCGCGTCCGCCTCAACCCCCGGCTTCGGCGCATCCGGCAGAGGCTTCCCTCGCACGTCGGTCAACGCAGTTCCATCCAGCGTCTTGATGATCGGAATGGGATTCGCCTTGTCGTGCGCATCCAGTTCCTTCTGCAGCTTCTCGCGCACGTCATCCTCGAGCTTGGCCCAGGACAACCGTCCCCGACATTTCGGAAACGCCGAGCATCCCAGCCAGGGTCCTCGTGCACCGTTGCGCAGATTCATCCCCGCCTGACACTTCGGGCACTCCAGGTCGGTCTTCACCGGCGGCTGCGATGGCGCAACCACCTGACCGGCCTTGTCCAGGTTCAGGATGCCATCGCACGGGTCCTTCTCGTCGCCATAGCGTTGGCAACCCAGGAACGGTCCGAACCGTCCCACGCGCTTGATCATTGCGATCGAGCACTTGGGGCAGGCCACGTTGGTAGCCTCGATGGGGCGGGGCTTTCCCTCGCGATCCACCGGGCACGCCCACTTACAGTCTGGGTACTTTGAGCACGATAGGAACCGCCCGTTCTTCCCGAACCGGTACACGGTGGTGCTTTCGCATTCCTCGCACCGGTACTCGTCTGGCGCGGGTTGGATCTCGGCCTTGGCGTGGCCCAGGTTCTCCATGGCGTGTTCCAGGTTGTCGCGGAACGGCCCGTAGAAGTTCGTGAGCATCTGGATCCAGTCGTGGT
>JAJDAC010000058.1 GCA_029262065.1 Candidatus Krumholzibacteriota bacterium | reverse complement strand
GCCAATTCATCGACGTGCTGGCTGAGAGCGGTGAGCTCACACGCGAGCACTGGACCACATTCAAGGAAAGCGATCAATGGCTTCGCCCCGCGTCCTTATCGTAGACGACGAACAACCTCTCGCCCGTATCCTGTCGTTTGCGTTGGAAAACGAAGGCTATCGGGTGAGTGTGGCCAACGACGGAATCGATTGCATGAACAAGGTGTCCACGTTCGCCCCCGACGTGGTCATCATGGATATCATGATGCCCAAACTCGATGGGCTCGAGGCCATCCGGTTGCTGCGTCAGAATCAGCTCCACCGAGGCATGGCCATCTTGGCCATAAGTGCGAAGTCTACCGCGAGTGTCCAACGCGAAGCGACCGAGGCAGGCGCTGACTGTTTTCTGAAGAAGCCGTTTCAGGTGGCCGGCGTGGTACGCGAGGTCGAGTCGCTGCTGGCCGCCAAAGGCATCAGATAGGCCTCGCCCGTGGTTTCGTCTCGTCATCTCGCCTCTTTATCGCAGCGCTTGGTCGGTGCGGTCGAGCTCCAGGATGTTCTGGACGCCGTGGTCGGTGTCGCGCATTCGGCGATCGCCACGCCACGGGTGGTACTTCGATTGTTCAACCCCCGCACACGCTTATTCGAGGCTCGCGCCTTTGGCGGTTTGGACGCCGCGGAGCTGGCGCAGATGAGCAACTCCGATGTCACCCGTTCAGAGTTCGACCGCGCAGTCGCGGGTGCGCAGCCGCGTGGTCACTGTTTCGCACTGGCTTGCGAGGCCCATGGCGGTTTGCGGTGGAGTGCCATACCGGCGGCCCCCGTGCCCGACCTCGACTTCGCCGACACGGCACTGGGTCACGGTGCTGACGAACTTTGGATCTGTCCGTTGGAGGACCTGAGCGCGGGCGTGCCTGGCGGCTACCTCGTATTCCCGGCTCCCGAAGCGCCGCTCGAAGACGCCGACGCGTTCTTTCAGGTGCTTGCTTCGCAGGCCTCCATGGCCATCGATCGGTCGCGCCTTCGAGCGCGCTTGGGTCATCGCGAAGCGGAAGTACACATGGCCTCGGAGAAACTCGAAGACCTGAAGCGCCTGAAAGACAACATCATTTCATCGGTGGGTCACGAGCTTCGGACTCCGCTTACCTCGGTCAAGGCCTACGCGGAAATGCTCCAGCGGGGTCTGGGATCCATGCCCATACCCACCGCGGGCGAGTTCGTCGAGGTCATCCTCAACGAGAGCCAACGGCTGAACGATGCACTCGACGACATTCTGGACATGTCGCATCTGGAGAATCGCCGGCAGCGGCTCGTGCTCTCTTCGTTCGACGTGGTGGCCACGACCCGCGAGATCGCGCAGGAGGTGGGTCAGGAGTTCGTGGAGAAGGGTGTGGCGCTGCGCGTAGATGTTCCTGATACGCCGGTGACCGTTCGCGCCGATCGATCCGCGTTGCGGCAGGTGCTTCAGAATATGTTGGCCAATTCGCTGAAGTTTACACCGTCGGGCGGTGACGTGTCGTTGGTCGTAAGGCCCGAGACCCGCGATGTTCGTTTTGAACTAACCGACACAGGCATTGGTATTCCCGCACCGGAAATGTCGCACGTATTCGATCGATTCTATCAGGTAGACAACTCCAGCACGCGGGCGTTCGGTGGCCAGGGACTTGGGCTCAGTATCTGTCGGGACCTGGTGGAATGGCATGGCGGTCGCATTTGGGCCGAGTCGGGAGAGGTTGAGGGCACCCGCTTGGTGGTGAAGCTCCCGTTCGAAGGTCTGGTGGTGGCTTCAGGTAACTTTGCTCCCTCGGAACGGCGCCATCGCGAACAGATGCTGCAACGAATCGCGAACCTGGTAGCCGAGCTGACCGCCACCAGAGCGGTATCGATCTTGTTGGCCGACGAGGAGGGCACCTTGTCGATCGAGGCGGCCCTGGGCATCGATGAGGAGACCGTGCGAGACGTTCGCGTTCGCAGCGGTGAAGGTGTATCGGGCCTTGTCTACGCTACGGGCGAAACACTCATGGTGGCTGACCTGGCGGCCGACGCGCGTTTTCGCGGTCGCAAGAACGACCTACGGTATCCTGACCGCAGTTTGTTGAGTTGCCCGCTTCGCCACGAGGGGCGAACCATTGGCGTGCTCAACGTGAACAACAAGGTAGACGGCGGGGCTTTTGACACCGACGACCAGTCGCTTCTGGAAGGTCTTGCTCCAGTCGTGGCCGTTGCCCTCGCTCGGCTTGAATCGTTTCAGACTGCGCACGCGAAACTTGCTGCGGCTCATCGGGCCGTGCGAGCCATGACCGATGTCGCCCGCGATCGGCGGTCGCTACGTCGCGAAGCACTCGCGGACGCGGGGCTGGAAACCGGTCGCCGCATGGGAATGTCCACGTCAGAGCTTCAATCGCTTTCGCTGGCCCTTCGAACCTACGATCTGGGTATGGCCGAAGTGTCCGAAACCATCCGTCGCAAGGCGACGCCGCTGAACGCGGAAGAACTTCACCGGGTTCAGCTCCACGCCCAGGAAGGCGTGGAGCTGATGGGTGAAGTAAATGAATGCCCGCAACTCCTGCGCACGCTGCTACACCACCACGAAAACACCGATGGTAGCGGCTACCCCGAGGGCATTCGCGGCGAGGCAATTCCCATGGGCGCGAGAATCGTGCGTCTGGTGGATGCGCTGGGGGCTCTGTTGGAGCCCCGACCCTTCCGGTCGGCGTTGTCACTGCCCGCGGCGATGGATTTTGTGCGCGGAGAAATCGGAACCCGGTTCTGCGCCCGCGTGGCGCCTGTCTTTCTGGAAATCATCGAAGAGAAGCAACAACACCTGATGTCGTTGCCCGAAAGCGGCGAGCGGGTTCATCCCGCCTCGCTGGTGGTGGGCGATGACCTGGGCGAGTCACCGGTGCCTGTAGGTGCAGGCGTAAGGGAGAGTTCATGAGCAAGCAGATTCTCATCGTCGACGATGAGGCTTACATCCTCAACATCCTGGACTTCTCATTGGGAAGCGAAGGGTTTCGGGTGATCACCGCAGCCAACGGCGAAGAGGCTCTTACCAAAGCCATCAACATTCGTCCCGATCTGGTGATTTTGGACGTCATGATGCCGAAGATCGACGGGTTCGAGGTTTGTCGCGCGTTGAAGGCGAAGAAAGAGACCAAGAGCATCCCAGTGATTCTGCTCACGGCCAAGGATCGCGACGCCGACCGCAAGAAAGGCACCGAGGCTGGTGCCGATGCCTACATGACCAAGCCGTTCAGCCCGCACCGATTGATCGAGACCGTGCAGGAGTTGGTGGGGCTTCGGGTCGAGTAGCCGGCGTGGCCCTGGTATACTGCGCGCGCTATGGCCAAACCTGCTCCAGCTCCCCACGTCGCAACCGATCAGGGTCCATCCCGCTTCGCCGAGGTATGGGTTCCGGTTCCGCTGACCCAGGCCTTCACCTACCGTGTTCCTCACGACGCGGTTGAGGGATCGGTGGTTCGGGTCTCATTCGGGCGTCGCAAACTGATCGGCGTGGTCGATCGATTCGTCCAGGAGCCTCAGGGCTTGAAGGTGAAGGACGCCATCGAGGTTCTTCCCGACCCCTACGTGGTGCCGCCGCAATTGCGCGCGTTGGCCCGTTGGGTTGCCGAATACTACGCGTGCCCGGTGGGAGAGTGCTTCGCGCTCATGCTGCCACCGAAGCCGGGCACGGCTACGCGCAGCCGCCTGCTGACCCCCAACGAAGAATTGACCGTCAGTCAACCGCGCGTGCTCACGCCCGATCAGAAACGCGCGGTGGACGCCGTTGGTCCGAGTGTGGACGCCTCCTCGCCGGGTAGCTTCCTGCTGCACGGCGTGACCGGCAGTGGTAAGACCGAGGTCTATCTACAGCTCATCCAGCGCGCGCTCGACGCCAATCGCGGGGCTTTGGTGCTCCTGCCCGAAATCGCCCTGACGCCGCAGACGCTGCGTCGCCTGCGCGAACGATTTGGTGCCACGGTGGCCCCGTATCACAGCAAGCTGAGCCAGGGCGAACGTTGCGCGGTGTGGGAGGCGGCCGCGAGCGGCAGGATACGGGTGGTGGTGGGGGCGCGGAGCGCCGTGTTCATTCCCATCCCCGACCTGGGAATCATCGTGGTGGATGAAGAGCACGAACCCAGCTACAAGGCCGACAATCGTCCGCGCTACCACGCACGCGACGTGGCCCTGGTACGGGCGGCGAGAGAGAAGATCCCCATCGTATTGGGGTCGGCCACGCCCAGTCTGGAGACCTGGTTCAATGCGCGACCGGGGACTGCTTTGGCCAGCAAACACGTGGCGCTGTCGCTGCCCGACCGTGTCGGCGACCAGGTTCTACCTCACGTTGAAGTGTTGGACCGTCGGGGCGACGATGATCCCTACCAGGCGTTGGGTCCTGCCCTCGAGCAGGCTTTGGCGGAAACCCTCGAGCGCGGCGAGCAGTCGATCATCTTCCACAATCGCCGGGGTTTCGCGCGCTATATGCAGTGTCGATCCTGTGGCGACGTCGTGAACTGCCCCAACTGCGATATCAGCCTTACCTATCACCTGCCCGACGATAGGCTCCATTGTCACTACTGCAACCATCGCGCCGCGGTGCCCAAGGTATGCGGCGCCTGCGCGGCCGTGGTGCTACATCCGAGGGGCACGGGGACGCAAAGGGTCGAAGTGTCGCTCGAAGCACGCTTCCCGCGTGCCCGCCTGCTACGGCTGGACCAGGACACCACGGGAGGCAAGCAGTCGCATGCTGAAATTCTCAGTCAGTTTGGGCGGGGCGATGCCGACATTCTGCTGGGCACGCAGATGGTCGCGAAGGGCCTGCACTTTCCCAGTGTAACCCTCGTGGGCGTCATCGATGCTGACTCGGGCCTGCACTTCCCCGACTTTCGTGCCCACGAGCGGGCGTTTCAGCTCCTGACCCAGGTCGCCGGGCGAAGCGGTCGAGGCGCGCCGGGGCGGGTCCTCCTGCAAACGTTCGATCCCGAACATCGGGTGCTCACGCGGGCCGTGGAGCACGACGTGACGGGATTCCTGGAAGAAGAGCTGGGGCAGCGCCAGGCCCTTGGCTATCCGCCGGCGCGAAGACTCACCGTCCTTACCGCCTCGGCCACCACGGAGCCGTTGCTGGAGGCGGCCCTGACCCACCTTGATCGCGCCGTACGCCGACTCATGGCCGGCAGCGGGATCGACGTCCTGGGCCCGGCGCGGGCCGTACTCGGTCGGCTTAACCGACGATTCCGTGGGCAGTTACTGCTGAAGGGGTCGCTCAGCACCGGCGGCAAGCAGGCCGTCATGACAGCGTGTCAGGAGATCCAGTCCCGCAAGGAATTCGGCCATCGTCTGGAGCTTCACCTGGACGTGGATCCCCTGCATCTTCTGTAGATCCGGCCGGTTGAGTGGGCAGATTCCCGATGGCTGTTGACATGCTTGGCTCCACATCGTACTAATAATCTATGACTTGCAGCGCTCATTCGGCGTTTGCAGGGCAGGCAGCGCACCGTACGTAGGTAAGACTCCTGGTCGCGTTGTTCCAGACGCCGCAGTGCTCATCAGCAATTTTTCTGCAACGACCCTACCCCGCGACGAACCGACTGGCTCGATTCGCCTGGGCTCTCACAGGACTTTGCGCGAGTGCATCTCCACCCGTTTGGGTGCCATGTTCCAAGACTTCTGTATAGAGACGTTTCCTGGGGGTACGCTGAATGCGTAACAGCCTTTCTTTGCTAGCCGTTTTTCTTCTCGCGATCTATGTGGCCTCGTTCGGAACCGGGTGCAACTCAACCCAGGTCAGCTCGGGCATTCTCTACCAGGAGCAACAGAATCACGAGAAGGCGGTACGTCTGTTCAAGGAAGCTCTCTGGTACAACGAAGAAGAGGCAGCCGCGCACTATCAGCTGGCCTTCAGCTACAGCATCCTGGCCAAGGACGATGCCTATGACGCGGCCATAGACTCGGCTCGCTACAAGTTGGATAGCGCGTTCACGCACTACATGCGTGCCCTGGAGCTCGATCCCGAGAAATACGGTGTGACGCCCGAGCAGGATAGCAGCCCGGTCGAAGAGAACATCCTTTCCAACTACAGCCACTACTTCAACCAGGCTGTCAACTTCAACGAAGTTGGTCGAACCGAAGACGCCATCACCTACTTCGATCTGGCCTACGTATCGGACCCGCGCGGTGAGAAGGGCTTCAACGCCCGCATCAACTTCGTGAAATTGGCTCTGAATCAGGCCAACGAGGAAGACGACACCGAGCGCATGGAAGAGGTGCTCGCGGTCCTCGAGACCATCGAAATTCCCAGCAACGAGTTCAAGGCCGACGTGGTGAACACGCGGGCCATCGCGCTCACCAATCTGGGACGCGAGGCTGAGGCGGCGGCGCTGTTCGAAGAACTACTGGCGGACAATCCCGACGACGTAGCTCTGATGCGTCGCGTGGCGTTGGCGCGCGTGGAACGAATGGATCTGGATGGCGCCCAGGAACTGTTCGACGGCATCCTGAACAAGGTCATCAACAACAGCGAGTACACCGACGAAGATCGCTTCAAGTACGGGCTCGACGCGGCCATCACCTACCGTCGCGCCGACAAGTACCCCGAATTGCTCAGAACTGTGAATCGCATCGAGCAGTACGCCAGTACCGACGACGAGCGGGCCCGCGTCTACCTCTACAAGGCTCGAAGCTACTACGAAGCAGAAAATTGGGAACAGGCCATCATTTCGGCGGAGCAGCTCATTTCCGTGGCCGCTGACAACGAAGAAGGGTGGCAGGTCTACTACCTGTCGCTGAACAAAGCTGGCCGGACCGACGAAGCGATGGCCGCCCGCGAACGATTCAATGAACTGAAGGGGAGCCGCTAAGGCCCTCTGTTTAATCACCTTCCCTTCGGCTATCGGCTGCGGGGATTGACGAGTGCCAATTGGCAAGTGGATTGCAAAGGCGGGTTGGACCCACCTTTGCAGGTATTCGTCGTACCCATCGACGAATCCTACAACCCCAACATTGCGGGTCTCCCGGGGTCTCTCAATTCCGGACAAGCCCGCGCCCTACCATCGAAAAGACAACACGCAAGAAGCGATCGTCTCGTACGAGACGAGTCAAATCGTCGCCCAAGAATGGCCGATCCGCGACCGAACCAGAGTTCGAGGCAAACGACGTCGAGATCGACGCCGAAGCCGAAGCCGTCGCACGCAAGGCCGGTCCCCAGCTCGACATTGGTGAGCTGAAACAGAAGACGATTACCGAATTGCTCGAGCTGGCCCAAAGCTTCGGGTTGGAAGGCGCGTCCCACCTGCGCAAGCAGGAGCTCATCTTCAAGTTGCTCGAGTCGCAGGCCGAACGTAGCGGTCTCATCTTTGCCGACGGCGTACTGCAGGTACTGGCCGAAGGGTACGGATTCCTTCGCTCGCCCGACTACAACTACCTGCCCGGACCCGACGACATCTATCTGTCGCCCAGTCAGATCAAGAAATTCGATCTGCGCACCGGCGACACCATCAGCGGCCAGGTGCGTCCTCCGAAGGACAGCGAACGCTACTTCGCCCTGCTGAAGGTCGAGGCGGTGAACTTCGAGAACCCGGATGTTTCGAAGGCCATGCCGCTGTTCGACAATCTCACTCCGCTGTACCCGGACGACCGTCTGTGGTTGGCCGAGCGTCCCGACGACGAAGGCGAAGAAGGCAGTCACACCAGCGATCTGAGTGCGCGGGTCATCGATCTGCTGACGCCTATCGGCAAGGGGCAGCGCGGGCTGATCGTGGCTCCGCCCCGTACCGGTAAGACCGTCCTGTTGCAGAAGCTGGCCAACTCCATTGCCCACAATCATCCCGAAGTCACCCTCATCGTGCTGCTCATCGACGAGCGTCCGGAGGAAGTGACCGACATGCAGCGCACCGTACGCGGTGAGGTGGTGTCATCGACGTTCGATGAACCGGCCGAACGCCACGTGCAGGTGGCGGCCATGGTCATAAAGAAGGCCAAGCGCCTGGTCGAACACGGCCACGACGTGGTCATCCTGCTCGATTCCATTACGCGCCTGGCTCGTGCGCACAACACCGTGGTGCCCCACAGTGGCAAGATCCTGTCGGGTGGTGTCGACTCGAACGCGTTGCAGCGTCCCAAGCGTTTCTTCGGTGCGGCTCGTAACGTTGAAGAGGGCGGCAGTCTGACGATCATCGCCACCGCGCTCATCGAGACCGGTAGCCGCATGGACGAGGTCATCTTCGAGGAGTTCAAGGGCACCGGTAACATGGAGCTCGTACTCGACCGCAAGCTGGCCGACAAGCGCATCTTCCCGGCGATCGACATCTTCAAGAGCGGCACGCGTAAGGAAGAGTTGCTGGTCGAGGACCGTGAACTCAACAAGATCTGGATTCTGCGCAAGTTCCTGAACGATCGGTCACCGCAGGAAGCCATGGACTTTCTCCTGGACAAGATGACCAAGACGGATAGCAACAAACAGTTCCTGGACTCCATGAACGCGTAGCGTCGACCTAGGACGACCAGCATGAAGCCTATTCTGTTCGCGGCGGTGCTGGCTGTTCTGCTGGGCCATGGTGAGTTGGCGTGGGCGCAATCCGCCGCGGCCTTCGTGCGCGAGGCCGACCAGCACTACGCAGCGGGCGACTACGGGCCTAGTTCGTACGCCTACGACGCAGCCATCGCGGCGGGCGCCAAGAACCCCACTACGTTCTTCAACGCTGCCTGCTCCGCCGCTCTGGCGGGCCGAATCGATACTGCGTTCACGCACCTGGATGGCGCGTTGGAGCGGGGTTTCCACGACCTCGAGTTGTTGAATCAGGATACCGATCTGACCGCTCTGCGCGAAGACGCGCGGTGGGCTCGGCTTCTCGTCCAGGCCAACCTAGCGCAGGAAAAGTTCCTCGCTTCAATAGGAGACGTCGAACTTCGAAGTGAGTTGCTCGAGATGGCTCGCGTCGACCAGGCGGCTCGCCGGGGAGAAGCGATACCCGAGCTCGAAGGCCGCGACATGAACGAGGTCGATGCTCAACACACGGCGAGAATGAAGGAAATCGTGGCCCAGTTCGGTTGGCCCACGCAGAGCCTGGTGGGCGAAGATGGCGCCCGTTCTGCGTGGTTGCTGGTGCAACACGCCGATTTGCAGCCGGGTTTTCAGCGCGAATGTCTCGACCTCATGACCGCAGCCGAGCCCGGCGAAGTAGATGCGACCGACGTGGCCTACCTTACCGACCGTGTCCTTGTGAACGAGGGCAAGCTCCAGATCTACGGCACCCAGTTCTGGACGCAAGACGGCGAGCTCCAACCGCGCCCCATGGAAGATCCTACCAACGTGGAAGATCGTCGGGCCGAAGTTGGTCTGGGTACTTTCGCCGACTACTACAAGTTGATGACCGGACAGGTCTGGACGCAGGACTAGCTCGTCCGGCCCAAAGCGCCCCGAAACCATGTAACTCGTTGACTCCCAACAACCTTGCGCAGTCATCCGCGCTGTGCTACCTTCTCAAGTCACCACTCGATCCTCTTGCAGGGGACTATCGAGTCGTTACGTGAAGTGGGCGAACGCCGGAAACGGGTGACCCCTGGACCTCGTAACTCTTTCAAAGGCAAGGCTATGAAAGCCAAAATCCATCCTGACTACGCCAAGACCACCATCACTTGTCTTTGCGGCAGTACGATCGAAACCATGAGCACCGCGGGCCCGGATATCCACGTGGAAATCTGTTCGGCGTGCCATCCTTTCTATACCGGCACCCAGAAGATTGTGGATACCGCCGGTCGCGTTGAGCGCTTCAAGAACCGCTACAAAGACGCGACCTACGTCGGTGCCAAGAAGAAGACCTGATTGTCGGGGCAACCATGAGCAGCGAAACACCTTACGATCCGCGGTCGCTCGACCTGGCCGTCGGCGGCCAGGCTGTGATCGAGGGTGTCATGATGCGATGTCCGTCGGCCGTGGCTACTGCGGTACGCACGCCCGGCGGGCGCATTATCGTGAAGAGCAAGCCATTCAAGAGCGTCATCGCGCGTTTGGGAATCCATAAGGTTCCTTTCCTGCGTGGTGGGTTCCATCTCGTGGAGTCGCTCGCGGTGGGCATGACCAGTCTTATGTTCAGTGCCGAGCAGGCACTCGAAGATGAGACCGTCGATGAGAAAGAACAGTCGTTGAAGGACAAGCTCATGCTCGCGGGCACCATGGTGTTCGCGTTCGGGCTTAGCCTGGTGCTCTTCTTCTGGCTGCCTCTGGTCTTCACCGACTGGACGGGCGCCCGCAGTGGAGTAGCCTTCAACATCGTGGACGGTTTCTTCCGTCTGGCCATGTTCCTGGCCTACCTGCTCATCATTGGGCGCATGGAAGACATGCGCCGACTGTTCCAGTACCACGGGGCCGAGCACAAAACCATTCATGTGTTCGAAAATGGCCTACCGTTGGTACCCGAGAGTGCCAACAGATTCACTACGTTGCACCCGCGGTGCGGTACTTCGTTCCTGATGTTCGTGATGCTCATCAGCGTGCTGGTGTTCATGACGCTGGGCCGTCCGGAGACCATAGGCGACCGGCTCACCCGCTTGGCGTTCATGCCCGTGATCGGTGGCATCGCCTACGAATTCATCAAGCTCAGTGGCAAGAAGGCCACCGAGCGCTGGATGTATCCTTTCATCTGGCCCGGGTTGATGCTGCAGAAGATCACCACCAAAGAGCCCACGACCGAACAGTTGGAGGTAGCCATGGCCGCGCTCAAGGCGGTGCTGGAAGCCGAGACCGCGGAAGCGGACGAACGCGCCTACCAAGAGGTAACGCGCGGCGCGGCACCCGCCTGAATGTCGTTGCCTGACACGGAGCCTGAAACCGGCGGGTTTCCATGCGAGATATAGTCGAATCGCGCCTGGCGCGTCTGGCCGAACTCGAACAGTTCATGGCCGACCCCAACCTCATGAACGACATGGCTCGCTTCCGCGAGATCAACCAGGAGTACGCCCACCTGCGCGAAATCGCCGACGTCGGTCGTCCGTATCTGGCGGCACTCGACGGCGTGGATGACGCCCGAGGCATGATAGAAGACGGCGGCGACGCCGAGATGGTGGAGTTGGCCAAGGAAGAGCTGGCCGATTTGGAGGCTCAGGTTCCCGACCTGGAATCGAAGCTTTCCCTCTTGCTGCTACCGCGCGATCCCGACGACTCGCGCGATGCCATTCTTGAAGTGCGCGCCGGCACGGGTGGCGACGAGGCCGCGCTGTTTGCCCACGAAATCGCGCGCATGTACCAACGCTACGCCGAGCGCATGAAGTGGCGCATGGAAATGATCGACGCGTCGGAGTCGGCGCAAGGGGGCATGAAGGAAGTCATCTTCAGCCTCAAGGGCGACGGGGCCTACGGGCGCCTTCGCTACGAAAGCGGCGTGCACCGGGTGCAGCGCGTGCCGGTGACCGAAAGCCAGGGACGTATCCACACTTCGGCCGCATCGGTAGTGGTTTTGCCCGAAGCGGAAGACGTGGAACTGGACATCAACGCCAATGACCTGCGAATCGATGTATTCCGAAGCAGCGGTCCGGGTGGTCAGAGTGTGAATACCACCGACAGTGCGGTGCGCATTACCCACGTCCCCACCGGTCTCGTGGTTACCTGTCAGGACGAGAAGAGTCAGCACAAGAACAAGGCCAAGGCCATGAAGGTGTTGAAGTCGCGTCTCTACGAGCAGATGCGACGCGAACAGGCCGAGAAGGAAGCGGCCGCCCGCAAGGCGCAGGTCGCCGGTGGCGATCGCAGCGCCAAGATCCGCACCTACAACTTCCCACAGACGCGCATTACCGACCACCGCATCAACTACACCGCGCACAACCTGCACGAAGTGCTCGACGGCGATCTCGATGTTCTGCTTGATACGGTCATCCAGTTCTATCGCGAACAGATGTTTCAGGAACACACTCAGGCCCACTCCAAGACCTGATCGTGGCCGAAGAACTGAAAGCCTGGACGCCCCTGGAAGTGGTGAAGGTTTCGGCCGACTTTCTGGCCAAGCACGGTGTCGAATCGCCGCGTCTGGACGCGGAACACCTGCTGGCTCATGTCCTGGGTGTGGATAGACTCCAACTGTACGTACAGTTCGATCGACCGTTGGTCCCGGCCGAGCGTGAGCGGGCCCGCGAGCTCGTGCGTCAACGCGCGCAGCGAGTGCCGCTGCAGTTGTTGGTCGGCGAGAGCCAGGTGTACGATCTGTCGTTCGCCGTGAAGCCTGGCGTGTTCATTCCGCGTCCGGAAACCGAAACTCTCATTCAGGTGTGCGCCGAGCGGTTCAACGGTAGCCCCCCCGCGACCTTCGTGGAGGTGGGAGTGGGTACCGGCATCGTGGCCGTGAGCCTGTTGCATCGTTGGCCGCAAGCGCGGGCCGTGGGTTTTGATGTATCGCCCGCCGCGATCGCCCTGACGCAGGAGAACGCGTTACGGCACGAGGTACACGAGCGTTTGGAATTGCACACGCAGGATGTGCTGGTGAAGGGTTGGCCCCGCGATTCTTCGCGGGTCGAGCTCCTGGTTTCCAACCCTCCGTACATACCCGAGGGTGCGCGCGCGGGTCTGTCGCCGGAAGTCCGCGATCATGATCCGGCTGAGGCCCTGTTCTCGGGCGGCGCCGGAATGGACGCGATCGAGCAACTCACACGTCTGGGACAGGACATGCTTTCGCCGGGGGGCTGGCTCGTGTTCGAGCATGGCGCTGAGCAGGGCGCGCTGGCTCGCGAGTGTCTCATGCAGACGGGCTACGTCGAAGTGGTCACCCGGCGAGATCTGGCCGATCGGGATCGCGTGACGCTGGGGCGACGCGACTGACCACTGCACCGGTTTGATCCGCGGATCACCAGTTGACCGAAAAAACTCCCAGCGGAAACAGCAACAGACTCCCGGTCTCTTCGAGCGGACGAAACCCCGTGAGCGTGAAGGCGATGTTGTCGCCGAAGAACCGCACGCCGAAGTTGATGAGCCCATTGAAGTCTTCGTCTTCGAACAGCGACGAGGTGACGTTGCCGTACTCGGCTATCAACTTGAGGCCCGAGCGGACCTGCATGTCTCCGCCTATCAGTAGGATTCCCTCGCCTTCGTCCCCGACGAACGCGCCGCTGAACGAAACGTTCAGGCTCTGGCGCCGATCTCCCACGCCCAGCACAACCCCCAGCGACGACAGCGAATCATTCTCGAGATCTTCGAAAAACGTGAAGCTACCGTTCAGCGCAACTCCCACGCCGTACTGTTCACGATCGAGAAGCCGTACCTTGGCACCGGCGATGAACCCCACCAAGCTGGATGTAACGGGGAATACCGTGCCGATGGCCAGGTTTACCTGGTCGCTGGGCGCGTAGCCCAGGTTCAAGAAGAGCAATTCGAAATCGCGGAAGTACCCGGTTCCCTTGGGCAGGGTGGCCGGCGTGGGGGTGAGCACGATCGAGTTGTAGGACGGATCGATCTTCCAGCTGTCCCGAGGGTTGGGCGTCTCGCCGGTTTCGTAGACCACGCGAGCGATCCGGTCTCGTGCTATCTCCAGACGGCCCAGGGTGGCGTGTTCCAACACCACCCGTTCGCTGCTTTCTTCGACGACGCGCCCGCGCAGGGTCGTACCGTCGACGAGCTCGATGGAGGCGAGAACCGGCGGGCGATCAGACGAAACAGCCTGGGCGAAGACCGACAAGGGGAGCGCGAAGATCAGGCAAATGAAGACCGCGCATGCGCGGGGCGTTTGCCACTTCATGGAACCATCTCCTGGACAGAGAGCCTCCATTGTCTCGCGGCCCTCGGCGATTTGCGAGCCGAATTCGTAAAGTTTCCTGTATCGGGCCACGCCGCAAGCGCCCTCTCGCCGTGGGAAACAAGGCCGTGGTGGTGGGCCAGGACTGGCATCCTGCGCGGTGTTCCCTTACCGTGCTCCTGAGTCACTATCCGCCGCAACTCGTGGAGATTTCATGGATCGCTTTGTCATAGAAGGCCCCTGTCCGCTGGAAGGAACCCTGCAGGTCAGCGGCGCCAAGAACGCGGTGTTGCCTCTCATGGCCGCAACTCTGCTGAGCCGCGGCGTGAGCAAGATCCATCGCGTGCCCAGTCTTCGCGACACGCGCACCATGGCGCGAGTGCTCGAGACCCTTGGCGCCAAAGTGCAGATGGATGCCGACACCATGGTCGTCGATACCACCGACGCCAAGGGCATCGAGGCACCCTACGATCTGGTGAAGACCATGCGAGCCAGCATCTACGTGTTGGGTCCCTTGTTGGCTCATCACCACGAGGCCAAGGTAAGCCTGCCCGGCGGTTGCGCCTGGGGACCCAGACCCGTCGATCTGCACCTGAAGGGAATGGAAGCCTTGGGTGGGCAGATCGATCTGGAAGGCGGCTACATCCTGGCCAAGACCTCCGGCCTCACTGGCGCCCACATCCATTTTGAGATTTCCAGCGTGGGAGCCACGGCCAACGTGCTCATGGCCGCGGTGTTGGCCAAGGGCCACACCGTGCTGGAGAACGCGGCGCGCGAGCCCGAGTGCACTCAGCTGGCCGTGGCGTTGAAGGACGCGGGCGCAAAGATTTCTGGAATCGGTACCACACGACTCGAGATCGACGGTGTGGACGAGTTGGGCCCGCTGGACGTGACGGTCATTCCCGATCGCATCGAAGCGGGAACGTTTCTCGCGGCGGCCGCGGCCACGCGTTCGAAGCTTACCGTCGAGAATGTTCTTCAGGAAGACATGGGGGCCACCATCGATTGCCTGGAGAGCACCGGCTGTTCGTTCCAGTGGGGCGACCGTTCGGTAGTGGTCGATGGCACTCGCGCCCACGATCCCATCAATGCAGTCACTCGGCCCTTCCCTGGTTTCGCTACCGACATGCAAGCGCAGACCATGGTGGTGGCTTGCTGTATGGACGGCATCAGCGTAATCACCGACACCATCTATCCCGATCGCTTCACGCACGTAGCCGAGCTGCGCCGTCTGGGCGCTGACATCCGGCTCGACGGAAACTCGGCCGTGATCCACGGAGTGGATTCGCTGAAGGGCGCGCCCGTCATGGCCACCGACCTGCGGGCTTCGGCCGCGCTTATCCTGGCGGGCATGGTGGCGCACGGCAGCACGTTGATCGACCGCGTGTACCACATAGATCGCGGGTACGAGGGCATCGAGAAGAAACTGCAGGCGGTTGGCGCGAGCATCGAGCGCGTGGCCGGCCCGCCCACCCCCTGATGATTCCACCGAAGTGAATCGCCGCACCCTCATTCTTGGCACCGCCGGTCACGTCGACCACGGCAAGACAACCCTGGTGCGCGCGCTTACCGGTACCGATACCGACCGTCTCGAAGAAGAGCATCGTCGCGGCATCTCCATTGAGTTGGGCTTCGCACACCTGAAGCTGGCCGACGACGTTCGCGTGGGCGTGGTCGATGTGCCTGGTCACGAGCGGTTCGTCCGTCAGATGGTAGCCGGGGCGGGCGGTATGGATCTGGTCATGTTGCTGATTGCGGCCGACGAGGGAGTGATGCCGCAAACGCGCGAACACTTCGATGTTCTCCGACTCCTGAATGTAAGCAGCGGACTGATCGTGCTCACCAAGACCGACCTGGCCGACCCCGAACTGCGTGAAGTGGTGCGCGAGGAAGTGATCGATCTGGTGGCGGGCAGCTTTTTGGAAGACGCGCCGATCGTCGAGGTCAGCGCGCAGACGGGGGAGGGTCTCGACGAACTGCGGGCTCAGGTGCTCGAACTGGCCCGGACCGCGCCGGAAAAGGGTCGCTCGGGTGACTTTCGCGTGCCCGTGGACCGTGTGTTTGCCATGCCTGGCGCGGGCGTGGTGATTACCGGCACGGCGTGGGCGGGCAGCGTGAAGGTGGGCGACTCGCTGCGTCTGTTGCCCACGGATCGTGCGGTGCGAGTGCGCGAGGTGCAGAGCCACGGCGACAACGTCCCCGAAGCCTTCGCGGGCGCGCGCGTGGCGTTGGCGTTGAACGGCGCCAAGAAAGACGAAGTATCGCGCGGCGACGCGCTTGTCAGTGGCGACGCGTGGGTGGCTTCGACGGTAGTGGGGGTGCACGTAACGGCCGTGGTCAAACCCGCCGCGCGAGCTCCCATGATGAAACAGCGTGTGCGCCTGCACGTGAACCACGCGGCGCGTGAAGTGTTGGCCCGCCTCGACATCGTGGAGCGAGACGAGCTTCCGTTTGGAGAGAGCGCCTACGCGCGGTTGCTTCTGGAAGAACCGTTGGTAGCGCGCCCGGGCGACTCGCTTGTCTTGCGGAGCTACTCGCCGACGGTGACCGTGGCCGGCGGGATTGTTCTCGACCCGTCCATGCCCGAACGCCAGCGCCGGGCGCAGGCGGCCGACTGGTTGCGCCGGTGTCACGAACGCGGATCAGATGAGTGGCCATGGCTGAGGGTGGAGCGGAATGGCCTGCGCGGACGGCTGAAAGCCGAGGTACGTGCGGATTTCTCCATGTTGGGATACTCGCGCAAGCAGGTCGACAGTGCCATCCAGTCGGCGCAGAACGATGGAACGGTAATTACCCTGGGTGATTCATTGGTGGCCGCTCCGGTGGTGGCGGCCGCGGCCGAGGAAATTTTGACCCGGGTACGCGCGCATCAGGCCAAGGAGCCCATGACGCCCGGCTTGTCGAAGGAAGAATTGCGCTCTGCTTTGGGTTTCACCGGAGCCGGCCAGGTGTTCTCGCAATTCCTGCAGCGCCTCGCTTCGCACCATCCGTTGTTCGTGTTGGATGATCGCGTGCGGGCCGATACCGCGGCCCCCGAGCTGAACGTGAGCCAAGAGGAAAAACTGGCCGCGTTCGAAGAGCGGGTGTCGCAGGCCCAGCCCGCCTATCAGGCCACCGAGGAAGAAATGCGCAGCCCCGAACTTCGGTTGTTGGTGGGGGCGGGTCGCGTGGAAAAACTAGGTGGGCGTCTACTCACCACGCGTTCACGCATGGACGGACTCATTGCTCGTACCGGTGAACACTTCGCCAAGAACGACGCGTTGGAAGTTTCCGACGTCAAAGAATGGACGGGCGGATCGCGGAAATTCGTGGTGCCGATGCTCGAGTGGCTGGACCACCAGGAAGTGACGCGTTTCGACGGCGGCAAGCGCCGAAGGGGCCCGCGGTGTCCCTAGTCAGGGCGTGGCGCTGCTGAGCAGTCGATTCGCTGCGCGTCGCAGGTCCGGCAAGTTGGCCCAATCCTGCGAGGCGACGATCTTCCCTTCCATGTCGATCACGAATGCGCTGTTGGCTCCCGTGCCGTAGGTGCACCAAACCGGGTTGTTCGGCTTGGGCGTAACGTCGTCGACCAGCAGAAGTTGACTTCCCTCGAGCAGCGCGGGCATGCGCCGGGCGTTCTCCACTCGGGCCGGGTATGTGCGAGCCTGTGGAATGCTCTCGGGATGATCGGTCACCACGCCGTAGTAGGGTGACGGATCGGGGTCTGAGGGATGGGCTTCCACCACGTACACATGGACGATGTGCAGGGCTTCGTCGTAGCGCATGCCGCTTTCATGAAGCTCCGCGGCAAAGGCGTTCAGTTCGTCGAGCATCTGCACGTAGACCCCGCAGGAGAACGATCCCGTGATCAACAGAACCGGGCGCGTGGCCAGGAGCTCGGAGAGGGTGGAGCCGGTGCCGTCCAGGTCCAGCAGAGTGAAGTCCACGGCGGTGTCGCCCACGCCCAGGTAGTTCTCCACGGGAGCCATATTGGTGGGCGAAAAAGGCTGCTCGGGCCAGCTGAACAGGCCGGCCTGGAGCTGGTCGGGCAGATCGGGACCGATGGGCCCCGGGTCGCCCGTGGCCACCGGGTCGTCCTGGCCGCAGGCCACCGTTCCGGCCAATACTACGAAGAAGAATATTCTTAAGCTATTATGCCACATGATGTTATCCGCTTTCTTCTGATCGTATTGGGCCCGGGGCCAGGGTTGGGCAATTCCCACCCACGTTCTTATGTACGGCAAAAGTATGGAGTTGGATGCAAGTCGCTACCACAAACCTGTGACGGGGTCTCAGAAATCAAGTTTGGCGTCTTTGTAACCGGTCCCCGCGGCGTCTCCTGGGGCGCGTCAGGTAACGCGGGGCCTAGCTCCGAAGGGGTTCCATGGGCGAAACAAACAACGTCCTGGCTCGCTCGGCGACAACCGAGCCTGTCTTCGCCTTGCGCGGTTTGCGTACGTACCGACGCTCGGTTACGACTACGCCCACCGTTGCCGAGTGCTTCGCCTTGCTGAACCACGCCGCCAGGCCCGCGGCGTGTTCGATGACCGGTGCCGGCACGTCGCGTCCCTGTGAAACGATGATCACGTGACTTCCTTCCACCCCTGAGGCGTGAAGCCATAGGTCCCGTGGCTTGGTGAACCTACGGAGCAGTTCATCGTTGTCTTTGGCCGAGCGGCCGACGCGGATTTCGAAGCCCTGGGTCTCGAACTGTTTGTACGGACGTCGGTCGCTTTCGCCACGCCGCTGCGCGGCCGCCTGACCCTTGTCGCGAGGCTGAATCGATAGTTCCCATTGATCGGCGAGGGTCAGCATTTCCTCCAGCGTGCTCGCCTCTTCGACCCGGGCCGGGTTTCCCTCCAGCGCTTCAAACTGATTCTCCACCTGGATCGTACGATTGGTCAGGTCCTCGACCTTGCGCTCGGCTTTGGCGACCCGCTTGTACAGTGCGCTCAGATTGGCCGCGGGGTTCAGCGCCGGATTCAGTTGAATGCTTCGAGGGTTTCCCTCGAAGTCCTCGAGGGTTATCTCGGCTACGCCGCTCGGTACATCGGACAGTCGAGCCGCCAGGATGTCGGCGTCGGTCCGGCGATCCTGCGTGTCCGTGGCCTGGGCCAGGTCGGCCTTCAGGTGTTCCAACAGCCGCCGCTTGCGCTTGACTGCGTTGCGCGACTGTTGCAGCAGCCGTTGCCGCGCCAGGTCGAAGGCCCATGCCAACAACTCGGCCCGGCCGTCGTGGGCCGGGGCAACGCCCTGCGGTTCACGCGCGAGCAGGGATGCGCCCTCCATGCGGCCGATTTGCGCCAGTCGCTCGCCGTTTTCCATGTCCAGCCACAGCGCGCCGGGGCGGGGCCAGAACCGGGCGGTCAGCGACATGGGCTGGCCCTGTCGCGTCAGTTCGATCCGCAGGCCGTCCGTCCGCCCATCTTCGGTCTGCAACACCGAGGAACCTACCAAGCTGGCACCGCGCAGGTGCTCGGCAAACGGACTCTTCTCGTGCCATCCCAGCACCCGCAGTGCGTCGCGTGGAATCGGTTCGTCGGAAATCCATGCCCGTCGCAACGGTTGCACGGTGACGATCCATATATATCGTCCCCGTACTCGTAGAGACAGCCATTGCGGACCACCGGCAATACTCTCCACGGTTGCGTCGTCGCCAGCCAGCTCTCGTAGCTCGGATACGAATCCGTCGACGGGCGATGGGGAAGGGGCGGTCATACCTTGGGCTTTCGTGGAAGTAAAGTTGCACCCGGGCCGATCGCGTGCCAACCTCTCGTACGTTGCATTGTACTGGACATTGGGGCAGGGAGGCACACATGCGCAGCATGACGGGAATCGGCACGGGCATCGCCCGTGAGGGCGACGTGACAATACGCGTGGACGTGAGGTCGGTGAACCACCGTTTCCTCGACATTGCGTTGAAGTTGCCCAGCTCGTTGTCCGACAGCGAGGTGGCGCTGCGCAAGAAGCTGTCCGACAGCCTGGATCGCGGCCGCGTCTCGGTTTCGGTGGATCTGGAACTGGCCAAATCCGAACTCGAAATTCGTGTGAACGACGAATTCCTGGATAGCTACATGAAGCGCAGTCGAGCCGTCGCCAAGAAGTACGGCCTGTCCGATGAAATGACCGTGCATCAGCTTCTTTCCATGCCCGACGCGATGATTCTCTGCGAAGCTGAGGTTCCCGCCACTACCCTCGACGAGCTGTTGAATTCGGCCGTGGATCAAGCCATGAAGGGCTACGACACCATGCGTTCCAACGAAGGAGCCGCTCTGGCGCGAGAGATGAATGGTCGCCTGGAGACCATGCGGGTGTCGCTGAAAACAGTTGGCGAGCACGCGGAGCAGGTGCCCCAAGAAATCCAACAGCGTCTGAACGACCGATTGGCCAAGCTGGGCGCGGCCGATGCTGTCGACCCAACGCGTCTGGCTGGCGAGATTGCGTTGCTGGCCGACAAGGCGAACATTACCGAGGAGATCGAGCGGCTCGACAGTCACCTGACGCAGTACGGGGAGGCCATGGGATCGGACAAGCCGGTGGCAAAGCGTCTGGGCTTCTTGTTGCAGGAAATGCATCGCGAAGTGAATACCATCGGTAGCAAGACCACCCACCTCGAAATCACCCGGGCGGTGTTGCAGCTCAAGGAAGAAATCGAGAGCCTTCGTGAGCAGATCCAGAACCTGGAGTGATCTGGCGTGGAACTGAACATCGCGCATCCCTATGTACTGTTGATTTCGGGTCCCTCGGGGGTTGGAAAGGGCACGCTCGTGCAGCCCACCGTGCTTGATTGCCCCCAGCTGGGCTTTTCCGTGTCTTGTACCACCCGTGATCCGCGTGAAGGCGAAGTCGACGGTCGCGAATATCATTTTATTTCCGACGCCGAGTTCACCCAGCAGGTAGACCAGGGTGCATTCGTGGAGTGGGCCCACGTGCACGGTCGTCGGTACGGTACCCGCCACGCCGACGTCGAAGCGTTCCTGGCCTCGGGCCGGATTCCCGTGCTTGATATCGACGTGCAGGGTGGCGTACAGGTGCTCGACTACTACGGAGATCGGGTCGTGTCGGTGTTCGTCTTTCCGCCCAGTTGGGAAGAGCTGGAACGTCGTCTTCGCAAACGAGGTACCGAGAGCGACGAATCGATAGCGCTCAGGCTCGAGAATGCCCACGACGAGCTGACCCAGGTGCATCACTACGGGTACTACATCGTGAACGACGATTCCGAGCTGGCTCGGGCCCAGCTTGGGGCGATCCTGGTAGCCGAGGGTCTGCGGCGCGACCGGTGGATAGACCCCCCGCTCTAGGGAGCCCGGGGATCGTTGAAAGTGGGTGCGCCAACCCCGCTCGAAGCCCTTGCCCCGGGGCACACGGACCTCTATATTGACTGGTCAGCCGCCTCAACACGCCCGGTCGACGCGCGAACGCACTTAAGTCGTTCCCCCACAAGAACTTGGTTCAGGAGAATCGATGACCTACATTCCCGTTCACAAGATCCTGGACCACATTCCCAACAAGTTCGAGGCCATCCGGGTGATCGCCCTGGAGTGTCGCCGGCTGAACGAGTCGCTTCGGCCCAGCGACGACGACCCCGACGCGCCCGAGCCCAAGATCACGTCGCGTGCGGTAGAGCGTCTGATAGACAACAAGGTTGAGTATTTCGACGCCCGCGAGCGCCGCGAGGAAGATCGCCAGGAGGCCATGCTCGAGGCCGCCGAGGGAATGCTCGACGCTGAAATGCCCGGAGCCGAGGTGCCCGGAGCGCCCGGCTGACGCGGCTGATGCCCGCCTTCAAGCCAGATCAAACGCCAGCTCCCGCCGATTCCATTCGTGGCAAACGGGTGCTACTGCTGGTCAGTGGCGGCATTGCTTCCTACAAGAGTTGCACCCTGGTTCGGCGTCTCATGGACGCCGGTTGCTCGGTGCGTGTGGCCATGACCGACTCGGCTACACGGTTCGTGGCCCCCATGACATTCGAGGCGTTGAGCGGTCAGGCCGTGGGAACCTCCCTTTGGGGTACCGGCGGTGAGGATCCGCTCGACCACATCCAGTGGGCGCGTGAAGCGCATGCGGTAGTGGTGGCTCCGGCCACCGCGAATTTCCTGGCCAAGATGGCGCTGGGGCTGGCCGACGACCTACCGAGCACCCTGGTTACCGCTACCGATGTACCGCTTCTGGTGGCGCCGGCCATGAACGATCGCATGTGGTCGAACCCTCCCAACCAGGAACATCTTCAGGTTCTGCGTTCGCGCGGCGTGCACGTGGTGGAGCCGGGTACCGGCTTCTTGGCCTGCGGTACCGTGGCCGAGGGCCGCATGGCCGAACCCGAGGAAATCACGCGCGCCGTGATCGACCAGCTGGCGCCGGGTCCTTTGCGCGGCAGCCACGTGTTGATTACCGGCGGCGGCACGCGCGAACCCATCGACACCGTGCGGTTCATTGGTAATCGCAGTAGCGGCCGCATGGGTATTGCCTTGGCCGAAGCGGCGCGTGACCTGGGTGCGAAGGTTACCCTGCTCCTGGGCCCCGGCGATCTGAGCGACCCCATGGGGGTCGACGTCCATCGTTTCGAAACCGCGGCGTCGCTGGGCGAACTGGTGAAACACCACGCCCCTTCGGCCCACATGATCGCCATGGCGGCGGCGGTAAGTGACTATCGGGTGGTCGATCCAGCCAAACAGAAACTGAAGAAGGACGACGGTGTACCCGACATTCAGCTGGAAGCATCGCCGGACATCCTGGCCGGTCTGGGTGCTGCCCGCGACACAGGACAGTGTCTCATTGGGTTCGCCCTGCAGACCGGCAGTGACGCCGAAGTCGAGACCCAGGCCAGCGCGAAGCTCGCGCGCAAACACTGCGATCTGGTGTGCGGCAATCGCGCCGATCGCCCCGGTGAAGGGTTCGAGGGAGACCGCAATCGTATCTACCTGGTCGACCGATCCGGTCACGGCGAATGGTTGGCGCCGGCTTCCAAGCGCCAGCTTTCGCGGCACATTTTCGAGCGGGCTATCGCCTTGTTTACCGAAAGCCCCGCTCCCACGAAAGCGAATCGCGCATGAATCGCCGTGCGGACAATATTGTAGCTGACTTGCGCAAGTACCTGGAGCAGGCTCAGGAAAGCGGTGTGCATTCCATGTACGTCGATGCACAGCGCATTGCCGCCTCGCGCGACACCGCGCCGGCCGCGCCAACCACGCCGGCCACCAGTGCGACGCCGGAGTCCGCGCCCAAAGGCCGCGGTGCCTCGATTGACCCCGAACCCGAATCTGTTCTGGCACAACCTCGGGTCAGGGTGGCGGCGGGTACTCGGAGCGCCGACGAAAAAGCGCGTGCCCTGGCCGAGTTGGACGCCAAGAAGGTCTCGGTGTGCACCAAATGCAGCCTGCATGAAACCCGCAACAACACCGTGTTTGGTGTGGGCAGCCCCAATGCGGGCCTGGTAGTGGTAGGCGAAGCACCGGGGCGCGACGAGGACATGAAGGGCGAGCCGTTCGTGGGCATGGCCGGACAACTGCTGACCAAGATTCTGGGGGCCATTGGCTTCGGTCGCGACGACGTCTACATCTGCAACGTGTTGAAGTGTCGCCCGCCGGAGAATCGCGATCCGCGCCCGGAAGAGGTAGTGGAATGCGAGCCGTACCTCTTGCAGCAGCTGGATATCATCCAGCCCAAGATCATCTGTGCGCTCGGTAGGCACGCCGCGCATACGCTCCTGAAGTCCAAGGAGTCGCTGGGCAAGATGCGCGGACGGGTCCACGACTACCACGGTATCCCCACCATGGTCACCTACCACCCAGCAGCCCTGCTACGGAATCCCAACTGGAAACGGCCCACGTGGGAAGACGTCCAGCAGCTTCGGTCGCTCTACGATGAGCTCATGGAGAAAGAGTCATGACAGCGTTGACCGGCGTTTCGCGCTGGTTTCGCCCCGCCGAAGGCCCGACGCCCTGGCACATTTCCCCGTTCATTGATTTTTCTGCCTACCATTTCAGTTGGCTGTGGGTGCTCATTCCGTTGGCGTTTTTTGGCGTGCGCCACCCCGTGGACTACGTCGGCATGTACCTGTTCATCATGACGGCCAACTTCGCGCATCGGCATTTCACGCTGCCCTACGTGTACATGGACCGCGAGGTGTTTGCGCAGTATCCCGGACGATTCATCGTGGCACCGGTACTCATGTTCGCGGCGTTCTTCGCCAGTCCCTGGCTCTGGGGCACCGCGGTTGCGTTGCGAACCGTCACTCCCGTTGACATGGCGATTCTTGGCCTGGCTTTCGTGCTGGCCACGCAGGCTGTCGTACTGGGACGCAGGGGATACAAAGTAGGCGCTGAGTGGCTGATGTTGGGGCTGGCTCCGCTGGCCACGTTGGCCATTGCCGAGTGGCAGATGTCCGGCGGAGTGGCCGGGGTTGGCGCGCATGGCCGTTGGCTCTGGCTGGTGGCTGCCTCGGTTCTGGCGTTTGCCATGGGAGCGGGGGCGCGGTCCAGTCGCGATGGTCAGCTGGTTGCACCCACGCCGGCATGGCGTTGGACGCCGCTGGTTCTTGCGCTGGCAACCACGCTGGCGATGTTGGCGGTTGCTGACGCGACCCTCGGTGTCTGGCCCACGGCCAAGCCGTTCGAATTGAAGGTCCTCATTCGGAACGCCGCTTTCCTGGCCGTGTTGTGGAACCTATGGCACATCCACATGCAGAAGTTCGGCATCATGCGCCTTTACAACGCCAAATGCATGGCCAGCGGAGCGACCGACGTGCCCTGGTGGGTCGACCGGTTGTTCGTCTTTGCCTGGTTGCCGTTCTACCTGGTGTGGCTGGGACCGGCCAACCGTGACCTCCTGCTCGAGCACGGCCCCACGATTGCCTCCAATACCATGCCGCTGATCGACGGCATGCAGGCGGTTCAGCCCTACATTCTGCCTCCGGCGATTGCGCTCATCGTGGGTAGCGCGGGGCTGTTCCTGTGGCACGAATGGAAGAACCACCGTCTGCGCAACGTGCCACGCCTGTCCATCGCGGCTGGGCTCACCTTGTTGCCCATGAGCTTTTTCGTATTCCATCCGGCCAAGGTGGCCATGGCCTACGTATTCACCCACGCGGTGGAATACATGGTGTTCGTCTGGGCGTTCAACCGAAAGCGGTACGGCCAGAACCTGGGGCACCGGCCGTTGTTGCAGAGGGTGCTCAGTCAGCCCGCTCTGGCGTACGGCGGCTTTCTGCTCCTGCTGTTCGCTGTGTATTTCTTCGGCGCCTACTACGGCCGTTACTACTTTACCGAGGCTTCGGGCGTCAAACTGGCGGGCGTCAGCGCGCGCCGGTGGATCTTCTACTGGGGGATCTTCCAGTCGATGATCCATTTCTACTACGACGGCTTCCTGTGGAAAATGCGGCTGCCGATCTACCGCGAGGGAATCTCCGCCGAAAATGTCGTCACAGCCCCGGCCTCCGCACGACCCTGATTGCGAAGGGCGCTGGGCGCACCCCCCTTGTCTGGCGTCCTTCAACTCGACAACCGCAACGTTGGGCGGTATCGGATGCGGGAGGTTCGCTTCAATTCCGAGGCGCCGCAAACGTAGCGCCCAGCGAGCGGTTCGGTCGAGTTATCCACACTCTCTCCACAACTGCTCCCCAGCTTCTTCGGCCCCCCGATTGGCCGCTGCGCCTCGCAGCGGTATAGTGGGTACCAGCCGAACTGAGGAAGCATGAAACGAGAGCAGTACCGGTCACCCGCCGGTGATCTACCAGTAGATCGTACTCCGCCCCAGGCGCTCGATGCCGAGCGCGCGGTGCTGAGTGCATGTCTGCGTAGTGCCGAAGCTCTCGGCGAGGCCACCGAGGTTCTCCAGAGCGACGACTTCTACTCGCCGCGCCACCAAGCTGTGTTCGCCGCGCTCGAACGCTTGACCCAACGGGGCGAACCGCCCGATGTGGTCACCGTGGCCGTGGAAATCGAGAACGTCGGAGCGTTGGAGGAAATCGGTGGCCCCGCTGTGCTCGACGAGTTGCTGGACGTGCCCGCCAGTCCCGCCAACCTGCAGTACCACGCGCGCATCGTGGCCGAGCGGTCGCGTCTACGAAGTATCATCCGGGTCAGCCATCATGTGTCGCGCCAGGCCTACGAGGCCGGCAGCGCCTCTGATGACCTGTTGGACCAGGCCCAGACCGAGCTTTTCCAGCTGGCCCAGCGCTCGGAGCGCCGGGGATTCCAACCGCTGAAGGACCTGGCCACCGTCACCTTCAAGCGAATCCAGGAGGCGTTCGACCGGGGCGATGAGCTCACGGGCGTGCCTACCGGTTTCGCCGATCTGGACAAGAAAACCGGTGGCATGCAGCCCAGCGATCTGGTCATCGTGGCCGGCCGACCCAGTATGGGCAAGACCGCCTTCGCGCTGAACCTGGCCTACAATTCGGCCAAGGCCTACGGCGGGCGCTTCCCGGTGGGCGTGTTCAGTCTGGAAATGAGCAGCGAACAGTTGGTCATGCGACTCATCTCGTCGCAGGGGCGGCTCGATAACCACGCGGTAAGGACCGGGCGCCTGAAGCACACCGACTGGCCACGCCTGACCCAGGCGCTGAGCGAGTTGACCAACACGCCCATCTACATCGACGACACCTCGGGCATCAACCTCATGGAGCTTCGCAGCAAGGCGCGTCGAATGGCGCAGTTGCACGGCGTGAAGATGATCATCATCGACTACATGCAGCTGGTGACCACCGGTAGCAACGCCGAAAACCGCCAGCAGGAAATCAGTCTCATCAGTCGATCGCTGAAGGGGTTGGCCAAGGATCTGAATTTGCCGGTCATTGCGTTGTCGCAGCTGTCACGTGCGGTGGAGTCGCGCGGCGGCGATCATCGTCCCATGCTGAGCGACCTACGTGAGTCCGGCGCGATCGAACAGGATGCCGACGTGGTCATGTTTGTATACCGCCAAGCGGTCTATGAGCCCGACAATCCCGAGGTGACCGGCCTGGCCGAGATCATCATCGGCAAGCAGCGCAACGGCCCTATTGGCACGGTCAAGTTGCACTTCGACGGGGCGTTCACGCGGTTCACGAACCTGGCGAAGCAGTCGGCAGGAGAGATGTAGCCCGGTTTCGTGATATCATGTTTGCGCGTCCAGCCACCCAGGAGTTACCAATGCCCCTTCGTCGCTGGTTTGATCGGGAGTTCGAGTTAGGACTTCCCCCCGAAGCGTTTCCCGACATCGTCGAACGCATTCGCGGCGTGCCCGCCCGCGTCGAAGAGCGCGTGCGCGACGTGGCGTCCGATCGATTGGTTCAACGCGTCGGCGACACCTGGTCCATCCAGGAGAACGTTGCGCACCTGACCGACCTGGAGCCCCTGTGGGAAGGTCGGTTGGACGACTTGTTGGCTGGTACCACCGACCTGCGACCGGCTGACCTGCAAAACCGCAAGACCCACGAGGCACGGCACAACGAACGTGAGATGCCGCGCGTGTTGTCGGACTTCCGGCGGGCGCGGGAGGGAATCGTGCGCCGGTTGGACGCGCTCGACCCCGCGGCGTTGAACAACACCGCGTTGCACCCTCGATTGAAGAAGCCCATGACCATCGTGGATCTTTTCTTCTTCGTGGCCGAACACGACGATCACCACATGGTGCGGATTACCGAGATGTTGCGGGCGACGGGCTAGATTCACCCGGGTAACCCATTGCAGTAAAACAGGCAACGGATCGAGCGCGCGCGTGGGCGCCGGATTCCGTATATTCAAAGTGTCCCACCCTGCCCGAGGAGTTCGCATGAACCCACGGTTAGTCTTGCTTGCTTTCGCCCTTTTTCTCGTAACGCCAAGCGCAGCTCGCTCTGGCTTTCCGTTCTCGGCCTCGATTGGCACCGAAACCTTGAGCGATCGCGTGCAGCTTAGCATCACGCTTCAGCTCGACGAGCCCATCACCGGTTTCGTCATCCGGCGCGACGACGCCACCAGCCAATGCGATGAGCCTTCCATTCTCATCGAGGATTTCTCCGATCAGAACCTGGCGGCGGGCAGCCACCAGTTTCAATACGCCGACACCAACCCTGGCCTCGGTCACTACGTGTACTCGATCGAATTGAACGGGTTTCCCGGAACCATCATTGGCCACAGCTGGGCGCACTATCTATCCGAACCGTTGGCGGTGGGGACGTTTGAGAGCGCGGCATTGGGGGCCATCCAGTTCACGCCCTGCGACAACGTCTGCTTCCCTTACGTTTTTCCGTTTAGTCCGGCTGAACTCGATCCCGCTGCATTCGACCTGATTTTCCCGCTCATCGACACCGGGATTCCGCTGCGCATCTTTGGAGACTACGAGTTCGAGTTGGATATCTTCGTGTTTCGTAGCATTACTTTTGCGCAGCCGTGGACGTGCGGCAGCATTCCGGTGACTTCGGAGAGTTTCGGGGCGGTTAAGGCCCGGTTCTGAGTTTGTTTGTGGTGAAGAAAAGGGATGGGACCCGGGTCCCATCCCGAACCCAGTCTACCGGTACAGCCCCTTGATCGCGCCCCAGCTTTCTTGCGTGGTAGGAACCACGGCGACATCGAGGCCCCGACCCGCATTGCAGGGTTCGAGAACACCCTGGCACGTGCTGTACTGCGGTCGCGTACCATCGCCGTCAACGTCGGGGTTGGGCAGAACCCGAATGATGCCATTGAACAGGAACGTGGGAATGACCGTGTAGCGGGCGACCAGGATATCGCGGTTATTGAATCCAATAGCGCAGCTCCCCAGGCCGATGTTGTTTCCGCCGGGGGTTTGAACGTTGATTCCGGTTCCGTCGGGACCGTAGGAGAAACCATTCAAGAAGATGGTGCTGCCCAGGCCAGGAATCTCCAGCGCGTACGCAACCGCGTTGACCAGGTTCTCAACTCGCATGACCACGACGAGATCGGTCGATATCAGATGCCGCGGTAGCCAAAACGACGCCAGATATCCGTCGAGGTCGGCGTAGATGTCGATCGAACACGGCGGTGGGGGGTCGATGGTGGCTTGAGCGGGCAGGGCAATAAGAACGAGTGCGACAAGCGTAGCCATGAATCTCATGAAGACTCCTTGAACGGGCAAGAGATGTGTCGCCGGGGAGGGAGATCCCAAGAAGTAGCAAGCCGGCCCGGATCCCGGGCCGGCCTATTCGAGCCCTAGTTAGTAAAGGCTCTTCACCGCGCCCCAACTCTCGTTGGTCGTGGAGATGGGCGGGTTCACCAGGACCTTGTCGCCGAATCCGCAGGCGATGACTTGACCGTTGCAGGTTGCATACTGCGGAAAAGTAGTCAGGCCATCCACGTCGGGATTGTTCGATGCGTAGATGGTGCTGCCGCCGGGAAAGTTGGCGGTGGCCAGCATGGTGTAGCGGGTTACCAAAATGTCCTGGTTGTTGAAACCCACCGCACACCCGCCCAAGCCAATGTTGTTGCCGCCGGGCGTGATGATATTGATGCCGGTACCGTTGGGTCCGTACGCTTGGTTCAGAATGAACAGGTTGGTGCCCAGTTCACCCGCGGGCTCGACCACGAGGTTGTAGGCCACCGCGTTCACCACATTGTCCACGCGAAGAATGACCACCACGTCGAACGGTACCAGTTCGGTGGGGATCACCAGCCCGCTGAGCTGACCGTTCACGTCGGCGTACATGTTGATTGAGCAGTTGGTGGGATTCAATTGAGCCGAGGCGGGGGCTGCTAGCGTGAGCAACACGGCACAAAGGATGAAAAGTGTCAGGCACGAGGTCTTCATAGCGCCATCCTTTACCAGGAACGAGGAACCAATGGTAGGGAGCGTAGTCCAACTTTACCATAGGTCTCTAGGAATGGGCTACGAGTGCCCGAAAAACCCCGGCGGCCCCCGGGACCCTTCTTTGCTACCATGATTCAATGAAGCTCAAAGACCTCGATCTCCAGACCCTTCGAACCCAGGTGGTGGGCGTGGACAGCGTGTTCACCACGCCGTTCGGACAACGCCCCCTGGTGTACTGCGACTACACGGCCAGTGGCCGAAGCCTGCGGTTCGTGGAGTCGTATCTCATGAGCCTGCAACGACATTACGCCAACACCCACACCGAGGACGACGTGACCGGTCGCAGCATGACCCAGTTGCTGCACGAGGCCGAGGCCAGCATCAAGGACGCGGTAAACGCCGGGCCGCAGGGTCGAATCATCGCCTGTGGGACGGGCGCCACGGCCGCCATCGACAAATTGCAGCAGATTCTGGGAGTCATGTTGCCACCCGCCACGAATGCACGGCTGGCCGCGATGACCCGGGCATGCCTGGGCGAAGAGGCTTTCACTGCCCTTTCGAAGCATCTGCAGGATCACCGTCCCGTGGTCTTCGTTGGCCCCTATGAGCACCATTCCAACGAGGTGACCTGGCGCGAAGGGATGGCCACGGTGGTCGAAGTGAACCTGGATGCAGAGGGCTGTGTTGACCTTGAACATCTCGAGGCACTTCTGCAGGACGCGCGGTACCAGGATCGTCCGCGCATTGGTTCCTTCAGCGCGGCGTCGAACGTGACCGGGATGATCTCGCCGGTGCACGACATAGCCCGCTTGCTTCATCGCTACGATGCGATCGCATGCTTCGACTTCGCGGCGAGTGGTCCCTACGTGAAGATCGACATGAGTCCCGCGCTCGATGCCGACGGAGGCGACCCCACGCTCGACGCGGTGTTTCTGTCGCCGCACAAGTTTCTGGGTGGACCCGGATCATCAGGGGTGCTGGTTTTCAACGACCGCGTGTATCCGCACGAGCTGTCGCCCACGGTCGGCGGTGGCGGCACCGTGGACTACGTAGGTTATGACAGTCACGAGTTCCTCACCGATGTGGAAGAACGCGAGAAAGCCGGCACGCCGGGTGTGTTGCAGATCCTGAAAGCCGCTTTGGCGATGCAGGTGAAGTCATCGGTGGGTGAAGAACGCATCGAGGCAGTCGAGCACGACATGGTCGTGCGCGCCTTCGTGCGTTGGAAGCAGAACCCGCACATCGAAATCCTGGGCAACGCTGATCCCAAGCGACGCGTGGCCATCGTGAGTTTCAATCTGAAAGACCCCCAGGGTCAGTACCTGCACCCCAAGTACATCACACGCCTGGCCAACGACCTGTTCGGTATCCAGTCGCGGGCGGGGTGTTCCTGTGCGGGCCCGTACGGCCACCGCCTGCTCGACATCGATCACAAGACATCAGAACGCTACCGTGCGTGGATCGTGAAGGGATTCCGTGGGCTCAAGCCCGGTTGGTGCCGCGTGGGTTTCCACTACGTCATGGACGATGCCGACGTGGAGTACATCATCGAGGCCGTCGACTTCCTTGCCAACCATGCCCATGCGTTCATGCCGCTCTACGATTTCGATCTGGCTACGGGGATCTGGTCGCACAAGAAAGACGTGGATTCGTGTAGCCATTTTTCGTTGCAGGCTGCGTTGGATGCTTCGGCCCCCGGTTGCACGGCGATCGACGAGGCTGAACGTCGCGGTGTGTATGGACACTATCTGAACGACGCCAACGAAATCCTGCGCAAGTTGCAGGACAGCCAAGTCCCCGAGCTGCATCGCCTGGAGGGCGAGGCGGGCGAGCTACAATATTTCGTGTTGCCCACGGTGTGTGGCCGGCCGCACGCGTAATATCGAGGAAGCGCATCGTGAGCTTGAGCTGGACGATCGAGAAGCCCATTCCCAACTTCGCGGTTCCCGACCTCGACGCTGGCATCGCGTTTTACGAACGTCTCGGTTTCTTCGTCGACTGGCGGTGGCCCACTACGGATCCGACACACGCCGGTCTCATGATGGGCGAGTGTTCGATCATGTTGGCGAAGTGTGATCCGGCGGTGAAGGCTGATGTCTACTTCATCGTGACCGACGTTGCCGCTTGTCATGCACACATCATGAGTACGAAGCCATGGGAGCTCTCGTCCCACGCTGGTGCGCTGGCGAACCGCGATGATTGTCCATCGCCTCGCTCACTGAAACCGCCCAACGCGCCGGCCGAAACCGGCTATGGCCTGCGTGATTTTTCTTTGGAAGATCCATGGGGGAATCACATGTCGTTCGGCGAGCCGTTGCCCGAGCCCACGCGCGACACTACCTGATCCAAGTGACTATCTGATCCAAGCGACTCTGATCCAAACGACCATCTGATCCAAGCGACTACCGGCGCCGGTCCACGCACAACGCCAGTCCACCACCGCGTGGGTCGGTAACGCCCACCAAGCTGCCGTCGGGTTCCAGCTCCACGCCGTGGATCACGCCGGCTTGAAGAATTTTCCGAACCTTGTATCCCTGTTTTTCGAACTCGTCGTCCAACCCCGGCCAGGTTCGCATCTCTTCCAGCTCCACCAGGTCGGGCCACCACTGGTGGTGCACGCGCGGCGCCGCGATGGCGCGATCGAGCGGCATGTCGTCCCATACCCGGTGGACGGCGGTCTGGGCCACGGCACTCAAGATGTGTTTGCCGCCGCGGCCGCCCAACGCAAACCATACGCGCTGACCGTCGAGCACGATGGCCGGGCTCATACTGCTGAGCATGCGAGCCCCTGGTTGCACGGTGTTGGCCGACTCGAGGGTGTCGTTGGGTCGCGTGACGAAATCGTCCATGAGGTTGTTCAGAACGACGCCCGTCGAGGGCGCTACGAAGCCACACCCGAACGCTCCGTTGAGAGTGGTGGTAAGACTCACGGCGTTGCCGGCGGCGTCGATCACCGACAGGTGGGTGGTTTCGGGAGATTCACCGCGGCGAGTAGCGAGGCGACCGGGGCCCACGTGATCCGATGACCCCGCGCGTCCGGGCGGAATCAGATTGCAGCGTCGACGTACGTAGCGCGGTTCGATCAGCCGCCTCCAATGGATCGACATGGACGACGGATCGGCCAGGTGCGATGCGCGATCGGCGAATGCGAGGCGAAGCGATTCGGTCCAGGCGCGGGCGCGTTCGAACGAGTGGGGTTCGAAACGGTCAGCCTGTTGGCAACGCATGAGCTCGATCACCTGCGACGTAACCACGCCTCCGGCGCTGGGGGGTGGCATGGTGAGCATGCGGCGTGTCGCGGTCGAACCGCCGCGGCGTTCGCTGGATCGGGCGGATCCATTGCTCAACGTGAGCTCGACCGGCTCGACCCAACGGGGCTGATACCCGCGCAGATCTTCCAAGCGCCAGTTGCCACCGAAGTCGCGCACGCCCTCTACAAGTTCTTCCGCGATGTCACCCTGGTAGAAACCGCGCGGTCCACGTTCTTCAATGAGTTTCAACACACGCGCCAGTTCGGGTTGGCGAAACACCTTCTTGATCGTAGGCGACTCTGGTTCCAGGAAGATCGCGCGGGACGAGGGGAAACGGGCCAGGTCGTTCCGATACTCGTGTACGGTTGATACCAACGCTGGTCCGGCGGCAAACCCGTTCGCGGCCAATTGGCGCGCTGGTTCCACCAATTCGCCCCAATTGAGCCGGCCACCGCGTTCCCACGCGGCGTGCAGACCGGCCACAGTGCCGGGAATGCCCGCAGCCAGAGGTCCTACCCGGCTGGGGTCAGTGCGGCCGTTGACGTCGGCCTGGGTAAACATGGCCGCGTGCGCCGCGGCCGGCGCCTGGGCGGTGAAGTCCAGGGCCCAGCCCTTGGCGCGGGCGTCGTCGTACGCCATGAGGAAGCCGCCGCCCCCGAGGTTTCCGGCGTGCGGTCGGGTTACGGCCAGGGCGAACGCGCAGGCGACGGCGGCGTCCACCGCGTTGCCGCCGCGACGCAGTACCTCGACGCCGATTCGCGTGGCCAAGGTATCGTCGGATACCACCACGCCGCCGAAACCCTGCACGCGCCGGGCGGTCAGCCGCGGTGGCGCATCGCCGAACCACTTGGAAAGATGGGCCTCGGCCGGTCTACCGCGCGGGTCGAAGCTGCCGGCCACCGACGGCGTGGGTTCGGCGCTGGTCCAACCCGACCAGAACGCGCCACGCAGCCAGGAGGCGTTGTCGCCCATGGCTCCCATCCAGGCCCGATAGGCGTTCGATTGGGCGCTGGGACTGTCGTCATCGTCGCGGACGTGATGTTGCCACGGGCGCACGTGGGCCCAAGGCACGCTTCGGAATCCGACTCCCGTAACCACTACGGGTCGGTGCCATTGTTCGCTCAGGGTGGCCAGCTCGGTCGCCTGGGCCGCGGCTCCCTGTGCCAACACCTCGGCGCTGGCATCGATCGAAGCCGCGAGCGGTCCAAATGCCTGTACACCAATTACGTCCAGCGCATCCCAGAACTGGATATTCTCCAGCTCGCCGCTCCAATTGGCGGCGTAGGTCAAGGGTCCCGTGTAGTGCGCCCGGACTTCACCGATGACTTCGCGCCACTGTGATTCGCGTTGACTGGCGAGGCCAAGCTCGGTGCCCACGCAGAACAGATCCACGTCGAGCTCTTCGGCCAGACGCGCGTAGTGCGCGATCCAGTCGCGGTAGCTTCGGAACCACTTGTCCCAGCCAACCGCGCCGTTCATCGCAATCTCACCGCTCCATGCGTTCTCCACGTCGAGCCGGGGAGCCAACACCACCCGCATGCCGCGGGCGTGGGCCTGCTGCGCCGTTTCGGCCAGGCGTGCGTCGTTGGCGGCCCACCGCGTTTCGAATCGACTCTCTATGAAGGGAGCATCCACGCGGCCCTGCAATCCGCTGGGTGCCAGGAGCACCGCATCAGCTCCCAGGCTGGCAGCACGGTCCAGGGACAAGCCGCAGGCGATGCTACCGTAGCCCAGGTCCTCGTCGCCGCCGGCCACGTGCTGCAGGGAAATGCCGCGATAGAAAGGAAGGTCGAGCCGATCGGGCCAGTCAGAAGCGGTCGCGGCGCCAGCCATGACCGTGGCGAACGTAAAGAAAAGGACCAGTGGTGTGATTCGGTAGGACACCCGTCGTTGCTCCCTTCGCGCGCAGGCCCCATACTGCCGGCCATGTACGTGGTAGCACGCATGGGTTCGGCGGTCTTGGGTACCGTCACGGATACGGGTCGGGGCGGGTTGCTCTTCCTGAATATACTCCGAACCCTGCCCGCAATTCCCAAGAGCCTGCGATTGATCCTCCACCAGATGTTCGTCATCGGCAATGGGTCGATTCCGTTGGTGATCATTACGTCGGTATTCACGGGTGCGGTGGCCACCGTCCAGGCCAAGTATCAATTCCAGGATTACGTCCCCATTCGCTTCCTGGGCACGGTAGTGGCCAAAAGCGTGGTCATCGAACTGGGACCGGTTTTGACCGCCCTGGTGGTGGGTGCCCGCGTGGGCTCGAGCATTGCGGCCGAGTTGGGCACCATGAAGGTGACCGAGCAGATCGACGCGCTGGAAATGATGGCCATCGATCCGGTGCGTTATCTGGCCATGCCGCGGTTCCTGGCCGCCTGCATGATGTTGCCCATGCTGACCATTTTCTCAGACAGTATCGCCATTCTCGGCGGCTACGCGGTGGCCACCCTCGGCCTCGATGTGCCTTCGAAGACCTTCACCGATGGTCTGCGATTCCTGTTCGATTCGCATGACGTGTACGGCGGGCTCATCAAGGCTTTCGTGTTCGGAGCTCTTATCGCCGTGAGCGGTTGCGTCAACGGTTTCCATGCCCGCGGCGGCGCGGCGGGCGTGGGTGAGGCGGCGATGCGCGCCGTAGTGACCGCTTCGTTGCTCATTCTGGTCTCCAACTTCCTGCTGGGGGCCGTGATCTTCCAGGTAATCTTCGGGGCCTGATCGCCACAAGCATGGAACCAGGAATCCAGATCAGCGGACTGGCCAAGCGCTTCGGGCACCTCGTGGTGCTCGACGGCGTGGATCTCAAGATCCAGCGCGGTGAGAACCGTGTGATCCTGGGCCGTAGTGGCCAGGGCAAGAGTGTCATGCTGAAGCTCATCGTGGGCCTGCTGACGCCCGACAAGGGTTCCATTGTGGTCGACGGAAAGCGCGTGGTCGGCATGTCCCGTCGCGAGTTGTACGACCTGCGACGCCGCTTCAGCATGGTGTTCCAGGGCGGAGCGTTGTTCGATTCCATGACGGTAGGCGACAACGTGGGGTTGGGGCTGGCGGAGCATACCGATCAGTCGCCGGAAGAAATCCGTAAGCGTTCGCAGAAGTCTCTGGAAATGGTGGGTCTGCCCGATGTGTTCAAGAAGATGCCAGCTGAACTATCGGGCGGCATGAAGAAGCGCGCCAGCCTGGCCCGGGCCATTGTGTCCGAGCCCGACTACATTCTGTACGACGAGCCCACGACGGGACTTGACCCCATCACGGCCGACTCGATCAACCGCCTCATCCAGCATCTGGACGAGGAGTTGGGGGTCACGTCGTTGGTGGTCACCCACGACATGACCAGCGCGTTCATGGTGGGCGATCGGTTCGCGCTTCTCAACAAGGGCACCATCGTGTTCGATGGGTCGTCCGACGAGGCACGTGCCGCCACCGAGGGGCCCATGGCCCAGTTCATCCAAGGTGATTCGCAGGGACCGTTGGATTCCCTGTGATGCTCTTTTCGGGAGAGACTCCATGAGTCAGCGATCGCAGGAAATCCAGGTAGGGCTGGCGGTCATCGTGGCCCTGGTGGTCCTCATTGTCGGCCTGCTTTGGTTCCAGCGCGTTCAGTTCAACCAGTCGCATACCGAAATCCGGGTGAAGTTTCCCGCCGTGGGCGGACTGGCCGGCGGCGATCCCGTGCACGTGCGGGGCATCCCCATGGGCAAGGTCACCCAGGTGTCGCTGGCCGACGGCGGTACCGTGGTCGATCTGAAGATCGACGAGCAGGTCAAGCTGACCATGGACGCCACCTTCGCCATCGAGGCGCTGGGCTTCGTGGGCGAGTTCTTCGTGGCCACCGAACCTGGCAAAGGCGCCCCCGTGCCGGATGGGCACATGTTCGAGGGCGAACTGGCCCCCACCATCGGCGATGCCATGGCCCAGATGAAATCCCTGGGTGACCAGGCTGGCGAGCTGATCACCGGCATGACCCAGCTGCTGGCCGACGTGCAGGCGGCCGGTGGATTGGGCCCCACGGTGGAGCAATCGGCCAAAGCGGCCCGACTGGCGGCCGAAGTGCTGCAGGAGAACAGCGTCAACTTCGCGCGGGCCAGCAAGTCCATGGCGAACCTCAGCGAGAACGTCGACGAGTTCTTCGAAAAACACGGCGAAAGCATGGGTAAGGGCATCGACGGCATGGCCAGCATGACCGGGCGGGCCGATAGCCTCATTACCCGCCTGAACACCCTGACCGAGGGGGCCAACGATATCGTGACCGCCCTGCGGGAACAGCGGGGCACGGCGGGCAAGATGATCTATGATGAGGCCATGGCCGAGAACGTGGCCTCGAGTATCGAAACCATGAAATTCCTGCTCGACGATCTGTTGCGGAACCCGCAGCGGTACCTCACAGTAAAGATCTTCTAGGAAACCCCTCCCGTTGGCCCGTCCTCCCGTGCCGCGGTGCGGCGGAGGTAGTGCATTGGCCAAAGAGCGCATCGAGTTTCAGTGCAAGGAGTGTCAGCATCGCGAATTGCGATGGCTGGGGCGGTGCCCCGAGTGCAGTAGCTGGAACTCGTTTGAACAAATGGCGGGAGAAGTAACCTCGGGCGAGCGAGGGCGGCGGTTCACCGTGCCCAAGGGCGACGAGCTCGTGCGTCCGGTGCCCATGACGCAGGTCACGGGCAACGACCTCGAACGCATTTCGGTGCAGCCGCAGGAGCTGGCGCGCGTGCTGGGCGGGGGTTTGGTGCCGGGCAGCCTGTTGTTGCTCGGTGGTGCTCCGGGCGTGGGCAAATCCACCTTGCTTACCACTCTCGCCGCGGCGGTAGCTTCGCCCGAGGCCCCGGTCGTCTACCTGTCGGCTGAAGAATCGGCGGCTCAGGTGCGACGCCGGGCCGAGCGATTGGGAGCGGTCCACGATCATCTGCTTCTCTTGCAGGAACCAGCCCTCGAGCGCGTGTTGCCGCCATTGTACGAATCGCCGCCACGACTGCTGGTGATCGATTCCATTCAAACCGTATTCAGCCAGCAGATCGACGGCACGCCCGGTAGCGTCAGTCAGATTCGCATGTGTGGCGGCCTCCTGGCCGACTTCGCGCGCGCGACCGGTTGTGCCGTGCTCATGATCGGGCACCTCACGAAAGACGGCGACCTGGCCGGACCGCGACTGTTGGAGCACCTGGTGGACACCGTGTTGTATTTCGAGCCCGACGCGGGCGGTGCGGTGCGCATGGTACGCGCGTTCAAGAACCGATTCGGCGCTACCGGCGAGTTGGCGGTGTTTGAAATGGACGACAGCGGTCTGGTTCCCGTGCGCGATGCCAGTGCCCTGTTCCTGCGGGGACGGCAGCGAACCGAGCACGGGAGCGCGGTTACGGCCATTCTCTCGGGCACTCGACCGTTGTTGGTGGAGGTGCAGGCGCTGTTGGCTACGACGCGATATGCAACGCCCGCGCGGGTCGTGTCCGGGGTCGACAGCAAGCGGGTGGCATTGTTGGCGGCCATCCTGGAGCGGCGCGCCAATGTGAAACTCATGGATCAGGACATCTACGTGAAGGTGGCGGGAGGCGTGCGCGTATCGGACCCCGCGGCCGACCTGGCCTTGGTGGCGGCCATGGCGAGCAGTCTGAAATCGCGCCCGGTACCCGCTGATGTGATCGTGCTGGGAGAGGTGGGGCTTACCGGCGAGTTGCGGCCCGTGGCCAACGCGGGCGCTAGGCTACGTGAGGCCGAGGGCCACGGCTTTGAGCGCGCCGTACTGCCGGCCGTGATGCACGGCCGCGCCAAGGACGATGCTCCCAAGTCCATGAAGGTCCATCGCGTGAAGAACCTGCGCGAAGCGCTGGCGGCGGCGTTCAACGTGGCTGAGGCCCAGGCGTGAGTTGGGCGGCGGTCATCTTGGCCGGGGGTCGAGGCTCACGTGCCGGCCGCGCGAAGCAATTCGAGCGCGCGGGCCAGTGGACCCTGCTGACGCACGCGTGCTTTCCCTTCCAGCGAAGCCCGCGGGTGTCGGGCATCGTGGTGGTATGTCCGCTCGATGCGCACGAAGCCATGCGGTTGGAGCTGGCGGCCGCGGGCATCACGAAGCTCAAAGCCGTGGTCGCCGGCGGCGATACGCGGCACCTGTCTTCACGCGCGGGGTTGCAAGCGGTGCCATCGCATTTCGACGTAGTGCTGATCCACGACGCTGCGCGCCCCTTCGTCACCACCATGATGATCGAGCGCGTGGGCAAGGCGGCGGTGGAGCGCGGGGCCGCGGTGCCCGCCATTCCGGTAACCGATTCGCTGCTGTCCGTCGACTCCGATGGAAGCGACGTGGAAGAATACCTGGATCGGGCGCGGGTGCGATCGGTGCAAACGCCGCAGGGATTTCGACGACCGGTCATAGAGGCGGCGTTCGCGGCCGCGCAGAGCAACGGCTATACCGACGACGCGTGGTGTGTGCGGGAAATGGGCGAGCCGGTCGCCGTGGTCGAAGGTGAAACGGGAAACCGCAAAATAACCTCGTCGCACGAACTGGCCGCGGCCCTCAACGAATTGGCAAAGAGGGACAAATGAGAATTCGCGTAGGCGAGGGCATCGATCGGCATCGATTGATCGAAGGCATTCCCTTGATCCTCGGGGGGGTGGAGCTGGAACACCCGAAGGGCCTGTCTGGACACAGCGACGGGGACGCGTTGTTCCACGCTGTATGCGACGCGTTGCTGGGTGCGTTGGCCCTGGGCGATCTGGGTCAGATGTTTTCCGATACCGACCCCACCAACGAAAATCGCGACAGCGCCCAGTTCGTGAAGCAGGTCGCGGCTCGGGTGCGCGCGGCTGGGTTTGAAATAGGCAACGTCGACGCGACCATCATGGCCGAAGCGCCGCGCATTGCGCCCCATGCCAACACCATGCGCGAGAACCTGGCGCGTGCATTGGAAGTCGACGTGGGGCTCGTATCGGTAAAGGCCACGCGTGGTGAAAAAGTAGGGCCCGAGGGCAAGGGAAAGGCCATCACCGTGCGCGCGGTGGCGTTGGTGCATAGCGAAGCGGGAGACAAAGCGTGAAGATCGCGGTGCTAATGGGTGGCGATACGGCCGAGCGCGAGGTATCGCTGGACTCCGGCGCCGCGGTGGTCAAGGCGCTGCAATCGGCGGGGCACGATGTACACGGCGTGGTCCTGGGCAGACTCATGGCCGAGGTTGTGCGCGAGCCGCTGATGTCGGCCGACGTGGTATTCATCGCGTTGCACGGGGGCGCCGGCGAAGACGGTCGCGTGCAGGCCGTGCTGGACCAGGCGAGTTTGCCCTACGTGGGTTGCGGGCCGGCCGCCAGCGCGTTGTGCATGGACAAGGTCTGGTCCAAGTTGTTGTGCCGGTCCCTCGGTGTACCCACGTCGGACTGGACCGAACTTCCCGCCGACCCATCAGCCAAGGATATCGCCGCAGCCGCGGCCTTGTTGGGTTGGCCGTTGGTGCTCAAGCCCGTGGACGAAGGCTCGGCCATCGGTGTGCACATACTAAAGGAAGAATCTGACGCGTCGGTTTTCGAAGTCCAGGCTCCGTGGCGGGGATTGTGGATGCTCGAGCGCTACGTGGCGGGCAGCGAGTTGACTGTGCCCGTGCTGTGGAACGAGGCCATGGCCATTGTGGAAATTCGCCCCGAATCGGGTTTCTACGACTACGAACACAAGTACACCAAGGGGCGTTCGGAGTATCATTGTCCGGCGCCGTTGGCCGCCAACGTGGCGCAGCAGGTGACGGACTACGCGCTTCGTTTCGCGCGGGCGGCCCGGGCCACCGAAATGGCCCGTATCGACTTCAGGTTGGACTCCGACGGCAACGCCTTCTTTCTGGAGGCCAATACCATTCCCGGCATGACCGAAGTCAGTCTGTTGCCCATGGGTGCCGCCGAGCGGGGAATCGACTTCGTGGAAATGTGCGACCGACTGTGTCGCAACGCATACTCGAGCTTTCATGCAGGATCGGGAGACACGCCTTGACACTGAGAATCCACAACCATTTCAAGGGAACCAAGGAAGAGTTCCAGCCCCTGGATCCCAAACGCGTGACCATGTACGTGTGTGGCATGACGGTGCAGGGACCGCCGCACATGGGCCACATGTTGGCGTTCGTGTCGGCCGACATGGTACGTCGATCGCTGGAGTATCTGGGCTACAACGTGTTCCACATCCAGAACTTCACCGACATCGACGACAAGATCATCGTCAAGGCCAACGAGGCCGGATGCACGGCGACCGAAATGGCCGAGAAGAACATCGAAGCGTTCTTCAGTGCGGCCGACGCTTTGGGAATCCAACGGGCGCACATGTACCCCAAGGTGACCGAGCACATTCCCGAGATCGTCGAATACATCGAGGGCCTGATTGCCAAGGAGCACGCCTACGCGGCCGAAGGCAACGTCTGGTTCGACGTGCGTAGCTATGGACCTTACGGCGAGTTGAGCGGTCGCAAGATCGACGATCTGCAAACCGCGGTGCGCGTGGAGCTGGAAGAGAGCAAGCGGGATCCGCTGGACTTCGCGTTGTGGAAGTCAGCCAAACCCGGCGAACCTGCTTGGGACAGTCCCTGGGGTCCGGGCCGACCGGGTTGGCACATCGAGTGCTCGGTCATGTCCACCAAGTATCTGGGACCCACGTTCGATCTCCACGGTGGTGGACGCGACCTGCTCTTTCCCCACCACGAGAACGAACTGGCCCAGTCGAAGGCGACCGAGGGCGAGTTCGTTCGGTACTGGATGCACAACGGCCTGTTGAACCTGGACGGTCAGAAGATGGCCAAGTCCATGGATCACTTCTTCCTGGTGGAAGATGTGCTGGCGAAGTATCCGGCCGACGTGGTGCGCTTCTATCTCATGCGCGGGCACTTCCGTAACAACATGGAATACAGCTGGGAGCGGCTGGACGAGGCCGCGGCGGCCTACGATCGCATGCGTCGCGCACTGGTGAAGCTGGAAGAGTTGGTGGCCGACGGATCGCTGGGGGCGGACGTTCCCGATGGCGTCACCAGCGAGGCGGGGGTAGCGCTGGAAGAATCGGTCGCCAAGGCGCGGGCCGGTTTTCGCGAAGCGCTGGAGGACGACTTCAATTCCGAGGCGGCGATAGCCGCGCTGTTCGAACTGGTGAGGGTGGCGAACCCTTACCTGGTGGCCTCCCCGTCGGCGGGTGATCTCGATGCCGAGCCGGTGCGCGCCACGTTAGCCGTACTGCGCGAGGGACTGGGAGCCTTGGCCGTGTTCGAGGGCGTGGGCCAGGTTTCGGTTCCGCCGGAGATCCTGGAAATGGCGCGCCGGCGCGATGAGGCTCGCACCGAGAAGAACTGGGCGCAGGCGGATGCCTTGCGCGACGAGATGGTCGCTCGGGGATTCTCGGTGGAGGACAGCTCGGAGGGAACGAAGGTGCGACCGGCCTAGCGGAGCCGGGCCCTACGAAACGCTTGCCCTATTTCGGCTGATTTCCGGCCCCAAACCAGTCAACTTGTGCGACAATATTTAGCGGTACTGGTCTGGTGAACACACCCCACGGAATTCGGCAGCCTGGCTCCCATTCCTGTCCGCCGAGCCCGCCTCGGTCGAGTCTCCCAGGGTCGTCCCAGCCCGTCACTCCGTACAAGAGGTTTGGTCCTCCCACGGCGCTCGCGCTTGTGACCGGTACCGATTTCTTCAAATTGTCTCTCCATTCATTTCCTAGGAGCATCACCCACCATGAGGAAGCTGCTTGCGCTCTCATTGTTCTGTTGTTCGATCGCGTTTGCGGTGGGCGGCTGTGGCGATTCTGAGAATCCCGTAGACGTTCTGCCAGAAGCCACGCTCGACGCGAAACCACAGTCCTTTGACAACACCTCGTTGCCCAAGGCCGTCGAGGAAACCATCGACTTCGAGGGACTCCCCGCCGGCACGATCGTCTCGAACGTGACCGCCAGTGGCGGAAGCGTCGTGGACGTCATGGCCACCAATCCCAACTTTGCCGCGGGTACGAACGCCGCGGTTATCTTCGATTCCGCCAACCCCACGGGCCAGGATCCCGATCTGGGTACGCCCAACCAGAACTTCGGAGGACCCGGTGTGGGTTCGGCCGGAGTTGGCGGCCCATTCGTCAACAATACGGCGCTCGGCAACCTGCTGATCGTGGCCGAAGACCTCGTGAACAACAACGGTGACGACCTGGTCGATGATCCCGACGACGTCGACGCGGTTGGTTCAATGATCAACTTCGGCTTCACCGGGGTTGGCGTGGGTACCGTTTCGGTCTCATCGATCACGTTGATCGATGTGGAATCCGATGAACCCGAGGCCATCGTCGAGTTCTTCGACGCCGCCATGGTTTCACTGGGCTCCGTGAGCCTGCCGATCGTTGGCGACAATGGCGTGGCCGTGGTCGCTCTCGATTCCGGACCGGGCGTCGCTTTCATGGACGTGGTCCTGAACGGGTCTGGCGCCATCGACAACATCGTATTCACTCCCGATGAGCCGGGCGTGATCACGATCGGTGACTACGTTTGGTGCGACCAGAACGACGACGGCGTCCAGGATGGCAACGAGCCCGGCATCGCCGGCGTCGAAGTCACCCTGAATTGCGCTGGCGACGACGGCGCGCTGGGCACCGCCGACGATCTGACGCGGACGACCACGACCGACGCCAACGGTGGCTACCTGTTCAGCGACGTTCCCGTCGACGCACAGCCCTGTGTCGTGTCGGTGTCGGAGACCGCGGTCGACGGCAAGGTTCCGGGCAACAACTGCCCCACGTCGATCGACGTGCCGGAACTCGTGGGCGGCGAAAGCTACCTGGACGCCGATTTCTGTTTCTTCGCGCCGCCTGTCTCCATTGGTGACTACGTGTGGTGCGACGAGAACAACGACGGTGTACAGGACGATACCGAACCCGGCATCGCGGGCGTCGAAGTCACCCTGACCTGCGCCGGCGCCGATGGTGATTTCGGCACGGCCGATGTCTTCACCGATGCCACCACGACCGATGCCGACGGCAACTACCTGTTCACCGGTGTTCCCAGCAACGAAGCCTGTCAGGTTTCGGTGTCGGAGACGGCGGTTGATGGCAAGGTGCCGGGCGACAATTGCCCCATCACCGTGGACGTACCCGCATTGGATCCGGGAGCCGAGTTCCTCGACGCAGACTTCTGCTTCGTCGAGCAGCCCACATCCATCGGTGATTACGTATGGTGTGACGAGAACAACGACGGTGTGCAGGACGACACCGAGCCCGGCATTGCGGGCGTCGAAGTCACCCTGACCTGCGCCGGCGCCGATGGCGTGCTGGGCACGGCCGACGACGAGGTGCTCACGCAGAGCACTGATGCCGACGGTGGTTACCTGTTCACCGATCTTCCGGCCGGTTTCCAGCCGTGTTCGGTCTCGGTGTCCGAGACCGCGGTCGATGGCAAGGTTCCCGGGGACAACTGCCCGGTGAGCATCGACGTGCCGACGCTGGCGCCGGGTGAAAGCTATCTCGATGCCGATTTCTGTTTCTACGCACCGCCCGGGTCCGTTGGCGACTTCGTGTGGTGTGACGAAAACAACGACGGCGTCCAGGACGCTGGCGAGCCTGGTATCGAAGGAGCCAAGGTCACGATCGTCTGCGCCGGTATCGACGGTGTATTCGGTACGGCCGACGACTTCAGTGACATGCAGCTTACCGATGCCAATGGCGGGTACCTCTTCACTGGCGTTCCGTCGGGTGAAGCCTGTCGCGTGACGGTGGACGAGACGACGGTAGCCGACAAGGTTCCCGGCGACTTCTGCCCCACGCAGGTAGACGTTCCCGCTTTGGATCCCGGTGGCGAGTACCTCGATGCCGATTTCTGTTTCTACACTCCTGAAGAGTGTGAGGAATGCGACGGCAAGGTCACCGAGCTGACGCTGGAATACCTGGGCGACTCGACCGCACAGATCCGCGTGGAGCAGAAGAAGGACGACAAGGTCGTGTTCGACGGAATGGTCGGACCGGGCGAGCAGTTCAGCTTCGTCGGTGAAGACAAGCACAATACCCTGAGCACGGAGATCAGGATCTACGTGGACGGCGTGTTGAACACCAAGATCCACACCAGTTGCTCGCAGCCCATCGGGCCGGGCCTGGTGAGTGGTGACTTTGAGGTCATCACCGGCCAGAGCCGCAACGGTGGCTTGCTGTGTCCGGTGGACAATCCTGGTCCTGACCCGGATCCGGACTGCGAATGCGATGGAAAGGTCACTGAACTCACCCTGGAGTATCTGGGTGATTCGGCGGCACAGATCCGCGTTGAGCAGAAGAAGGACGACGTGGTGGTTTTCGACGCCAACGTCGCGCCGGGCGAGCAGTTCAGCTTCGTGGGTCAAGACGACAGGGGAACGCTGAGTACGGAGATCAAGATCTTCGTGGACGGCGTGTTGAACACCAGCATCCACACCAGTTGTTCGCAGCCCATCGGGCCCGGCCTGGTGAGCGGTGACTTCCTGGTGATCGCCGGCAGCAGCCGCAACGGTGGCGAACTGTGCCCGCTGGATGATCCCGGCCCTGACCCGGATCCCGATCCCGATCCGGATTGCGAATGCGATGGCAAGGTAACCGAGCTCACGCTCGAGTACCTGGGTAGCTCGTCGGCGCAGATTCGCGTAGAGCAGAAGAAGGACGACGTGGTGGTTTTCGACGCCGTCGTCGCGCCCGGCGAGCAGTTCAGCTTCGTGGGCGAGGACAAGAAGAACACTCTGGGTACGGAGATCAAGATCTTCGTGGACGGCGTGTTGAACACCAAGATCCACACCAGCTGTTCGCAACCGATCGGGCCCGGCCTGATCAGTGGCGACTTCCTGGTGATCGAGGGAATGAGCCGCAACGGCGGCGAACTCTGTCCTCTGTAGTGGATCAGTAACTTGGCCCTGGCCAAGCCGGGGGCACGTCGTACTCGACGTGCCCCCGTTTTTCTTGTCAGCGAGTGGGTCGTTGCATGATCGCGGTGCGCACGGCCGACGGTTCACCGGCGACGGTCCAGGCGAAGATCACGCGTTGACCATCCCAGACCATTCGCGGAAACCCGCTGGCTCGCTCACTGCTCGACTGTGTCACAAGGCTCGATGGTTGTAGTTCGCCTTCAAGCGTCACCGCGCGTAGCCGGACTTCGGCGCTGTCCTGTACCAGTTCGAGCCAGCTCACCAGAACCAGGTCGTCCAGCACCACCACGTCCACGCGTCCTTCGGGATCGCCGTCGTCGACAACGATGGCGTCTCCAAACGTGGCGCCCCCGTCGGTGGAAATCGCGAGTTTCACGCGGGCTTCGTTGTTGGCCGCGGTGAACCACGCCAACGCGACCACGTTCTTCCGCGCATGTAGGGCGGGCCCGTTGACCGGGCAACCGCCGACTTCCCAGTGGTCGGGAACCGGCACCGTTGGCTCGCCCCAGCTACCGTCGGTGTAGCGTGCGATGCCGATGTCGCGAATCTCTTTGGGGCTGCGGTCGCGGTACGCGGCCACGATCCCGTCGGCGGTCAGGGTTGCAGTCGTGGGGCAGCAATCGCAGACGCGGGTGTCGAGTACACTTTCTTCGATTCGTTGGCCCGACCGCGTGAGCCGGGCGGCGCGTAGAGTCATTTCCTCGGTTGGTTGGATCGTGGCGCCGGATTCATTCTGGTGCGCAGCATACTGGCGACCGTCAAGCCACACGGCCATCAGTTCGTCGTCTTGCCACGGCATCAGGGTGACGAAGCCGTGTTCGGTTTGGGTTCCATCCTGATGGAGAACCTGGGGCTTCGACCACGTGATTCCCAGGTCGTGGGAGAACGAAATGCGTATTTCGTAGGCGTACGTGTCGGGGCCGTTCTCTACCAGCCAGTGCGCGACCAAGGTGCCATCGTTCAGTGCGATCAGCGAGGGCACGTCGGCCCAGTTGACGAACCAGTCGCGGCCACTGGCAATGGTGCGCGGATCGTTCCAACGGCCCTTGGCGAGCGTCGAGAAACGAAGGGCATGGCCTTCATCGGAACTCTCGACCCACGAAAGGAAAGTGGTGCCGTCGTTGGCCACGAAGAGGCTTGGCTCGCCGCTGCCGGGGCCAGCGGGGGATTCGATCTCGGTGAACTCCGCCGGTGTCTCGGCGCAGGCGGTGAGAAGGGCAGCTAGGATCAACAGTCTGGACATGGAACCCAGTCTACTTCCCGCTTGAAGTCCTGAGAACCCAGTTCGATCAGACGCGGGCACCAACCAGCGCGACTCCCAGGAAGAATCCGTACCAGGCCACCGAACCGGCGGTTACCAGCGCAATGCGGGCGGTGCGGGAATAGGGCCGGAGGTAGGTGTACGGGGACGAAACCAATAGCGCAATGAAGAACGCCGAGTGGAGCAGCGCCTCGATCAGGATGTGATCCCCGTACGTCTTGGCCAGCGCCACGCCGATCACGGTCAGGACCAGCGACGTACCAATCATCAGGCCGCCGCTTCGTATCGCATCGGACTTCGAGATATCCAGGATATCGCTTCGTGAGCAGGCCAGTTGCATGGGGTTCGTCCTTCGGTTGAGTTCGGTGGGGGGACTTGCTTCGGTCGGGGGGATGGAATCGGGGTTCAGCCACGCATCGGCGGCGCCGGCGGCCAGGTCGATCGTGGTTCGCAGCCGGGCGGGGCCCTCCTGGTCGAGATGGGCCGCAACCTCTTCGCGGTACCTTCGCTGCCAGCTCGGTGGATAGAGCCTCAGGATCCACTTCATGCGCCGGCCAATCGCTGCTGCCCCAGGCGCGTCACGGTTTCCATGGCGCGCAGCCGCGCGCGCAGGGCCTTCAGCCCTGGCGCCGTCAATTCGTACGTGGACCGGTTGCCTTCCGACTTCGCCGGCTTGATGAACCCACGCGACTCGAGTCGGGCGATCGCGCCGTACAGCGTGCCGGGCCCGGGTCGGTGTCCGGTGACCTGCTCGATGTCCTGGGTGATGGCGTACCCGTGTCGGGGGCGTTCAGCCAGGCTGATCAGGATGAGCAGGGCGGGTTCGGTGAATCGCCCGAACTGGTCGAGATCTTCGGATCTGGGGCTCACGGGGTCCTCGCGGGGATGGGTTAGTACGTTCTACGTAATAGTACGTCAAACGTAATAGTGCCGCAAGGCCCGGGCTTGCCCATGTCGGTGCGGCTTCTGAACGAGACCCATGCGCGTCTGATGCGCGGAGTGCGTGGTGCCGACAAGCAACGGGGGCTGGTGCGTCGGTCGCAGAACTGGATCGGTGGAACTCGCCCGGGCAATGCGGTTTACGTGCCGCCGCCGCCGCACGTGTTGGAGGAATTGTTGTCTGCCGATCGTGTGCGCGTTGTCGCACATGAGAGGGCTTCGGTCGCCGCGATCCGATTGTTCGAGCAACTACCACATCATCCGATCGTCACCGTGGCTTCAGTCATGAGACTTCTCGATGTGAGTAAGCCCACGGCCGGCCGCGCCATCGAGACGGTGCAAGCCGCGGGAGTGCTCGAGGAGATGACCGGTAGAAAACGCGATCGGTCCTGGATTTACCGAAGCTACGTAGACCAGCTGCGGGTTGGTACCGATCTGCTGGAATGATTGATAGTGGACTAGTGCTGCACACTCAGTGTCACGTCGATGTTGCCGTCGCCACTGTCGGTCCCCGAGACGACGTCGCAATCCTGGCAGTCTTCGTGCCACCAAATGAAGCCGCCGCCTTCGATGAACACGTCGAAGTCGTACTCGCCCGCGGGAAGGCTTCCGCTACCACTCAGGCTACCGCAGGGTGCATCGCTGCTATCGCACACGAACATGGTCTCATCGCCGTCGAGTTCGATGTCGTAGTACTGGGCCTCCACCGAACCAGAGACCGAAAACGAAGCGGCCTCTCCCCAGACCACGAACTCCACTTCGACTTCCACCCAGCCGTCGGCCTGGGCTTGGTAACTAAGGATATCCATGTTGGGATTGGAGAGGGTGATCTCACCGTCAACGCTTGCGGTGCAGGTCATGCCGCTGAAGTCGGTCCCCGACAGATCGAGACTGGTTTGTGCGCTTGCCGACGCCTGACCGCTATGGGGCATGCCGGCCATGGTCGCGCTGCCGGTCTGCATGATGGAGTCATCGAATGGTGCCAGCCCGTTGTCTTCAATGGGTTGCCAGTTCTCGATAACGCGTGGGCATAACACGCCGGTGTCCGGGCAGTAGGCCGAGAAGACTTCGGCCGACAGATACACCGTGCGTGAGAGGATTTCGATCTGGTCGGGGCGTACAGCGCTGACCGTCGCGACGCCGGCTGCTGTCTCGGATTCCACGCCGGCTTCGATCGTGATTTCGTTGTAGCCGGAGTCCATGGTCACCATGGTGGTGAAGAACCCGGAATCGTCGGTAACGCCAAAGTCGGGACTGGCTTCGCCGTTGTCGATGTCCAGGTCGACCTCGACTCCGGCCGCGTACTCGATTCCGCTACCCGTGTTGAGTCCTGCCCTCACGGAGATGGCCACGGCCTCGCCAATGGGAAAGCGGTCCGGCATGCCGATTATTTCGACGATGTACGAGCCGGGATCTCCGCCGCATTTCGCCGAAAGCAATACGTCACGAGCGGCTTCGTCGCCGTCGTACAGCGGCGAATACGCGTAGTAGCACAGACAATCCAGATCACTGACGGACGATTCATCCAGCTGTAGCTGCGTGCTTCCCACCGTCAGGTTCGTGATACCCAGTTCGGGTAGTCCGTTCACGTCCAGATCCATGACCGACTTGGAAGTGCTACTGGTAACGTTGTCGCCGTTCAGGTCGTAGCGCGAGAAATCAGGTGTGTTGACCCCGGGTTGTAGTGGCTGGACTTCGAAGCTATCAAAGAACGTGAGGTACAGCTCTACGTCGTTCTCATCGAACAGACCGTTCGTTCCCGGTTGTGGCGAGTTTCCCGCGATGTCGAGGATGGTTCGGCGCACGGGGGCGTTGCTCAGCGATGCGTCGGCCGAAAGGGTCAGCAGGTTCGCGCTGGCTTGACCGGTACCCGGGGCGGCCGTGTAGCTGCGGATCAGACGATCGCGTACCTGGTCCGACGACAGGCCGTTGTTGAGGTTCCACAACCACGCAGCCAGACCCGCCACCTGAGGCGTGGCCATGGACGTTCCGCTCATGAGTTGGCTGGTACCATCGCAGTCGGCGTTGGCGACCACGCAGGTCGAGCGAACGTCTTCGCCCTCGACCCGGAGGTCAGCGAAGTTGTTCGAGAAGTAGCTCTGCGCACCGTTGGCGTCGGAGCTTCCCACCGTGAGCACGTTGGGCTGCGCGGCCGCGGCCGCGGGGTAGGTGGTTTGCACCAGGTTCATTAGGGCATCGAGGGCGGCCTGCTGGTTCGCGCTCAGTGCACCCGCCGCGAACATGTCGCGAGGGTCAGCGTAGAAGTGGGCGATGGTCCAGGGTGATTCAATGCGGGCATCGGTCATGTTGCCGCCGTAGGTCAGTTCGTTGCCGGCGGCCGTCGCGTGGATGAATCGGTTCCAGTGGTCAGCGGTGCCAATGCGCCACGCCAACGCTAGCGAGGCGCCTTCCACCAGCTTTTGGGTGGGCCAGTTGCCACCGTTCGCGGCCGCGAAGGCTTCGTCGATTGCCCAGCCCAGGCTGGTGCTGATCACGAACTTACCCGTGGCGGGAAAGTGGTTCATGAGGTCGCCCAGCATCTCGGCCCACGAGAGGCCGTCGATGGGGAGGGCGGCAATATCCAGAAGGGATCCCGCGGCGGGGTGTACGCCCACCGGAACGTCTCCCTCGAAGTCGGCTCCAATGGTTCCCAGGACGTGCCATCCGTGGTTCGAAGCCGATACGCCACCGTTGGCGGTGGCCGGAAAGCTCATGCCGGGAATTTCGGCCAACGGGCTCAGGTTCGAGAAACTGTCCATGACCAGCACCGGCACCTTGTCGTTCAGGGCCGTCGCTCTCGGTAGGGCGTGCCAGGCGGCGCTCATGCCCAGGCGTTCCAGGTGGCCCGGCATGCCCGTGGATGGCTCGACCTTCGGGTCTGCATTCGGGCTTTGGGACTCCGGCGTCGTCAGCTGGACGGGTTCGGCTCGCGCGACCGCGGCCACGTTCACCAGCAGGAACTCGGGTCGCGCCTGGATGGCATCGGCGCGGGCCTGCGCCTCGGTGCGAGAGGCAACGGCGTCGATGCGAAGGGTGATCAGCGGAATGCCTTGGCGCATGCTGACGATGCGGGCGTCGCTGGCTTCCAGTGCCGCGTTCAATTCGGCCACGGTGGCGCTGGGGTCGACCCACGCGTCGAGTCGAGTGGTCAGGATGTCGTCCACGATTCCAGACGCCGGCACGGGTGAGGGCCGCATCGAGACCAACGCATCGCCAACGAGCTCGGCTGGCTCACCCGGCATGAGGATCCCGTTTGGATCGGCGGGCAGCGTGGTGTCGACCGGGGGGGTTGGGTCTCCGGGGGCGACGGTGTCGCTGCCACAGGCGGCCAGGGATAGCATGAGTCCGGTGAAGAGAACTGTGTATAGCGAGCGCATGGGTCTGGCCTTTCCGGGGCGGGGTTGACTGACCTGTTTGTGATCGAGCCCCGGTCTCCCCCTGTTCTTGGCCGACTCCAGCCGGGGGTGGATGTTCACCCGGGTAACTGTCTGGAAACAGATCGATTGGAACTCCCGTCCCGGATCGGCGGCGTCGGGGTGGCGGCTTTCGGCTGTGTCAGTACCCTGTGCGGTCCCCGAATGGAATTACCCGCCACGACCGAGGTCCAGGCCGGGTTCGGGGAAGCGGATTGGTGACCAGCGACAGATTTGTGGGCACTTGTCGGGCGGAGCGCAATCGCTCCAAGTCCTTCCGGTGTTTTCTCTTGACGTGTTGGCACCCTCTCTCTTATATTTCCGGTTCTGTGCGCGAGCGCCGTGAAGCACCGGTTTGGCCCCAAAGTCATTGTTTTTCAAAGGTTTAAAGGGCTGGCGTAGCTCAACTGGTAGAGCATCTCACTTGTAATGAGACGGTTGGGGGTTCAAGTCCTCTCGCCAGCTCCATTGAGCTAAGTCGATAGCCCCCCTCCTCGTCCTTTCAATATGTAAGGGATGTGGAAGGGGACGGGCGTCTGCGCCACTTGAGTTTCCCCGGGCCCCGCTCGGGTCGTCGTGTGGGGGAGGTTCCCGAGTGGCCAAAGGGGGCAGACTGTAAATCTGTTGCGATACGCTTCGGAGGTTCGAATCCTCCCCTCCCCACCACTCGGCGCAGCCTGGCGCATGAACGTGAAGGGCGCCGGTCGAAGAGAGTTTTGAGAGTTAAAGAGGTCAATGCGGGAATAGCTCAGTTGGTAGAGCATCAGCCTTCCAAGCTGAGGGTCGCGGGTTCGAACCCCGTTTCCCGCTCCAACTGACCGAACGCTTATGAGGAGGCGTTTTGGTCTGACCAACGAAGGGCCCACGTAGCTCAGTCGGTAGAGCACTTGCATGGTAAGCAAGCGGTCAGCAGTTCGAATCTGCTCGTGGGCTCCAGCGATGATAGGTAGAGAAAAATAGAGAATCCCGTGCCTGGCGGGGCGATCCTCACGCCCACCACGCATGCGAAACTTCAGGGAAGGCCTGCGGGCCGCGACCGGAGTTTCGAACGGGGTTTCGTTATAGCTTTCGCGACGCCCCATGCGTGGGGCGTCCTTGTCGTGTCCGCCTTGGGTGTTTGGCCTAGGCGGGCGTTTGTTTCGGCAGTGTTCTTGTAGCGGTGCCGAAGGCTGCACGTCAACGTTTGAGCAGGAGGAAATCTTCCCCATGGCGCGCGAGAAGTTTCAGCGTACGAAAGAGCATGTGAACGTCGGAACGATTGGTCACGTAGACCATGGCAAGACGACGTTGACGGCAGCGATCACGAAGACGTTGGCCGCAAAGGGCCAGGCTTCCAAGGTCGACTTCGACATGATCGACAAGGCTCCCGAAGAGCGTGAACGTGGAATTACCATTGCCACCGCTCACGTGGAGTACGAAAGCGAGACGCGTCACTAC
>JAJDAC010000057.1 GCA_029262065.1 Candidatus Krumholzibacteriota bacterium | reverse complement strand
GAGATGTTCTACAATTCACGTCGCCGTCACAAGCATCTTGGCAACATCAGTCCAGAGGCTTACGAGGCAGCGATAAAACTGCCCCCCGAAGTGTCCATGTAATCGGGGGAATTCCAAATATCAAGAGTCATCGGCACGAACTGAATGTCAACACGCGCGGCGTGGCCCGCTTGCGGAATGATGTCGTTGTCGCTCAGAACCACACTCCCGCCGGTGGAGACAAGTATCCCTGCATAGGTCGTCCCAAGAATCGAATTTCCCGAGCCTCGGAGTACTCCTGCGCTCGACCAAAACCCACCCATACCACCCACTATAACGTTGTCGTGAGCCTCGACGACCGGCGAAGAGACGCCTCCCGTAGTCACACTCGCGTTCAGGACGTCTGTAAAGTGACACCCAGCGACAGTCCCTGGCGTCGAACCAAAACTGACTCCGATTATCCCTCCGACAAAACTCGATTCGAAAACCACTCCGTACAGGATACTGCTGAAGCGGACGCTGCCCGCGCTGGAAGAAAACGTACAGTGACGCAACACTGCTCCGCTGGAGTCCCCCCGGATGAAGACACCATCGTCATTCAATTCGAAGACGGAGTCAGAAATGGTAATCCCTCCCTCTCGGGAAGCATGGACTCCGTAGACGTTCCCTCTCGCGACGACGTTCGAAAGATGCGTTTCGCCCAGCAGGTAGAATCCATCGCGCGTGTTTTCGACGGTGAGGTTCTCCACCACCAGGCCGGTGACGTTTGGCCTCATCGCAAGGCCCTTCGGACCCTGACCCTCCACATTTGGGACCGTGGCACCGATAACTACATCGTCGCGGTGAGTCCCCCGTATCGTGAGATCATTCTTATCAACGGTCACAAACGCGCGAATAGGTGGCCCCGGCGGCAGATCGTACGGAGTGACGTGACGGTAGTTGCCCGGACCGATGAGAATGGTGTCGCCATCCTGGGCCGCGCCGATGGCGTCCTGAATGACAGTAAAATCACCGCTGCCATCTTTTTCGACCCGAATCGTCGCCGCTGACCCGACGCCAGCATGCAAGGTCGAAATCAGCACACCAACCAGTAGAAAGAGGGCTCCTGCTTTCATCGACTCTCCGGTGCTCATCGAACCCGTGTCGACACTGGTACAAATAGAAGCGAGCCCACTGATTGTAGGCCCGCTTGCGTCGTTTGTGCTCTTGGATTTCACCGAACGATCTGGCGAAATGAACTTCTGTTTTTACAACAGGTTACCCGGGTGAAGTTTCTATACACCAAACATTCACACCTACCGCGCCCCCTCCGCCACGTCACCCGCGCCCACCAACACTTCATCCATCCCCGACGTGCCCACCACATCCGGCACATACATCGCGCCCGCCCTTGCCGGCAACACGAAGTACGTCCCCGGCGACTCCGCGCGCAGCTCGTACTCCAATATGTGTTCACCCTGCGTCAACCGACTCACGAAGAACGTGGTCTGCTCGTCGCGAACTTCGCGCCGACCGGAAACGCTTCCGCTGTGGAACCAACCACTCAACCGATCCACCGGCTCCGTTCCCGCCGGGCGCGGATCTTCGATGGCCAGGTACTCCAGGTCATTGTGCGCCGTCAGTGTCAAGCGCACGCGAATGCGATCGCCGCTAGCTACGGTCGCACCCTCATCCATCGGTTCTTCGATCTGAAGAATGCTTCCACCCAGCGTGCGCAAGGGACGCAAGCGCACCAATTCCCGGGTGACCCCCAGGATGTTCTTCGTGGGCTGCGGATCTTCCATGCGCGTGTAGGTATCCACGGCCACGCTGGCGTAGCACACGCCCGTGCCTTCCAGTGACAGTTCCAACTCGTTGAAGCCATCACGCAAGAGATCCGAAGGAATACCGAACTCGCCGCCACCGTCGATCAGCGTGGAAGGATCCACTTCCATGCGGGCGATCTCGCGGCCCTGCAACGACACCACCATGGTGTAGCGGGCGTCCAGTTCGCCGCTCACGCGCGCGAAATCCACCAACGAGTAGATCGCGTGCGCGGTAGACCGCGTGGAATTCCAGCGACTTCCTTCACGGTTGGTCACCAACCACCGCGCCGCGCGGCGGAAGTTGGCATGATCGGGATCGATCACCGCGTAGGCCTGCAGCGCGAACGCGGTAGACTCCACAGCACCCGACCCTCGCCACCAGTAGCCGCGACGCTTGCCCCAGTGCACGGTGTCGTACTCGTCATCGATCTGCGCCGTATCGTCCAGGCTGCGCAACAGCAGCGAAGCGTTTTCGGCCTGACCCGCCGCGTGCACGTAGCTGGCCAGCAGTGCGCGTGAGTAGTCACTCAACTCGTCGCGGTCCTTGAACAACCGGCCCGCATAGCGTTGCATCAGTTCATCGGGACGCACTCGCAGTTCGTCGGTACCCGCACTCTCGGCCGCGGCCATGGCGTACAGCGCGTAGGCCATGTCGTCGGCATTGCGCTCCAGGTTCGTGAGCATGCCGCGCATGGCCTCGTAACCCTGGCTCAGCATGTCGTCCACACCCCTCACGCCGGCGTCCTTGGCCTGCGCCAACGCAATGAGCACGTAGGCCGTCATATAAGGTTGGCTCTGCTCGTTGCTCCACCATCCCCAACCACCGTCGCCGTTCTGGTGGTCCTTGATGCGGCGCACGCCCTGGGCGATCTTCTCGTCCAGCTCGGGGTCGATGCGTTTGGACTTCACGCCCATGGCGTTCGCGGCCGCCCGTACCGCCACGGCCGGCACGAAACGCGACAACGTCTGCTCGGTGCATCCGTACGGAAAATCAGCCAGGTACGGTAGCGCATCCACGCACGCTGACAGGACCGAAGGCGACAGCGTAAGCGTGGCCACCTCGGCCGCGGTCAACCGCTCGCCCGGCAGATCTACCTTCAACTGGGTAACACCGGGGCCCGCCTCGACCGCAGCCACCAGGCGCTGCGCGGTCCCGAACGGCAGCAACTTCACCGAACGCACGAACGCATCGGACTGATCGGCCGCGCGCGCGGTAACCGTAACCTCGGCCTGCGACGGCAGCATGTACAGCCGCTTCGTCTCTTCATTGCGCACGAAGTTCAACTCGGCGGAATCGACCGGCACGTTGGCCCACCACTCCACCTGGGCCTGGTCATGCGCGGCCACCGTGATGGTCTTCGCACCGCCTTGCACGTTCAGGGCATCGACCTGCAGGTCGACGCGCACCGAAAGATCTTCATCGCCCTCGTTGTGCACCGTAGCCGCGAACAGAATCCGGTCCTTCTCACGGAACACGCGTGGGTGATTCAGTCGCACCATCAGGTTCTTGCGCGTGCGCGTGGTTCCCGTAGCCAAGCCACCCTTGCTATCTGGCGTCAGAGCCACAGCCAACGCTTCCCACTTGGTAAGCGACTCGGGCAGCTTGAACTCCACGCTGGCGTTGCCCTGTGCATCGGTGACCACACCGGTCTGCCACAGCGCGGTGGTCCGGAAATCCGAACGCACTTTCACGGGCTCCGCGCCACCAACACCCTGACTTGCGGGCACGGGCGCGGCCACGTTCCGGGCCCGGCCGGCCTTGGCTTCCATTGCCATCGGCGCGTCGGCTAGCATATCCATCTCCTGGCGCGACGCCAACGCACCCGAGGCCTGCCCCAACCTTCGCACCTGGTCGCCAGAAAACTCGTCCCCTTCTTGCTCGCGTTTGCCGCCGTCTTTCTTCGTATCCCGATAGCCACCCAACATCTGCGCGTGCACCGGCAGGTCCCCCGGGCGAGGCACGTCGAACCGGTTGAAGATCTCGTTGGGGTCCACCAGCTGCCGCGGCATGATCGCCAGCACGGCCTCGTCCACCACCGCCACCGTAACCGGCGTGGATATGGGATTGCCCAATCCATCCCGTGCCGTAACCGCCAGGTCGATGGTCTCACCCGGTGCGTACGACTCTTCGCCCATGTCCACCGTCAGCGTAAGCGCCCGCTCGACCATGGGCGCGACTACCTGCAACGTAGCCTGGTGCAAACGGAAGTCGTGTGCCTGGGCCGCCTGCAGGTAGAAGTACGGTCGATGCATGTCGTCGATCGGTATCTCCAGCAGCTTCACGGTGCCTTCCATCTTCAGCACCTGTGTTTCCACGCCGCCCGAGAAGAACCGGCTCACGTACACGGGAATGCCCGCGGTATCGCTGACCAGCAGCACCTTCGCGGTTTCACCTTCAAGGAACTCTTCCTGCTCGCTGATGAGCTGCAGGCTGCCGGCACTGTGCACAATGGAGTTGGTACGCGCATCAGCGCACCACACCGTGGTGCTGGCAACGACCTCGTTGCCGCGTGCATCCTTGGTCTTGAATTGAGCCGTATAATAGCCGGCGCGATCAGGCTTGAAGGTGAGTAGCGCCGTACCATCTTCACCGGTCGAAATGCTGCGTTCGAAGATCTCGTCGGTTTCGTCGGTCTTGCTCTGCCAGTGCAGCGACCAGGTGCCACTGATCTGGGCGGGACGATCCATCGCGTCCTGCACCCGCAGGTTCACGCGAGCCTCGTCACCGGGAGCAACCAGGTGCCGCTCGGGGCTCAGGTACGCGTACAGCTCACGCTGGGTGACCTTGACCGTCGTCGAGCCCATCTCTTCACGCCGACTGCTGTCGGTCACGCGGGCTTCCACGGTGTATTGATAGTCTTGCGGCGAACTCGCGCGCATGTCGGTTGGCACGGTCAGCGCAAGCTTGCCGTCGGCGTCCAGCGCCCGCGTGACGCGCATGACTTCCTCGCCCCCGCCCCCCCAGTACGGTGGCGCGATGCGTTGCGACACATCCTGGCGCAGATACGAATACTTCGACCAGGGATGCCACCACACCCACACTGGGGTGCGACGCACGACGATCTCGGCGCTACCGGCCACCGGACCGCCAAACAGGTACTCGGCCGAGATCTCGATTTCCAGATCGTCACCCAGCACGTAGCGCTTGTCGCCGTCCAATGCGGCTGAAACCACAAACTCGGGAAGCCGATATTCGTCTACCTGAAAGCCACCGCCACCAATCCAGGAATCGTTGGAGTGACGCAGCGAAACCTGGTACTGGCCCAGCGAGGGACGCGAGGGAATTTCAACATCCAGCTCCACCGCACCGTTGGCGTTCAGTTCGAGCTCCTGTTTCAGGAACTCGCTGCCGTCGGGCGCGGTGATGATCAACTCGACAGTGGAAAACGAAGGTACCGTACTGGTACGCCGCGTCAGATCCCGCTCGCGTACGAACGCCTGCAGGTACACGGTTTCATCGGGGCGATACAGAGGTCGATCGGTCACCAGCATCATGGCCGCCTGCGTGCCGCCCGAGTGGAAATTGCGGTAGGCGCGAATGCCCGTGGCCAGGATGGGCTGATCACCAACCTGCCCCGCCACGACCACAAGATCGCGCTGATCGGACACCGGAAGACGCGCCAATCCATTGGCGTCGGTCTTCACCTTGCGCGACATCCACGCCAGAGGCTGGTTGCCACCACGCCACGGCGTAGTCCACGTATCCAGCTCGGCGCCGCCGTACGGAGCACCGGTCTTCATGTCCACCAGCCAGAACTCCAGCTCGTGACCGCTCTCGCCCGTGACCACCTGGTACGTCACGCCAGCCGTGCTTACCTGGAAAACAAAAGAAACGGGCTCGACCTCGAGCCCGCGTTGCGCCGACGTGCCCGAAAGCACCGCGCGATACAATCCTGGCGTTAGTGGTTCCAGCCAGACCGTGTCCTGTCGACGCTGATGTGGCTGCGGAGTACCCGTGTCCTCTCGCCGGGCGGCGGCTTCGGCCTCGTCGGTGCGGTCGATGCCCAGAACCTTCGTGCCCTTACCCTTCAGGAACCCATCCAGGGGACCGTGGGCCTTGGAGGTGTCCTGGGAAGGAGCAACGTCTCGCTTCACATCCAGGCGCGAAACCTCGATCGACCACGAGGCCAGGTTTCGCCAATGCACATTCAATGCATGCTGCGAACCCGGCGCGAACAACACCGAGCCGTTCAATTGAATCGCCGGCTTGGTCAGTTCCAACCAGCGGTCACGCGCGGTCTGCATGGCGTGACTCTCGCCCGCGGCTCCCATGGACTCGACCGTGCGAAAATGTTCTTCGGCTTCGCGTAAGCGACCTTCACGCTCGGCAATGTCACCCAGATGTAGATGGGCCGAAGCGAGCAACCACGCGGGCGCTTTCGGATCGAACTCAAGCACCGTCAACGAGACATGCTTCACCAGGTCGGGCGGATATGAGCTGGGCTGCCACCGGCCTCGACGTCCCGTCGGACGCGGCGTGCCCATGGGCGTGCCTTCCAACACCAGCGCGGCCAGGTTCACGAGGTCTTCGCGCGCGGCGCCTATGCCCACCAGGTTTTCCCACATGCGCAGCAACGACGCCGAGTGGTATCCCGAGTAGCCGTAGTTCCTGTCGATCAACGCCTCGAACAGTTCGGTGTATTCGCGCGTGGCGTCCTCTACCTGGGGCGACATTTCCCAACGCGACAATACCGACGGCACATGCCTGGCCACATCGGCGTCGTGACCCAACCCCGCCAACACCAGTTCTTTCACGGCCCGCGCGCCCCAGTCGTCCATGCCTCGCTCGATCAAGCCCAGCAAGGCCAACCGTGCCAAGCGCGTGGCGTTCTGATCACCCTGAACCTTCGCCAGTCGCAGCCGCGACACCTCGCGATGAAACGTGACATCGCGCTCGTCCAGTTCGTGTTCCATTTGCGTTACCGCCTCAAAGAGTGCCACCGCGTCGCGGTACTGCTGCTCGGCCAGTCGTTCGCGGCCGCGTTCATACAATTCAAGTGAATTCTCATTGGACGCCAAAAGCAGCGCCGTGCCGAACCCGGCTCGCCCAAACGATGTGGAGGACTCGAGTCCGTGGAAGAACACGCTTAGCGCGGGCGCGATCAGAAACGCCAAAAGGAAGGGAAACGTGAGCTTGGGACGGCGCATTGGGTCAATCCTCTCCCAACAGTGGGACAGCCATCGAGATGGCACTGAAAGTCGTTGTTCTACATAGCTATACAGCTACCGACACCGATTTATTCCCGGTCAGGCGTCGATCATGCGGTATATATATACAACGTGCCACCCCACCCATACCCTCGCTATTCCATGCCCCCCATAGCCCTCTACATCTTTGCCCTCTGTTTCGCGGGACACGTCTTCGGCGATTTCATCCTCCAGACCGAGTCCATCGCCCTGGGCAAGCGCACCGAATGGAGAATGCTGGGGGTGCACATCGGCCAGCACGTGCTGGCCACCACGCTCATGCTGCTACTGGGCTGGACGCGCCTGGCTCGCGCCGCGCCCGACGCGTTTCCCTCGCTGGTGGAAGTAGCCGTGCTGCTGCTGGCCGTGGCCCTGACCCACACCGTCATCGACAAGGTGAAGATTGGCGCCGACACCCGCTGGGGCAGCCAGCCGGTGTTCTTCGTGTTGGATCAAATCGCCCACATCCTGGTGCTCACGGCCGTGGTCGCCTGGCTGGCGGGTCGACACGGCGAGTGGCAACTCGACGCACCAAGACCCATTTTCGTTCTCGGCCAACCCCTGGCGGTCAAGACCGTGGGGAGCGGAATCCTGTTCTTCTTCGCGGCGCTGTTGGCCGTACGCGGCGGGGCTATCTTGAACTGGCTGATTTCAGCCCCGCTGGTGCGCCGGGCTCCCGCCGACGAGATGGCGACGTCGGGCCTGCCCGCCAACATGCTGGCCGATACGCCGCGCCTGTACCGTGGTTACCTGGACCGATTCGCCCTTAGCGTGTTCGCTCTCGCGGGATGGTGGTGGGCGCTCGTACTCTATACGGGTGGTCGAATGCTGTGGCTATGGAACGTCAATCGCCCTCGCCCCGCGCTGACCTGGCAGGTCGACCTCGCCCATCTGGCGGCCAGCGTGATCGTCGCGGGGACCGTGGGCCTGTGGGCTCTGATCATGGCCGGATAACACATGACGAAGCAGTTCAAACCGCCGGGCATCTCCAGCCGCATGTCGCTCACCATGGCCCTGATCTTTGGCGCCGTGGTTCTCGGGCCCGTGGCCCTCAAGTGGCGTCATGTGAATCACTTGGCCGAACGCGCCTCGTGGCACGACGCCGGCTTCCGGGTCGACCGTCCGCAATTCGACCGAATTGGGTTTGAATCGGACCCGTCGCCCCATCTGGATCGAACCCCCAGGGACGACAGCCGGGAGCGGTTCCTGGTGGGTATGGCCCAGCTGCTACGCGGCGCCGATCGGGAGGCGCTTTCGAACCTTACCAAGGCCTCGCAGGGCGAGCCGAACTGGCCCACGCTGCGGTTCTATCTGGGCGCTACCCGCCTGCGCATGGGGCATCCCGTGGCCGCGGTCGAAGACCTGGAATTTGCCCATGCCCAGGGATTCCAACCGCCCGAAGGTGCAGTAGAATGGTGGCTCGGCCTGGCCCACCTATACTGTGGCAACACCGAATCCGGCACGCGCATGCTCGCGCAGGTGGTCAGCATTGACCCCGCCCACGCCGGGCAAGCCTCGGACATTCTCCAAAGACTCGAACCTCGGAACACGAATCAACCATGACGCACCGAATTCTATTCCTGTTGCTGGCTCTGGGCCTCACCGCCAACTCGACGACCTGGGCCCAGGAACTCCACGAGCCCCGGTATATAGAGAACAACGCGGGGGACCTGGACTTTCGCACCTATTTCTACGGCAGTTTCGTGGGTACGCATCAGCCGGCCATCTACTTCGTTCCCGACGCTGGTTTCACGGGCGATTTGTTCGTGGCCACGGCCGAGCGTGAACCGGGGTGGGTGCAGCTGGCGAACGATCGCGAGTGGAACGGCTTCTCGTTGTCGAACGTGGGCACCGGTCGAGCCCCCGAACCGCCCAGCGAAGACCTGATCGAACTGACCGACAAGGCCATCTACGGCGCCATGCAACTGGGTATCGCCACCGGCGCGCGCGTGGTCTTCGCGCAGGGACTCGGAGCGGCTTTCGTCATCAAGGCGAAGTCCATCGATGACCGGTTCAGGGGCGCGGGAATTCTGCTGGATCCGATTGGCCCCAGGGGCGCGCAGCCCATGCTCGATATCGACGCCGAGACCATTCTGGCGCACCGCGACGCAATGGACGAGCGATTCCCGGCCATGTGGGGAATGGGCAAGGGCCCAGATGAATTGTATCCGGACATCGACATGACCCCCGATGGCGTCGCCGATCTGCGTTCACGCTACGAGCTGGACCAGCCTCCGTATTGGGCCGCGGCTCTCACCGGTTTCGACGGCGGGCTCGAAGTGCGTGAACCAATTCGCTTGAAGGATTGGCCCGTGTTGATCGTGCGCGGCGTTCGTGCCTCGGCCGAACAGATCGCGCGCGAGGAATCCGTGGCGAAATGGCTGGAAGAACGCGGCGCACTCGTCGAACGACTGAAACTATCCGACCTGGGGCTGCGGGGCTTGACCCAACTTCCCATGTCGGGCAGCAATGCCGCCGCCGTGCTGAACTACTTCATCGATTGGGCCGAGGCCAAGGGCCTGGGCGAACCCGCCTCGGTCGATCCGAACCATCCCGGCGGCCGAGGTAAGTAACTCCGTCGCTCGAGCCGAAAGGAATCGCCGTGGGCGCGACCAATCCGTTGGATCTCTCGTGCGTGAATGCTATTCGCGCGCTGTCTATCGACGCCGTACAGAAGGCCAACTCGGGACACCCGGGTTTGCCGTTGGGTGCCGCGCCCATGGCGTTCACGTTGTGGCATCGACATCTGCGCCACAGCCCGCAACACCCGCACTGGCCCGACCGCGACCGATTCGTACTGTCGGCCGGCCACGGCAGCATGCTGCTGTACAGCTTGCTGCACCTCACGGGCTACGACGTGCCCATGCAACAGATCCAGAATTTCCGCCAATGGGACAGTCTCACGCCCGGCCACCCCGAGTTCGGCCTGACGCCCGGTGTGGAAGCCACCACCGGGCCGCTGGGTCAGGGCAGCGCGAATGCCGTGGGCATGGCCATGGCCGAGCGTTGGCTGGCCAACCATTTCAATCGCGACGGGCACACCATCGTCGATCATTTCACATACGCGTTGGTTTCCGATGGCGATCTCATGGAGGGCATCTCGGCCGAGGCGGCTTCGTTGGCCGGACATCTGAAGCTGGGCAAACTCATCTACCTGTACGACGCCAACGACATCACGTTGGATGGTCCCACTGCACTCACGTTCAGTCGCGAAGACGTGGCGGCGCGCTACGAGGCGTACGGTTGGCAGGTCCTGCACGTGAAGAACGGCGACGAGGACCTCGACGCAATCGACCAGGCCATTGCGCAGGCCAAGGCTGAGACCTCGCGTCCGAGCATGGTGCTGATCCACACGACCATTGGTTTCGGTTCGCCGAACAAAGCGGGCACGGAGTCGGCGCACGGTTCACCGCTGGGCGCGGACGAAGTGGAGTTGACCAAGAAATCCCTGGGTTGGAATCACGCCGCGTTCGAGGCGCCGGATGAGACCAAGAAGGAACTACGACGCGCCGTAGATCGCGGACAACAAATGCAGGCAGAATGGGAAACCCGATTCGGCAAGTACCGCGACGCCCATCCCGAATTGGCCACGCAATGGGAACAAGCTCACAGCGGCGGGTTACCCGAAAACTGGAACGCCGACGTTCCCACCTGGCCCGTAGGCAAAGGCCCCGCCACGCGCGTGGCCGGCGGCGAAGTTCTGAATGCGTTGGCCCAGAACATTCCCTGGTTGGTGGGCGGCGATGCCGACTTGTCGGTGTCGACCAAGACCGCCCTGAAGGGAATGGGATCGTTCGACGGTCAAACCGGGGCCGGGCGCAACATCCATTACGGCGTGCGCGAACATGCGATGGCCGCCGCGGCCAACGGCATGTGTTACCACGGCGGCCTGCGACCGTTCACCGCTACGTTCTTCTGTTTTTCGGACTACATGCGGCCATCGGTAAGGTTGGCCGCGTTGAGTCACCTGGCTCCCGTACACGTATGGACCCACGACAGTGTGGGCGTGGGCGAAGACGGCCCCACGCACCAACCCGTGGAACACCTCATGGCCTTGCGTGTCATTCCCAACCTGCACGTATTCCGCCCGGCCGACGCCAACGAAACCGCCGAGGCCTGGCAGTGGGCGCTGCAGCAATCCAAGAGCCCGGTGGGAATGGTGTTGTCGCGCCAGAACCTGCCCATACTGGAGCGCGACAACCAAGACGTAGGCCGCGGTGCCTACATATTGTCGGAAGCAAAGGGCGGCAAACCCGATGCAATCGTCATCGCCACCGGATCGGAAGTGCACCTGGCGGTAGAAGCCCAGGCCGCGCTGGCGAAGAAAGGCGTGAACGTACGCGTGGTTTCGATGCCGTGCATGACATTGTTCGCCCAACAAGACACGGCGTACCGCGACCAGGTGTTGCCGCCCAACGTGCGCGCTCGTGTCTCAATTGAAGCCGGCGTCACCCTGGGCTGGCACCGATGGGTGGGTGACAAGGGCGTCGCCCTTGGCATAGACCGCTTCGGCGCTTCGGCCCCCGGCGACCTGGTACTCGAGAAGTTGGGCATGACCGCCGACGCCATCGTGACCGCGGTACACGACGTCCTGCGCTGATTCGCGGTGCGGCCAGTTCCTCAAAGGGGCAGCCGTTGACGGGAACGCACGAAATCACGCGGTGGTTGGGTCGGTTGTCCGATGGCAACGACGGCGCCCTCGAGCGCGTGGTCCAACTGCTGTACGACGAGCTTCGAACGATGGCGCGTAGCCACCTGCGCAACGAGCGCGCGGGTCACACCCTGAGCAATACCGCGCTGGTGAACGAGCTCTACCTGAAACTTGCCCAGCACCAGACCATTCGCGCCCACGACCGGGTTCAGTTCTTCAAGATCGCGGCCACCACCATGCGGCGTCTACTGGTCGACTATGCCCGCACCAAACGACGCCAGAAACGCGGTCAGGGCGACACCCCCATCCCGTTGGACGAAGTCGAAGCGTTCCTGGCCGACGACGAAGCCCAGGAGATCCTGGCCATCGACGAGGCCCTGCGCCGGCTAAGCGTCATCCACCCCCGTGGAGCCGAGGTAGTGCAGCAACGTTTCTACGTGGGGCTCTCGCTGGAGGAAACCGCCGACCTATTGGGCGTATCGACCAAGACCGTGCAGCGAGACTGGATTACGGCCCGCGCCTGGTTGCGGAAGGAAGTTTCAACCGATCTGGAGTTCGACTAGGACAACGTGTCCAGTTCCGGCCGGTTTCGTCGCCACAGAACATGGACCATAAGGCGAAAGGCACAGGTGTGAGCGACCCCTGGGCGACCCTCGATCGTCTCTTTCACGAGGCACTGGAGCTGCCGTGCGAGGAACGTACGGCGTTTCTGGATTCTGCCTGTGCCGACAATCCTGAGCTTCGCGCCGAACTCCAGGCCATGCTGATGGCGCACGAGCAAGATCGACCGTTGCTGGCCGAACGACGGTTCGAGGCAGCCGACACCGATACGGCCCAACAAGCCCTGGGACAACGGATCGGCGCCTACCGCATCTTGAGCGTCCTGGGACGCGGCGGTATGGGCGACGTGTTCCTGGCCGAGCGCGACGACGAACAGTACGAGCGCCAGGTCGCCCTGAAACTCCTACGCCCCGGCGTGCACGCATCCAGCATGGCCGATCGGCTGCGGCGTGAACGACAGATCCTGGCCAATCTGGAGCATCCGAATATTGCGGCCCTACTCGACGGAGGCGTGACCAGCGAAGGTCTTCCCTACCTGGTCATGCAGTACGTGGATGGCGTGTCGATCACCGAATACTGTGAGCGCGAACAAATATCCGTTCGTCAAAGAATCGAGCTTGTTCGCACGGTTTGTTCGGCCGTCCACGCCGCGCATGCACAACTGATCATTCACCGGGACCTGAAGCCCGCGAATATCCTGGTGACCAACCAGGGACAGGTGAAGCTTCTGGATTTTGGCATTGCCAAGATCACCGCTTCTTCAGAGGAAGAATCCCGCACCGCTGACCTGCTCATGACGCCTGACCATGCAGCCCCCGAACAGCTTCGTGGAGAGCGCGTAACGGTTGCCACCGATGTGTACGCGCTGGGAGTACTGCTCTATTTGCTGTTGACCGGCGAAACCCCGGTCCACGTGGACTCCCTGGACGACGCCCATCACGAACCCACGATCGCTCACCTACGAGAGCACGGAACATCGCTCTCCCATGATGCCGAGCTCGATAGCGTGATCATGAAGGCCCTCGCGTGGCAGCCATCGAGCCGTTACCAAAGCGCGCGCGAGCTCGACGCCGATCTGCAACGGTATCTGCGCAAGCGTCCCGTGACCGCACACAAAGGGCCTACGGGTTACGTGGTGGGAAAATTCGTGGCCCGCAACAGACTGGCGGTCGGCGCGGCGACGACCTTCGTGGCGGCCATTCTGGTCCTGCTGGCGGTGACAGCCCGGCAGGCGCGCACGCTGGCCCACGAGCGGGATCGCGCGCGGAACGCTCAGACAAGATCGGACACCGTGGCCAACGTACTGTCCGATCTGTTCGCGCAAACGGACCCGATGAAAGTACCCGGGGGCGACACGTTGCAGGTTCGGGAGTTCCTCAGGCTGACCGAAAGTACGCTGAGCAAACTTGAGAGCGAGCCCGAAGTACAAGCGAAGATGAACGAAGTCATGGGCTCCATCCACTACTCACGTAGTGACTACGATACCGCCGAAAGGCTCTACACCGACGCTCGCACATACTATGGATCGCAGGAAGAAACCCTGGAAGACGCACTTCGGGTTGAACAGGAGCTCGGCAAGATCATCATGTACCGCGACGGTGGTCCGGCGGCCGAGCCGGTGCTGCGCGAACTACTGACCAAACTCATGGAGCAGTATGGCGACGCCCACCCCAGCGTGGCCACAACCATGATCGACCTGGCCGGTAGTACCCGCGCCCGGTCACCAGAAGAAGCCGAACAACTCATGCAGGGCGCCCTCAGGATCTTCGAAGACCAAGATCCAACGGTGCCGGTTGACGTAGCCAGTGCGCACAACGCCCTGGGGCATCATGCCGCCGGATCGGGCGATTGGCCGGTCGCGCTGTTCCATATCGCCAAGGCTCGCGACTGGTTGGCCATGGAGCTGGACGATGACCACCCCCACATGTTGACCGTGAGGCAGAATCTCGCCGCGGTCCAGGACGCGCTGGGTGACTGGCCGGCCGCCGAGGCTACCTACCGGGACCTGCTGCAAACGCGGCGGCGGATCCTGGGCGACAACACGGCGGGGGTGGGCAGTGCGTGGGCCAGCCTGGGAATATCGTTGGCCAACCAGGGAAGACTGGAAGAAGCATCCGCCGCGTTGGGACGATCGGTCCAGGTGCTGGAAAAGGTCTGGGGGCCCAAACACGGGCTGGTATCAAACACGCTCCGAAACCTCGCCGTCGCGCGCACTTACAGTGGCCATCCCGACGAGGGACTGGAACTGTTTGATCGCAGCTTCGAGGCGGCCGTGAACGCCACCCCTCCGGCCGTGGCCCTGAAGCGAGCCCAGCGAGCGATGGCCCTCTACGACCTGGGGCGGCGGCGGGAGGCACTGGATGATGCAAGAGATGCATTGCTTCAAGGTGACGGCGAGCCGACCGACGGCAAGGAGCGGTTTCGCGCGGGAATCCGAGTCAACCTGGCGTCGCTGCTCATAGCCGAGAACGATCTCACCACCGCCGAACGCCTGTTGCATGAGGCGATCGAACTGCGGAGCCCGGCGCTGGGGGCGCAACACCCTCGCATTGCCCGCATGCGTTGCCTGCTGGCGGTAGCGCTGGCCGACCGTGGTGATCTGGCGGCAGCACGAGAACTATTGGACCAGAACTACGAGGCATCGAACTCGTGGGGGCTTGTTCACCCCCGCGACCGCGCGAGTATCGAACGCGCCCTATTGGCGGTCGCCGCCCCCTGAAAATCACATGTCCATTTCCGGGTCCCAGTGTCGCCATGAAGGGCGAACAACCTCAATCTCGGACCCGGAGAGAATCATGTACTCCAAGACAATTGTATTCCTGCTGGCGTTGGGGGCTTTTCTTACCCCGCGAACGTCATCGGCCGCCGTGGCCGATCTTATATGGAACGACACCCATACCAGTGGGGGCGATGTCTCTACAGATCCCGGTGGCAACCTGATCGTGTCGGGAAATCTCTTTGGAACGGTCGATTTCGGCGGCGGCCCCATGACCTCACTGAACCAGTCGATCGGCGACGCGTTCGTGGTACGCCTCGATTCGAGCGGGCAATTCCTTTGGCAACATCAGTTCGAACTGGTGGGTGGCAACGGCATGAGCCCGGTCGTTTCGGCCCAGGACGATTTCGGCAACGCGTATCTGACGTTCGTGCTGCGCGGAAGCACAACGATCGACTTCGGAGCCGGCCCAATCCCGGGTAACCAAGGCGTAATGGTGTCATTCGATGCCAGCGGCAATCATCGCTGGAGCTTCGGTATCGGCAACGGCAAGGTGACCGATATCGTCGCCAACGCGACCGACGTGTTTGTCGTGGGTAGAAACGACTCGGAAACCGGAGGCGGCGTGGATGTCGGCGGCGGCCTGATTGCCACGGCAGGCTCCTACGACGGTTTCGTGGCCAAACTGAGCAACCTGGGAGCGCACGCGTGGAGCATGAGCTTCGGCGACAGCGATCGCCAGACCGCGCAGGCGGTGGCTATTGATGCGTCGGGCAATGTGGTCATGGCCGGAGGCTTGACCGGTTCCGCCGACTTCGGCGGGGGTGCGCTGACGGGGAGTGGCGAATTGTACCTGGCCTCGTTCACCAACGGTGGCGCTCACCGCTGGAGCCAGGTCTTCACGGGTTCGTTCCTTTCATCCCCCACGCTGGTTACCGCGCTCGAGGCCGAGTTGGCGACCGCGCCATCGGGAGACATCGTCCTGGCCGGACAGTTCCGAAATACGGTGGAAGTAGGCGGCCCCACGCTTACGTCGAATGGCATGATCGACAACTTCCTGGCCCAGTACGATACCAACGGAAACCACACATGGAGCAACGCATACGGAGGAACTACCAACGACTTTATCGGCACCATCGATGTGGACAGCGTGGGAAACATACTCTTCACCGGTGGGCTGTTCGGCAGCGCTTCATACGGTGGGCCCGTGCTGAATCCCATTGGGATCTTCAGCATCCTACTCGCCCTGTACGATTCCAACGGTAGCCATCTGTTCAGCGAACGCTACGGCACCGGAACCCAGTGCTACGGTCGCTTTGACAGTGGCGACAACATCGTGCTGAACGGCAGCGGCGGCACCAGCCTCGACTTCGGCGGCGGACCACTTCCCAGCCACAGCCTTTTCCTGGCCAAACTGGAAGGACCCAACGGAGGCGGGGCCACCGACACCGAGCCCATTCCAACTTCGCAGCGAACCCTACGCGCGTTCCCCAACCCGTTCAATCCCAGCACGACGATCCGGTTCTCCCTGGCCCATGCGGAAGCGGTCGAACTCGAAGTGTTTGATATTCGTGGCCGACGCGTAGCCCGCCTCCTTCAAGGCACGTACCTGGAGGCAGGCCACCACGAATTGGAATTCCGGCCCGAGGGAGCCTCGGGAGTTCTGTTCGCCCGACTCAGAACCCAAACCCAGACCCAGACCCTGAAGATCGAGGTGCTGAAATAGGCGCTACGGCTGAAGGTCCATGAGGGCCTGCGCCAACAGCAAAGCCACGGACTGGGCCGACGCGTGGGCGGCGTTCTGCAGCACCACGGCGGCCCGGTTCCGGGCGGGGTCCAAGCGAAGCAGCGAGTAGAATGTTCCCAACGAACCGTTGTGCCAATGGATGGTGTTGCCGGCTTCGTCTTGCTCGAGCACCCAACCACCAGCGTAGTTGGCGTCTTCGTAGTCGCCGGGATCGTGCAGCGCCACGACGGTCTCGCTCTTCAGCAGGCCATCTTCGCCGCGCAGCGCGCGCAGCTGCTCCAGCCCGTATCGGGCCAGATTTTCCACCGAACCGTGGATGTCGCCGGCGGGAGCCATGTACCGACCCACTTCGTACTCATCGTCCAGCGGTTGTGGCCGGTAGGTTTCGTTCTCGAAATAGTGACCGCGCGGTTCGTCGGGACGCTCAGACGTTGCCCCCCAACCAAAGCCCGCTTCGGTCATGTGCAGCGGTACGAAGAGTTCCTCTTTCACCTGTTGCTCCCAATCACGACCATCGATGCGCTCAGCCACCTGGGCCAAAATGGAAAAACCCGCGTTGGAGTAGTTCATCGACTTGCCCGGCGTTCCGGCCGGCGCCTCGTTCAACACCCGCTTCACGAAGGCTTCGCGTGCATCGCGGGGAGCCGGAGGCAACTGTTTGAGTTCCTGGTCGAGAGCTGCGTTCACGCTTGTGTAGGGAAGAATTCCGCCGCGGTGGCTCAGCAGATCACCAATGGTCACGCTCTTGTAGTCGGAGCGGATCTCCATATCCGAGAGCAACTCACCCAGCGTGTCGGTGCGGGACAACTTTCCCTGCTCGATCAAGCGGGCAACTATCCATCCCGTGAAGGACTTGGTCACCGAGCCGTAGTGGAAGCGGGCGTTGGGCGGCAAGGGCGAATCGGAGCCGGCCACGGCGAAGCCGTTGGTGGTATGGAACACCACCTCCCCGTCACGCACGAGCGCCGCGGCTAGCGCCGGAGCACCGCTGGCTTCGTGGGCCGCCTTGGTCAGCTCGGCTGGATCCGTACTGTCGCCCAGAACCGCCGCGGCGCCACCCGGCGGCGTGGCCGGTTGAAGGCCCATACCACTCACCTTGAACGGTACGCCCTGTTCCAATTCGAACGATATTCGCACCCACGACGCACTGCCCTCTATGCGGGCCACCACCGCAATGAAGTAGGCCTCATGCGCATCGACCAACTCGGGCACGAGCTCGCCCTGCATTTCCCGGAACTGCTCGAACTGGGCCACCCGCTGGTCCACCGATATACGTTTCAGCGAGGCCGCGTCGCGCCACGTGGTGATCCACTCACGAAGGGCGTCGGGACCCGCGTCGAAGGCCGCGAAGAACTCGCGGGCCACCCGCCCGGGTCGACCCTCGGGGTACTCGATCTGGGCCCGCGCCGGGGGCGCCAGGCAAGTCAAGGCAAGCAAGGTCAGTACACAGATATGTCGCATTTTGGAAACACCTCGATACGGAAGCAACTGGAACCAACCCGTGCCGGAAGCGTATCATGGTCCCATGAGCGAGACCTCTTTTTCCGTACGTCTCGCACTGGTGCTCTGGATTGCGCTGGTGCCTGTTCTCGACGCCACGTCGGTGGCTCTTGGTGGCAATCGTGCGCTCATCGTCCAGAAAGTGGAATGCGTTCCGGGCGAGCCGACGGAAGCACCTACCTCATGTGCACCAGATGCATGCATACGCGGAGCATCCCCCGCGGCTTCGACCTGCAATAGCGTAGCAGGCGAAACCGAACCACTCCCGATGCAGTGTCTGGTTTGCGTGCGATTGAACGACCTGTCCATGACGGGCACGGTCGTTCAATCGATGATGCCTCTGGGCCCGCTGACTACCGCTGCAAGAATTCTTCGCGAAGACGCGCCTTCGCGCTCGGTCAGGCCCAACGTACCCCCTCCCAAGTCCATCGTTCTTCTCTAGTTCGAATAGCGCCCGTACCCATACGGGGTGCGGCGCACGATTCCTGAACCAGAAGGACGAATCATGACTTCCATGAAGCGTTTCCTGGTGGTAGGCGTCCTCGTGGGCAGCACGCTGCTGACCGGTTACCGGGTCTTCGCTGGACCCGCGGATCAGGTCGTCACGTGCACTCCCGAGCAGTGCCAGACCATCGAACAATGCCAACCTACCGAACAATGCCAACCCACCGAACTGTGCCAGATCGCCGAACCGTGCCAGGTCACGGCTCAGGGTGAGAAGCAGTTCGGTCCCTGCGATCCGTCGCAGTGTGATCGTCGGTAGGTAGAAGAGGCCGGGCCGCACTTGTCGGCCCGGCCTCGACGCCAACCAGCCAACTCGCCAATCAATTTACCCTGCCTGGGCGTTACTGGCCGCCAGCTTCCATTTGGTGCAGAGAAACACCCGCGGGAATCCATCGTGAAGGAATGATGCTCGGCAGCTTCCGCTTTTCGGCATCGCTCAAACCCACACGTTGGCGCAGCGCTTGACGGGGGTCGGCCGCCAACCGCTGCAGTATGGCCTCGTACACTCCACCCATGAGGCAAACGGCCACACGCGCGTCGTCTTGTACATAACCCACCAGGGGCTGCGCCTGCGCGTACAACGATTGGGCACGGGCGTGCATGGTCTCCAGCACCGTCAATAGGCCGGGGGTAACCTCGCCGGCCATCAGCGATTCCATGGACACACCGTTTTGTTCCAGATCATCCAGTGGCAGGTACACGCGATCGCGTTGCGCGTCTTCGCGTATGTCGCGCAGGATATTGGTGAGCTGAAGAGCGATGCTCAGGTTGCGACCGCACTCGTGGGCCTGATTGTTCACGACGCCGAAAATCGAAAGACTGATGCGTCCGATGGTCGTGGCTACCAGCTCGCAATACCCCACCAGATCCTCGTACGTGCGGTAACGCCGACCCTCCAGGTCGTCGCGACAGCCCTGGATGAGCTTTAGAAATGCTTCCTTGGGCAAAGGAAACTCGCACAGGCTATCGCAAAGGGCCCGGCCCACACTGCGCGAAGGAATCCCTTCATAGACCTTATGCAATTCTTCTTCCCACAATTCCAGAGCGTGGTGCGCCTTGCTCTTTGTGGTTCCTTCGTCCACAAGATCGTCGACCAGTCGACAGAACGCGTAGGCCGCGTGCACGGCCCGGCGTTTGGCCAACGGCAGGAAGCGAAACCCTAAACTGAAATTGGGACCGCGCGTTTCGGTGATGCGTCGGCATGTTTCGTAGTCCTGGTGCACCGTTGTCATCCTATTCCTCGGCCGCCTTGGCCCCAAGTGCGGGGGGTGTATCGATGACCATCTTCGGTCGACACAGGTGCGAATCGAGATTGTGACGGCATTGGCCGCCGGCACTTTCGTGCTGTAACCAACGCCGACGAACCCAACGCAGCAACAACTGCTTGGGCCAGACGTCCGCCTGCAGTTCGTTCAGCCCATCGAGCAGGTCGCGGCCCTTCAAACGGTCGAGCAACGATGATGCGTTCCGCGGCCAACGCTCGTACAGGAAACGATCCACCGCACTGAGTAGCATGCGACGACGAAGCGTTCGCTTCCACAACAAGTCGTAGTCGGCACCCGTCAACAGGGCCTCGCCGGCCAACCGGCCCGACATCATGGCCATGCGCAGCCCGAGCCCGAACAAATAGTTCTGGAATCCCCCCGCTTCGCCCACGTAGAACCGGCCGTCCTGCACGGCGCTGTGGGGCACGGCAAAGTTCATGTAGTGCGATGCCTGCCGTGTGTCTTCCATCCGGAACGGACTGCGTTCGCGAAACCGTTCGAGCGCGCGTTCCATCATGGGGTCCAGGTGCTTGTAGGCGCCCAGAGCCGCCACGCCCACCGTTCCGAGTCCTTGCTGTATGAACATGTAGGCGTAGCCACCGGGTGTGAGTCGGGTATCGAACAAGATGTCTACCCGATCCGACGCGTCGGTGCGGAACATGCGCTCCAACGCTACGCCGTCCACCGCGGCCGGGCCAGTGGCTACGATATTGGCCTGGCTGGCATCCAACCGACTTCCTGTTACGAACTGCACGCCGGCGCGACGCGCCGCCTTTATCAGAGCCGAGTCGAGGGTGCGATCGTCGGGGCCACGACGAATCAGGAGCGCGTACGCCTGCTCGCTTCGACTATCGAGTTGGCGGCTCGTCTTGTCGTAGAAACACGCGTCGTGGAGAGGCGTGTGCTCCAGTTCGGCCAGATCCACGTCGACCGACTTCAACAGCTCCAGACCGGCCGGACGGTCGCCGAAACAGGGAATGACCTGGTGATCGCCGTCGAACCGGCCGCCCAGGGTGTCCAGGGCCTCGTGGACTTCGACTTCCAGACCACCGCGGGCCAACGTGATGGCGCAGGCCAGACCACTGGGGCCACCGCCCGCTACGCGGATGACTGCATGGGGCAAAACAGACTCGCTTTCGCGTTACTTCGCCACGAGCGCGGCGCGCGAAAAAAAACGGTCGTACCAGAGTTGGAAGATGAGCAGAGACCAGATCTGAAACGAATGATCGGCCTTCTTCTGAGTGTGTTCGTGCATGAGGCGTGCGACCATCTTCGGATCGAACAGCCCATGCTCGGACAAACGGGATGCGGACAGCAACTCTTCCATCATGGGGCGCAGCGGACCACGCAACCACACGTTCTTGGGGACGTTGAACCCCGCCTTCTTCCGGTACAGGATGTCGTGACTCAGGTGAGGCTCGAGAGCCTTCTTGAGAACGTATTTCTTGACCTTGTTGCGAAACTTGATTTCGCTGGGAATGGTCGCCGCGAATTCTACCAGACGGTGGTCCAGAAAGGGGACTCTCGCTTCGAGAGAATTGGCCATGCTCATTCGATCGACCTTGATGAGCATGTCGCTGGGAAGGTAGAACCGTGTGTCCACGTACAACATACGGGAAAGTGGATCCTGGGTGCCGGACTCGTCGAAGTAATGCGCATGTCGGTCGAAAGTGGACGGATGAGGCGTTCCGTTGTCCCCCAGAAGCTCCCGTTTGGCTTCCTCGGAAAAAATGCTGCGCCAGAAGAAATGGGCCTCGTCGGCGCCCAGCTCGGCCCCCTTCACGAAACGCTTGGCCTTGAACTCGAAGCTCACCTTGCCGCTCGACACCGGCAACGCGTTGACGAATGGGGCAATGACGTGGCGTCGTAGCGGCCCGGGAACACGACGATACATCTCGCGGACGTAGTGGGCGTTGTAGGTTTCGTAGCCGGCAAACAACTCGTCGCCGCCGTCACCGCTGAGCACCATGGTTACGTGTTCGCGCGCCAACTTGCTGACGTAGTAGACGGGAATGGCCGAACTGTCGGCGGTGGGCTCTTCGCTGTGCCACACCAGTTCGGGCAACACCGTTTCGATTTCCGGCTCCACGAACAGCTCATGATGTTCGGTGCCGTACTGTTCTGCCACCTGGCGCGCGTAGGGCAACTCGTTGAACTCGCGCTCGCCAAACCCAATGGAAAACGTCTTCACCGGTTGGCTCAGGTGCTTGGCCATGAACGCGACCACCGCGCTACTGTCGATACCGCCGCTGAGGAATGCACCGAAAGGAACGTCCGCCACCAAACGCATACGCACCGCGTCTTCGAACAATTCGCGGCTGCGCTCGATCGCTTCCTGCTCGGTCATGTTGGTCCGGGGATCGAACTTCAGCGTCCACCAGGTGCGGCGACGCATTCCGTTGGCATCGATTTCGGCCAACTCTCCCGGTAACAGCTGCTCGATACCTTCGAACAGAGTCGCGCCCGGGGGCACGTAGTTCAACCCCAGATAGTCGCGCAGATTCTCTACATCCACGCGTCGCGCCACATCGCCGTTCTGCAGCAACGATTTGATTTCGCTTCCCCAGAACCACGTACCGTTGGCCTGGGTGAAGAACAGCGGTTTGATACCCAACCGATCGCGCGCCAACAGAACCTTGCGCTCACGGAAATCGGCGATCGCGAACCCGAACATGCCGTTGAGGCGATGCAACAACTCGCTGCCCAGCTTGTCGTACAGGTGAACCAGAACTTCGGTGTCACTGTTGGTGCGGAACTCAAACCCATCGAGTTCGAGTTCCTTGCGCAGTTCGCGGTAGTTGTAGATTTCGCCGTTGAAGGTAACCGCCACCGTGCGATCACGGTTGAAGATGGGCTGGTCGCCACTTTCCAGGTCAATGATCTTCAGGCGGCGCATTCCAAGACCCACGCCGTCGCGGCACAGCAATCCGTCGCTATCGGGACCGCGGTGGGTGATGACGTCGCACATCGCCGCCAAACGGGGCGTCTCGGCCTCGCGACCACGTTCGGTGTGGAAGAACCCCGCGATGCCGCACATACGTCAGCGATTCGGTTCGTCGAAGTGGAACGCGGCCTGTTCGCGCCGGATGGCCGCGACCTGGTCGACAAGAAGGCCGAAGAAAAACAGATTGAGCGAGGTGATAAGCAGGAACAGCGCACCCACCGACAAACCACGTCCGGTGGCCAGGAAAGGTACACCCCATACCAGACCCAGCAGGCCGAACGCGGCGCTGATGGGAAAGAACACCCTGAATGGATCGAGCAACGTAACCAGACGAAGGATGAGCAAGACGGTGCGCATACCATCCTGGATAGGTCGAACCGTGCTGGTACCAACGCGCGCTTCGATCACCGTGGGCACGAAGCGCACCGTGAAACCCTGCTTCAGGAACAGCAACGTCGTGGTGGTGCTGGCCGAAAACCCGTCGGGCAGCAGATGCAGATAGCGCATGAGAACATCGCGCTTGATGGCGCGGAAACCGCAATTCAGATCGGGAATCTTCTGGCGGGCCAGGTAGTTGGCTACCCAAGCCAACACCTTCTTACCCAGCACCCGGTCGCGCGGTACGTGGCTGCGCGCGTCGCGCCAGCCGGTAGCCATGTCGTACTCGGGCAGATAGTCGAGCATCAAACCAATGTCATCGGCGTTGAACTGGCCGTCGGCGTCGTAGAACAACACCACCGGATTGCGGGCGGCGCGAACGCCGTCTTTCAGGCTTCCGCCGTAACCCTTGTTCCGCGTGTGGGTGATGACGCGGGCACCGGCTTCGCGCGCCAGATCCCCGGTTCCGTCCGTGCTGCAGTCGTCGATCACGATCACTTCATAGGACCGATTCAGGCCCTGCATGACCTCTATGACGCTGCGCACCACCGAGCCCACGCCCGCGGCCTCATTGTAGGCGGGAATGATCACGCTCACGCCCAGCGGCTGTTCGGGGCCGGTCTCGATCTCGCCCAGAGGCTGCCCAAGCGTCGTGGTTTGATTCATGGGTACTCAGTCCGTGTGGTCCATGTCATTGTTATTCCGCAACTTGAAGGTACTTGGCGTTGCAGGAACCGGGCCGCGAGGAGGCTGCCCCCATGCCACACGCAAGCCCGTGAAGGGCCTTGATTCTAAGGGAACCGGGCCTCAACTGCCAATGGTCACGCCATACCGGAGGGCGGCGGTAGCTAACGGCCGCCTATAGGGTTACCCTGGTAGGCCCTTGCGCAGGAAAGAATCTCCGTGACCGAGCCAGCTACCAGCCCAGAATCCGCCCCAGAATCCGTGGAGGTCACCTTCCACGGAATGGCCCATGGCGGCGAAGCCGTGGGGCGTCTGGACGACGGTGTTGCCATTTTCGTGGCCGGCGCCCTTCCGGGCGAAACGGCCCGCGTGCTCGTGACCCAGCGCAAGAAGCGCTGGGCCCGGGGCGAATTGGTCGAGGTCCTGAAACCCAGCGAGCACCGGGTGCAACCGCCTTGCCCCCACTTCGGCCCCTGCGGCGGCTGCCAATGGCAACACATCGAACTGGGCCAACAGCGCGAGCTGAAGCGTGAGGTGTTGATCAGCCAACTCCAGCACCTGGGCGGAATCGAGAACCCGCCGGTGGATCCAGTGCGCGCGGTGGGACCCGATGACGGGTTTGGCTATCGCAACCACGCAATGCTGGCCGTGACGCCCGAAGGTAAGACCGCCTACCGCAAGGCACGCAGCCATGAACTGGTGCCGATCGACGCGTGTCCTTTGCTGCATCCGCTGCTACAGGAATGGCACGCGGCCATGCCTCCGCTTCTGGGAGCCCATGGCCTGGAGCTGCGGGCGGGCACCCGCACCGGCCAGCGCTTGGCCATGGTGCAGGGACAGCTGAGCGAAGATTCGTTCAACCAGGCCACTGAGCGCGGCGTACCCCTGAAACGCGCCGGCCACGACGAGCTGAGCGAAATGGTGGGCGCCGAAAAATTCCGCGTCAGCAGCAAGGCGTTCTTCCAGGTGAACACCGAAGGGGCCGAGGCGCTGACCGAGATGGTCATGTCGTTCCTGGACCCGCAGGCCAAGGACACCGTGGTCGATCTGTACTGCGGCGTGGGCTTGTTCACCGTACCTCTGGCCCGCAAGGCCGCGAAGGTGTTCGCGGTGGAAGGCAACAACGCCGCCGTGCGCGACCTGCGCTTCCACGCCAAGGGACTGCCCATTCATATTGTAGGCACGTCGGTCGAGCGAGCCGCCGAGCAGATGCCCACGCGACTCGACCTGGTGGTCGCCGATCCCCCGCGCGAGGGCCTGGGCGCCCAGGCCGAGTGGATCGCCAGCCTGAAAGCCCGCAAGGTGGCCCTGGTATCGTGCGATCCCGCCGCCATGGCCCGCGATGCCAAAGCGCTCATCGCCAACGGGTACACCCTGAAACGCGTCCTCCCCATCGATCTGTTTCCCCACACCTTCCATGTTGAAGCGGTGGGAGAGTTCGAGCTCAGCCCTACGTCATGAAGAACGCGTGGGCCACGCTGACCCTGGCTACCTGTTTGTGTGCCTTCGCGGTCGTGTTCTCCGAATGGTTGTTCTTCGCGACCAAGCCATCGTTCCTGTCGGTGACCTCCTCTGGCGGCAAGCTGGTGGTCATGCTGGCCGCCGCCTTTCCCGTTTTGGTTGCAGGCCTGGCGGTGTTGCTACCTCTATGGCTACTTGCCCAGTTGGGGCCGCGCGTCGACCGTGTCGTCCGCGCAATTGCGTGCGTTTTTCCGAGCGTCTTGCTCGGTGGTCTGTCCGTGCTCATGGCCGACAACTTCACCACCACCGTATTTCAGCGGGGAATGTTCTCGCTGGTACGCGGAGTGGGCCTGGTGTATTTCGCGGCCGGATTGGTGGTAGCCGCCCTCACCTACCGCGCCTTGTATAGATACGCCAACGCGAATCCGCCGCGTGGCTCGCTGAGAGCGCAGGGCGTGGCCATCGTCGCACTGGTGCTTGTTTCCGCGGGAAGCCTGCTTCTGGTATCCCGCCCTCCCACGCTGGCCGCGCAAGAAGTGGAGTCGGTGGGGCGCACTCCCAACATCCTGCTGCTGGGCTTCGACGGCGTGAACGCCAACAACATGTCGGCCTATGGATACGCGCGCGACACCACGCCCAACCTCGAGCGCTGGCTGAATCGCGGACTTGTGTGCGAGAACAACTTCTCAAACGCCGCGCACACCGGATCGTCCATAGCCTCCATGCTCACCGGCACCCTACCCACTCGGAACAAGCTCATCCATCCACCTGACATCTTGAGCGACGAATTCGCGTACCGGCATCTACCGGGCATCCTGCGCGAACTGGGGTACTACACCATGGACTCCAGCGTGCGCCACTTCGCCGATCCCTACGATCTGAACATTCGCGCGGGCTTCGACGAGGCCAACGGTCGGTCATTGCCCAACACGCGAGCGGCCCGTTCCATGACCAGGCTCCTGGGCCAACCGTCGGTGTATCTGCTGGAACAGACCATCGATCGCGTTTCGCAGCGGACCGCACGGGTGTTCCAGGGCGCGCAGCATGTGTCACCCATGGACGAGGTTCGCGAAGCCGATTCGAAGGGCGTGAACGATCCCACGCGTCTGGCCAACCTCATCCAGTTCCTGCGCGATGCGCCGGACCAGGGTCGCACCCCGTTCTTCGTGCACGCACACTTCATGCGTACGCACGGCCCGCGCTTCGCTTCACCCAACCCGGTCTACTCGGTCGGCGTGGAACAGTCAGCCGACTGGATGCGTGACTACTACGACGACGCCATCCGCGAGAATGACGCGGTGTTCGCGCGCATCATGGACGAGTTGGAGAACACCAACCTGGCCGACAATACCGTGGTCATTCTCCACTCCGACCACGGCATGAACTACCAGACCCGCGACCGCCTGCCTCTGGTGTTCTTCTTTCCCGGCGGCGAGCACCGCGGCCGCATCGGCGTGAATACCCAGAACCTCGACATTGCCCCAACGATTCTGGACTACTTGGGCTCAACCGTTCCCGACTGGATGAGCGGCCAGTCGTTGCTACGCGATGAACCCGACCCCAGGCGACCGATATTCGCGGTTCGCCGGACCCGCCACACACGATTCGAAGGCGAGCGGCGGTTGGTGGATGACACCAAGGTGTCGGCGCCGTTCTACTCGTTGGGAGGCGTAAGGATGACGGTGTGCCACCGCACGTACCTGCTCACGCTCGACCAACGTCGCCTGGTAGCGGCGGAAATTCGCCGTCACACGGCGCCCTGCGAACTATCGCAGGTGCCCACGCCGGTGGAAGCCGGCGGACTCATCGTCGATCATCTACGCGACATGGGGTACGACGTGTCGTCGCTACGTCCACCGTTTCGAATCGAGAACCACTAGTAGGAATAGGACAGCGAAGCCCCGAACGTACGACCCAGATCGTAGGCGCGGGTTATTCGCTCGCCTTCCAAGCGCTCGAACCGCTCATCGGTGAGATTCTCGGCCGACAACTTCCACTTGATACGTCGGGTCATGCGCCAGCCCAACGCAACATCCAAGAATGTCTGTCCGGCCTGGTAGTCGTCGGGACGCACGCCCAACCCGAGTGAGTTGAGCCTTTCACTGAACACCTTCAGAGACACGCTGGCCTCCAACGCTCCCCGACTGTCGTAGAACAGGCCCAGGTTGTAGGCCCGATCAACCTGGCCGATCAGCGGCGTCACGAACGTAACCGCGGAAGTATCCCCCTCTGGCGGTTCGCTCCCGTCGGGCTGGTACGCATTGGACCGCGTGTTCACTTCGGAATGAACCCGGCTATGGTTGAAGCTCAGACCGAAGTTCTGCAGGAAGGGTGAGGGGCTCCCGGCAAACGGCAGCACGCCAACGATGTCGGCCAGGGTGGTCTTCAACTCCACTTCGAATCCACGAATCAGCGCCGTATCCCCATTCACGGGAACCTCGGCGCGATTGCCAACGTCGGGCAGGACGATGCGCTGGATGGGGTCTTCGATCCACTTGTAGAACCCGCTCACACTCACATACTGACCGAATCCCGGGAACATCTCCCACCGCAGGTCGTAGCTGCGAAGCTTCGCGATCTGCAGCGTGGGATTGCCCGTGACGTTGTAGCCCAGCTCATAGTTGAACGCGCTGAAAGGGGAAAGCTCGCGCAGCTCGGGACGGTTGATAGAACGGCTATGGCTGGCCCGAAGGTTCTGGGCCGGCGTGAGCGACCATGTCACGTTCAGAGCAGGTAGGTAGTCTACCGACGCAAGCGTCGCTACTTCAGGCTCGGTACCGTCCACGAATGGACTCAGTGCCTCTACGAACTGCTCACCTTCCTCGATTCGCACGCCACCGTTGACGCGTACATTGCCGGGTATTCGCAGATCCAACATCCCGTATCCCGCCCGTACGAACAGCGACGCGTCGTAACTGTCATTGGGACGCGTCAGCTCCTGAATGGTCCAGGGCATGGAGTCGGGATTGTCCTCGTCGAGAATCCCCTCGGGATTCTCCGATCGATCACCACAGCCAAAGGCACAGCTGAGACCAAAACGGCGGAACGATGAGTCGCGTAAACGCTCGCGGTAGGTGCCACCAACCTTGAACGTGCTTTCCAGAGTGCACGGTACCGGGAATTCCCAATCCAACTTGAACGACCGATCGGTCTCACGGCTTTCACCGTACACGCGCTGGAAAGGAAACTGCTCGCGGCCGCTGAGCAGCAGGTTTCCCTCGGCATCCTCCTCGTACAAGACGTTGCGACGATCGGGCTCGTCACGCTCGGCGCGAGTACTGGAAGCCGTCCAATCCAATCGCGATTCCAGGATTGAACCGTGGCTACCCTGTGCTACGTGAGCAAGCAGGCGCCGCTCCACGTAAGAGAGCTGATACTCACGGGCATAGTCGGTGTCGTCGGTCGAGCCTTGGGCAATACGAGCCTGGTCGTCGGAGCTGCGAGTGTGAAGCACGTTGTAGCTCAGGCGACTGCCGTTGCTGATCTGGAGATTCAGCGCCCCCGTCACGCCACCCAGCACCGAACGGGCCGATTGCTGCACTTCGTAGTCTTTCTGGGGCGGATCGGTCAGTGAGCCCGGGTAGTCCAGTTCCTGTCGAAGCTCGCTGGTGTAGCTGTTGCTGAGAGATGTGGAAGCAAGTACTCCGGCGGGTCGTCCGAAAAGTCGGAAGCCCTGGGCGAAGTGCCCGCCGTAACCGAAATTGGGCGTACGGTCACGAACGTCGGGGGTCCACTGGTTCTTGAAGCTGTATTTCAACTCACGTAGTTCGGGTCGGGAAAACTCGCTTCGATCCAACCGAACGGGCGGCAAGCCCGAGGGAAATTCGCGCGACCCGTCGTCTCGAGCCAAAAAATCGGTGCTGCCGCCTTCGTAACCAATGTAGCCATCGTTGTAGACGTTCTCGTTGTAACCAAGCGAAAACTTCTGGGAGAACTGACGGCCCTCCACCAGACCCAGTGTCTTGATGTTGATCACGCCGCCGCCGAACTCTCCGTCCATGTCGGGCGTGTAGGTCTTCTGGATGATCAGGTTGTCCAGCAGGCCCGCGGGGAAGATATCGAGCGGAATGGTGCGCTTGTCGGGCTCGGGCGAGGCCAGCGAGGCTCCGTTCAACAGGGTGGCGCTGTAGCGATCGCCCAGTCCACGCACGAATACGTACTTGCCATCTACCACCGAGACGCCGGTCACTCGCTCCACGGCTTCGGCCGCATCGGAGTCGGTGCCGCGGGCGATTTCCTGCGCGGAAATGGCATCGCTGACGGTCGCTGACTTCTTCTTTTCGGTCAAGATTCCCTGAGCGGTGTTCTTGATGGCATCGCCCTGAACCACATACTGGTCCAGAACGATCGGCTTCACCTTCATCTGGATATCGAGGTTCACCTCGCTGCCGGCGGCAATTTGAACGTCGCCTACGATGTGTTTCTCGTAGCCAATGTAGAGGAAGGAAATCTGGTACGTGCCCGGCTCAACCCGATGAACGAAGAAGCCTCCGTTGAGGGCCATGGTGCCCCCGGCCTGCGAGCCACGGCGGCCGTCTTCGTACTGATAGTGAAAAACGATGTTCGTGTATTCCAGGGGTGCGCCCGACTCCACGTCCCGGACGTGACCGCGTACGACCCCAGCCTTGTCAGCCACGGCCTCAACGGAAGGCGAAGCATCACCAGAAAGCTTGGCAGCGGAGACCATGGCCAGTGGTTCGGTGGCCAGAGTCTCCGAAGTAGAAATGAGCAGACCGGAAACCAGCGTCCATGCCAAAACCGTGAGCCGCCGATAGCGGCATCGAATTGCATCCATGTCGTGTGACCTCACCCAGCGGGCGAATCGAGACACAGGTACAATCGCAACGCGATGTTAGGGCCATGTGAAGCCGGGCTTAAATTTCACAGACGGCCCTGGGTTGGCTAATTGGAGCCAGAATGCGCCCACTCATTGCCATCTAATCGTCATACATGAACGCCTTGAACCGGTCTTTCCGCTCGATGATCGACTGAAGGCCCAAGATCTCCAGCAACTCCCCAGAGTCCGTATTCCGAACGTAGAGCCGAATACCGGAGTGGATGCGGAAATTGGGCGGATAGGCCTTCGTCTCGTTCGCCTCGATTCGTACGAACTCCAGAGGCAGACCGCCGAACTCGGACAGAAGATCCACGATGCCACTGTGACTGGATCGATCCTGCATACCCCAGGCGTCGCGCCAAGTAATCCGCGTGTAAGGACGGCCCTGGGGGAAACTGGGCCAGCAGATCGTCTCGAACTCCTGAGCGATGATACGCGTGGGCTCCAGCAGTGTTCTATCTCGGTTGACCAGCGCAAACACCACCGCCTCGGCCAAGGTGTCCATGGAGGCGTAGGCGTTCTTCAATCCCAGCTCTACGACCGCCGCCCGCCGATAGCCGCGCTCCAGGTCACGCCAGTCGGGGTCGTAGGGGATCGCTCCCGCCGTGCGATAGGGGCGGTACTGCATCATCCGCAGCCAGTCGGCGTAGTTCGGTTCACCCGGACGGGGAATTGTGAACACCTGTTTGCCGTCGTTCGAGGTGATCCGGTTGTTCTCGTAGTCGGCGTTGGGATACCGGGGATCGACGGGGCCGGATGTCGGCGAAGTATCGTCTGCGTACACCGACTCGGCAATCGTCGTCGAATCTCCCTCCTCACGGCCGCAACCCGTGTGAAGCAGTGTCAAGAGTGCCGCCAGAAGGATAAAGCGCATTGAAGCCTCCAAGTGGGATATCCGCGAATCCACGCGGGATGAAAGTTGTTGTGCAGTTGGCAAGAGTCATGGATGGGGCAGCATACGCCGCCCCATCCATCTAGCCTGCGCGGGGGAGCCGTCTTTTGAAGCGGAACTCTTGCCGCGAGGCAATGGGGGCCCTCTAGTAGCTCAGTATCAGAAGCTTGCCCTTGGCCGAGTTGACCCCCGCACTCAGCTGGTAGTAGTACACACCAACCGAATTGTCGCGAGGGGTCCAGGAAACGGTGTTGCGCCCGGCATCCATCTGACGGTTGGAAACCGTATCGACCAAACGTCCGCGCGAATCGAACACTTTCAACTCCACACCGGCCGGGGTCGGCAGGTTGAAGGAGAAAACGGTGCTGCTCCGGATGGGGTTTGGTGACACGTTCACCGCGAAGCTCGTGATGGCTGGAGCCGGCGTGGCCTGGGGCAACACGATACCGTTCTGGTACGACTCATCCGATCGAACACGCACTGCATGCGACGGCCAGTCCACCAGAACCGTGTTGTAGACCTGACCGTTGGTGCCCACGCGAAGGTCGACTCCGTGCGTACCACCCGTTGCACCAATACCCGTCAGGTTGCCCACGATGGGGTTCGAACGACCGGGGCAATCGAGGTCGAACTCGTTGTTGTCGGCCTCGATCATCTTGTCGCCGTCCTGGCCACAGCCCTGGATGAGCACGCCGTGCTGAAAACGGCCCTGAAAGCCCATCTGCCAGTCGAAACCGTCGTCCTGGCCGGCACTGCCGTACCAATACTTGCTCTCCATGACCCCGCCGAACCACTCGAACAGGTCATCGGTACCCAGGTGAGCCTGCAGAAACTGAGCGTCGGTGCCCGTGCCCTGCGCGTTGAACGTCCAGGAATTCAGCTCGTTGTTCAGGTTGATCTCCTGTCCCGAAAACTCCACGCGGGCGTAGCGGATGAACGCACTGCCATCGGCGTTGTCGCTGCCACCGAAGTTTCCTGCGTTGCCTTCGGATACGCAGTCATTGCCCGTGGTCGTAAGATTGCAACCAGGGACCGCGCCACCACCAGCACAGTTGGCAACGGCCTTACCATGCAGCACCACGCCGCCCCAGTCACCGGGGAGCTGGTCACCGATTTCCCAGCCGGGCACCGTGAAAATCACCGGGTCGGAGGCCGTTCCGTTCACGTTCAGAAACCCGTCTCGCTCGACGGCGAGGAACGTTCCGATGCCTGAGCCGAAGACCACGACGCCTGCGTCGATGGTCAGGGTCTGACCGGCATCCACCTGCACCTTGCCGTTCAGCAGGTAGGGCGAGCCGGCGAGGTTCCAGGTGACGTTCGCTGCGCCGCCACCCACGGGGCCTGCGGGAACGTCCGTCTTGAAGTCACCACCGGCGAAATCGCTGGGCGGAAGATCGGTACGGGCCGCCTGATCGGCCGGAGTGCAGCCAGACCAGGTCCAGCCATCGATCCACGAGGGGCCGCCGTCCAGGCCACCCGCATAGTTCGCCACATCAAAGAACGGATCGATCTTGGACATATCGACCACGGCGGCGCCGTTTGATCCCAGCACGGGGCTAGTCGAGTTCGGACGGGGATCAGGATTGGGAAGAGCCGCGTAGGCAGGGTTCAGATCGGGGTTCTGGATCTGGTTGCGGGTGTACGCGTCCCAGATGTCGATCGTCGTGCGAGTCCTGGATCCAGGCGTATCGACGCCCGAGCTGTTGGGAGAAAGGGGGATGTTCGTGGCATCCGGTACATTTTGCTGATCGTCGCGGATCTGGGCGATGGTCTGAACAGCACCGGATTGGCCGTTGCTGTTCCATACCCAGAAACCATCGATGGCCACCTGCGCCAAAGCCGGGGCGGCGGTCAGAGCGCCAAGTGTAACGGCAAGCGCGATGCTCTTGCGCTGAATCATGGTGTTTGCAACCTCCGTGAGGAAGCTAGAGTGGATTGCCGGCCGAGGGACGCTGCGTAACCTCTGCGCTGGAAATCTCCCAGCCGGCTCAAACCATTTGTCTTCGAGTAGAAGAACGTCCGTTATGTCGAGTAATGGACGTGCCGAAGCTAACGCCGCTGTGTTAACGGGCGTTGAAGGCGAGAGAAAACAACCGGGTAGATTTGCGGGCTAGCGGGAACCCGTAGGCTCGGAGTCGGTGGCAAGTATCGCTTCCGTCAAGATACCGGAGTCCATGTGCGGAACATCCGGCAACCCCATGATGCGCAGCACCGATGGCGCGATGGATGCGGGGGCCACCCGCCGTTCCGTTACGCCGGGAACTACTCCCCACCCCGCCATGAGGATGGGAACGTGGGTATCGTACGGATACGGTGAGCCATGCATGGCCGCGGCACCCGCGGGGCTCTGGTACAGATAGTGAAACGGTTCGCCCACCACGACCAGGTTGCCAGAACGCTCGGCGTGGAACGTCTTGAGGACCGCGGGGCCAAGTGGCCCCGTGGCTTTGCCTTGCAACAATTCATGGCGCGGGTAGGCCCGAGCGTAGCCCGGAGTTGCCTCGACAATCGCCTGCGCTTCGCGTTCGACAGCCGCCACGTCCAAACCCAGACTCTTGATCGCCGGCTCGTCCAGATACAGGCTCGGATGCCAGTAGGTTAGACCCAGGTCCTTGTCGACGTTCAGCCGGTCTCGCAGCTCGCGGCTTACGTGTTCCACCAACTCGGCCGGTTCATTGCGCGCCGCGTCGCAGTTGTCGCCCACTTCGTAGCCAAAACCAGAGTTCACGACGCCCGCGAACGCCTCGGGTAGGCTACCGGCCCGCGACCACTCGCACAGCTGGTTTCGGAATTCGGGCACCTCGTCGATTCCGTGGTCGGAACACATGGTAATCAAGGTGTTCTCGAGACCCACCAGTTCATCCACGACGGCAAAGAGGCGCGCGAGCGTCCGATCCAGGCGGAAGAAATTGTCTTCCTGTTCGAGACTGTTGGGGCCAAAGGTGTGTCCAATGTAGTCCATGGACGAAAAACTGATGGCCAGCATGTCGGGAATATCGTCTTGCCCCAGTTTCTGGGTGCGCAGGATTTCCTGGGCAAACTCGCCCGTCATGGCGTCGCTGAATGGCGTGTAGGGGAACTGTCGATAGAGATGCTCCCCGGCCTTGGGCAACGTGTGCGGAAACACGTTGTCCCAGCCGTCACTGCCCCGCTCCTGCCTACGATCGTCGAAAGCGGCAAACTCATAATCGGCACTGTCGCGAAGCAGTTCCCAGACGCGCTTGGTATAACTCGAAGCCGAGCTGCGCTGGTTGAAACCCACCACCCAATCGGGAAGCTGAGCCTGGTAGTGCGTGCTGGTAGTGAACCCACCGTTCTGCTTTGAATACCAGTACGCCTGACCCTTGGCGCCGCCAGGCAACGCGGCCCCACGATCTTTCACCGAGACGCTGAACACTTTGCAGGCGTCGCCGTAGTGGCCCACCAATACGTCGCCCAGGGTTGGTACCAACACATTCCGGGCGCTAATGCCTCGGTCGTCACGTTCGCGTTGATCCAACGAAACACAACTCGCGTCGCCAGCACAGTAGGCGCGAGCCGCCTGGTTGCGGTCATACCACGCATTGCCCACTACACCATGGGCGGCCGGAGATGCTCCGGTCGCCAGGGTCGCGTGTCCGGCCCCCGTCACCGTGGCTGAGTGCTGGAAGTGCGCCTGACGAAAATGGTGACCCTGCTCCAGCAGGTATCGAAACCCGCCGGGCTCGAGGCGGTCGCGGAACCGGTCGGGGAAATCGCCTCTGAACTGATCGGCCGCCAAGAACAAGACCAACCGCGGTTGGGCACTCGTAGTTGGAGCACAGGCGAAGGCCAAACCACAGACCAACACAACCAGCAGGAATGCGGGACGGCGACTCATGAGATCATCTCCAATGGGAAGGCATCTAGCGCAGCAAGGCAACCTTGCGACTCACGGTTTCCGCCGCGGTCGCGACCCGTACGATGTACATGCCGCTGGCCAGGGCATGACCAGCGTCGTCGGAACCGTCCCAGAGTACGCTATGTGCTCCGGCCGATCGATGTTCTTCCAGCAAACGTCGCACTCGGCGGCCCCGTGCATCGAACACGTCCATCGAAACCGGCCCGGCCACCGGCAGGGCGAAGGCCACGGTTGTCCTGGGGTTGAACGGATTCGGATCCACCTGTACGCGCAAAGAGGCTACCAGGGGCGGCGTAGCCACCGGCACACCGGGCGTGGGTGCAGTCCCCAAGCAGGTCGTCAGCACTTCACCCAACAACACCGCGGCGGCCGAACGCCCGGCCGGATCGGTCGGGCCGGTGGGCGACGAAGCCACATGGGCCAACGAGAACGGAAAGAACATATCGACTTTCCTGAACCCAGTACCGTCCACGCGGTCAAACAACACCGAGGCCGCGCGACCAGGGCCCAATACCGGATCACCCTGCGCGTCCAGAAATGCGTGACTGCGTACGGCGACGAGCCCCTGATCTACGTTGTCGTAGGCGTCGATCGTCAAACATACATTGCTCAGAGCGAATGAAGGTCCAGGACAGGGCACCAACGCCCCCAGCTGTAAGCTGAATGGATCGCCCAGGTCATCGCGTACGTCGCCGTCCACGAAATCCACTTCCATCAACCCATTCAGATAGTTGGCTGCGTCGGCATTGTTGGTCGCCATGACCTCGGCCAGGTGGGTACCGAAATACACGATCGAGCGGTCCGCGCTTTGCTCGTGCCACACACGCATACGCGATTCGTCGTCGCTCTTGTCGTTGCCGTTGGCGTTGCTGCCATCGCTGAACAGGTTCGTCGAGGTTTCACCGGCCACGTAGAGAATGGTGTCGTACAGATCGAGCTGTGACGACGCCGCTCGCGAACGGATCCCATTGCTGAGGCGCCCGCCGGGACTGATCCAATCGTAGGCATCGTAGTGGATGCCCTCAAACCATCCGTTTTCGGCCAACGCTCGATGGACGCGATCGGAATCGGCCACGTCGCCCTGGGCGTCCAGGAGCAACACACTGGGCGTAACCGGCGACCCACCGTCGTCGTTCACCGAAGGAAGACCGTTCACCGTGTACGTTCGGGACCATCCCAACCCGTCGGCAAAGCCCCCAAGGTCGGCGGGAAGGGTAGATATCCTACCTTCGGTATCGGTGGCGTGGAAATGATAGCGAAGAACGTCGCCGGGGTGCAGAAAGTCCACGTCGGGCAGATCGAAGTCGAAGTCGTCGGTGCTGAACTGCTGCAGCGTTCCCGGGGCTTCGCCGGTCCACTGGTCCCAGCCATTGGCTGCGCCGCCGAGCACCTCGGTGGCGCCCACGGGCATCACGCGTACGTCGTCGAACCAGGGGTTACGATCGAGCACCCACACCAGTTTGACCTGCGCCACATCGACACCGGGAATGGCGGATTTCACGGTGGCTGTGGTTTCGTCACCGGGAACCAGCGAGGGCGACAGGGGAACCACATCGCGCGCGATATCGAGGCGGACATCCGACTGCTGACGGTCGGCCAACGTAGCGAAACTACTCAGACCGCCGCCGGGGAAATTGTCCTGGTAGAGGTTGACGACCGAAGCCTGGATCTCCGGCCCGGCAATGCGGTACTTGTGCACGGACACGTTGTCATACAACGGGGCCGGAGTAGCATCGCCAGAAGAAGTGCCAAACGGAGAATAGTCGAACACACCCAGCGATACCTGTACATGCGTGGGGTTGGCGACGAGTTCACTTCCCAGGAACAACTCGCGCGTCCGCCACTGGGCATCGCCAAGGTAGGCCAGGTTGTGGCGCCAACGCGTCCAACTTGCACCGCCATCATCCGATGACCGTATCTGCGCCGTGGACACCACGAGGTTCTCCAGCGGCAGGTGTTCCCAAACATCGAATCGCAACAGAACCCCGGCCACGTCGGGATCATCATCGGCCGTGCCGGGGAGATCCCATGCGATCGGCGGACTCCAGATTTCATTGTCCAGCGACAGAAACGTATTGGGGTTCGAATGCACACCGCCGTTCACATTCACCACCCACCCCCCGGGCACGCCGTAGTTCCAGTTGGGCGAAGTGCTGCCACCGGTGCTCAGGGGCGGGTCGTTGTACGGGGGTTGATTCAACAGGTTGCTCGGGGGCATGCCGTTGTCGAAGAAGCCCACCATGCCGGTGTTGTTCGAGCGACACGGATCCAGGTCTTCGAATCCATGCTGTAGTTTACTGAAGTCGCCAATGAAGGGATAAACCGCATCGGTCCAGGTGAACGGACCGGGACCCTCGAAGTTGGTGAAGTCAATCTGGGTTCCGTTGTTGTCGTACGTGACCGAGATGTCATCCACCTGCACGGCCCCGGCTACGGAAGGCCAAGTACCGTCTTCATCGGACCAGGCACCGTCGGAAGCAAACTCTATTCGGATACGGATCTGGTCGCCGTTCTCACCGCCGTAGTCGTTCCCGACGTAGTCAATGGATCCGGCCGTTACGTCCTGGGGAAAGTGAACCCCAGGCGCGGCGAACGGTTCATTTCCACCAGTGTCATAGAAAACCTGGGTCCATGCCCCGTTCTGCTCGTAACGAACAGTAACGCCATCTTTCGCCGGTTCAGTGTCGTAGTTGAAGAAGAATTGCAGGTCGACCGTCTGCGGCTGAGAGGGATCGATCAGCGGCTCCGAGGTCCACTCGATGCCAGCCCACCAATTGTTCCCGTACCCCGGAGACGATACGTACCCCGGTTCCTGTGCCGCCGACACGCCGCACCACATCGCCATGTTGCCGGGGCCGTTGTTGTTGAGATTGCTTGCGTTGAACGTGCTGAGCTGCCACCGCAGCACGGACTCCGTGGCGTCCACGCCGATCCAGCCACCAAAATCGGGCACGCCAGCGGGTCCGGGCAGTGTCTGGAATTTTCCCTCAAGCGAACCCGGGCCGCCGTACAGGGTAAACGTATCGAGTCCAGCGGGCGTCTTCTCGCGGACGGAAGAAGACTCGCTTCGCAACACGTCCTGGAAAACCAGAGGTTGACCGTGGGCTACCGCGGGCACCAGGTACGCCAGCAGAACCGAGAACTGTATTCGTCGTATGAACAGGAGCTGGAACATCGGGCACACTCACAGAGGGGTGCCGCGATGATATTCGTGCTGGACCCAGGGCGTCAAACCAAGGTGCCCGCTAGTCTTCCAGCTTGTAGCCAACCTTATGTACGGTCTTGATGAAGTCGCACCCGTCCTCGCCACCCAACTTGTTGCGAATACGCGCAATATGGGTGTCGATGGTGCGGGTCGCGGGCAGCGACCCTTCTTCGTAGCCCCACACGATCTTCAGCATGTCCTTGCGACTCACGGCCTGTCCGCGTTTTTCAATGAGCAGGCGCAGCATTTCCATTTCCTTCAGCGAGAAGTCGACGGCGTCGCCGCCCTTCGATACTTCCATGGCCACGAAGTCCACTTCGATGTCGCGGAACTTGTAGCGGTCGAGCGAAGCCGACTTCTTGCCGCGGCGACGCAACAGCGCCTTCGCACGAGCCACCAGTTCGAGCACGCTGAACGGCTTGGTTACGTAGTCATCGGCACCCAGCTTGAAACCAACCAGCTTGTCCGACTCCAGACTCTTGGCCGTCAGCAGAAGTACCGGCGTGTCCGACCCTGCCTCGCGCATTTTCTGCAAGACCTGGAATCCATCGAGTCCGGGGAGCATGACATCCAGGATCACCAGATCGACACCACCGGCTCGCGCGGCCTCGAGGCCACTGGGACCATCGGACGCAGCGCGAACCTCGAAGTCCTCGAACTCCAGGTTGTGCACCAGGCCTTCTCGCATGGCGGGTTCATCTTCGACCAGAAGAACGACAGGGCGGTTCTGTGACATTCTGGGTAGGACCTCCGAAGGAGACTAACTATCGTCGGGGTCGAACCCGACGGGAAAATGCATCGTGAATTTGCTGCCCTTGCCAGGCGTACTATCGACCTCGACCCTGCCTCCGTGCGCTTTCGCCACGTGGGCCACCACGGCCAACCCCAACCCGCTGCCCTTGACGTTGTGCACCAGGCTCTTCTCCACGCGGTAGAAGCTGTCGAAGACCTTGGCGTGTTCGCGCTGTGGAATACCAATACCGCGGTCGCGGACCGATACCAATACCTCGCCGTCGCGTTGCTGGCATCGCACCACGATCGATTTGACGGTGTCGGAGTACTTGGCCGCGTTGTCGAGCAGGTTGATGAGCGCCTGGGCCACGGCTTCTTCATCGATCATCAGCAGCGGTAGATTGTCATCTACGTCCAGCTTCATCTCGAAGCCATCCTCGGTCAGCTGGAACCGGTAGTTGTCCACCGTCTCGCGCACCACCTTGTCGGGGCGAACTTGAGCGTAGCTGTACTGTTTGCGGTCTTCTTCGATGCGCTGGATGTTGAGGATGTTCTCGATCAGATGACCCAGACGCTTGCTCTCGCGGCCGATGATGCCCAGGAACTTCTTTCCCTCGCGCTCGTCCTTCACCCGACCGGCCTCGAGCGTTTCGGTGTACAACCGAATGAGCGAGAGTGGCGTCTTGAGCTCGTGACTGACGTTGCTCAGCAGATGATTGCTGAGCTTCGACGCTTCGATTTGATGCGCAAAGCCACGGGTGAGCACGACCGCACCCAATACCAGCAGCAGAACCGTGGCCGCGAACAACAAGTTCCAACGTCGGCTCTCCCGGGCCGCGGCGTCAACCGACTGCCCGTCGCGCGAGAAGATCTGCAATGCCCACGGCGAGGTGGCACCCAACAGGGGCATGGAAAAAAGAACGGAGCGCGGGGCTTCGGGCAGGTCGGCCTCGGCCATGATCACGCGGTCTTCGCGCGCGACGAGGCGAATGCCGTGGATCCGCTCTTTCTCGCCGTTGGCGGCACTGGGCCAGGAGTCATGCTCCACGCCTTCAATGATGTCACCCTTGGGAACAGGTGCTTCCCAGATGGCCGCCCAGCGCGAAGCGGCGGGGCGCAGGATCTCCTGGATGAGCCCATCGGGCGGAGCCAGCGCGGCGAACAACCCGGTCTGGGTGTCCTTCCCGCCCTTCAACGGAAAGCTCACCATGAGCAGGGTGTACACACCCTCGCGCTGATCGTACGCCAACTTTGCGATGGACTCGGCGCAGTCTTCGCACACGCCGAAAGGAGAGTTCGTATCTACTTCTATCCAACGAAAGCGAGGCTCGAACGCTTCCTCGGACTCGTCCTCGCCCACCAATGTGGAGTGCACAAAGGTACCCTTCTCGGGACGGTATCCCAGGCGTTCACGAGCTTCGCTTTCGAGATTGGAAACGATGGACTGACGCACCGCGTATTTCCACGCCTTGGCTTTGTATTGGCCAGCCGCTTCGTGTGCACTCATGTGGGAGGGAGCTTCGCCGCCGGCCAGTATGGTTTGCTGTAGATCGGACTCGGCCACGAACACGGTGTGTTCCAGCAGCGAGCTGCGCAGATAGATGTCGCGCAGCGTGGCGCGAAAGCGTTCTTCGCCTTCGAGGTGCGCCCAGATCAGGCTCTCCTCGCGCCACCGGAAGTACTCGCGGAGTTGTTGCCGAACCAGGGTCTGCGCCAGTTCACCCGCGTACGCCGCCGAAGCCGCCGCTGAATGGTCGCGGCTTTCCATGGCTTGGCGCAGGCTGCGATTGGCGGAATAGCCCAGCGCTACAATGGGAATGATGGAAACCAGGAACAGGATGAGCACCCAACGCGGGTTTGTGAGCGGTGTTCCCCTGGTGCTCATGACCCTGTGCTCTCGTTCGGCGTGGTCGACCTCAGTCGGCCGACGCCACGCTTTGCACGAACGACCGCTGCTTGCGCGCATCGTCGCGCAGCCAGTTTACGACCTGTTCGTCTTCGCTGGTGAGAACCACGATAGCTCCGGTGGGAGTGAGCGCGCGATCGCGCACCGCCATGGCCAACTTCTCGTGACGTGAAGCACATCCGTCGCATCGGCTTTCGTCCTCGGCCGCGACCTTCGTTTCCCAAAGGCTGTCGACGGTTTCGTGGATGAGGCCAACGGCCTTCTCATTGTGGCCGGTCAACTGAACCAGTACGCCTTTTTCCAGCTCGAAAACCTCGAGCTGAAGGTCCTGGCTCTTGGCCGTCGTCAGAAGGTCCTTGAACAGATGACAGTCATGACAGTCGGCCAATTCGTTGGCGGCTTTGGTGGCCGAGCATTGACCCCAACTCGCCGCTACCGGCGACGTGGTTGTCACCGCGACCAGTATGACCGCGGATAGAGAAAAGGCACGCATGAGCGAAGACATCGAACTGGCTTCCGTCGGGGGGTGGGGGTTCGCGCAGACCTTCACAGTATAGCCAGAGCGGTACCGACCGGACCAGCTAGCGTGTCAAACTCATGCAAACTCGAACGATACGGCCGCTTTCGCCGTTCTGGTACGGAATTCTCACCCAATCCAACCGGGTATCCCCCACTTATTCCCCGCTTCGCCGTTGGTGTACCGTGGACTCCGTCAACCTATTCGAATCCAAACAGATACGGCGCCCGGTGCGGGTCACGTCGTTATGGCTGATCATGCTGACCAGTCTGATCTTGCCGGGTCTAGGTCATTGGTTGCTGGGTAGGGGCCGCTTGGGCCTCTGCCTGATGCTATCGCTGATCCCTCTCCAGGCCGGGGCACTGGCCGCCGGATACTTCCAACTACCACACCTGGTGTGGTTGGCCACACGCCTCATTGCCATCGTATTCTGCTATGCGGTGATCGACGCCAGCCTTACCCGATGCGAGATCGCCGACCGCCGCCCGCAGGCTGACCCGAGCGCGCGTTTCGTGGCGTTCCTGAACCTGTGCTTCTACGGGGCCGGATACTGGATGATCGATCTGAAGGTGCCGGCCATTGCCGTCATCCTCCTGGCGCTGCCGCTCCACGGCTGGATCGCGGGCAACAATCTCTTGCTGACCATCCTGGTCGAAGTAGTCGTGGCGCTGTGGGCCGTCCATGGAATGTACGAAGCGAATCGCCGTGGCCAAACCGGGCCCACGCGAAAACTCCAGTTCGCAACCAGCAAACCCGCCGACACCACTCCCTCCTGGCTGATCCCCGGGCTCACCGCCCACACGGGATTGATGGTCGGTCTGGTGCTCGCCACGCTGGGGCTGGGAACCGTAGTCATGGAGACCATGCAGGTGGACCAGTCGACCGCGGTGAGCGTGGAGCCGTACTACAAGAATCCCGCCTACGGCGTGAACGTGGAAATGAACGCACCCGGATGGACGTTTCGCACCGCAGCCGACAACGAACTGGTCGTGGCCCAGCATCTGTCGGAAGACAGCATCATGCGACTCTCCATGCAGCCGCGACTTCCAGGCATCATGAGCAACGAGGACTTTGCTTTCGCGGCCCTGGCTGAGGCATCGGCCCGTGGATACAACGTTACTCCGCACAAAAGCGAGACGCGCAGTATCTCCTCGCTGGAAGGCCAACACTTGACGGCTTCGGCGATCTACAGGAACGAAGTGCGCGAGATCAACGTGATCACCGCGGGCAAGGGCATGCGCCAGTACGTGCTTTGGTTCGAATGGGGAATCGACCACGAACGCTTCGCGCGCCGGGAAATGGAATACCTGCTCACGCGTATGGAAGTGGACTGAGAGTCCCATTTACCGCAGCCAACGAGGCGTACCAAAGATACGGAGTGTATCTGTGGGTTTACGCTGAACTCCCCAGACTGTGCGGATTTGGGCCACCTCGGTGCTCGTAACCCGCTTCGAAAAGGCGCGTTAGCCGATCGGATCGGTTCCGGGCACGAATCGTGGAATAGCTTCTGACCGTGAATCGGCGATGAACGCCCCTTCCACGACCGGAGGAATCCACATGCGCCCCGCGATCGCTCTTTGCCTGATGCTCTTGATTCTGCTGACCGACGCGACCGTCCAGGCGTCGCCCGAGGAGTTCACGGCCAGCGACCTCAAGCCCGGAGACACGCTTCGGGTCCGCCGGCACCATACGTCCAGACCCGTGCTCGGCCGCTTGCACGCCATAGACAGCGACACGGTCAAGCTCGTGGTGAGCCGACGTGATCGCTTGCTGGAGATCCCCCGCGACGACATCAGAGGCGTGGAACTACAGCTCCATTCCGAAAGCAACACACGCAGATACGCCGGCAACGGCGCACGCGTAGGTGTTGGCGCGTCACTGCTGCTGGCGGTGCTTTCGCAAGCTGGCGGCGAAGCCGCCTACCGGCCCAGCTTTTTTGCGGTGTTGGCGGGCAGCCTTTTCATCATCACACCCGTCACCGCGACCATTGGGGCCCTGCTTGGCTTGGCGTCTTCCAGTGGCTCGTGGGCCAATGTGCAATCGGATCGGGCGAGTCTGGGCCTGACTCCGTCGAATGAACTTCCGCGACTGCGACTGGCGTTGCAGCGATCGCTGTGATGCGTCGCTAGCTGGACGAACGGGGCCCAGACAAAACGGGTCCCGGCCGAGGATGGCCCGGAGCAATGGACGAGCTCGCATGTGGGAGGTGCGAGTTCGGCCCGGCGCTCTGGGCCTTTCCCGATTTCCAGGGGCTCTCGAAACACTGGCAAGCGACCTCTCCAGCCAGTAGGATGCGGCCGAGCATGACCGTTCCACCCTGGCCCAATCGAGAGCCGTGACTCCAGCCAAGAAAAAGAGCGTTCGCAAGAAGAAGGCGACCGCGAAGCCAACCGCCAAGCGCAAGAAGGCAGCGCCCAAGAAAGCCGCGCCGAAGGCCACCAGGAAATCAGCCCCGCGCACCATCGCCACCGCCGACAGCATGGCGCGCCAGCAGCGCGAGATATCGGTCAGCGAGTTCTTCACCAAGAACCGTCATCTGTTGGGTTTCGACAGCCCAACCAAAGCCCTTCTGACCACCATCAAGGAAGCCGTCGACAACTCGTTGGACGCGTGTGAAGAAGCGGGCATCCTTCCCGACCTGACGGTCGAGATCAAACTGATAGCCGAGAATCGGTACAAGGTCATCGTGCAGGACAACGGCCCGGGCATTGTGCGCGAGCAGATACCGCGCATCTTCGGCAAGCTGCTCTACGGATCCAAGTTCCATCGCCTGCGGCAAAGTCGTGGACAGCAGGGAATCGGCATCAGCGCCGCCGGAATGTACGGACAGCTCACCACGGGTAAGCCGGTGGAGATCGAAAGTCGGATCAACAAGCGAAAACCCGCGCAGTATTTCCAGCTGGTCATCGATACGCTCAAGAATGAACCGGTCATCAAGCGCGAGCGTGAAGTCGAATGGGATGCCGCACACGGAACGCGCGTGTCGATCGAGCTGGAAGGCACCTACAAGCGCGGCAAGCACGGCGTGGAGGCGTACCTACGCCAAACCGCACTGGCCAACCCGCATGTAGACCTGACGTACCAAGGCCCGGGGGAGGAGCCCGTGCACTTCGAACGCGCTTCGAAGGACCTTCCCGAGGAGGCGCTCGAGATCAAGCCACACCCCTACGGTGTGGAAGTGGGCATGCTGCTGCGCATGATGAAGGAGACCAAGAGTCGCCAACTGAAGGGCTTCTTCCAAAGCGAGTTCAGCCGCGTAGGCCCCAAGGCAGCCACCAGCATCATCGAAGGAACCGGCCTGCAGAACACCACGTCGCCGCGCCGCGTGGTGCCCGAAAAGGCCGAACTGCTGGTGAAGAACATCCGCAAAACCAGGATTCCCGCCCCGCCGACGGATTGCCTGTCGCCCATTGGGGAAGAGCGGTTGCTGGCCAGCTTGCGTCAACAGATCCCCGGCGCCGGGTACTACGAAGCAGTGACGCGCCCGCCGTCAGTGTATCGAGGCAACCCGTTTCAGATCGAAGTAGGCCTGGCGTATGGCGGCGGCATCGCCGGCGACGAACTCACCACGCTCATGCGCTTCGCCAACCGCGTGCCGCTGCAGTACCAACAGGGAGCCTGCGCCACATTCAAGGCGGTCATGGCCACCAACTGGCGATCATACGGAATCCAACAGAGCCGAGGCGCCCTACCCACCGCGCCCATGACGCTCATGGTGCACATCGCTAGCGTGTGGGTGCCGTTTACCAGCGAGAGCAAGGAAGCCGTTGCCAGCTACGACGAGATCATCAAGGAAATGAAGCTGGCCCTGCAGGAATCCGGGCGCAAGTTGGGTCGCTATATTCGGCGTGGTCAACGCGAACGCGATGAGGCCAAGAAACGCGCGTACATAGAAAAGTACATTCCGCACATCGGAATCGCCCTGCAGGAAATACTGGGACTCAGCGAGGCCCAGGAAAAGAAGGTCGTGGACACCCTCACTGACACGCTCGAGCGCAGCCGGAAGATGTAGACGACATGGCAAAGAAGAAAACGACCAGCAAGCGAACCTCGACCAAGAAGACCACTTCCCGCAAGAAAGCGGCGGCGCCCAAGGGCCCACCCCGCAAGAAAACCGCGACCCGGGCGAAGAAGGTCGTGACCAATACCAAGGTCGTAAGACAGATCCAGGCCGAAGCCTCCACGGTGCATCAGAAGATCCTGAAAAAAGCCACGCCGTCCATGAAGTTTCCCATCCGGAGCCTGGCCAACGTCATCTACAAACCGGCCAAGGGCTACTTCCAGATGAAGGGCAAGAAAAAAGAACGTACGCTCACCGTGGGCACGGTGAAGACGTTCGCACAGACCCTGCGCATGATGGCGTTCAGCAAGGAACTGGTTGAAACCGACGACATCGCCACCAAGCGAGAGGCGTACTACGTCAGCAAGAACTGGGACGACGCCCGCTTCAACGAGCAACCCGAGAGCGACACGGTCATGGAAGATGTGGAGGCCCTGTTCGGCGTAAACCGCGAGCAACTGGGCTTCATTCCCGAGGAAAAGGGCGGAGACGTAGCCGGGCAGCTCGTCGTCATCGACCACGACCGCGAAACCGGCGAAGAGCTAAGGATCGACTGCACGCGTTTCGGCAGCGGCGCCTACAGCATTCCCATTTCGGTCGAGGGTCTGCGTTTCGAAACCAACGCCAAGTTCATTCTGGCCATTGAGACCGCAGGTATGTTTCAACGTTTGGTAAAGCACGCCTACTGGCGCACCGCGCAGTGCATCCTGATATCCCTGGGTGGAGTACCCACACGCGCCTGTCGACGGTTCATTCGTCGCTTGGCCGATGACAAGCGGCTTCCCGTCTACGTATTCGTGGACGGCGACCCCTACGGGTACAGCAACATCTATCGCACCCTGAAAGTGGGAAGCGGTAATGCGGCGCACATGAACGAGTACTTCTGCGTACCGCAGGCGCGGTTCCTGGGAGTGACCCCCGACGACATCCGCGAGTACGATCTTCCCACGCATCCGCTGAAAGAGGTGGACATCAAGCGCGCCAAGGATGCCATCAAGAACGACCCGTTCATCCAGCACCACAAACAGTGGGAAGAAGCGTTGCAGAAACAGATTCGTCTGGGGGTACGTGTGGAGCAGCAGGCCCTGGCCAAGCATGGCCTGAACTACGTGATCGACGAGTACCTGCCGCGCAAGCTTGCGAACGTGAAGGCGTTTCTGCCGTAGGGACTACCACCGTTGGTGAACGGCAGAGGGCGGGCGCTGTTCAGTTCCAGTCGCCGGTAGCCACGAACGCGCCCCAGAAGAACGGGTGCGTGCTGTCGCCCGCCGACCGTCGACGTTCGAGAACGCTGAGACTCGCAGCTCGTACGCTCTCGGCCGTGGTCATGTTTTGGAGAAAACGCGCATCATACAGGCCCTGCATGTACTCACGCGTCGCCTGATCCTCCACCGCCCACAAGCTCATGATCAGCGTTCGCGCACCGGCCAGCGCGAATGCGCGCCGCAATCCGAATACACCCTGGCCACCCCGGATGATGCCAAGTCCGGTGTCACAGGCCGACAGTACAACCCATTCGCTGGCGGACAGGTCCAGGGCGGCAATCTCTTCGGCCGTAAGTATGCCATCGTCGAGCCCATTCGACTCACCGCGGGTGTTGGCTCCCGCCAGAACCAATCCAGATAGAAGTAGAGGATTCTCGAGAGCCGTATTTTCGGGAATGTCGTTCTCGGACGTGACCATCGGCAGTTCGTCGTTGCAGGTCTCGGAAAGAAAGAAGCCGTGGGTGGCCAGATGAACCACCGAGGCGCCAGCTACTTCCCGCTTGAAGTCCGGTTCGGTAGCATTGGGCCCCAGGAGATTGGTGACACGAAAGTCCTGGCTGGCCAGCATCTTCGTCAAGGCTTCAACTTCGACGCTGGTCGCAGGCAGTGGATCAAATTCCATCTGGTCGAGAGATTCGCAAGCACTTCGCGATCCCCGAAACGCTATCTGTACACCAGCCTCGGCTTCGTTGAGGTTTTCGAAGTCTACATTGCCCAACGCCAGCATGTTGCGGGCGCTCGATCGTTCGCGAGTTGGTACCAGATCCCGCTCGGCCGACAGGTAGTGAATCCGCAAATCGGTTTCCACCAGGTACTGGCTGGGCGAAGCCGGCAACGTAGCCAGGTTCAGCACCTGAAGCGACCCGTCGGGGACAACGAACACCTGCCGCGTACCATTCAGGTGTTCGGCCACGGGATTCCAAACCGCGGCCGCCAGCGTCTCAGCGCCCTGCATGTACCGTTCTTCTTCGTTGGTCCCGAACGGACCGCTGACGGTACCGCCGCGCGTGACGCTCTCCTTCCAATTTCGTACGAGCCCATCGATCTGTTCGGCGTTGCCCAGGGCAACGAATTTGGAATCGCCGTTGCCCGCATTCGTGACAAACGCGCCGTACGCTTCAATTTTGGTTGCGGAGTCGCTGAATCTTACAAACGATACCAGCGCACTCGACGGAGGAAGTGCGTCGATCACGTCCCGCCCGCCGCGGGCGGTTTGTTCGAACTCGACCTGGAACGCCGAGCTGTGTCGGGCCAGCGCGTTCTCGGCCAATTCCTTGGCCGCGGCCGCCGCACTCAGCTCCCGCTCAAATTCGACATCGTCCTCGCCCCGCCGCCCCGCTACGAACAACTCGGCCAATCTCTGTCGGGCCTGGCTGAGTTGGTCGGCCAGTTGCACTACTTCGGGATCCGAGCTCTCGAGTGTTCCGCGGTTGCGGCGACCCAACTCGTCCAGCACGAGCGCCCGGGAACGTACGACCGCGTTCAAGGTGGCATTCAGCTGTTCTTGCCCCAACGTTTCGGAGGCCGCCAGCGAGAGAAGCACGTCCAGAGACTGTGGACGCACCGCGACGTACCGCAAGGCCTGGCGCTCGGCCATGGTGCGAACGTTCAGGCGCAGGTTCTCTTCCATGATCTCTTCGACTTCGAGCGCCAGCTCGAACGCACGCTGCGGGTTTCCCCAAGCCCGTTCGGCTTCGGCAAACTTCAGGGCCGACGCCATGCGATGGTGAGAGCGCCGGCCAAAACGACGTTCGAGAAGGTCCTCTGAGCTTTGGTAGGCGCTTCGTGCTTCCTCAACCCTGTTTTCCAGAGCCAGCGCCTGCGCCAGGAACAGATCGCAGTAGGCAACGTCGACCCCGGCGGGATCCAGTTCCGCCAACGCAGGTCGAGATCTGTTGAGCAGATCAATCGTCTGGGCCGATTCGCCCCGCGCCAGATGGACCTCGGCCAGCATGACTCGGATCTGAGCTACGTCGGGGTGCTCCTCTCCCGCCACGGCCGAGATGATTCCGATGGCTTCGTCGTACAACTCGATGGCCCGATCGTTGTCACCCTGCCGCGCCGTGACTTTGCCCAGGTCTGACAGCACGAGCCCCACGGCGGGATGGGTTGGCCCCTGCACCTGCCGCCGTACCTCCAATACTTCGCTCAATGCGTCTTGCGCACCGCGATAGTCGCCGATCTGCGCCAGCAGAAGTCCGTAGCTATTCAGAACCCAGGCGTAGCCGCTGGAAACCGGGCCATGAACCTCACGGGCGGCTTCGACAGCCTCTACCGACAATTCACGCGCCGCATCGAAATTTGTTTCCGAACGCTCGATCTCCACCAGGAGATTGAGACACTGCACCAGGTCCGGACCGGCCGGTTGGTCACTGGCTTCGATCGCGTTCAACGCCCGCCTCAATTGATCGCGGGCGGCCGGCGATTCGCCGAGTCGAATCAGGGAAGACGCCAGCTCCGCGCGGTACGAACTTGTTCCTACATGGTCCTCGCCGAATGCCGCCACCGCCACGCGCAACGCGCTTTCGCGCTGCTCCCTGGATTTGCCGGGTTTTCCCTGATTCCTGTAGAAGATCGCCAACCCACGGTGGGACCGGGCCACCTCGGGATGATCTTCTCCCAGCGTCGTCTTCCGATTCGACAACGCCGCCAGGAAATCGGCCTCGGCCGCAGCGATGTTTCCCGATTGTTCATGCAGAATCGCGCGCGCGTAAAGGGTTGCACTGAGCGTGGGGTCCTCGGCCGGGCCCACGCGTTGCTTCAGCGCGACCACGTCGTTGGCAAGCTCGATCGATTCTTCGGGAGGTTTGGACCGCGACCGGAATCGGCACTCGAGAATGAGGTCGTATACACGCGCTACGTCCATCGACTCGGCGCCATGGGTCTCGGTGGCCGCACGCAACAAGCCTTCGGCCAGGTGCTCGGCACCGCGGGGATCCTGCCGGACGAGGCGCTCCACCTCTTCCAACGTCGCGGTGTGACTCTCGTCGTCATGGGCTTGGGCCGAAGAAAACGCCGCGATCGCCGCGATGCCCGCGACAATGAGGAGTCGACGGTATGACACTGACATCATGGTCACCTTTGCGGCATCGTGGGTAACTATCGCGCTATTTCGGCGGCTTGCACCAACCTCAAGACCACGATTCTACCATGGAATCCCAGGCGCGACGCCACGGTACCTACGGCTTCAATAGTCCCATGCGACCGCAGCGCTTTCCAAACTAGAGTGGAACGCCTCGCAGAATGTTCGTAGTAGCTGACGCTTGAATCCCCAGCAGGTTCTTGACGTGATGTACCCCCGGAACGCCCATCGCAATATCGGAGGCCAGTTGCCGCTGGCGATCGGACCCGACGGCCCCGACCAGCGTTACGTATCCCCGCCGCACACGCACATCTACCGGCGCCGGCTTCAGATCCTGATGCTCCTCAAGGGTGTCCTTGACCAAGGCTGCGACCTCTCGGTCGGGGAGAAACCCCACTGGTTCTACCTCTATCAGGCAATACACGCCCTTGCAGCCCGGTGCTCGGGTCGCGATCTCCTGGGCCGCAAGCGCGCGTCCGTAGGACTGGACCCTACCTTCAAGCTTGGCCACGCCGTTGCGCACCGAGGTCTGGATCTTCGAGCCCGAAAGACGTTCGTCGGCAAGCAGTGATTCCTGGATCTTGTTGTTGATCGTGCGATCATTCATATCTTCTCCTTCTCATTCTTGGACCCCGTTGGGGCCCGCGTATCTACCCGGGAAGTATCGCAAGAGGCATTCCGGACTCTGGTGCCTCCAAATGGCGAATGGTGGCGAGCCAACCGGTCATAGCGTTTCGTTTCTCCCCAGGCACCGTGGATAAACTACAATTTCCACTCTGCGATTTCCCCAGATGAGGTCCCGATGGCCCACCGAGCCCTGATCGTCGACGACGATGCCACAACCCAGCCGATACTCCGCGCCGCCGTGGAAGAGGGGGGCTTCGACGTTGTGCTGGTCACGACGCTTGCGCAAGCTCGTGCACGCCTCTCGAATGAAACCTACGAACTCCTCATCGCGGATACCCACTTGCCCGACGGCGACGGGCGCTCGTTGCTGGACCAGGTGTCCGAGATGGAGACCATCATGGTGGCCAGCTCCCGCTCGGTGGATCACGCCGTCGACGCCATGCAAAGGGGCGCAGCCGACTTCATTCCCAAACCAGTGGAGGGCGATCGCTTGCGTTCGGCGATCGCTGGGGCAAAGCGCCGAGCGGGCCTGCGGTCGGAAATCACCAGCCTTCGCAACAACCTGATCGAGTTGGGATCTTTTGGTCCGTTGGTAGGCCGTTCCCCCAGCATGCGCACGGTGTACGAACTCATTTCGCGGGTGGCGCCGACCCCCGCCGCCGTCATGATCGTCGGCGAGACGGGAACCGGCAAAGAAGTGGTGGCCCAAGCGATCCACCGGCTGAGTCGCCGCAATGAGAGTCCATTCCTGGCGGTAAACTGCGGCGCGGTACCTGAGAATCTCATCGAGTCCGAGCTGTTCGGTCACGACAAGGGCGCGTTCACCGGTGCGACGAGTTCTCGCGAAGGAGTCTTCGAGAGGGTAGGCGAAGGAACCCTGTTCCTCGACGAAATCACCGAAATGCCCATTGAACTCCAGCCGAAACTTCTGCGCGTGCTGGAGACCGGCGAGTTTTCCCGCGTGGGCGGCAACGAGATTCGCGAGAGCCGTGCGCGGATCGTATCCGCAACCAATCGCGCACCCGCCGAGGCAGTGGCCGAGGATCAACTGCGGGAAGACCTTTTCTATCGCCTGAACGTGTTCCCCATCTTGTTGCCGCCCCTACGCGAGCGCGACGGCGACGTCGAGCTTCTGGCTTTGCACTTTCTCAGCCAACTGAACCGTGAAAGCCAATCCCAAAAGCGGTTCACGACGCCGGCGCTGCGAACGCTCGAAGACTACGATTGGCCGGGGAACGTGCGACAGCTGATCAACGTGGTGCAGCGCAGCTTCATTCTGGCCAAAGACGAGATCGATACGGTCGCGCTTCCAGGTCACGAGAACGCCTTGCCAACGCCGTCCATGAATTCGATGGCCTCGCCCACCCCAACCGCCGATGGTTCATCCGACAGCAACACCATCCGGGTCGCGGTCGGAACCACGATCGCGGAGATGGAGAAGAAGCTCATCCTGGCCACGCTCGAGACGGCGAACGGCAACAAACGGCAGGCCGCGAAGCAGTTGGGAATCAGCGTCAAGACGCTGTATACCCGATTGAACCGATACTCGGCCGAAACCTGAGATAGGTCTGGCCGAGTAGAGGTTTGATACCAAAGTATACCTAGGATTCGTTGGCACCGTTCGCATGGACCATTTCCAGCTTCAGATGCGAGCCCGCTTGCGCGTCGGTGCGCGGAAGGTCGAGCGTGCGAATGGGAAATGGAATGTCGATACCGTTCTCGTCGAAAGCGCGCTTGATCTCGGTTACCGCTCGGCTCTGAGCCTCGAGAAAGTCCTGCTCAGGGTAGCGAATCCAGAATCTCACCGACATGTCGATCGAGCTCGCGCCGAAAGACTTGTAGTACACATCAACGTCGCGGCCCTCGTCTTTCGGCTCGACCTCGTTGATGGCCTCGATGGCGGCTTGTTTGGCCTTCTCCAGATCACAGTCGTAACCCACGCCCACGGTGATATCCACGCGTCGCTCCCCCGACCTCGTATAGTTTATCAGAGGCGACTCGAAGAGTTTCCGATTGGGAACGCAGATCATTTGACCCTCGAAGGTTCGGATCCAGGTCGAGCGCAGGTCTACTTCGACGACCTTGCCCATGATCCCAGCGGCCTCGATGACATCGCCGTGCGAGAAGATTCGCCGGAAAGACATGAAGATGCCCGACATGAAGTTTGCAGCCAGATCCTGAAAGGCAAAACCGAGCGCGAGACCAACGATACCCACACCGGCCAGGAGCGACGTAACCGTCTTCTCGAGGTTCAGGATGTTCAAGGCCGCCATCAACCCGCCCGCGAGGACGGCCAGATAGGAGATGGTGGACACCAGGCTGCGCGCCTGCTGGTTACTGAGTACGTGTGTGAGACCACGACGTACCAACGAGCGGGCCACACGCGCCAGTAACCAGAACATCACCAGAACGAGCCCGGCCGCGAGTAGGTTCGGTGCAAGCTGCAGCAAACCATTCGCCCACTCGCTGGCGGTACTTTGAAACGTTTCGATCAGAGTTTGAAAATTCACCGTTACACTCTTGGTTAGGGGAATCGTCGTGGGCGATCCATCGATGCGCAGTGGAATCGCAATGCCTGTGCCGCCGCCCGAAAATGCAGGTAGCTCAATACGAAAATGAAAGTTACAAGGATGTTCCGGCTCCAGGTGTCGAGCGGAAGTCGTGGGGATATTGTAGAAATCACACACCGGTAAAGCGGGAGTTACTCGCCACGGTCGCGGCGCCGTTCAACTTCGGTAGGCACCGCCCTGGTCGTCGCGCCGTTGGAGCTACACTACCGATAGTCGGGATTCTCGTAGTCGAACCGGCAACCTGCCTCCCACTTCGAGCGCTGGTTGCCATGGGCCGGAATCCCGTCGGCGTCCTTGAGCATGCGAGCAAGGTGGAGCAGGTTCCAGGTCATGAACGTGGTGTTCCGCTGGGTGAACTCGTTGGCGAACCCTACGCGTTCGCCATCGTCCTGTTCATCGCCGTAACTCGGACCTGGACCGGCTTCGCCAATCCACCCCGCGTCGGCCTGCGGTGGGATGACGTAGCCCAGATGCTGAAGGCTATACAATACGCCCATGGCGACATGCTTGATGCCATCCTCGTTGCCGGTAACGATGCAGCCACCGACCTTTCCGTAGAATGCATACTGGCCGCGATCATTCAGGTCGGACGACTGTGCGTAGAGGCGTTCAATGACTCGAGTACAAACGGAAGATCGCTCCCCCAACCATATGGGTGTGCCCAGAACCAGGATATCGGCCGCCTTGATGGTCTTCCAAAGTTCGGGCCAATCGTCCCGGTCCCAACCGTGCTCCGTCATGTCGGGATACACACCTGGGGCTATCTCGTGGGCAGTGGCGCGAATCGACTCCACCTTCACGCCATGTTTGCGCATGATGGACCGCGACACATCCAACAGCGTATCGGTATGCGAACTTTTCGCGGCCGGCTTGAGCGTGGTGTTGACGAAAACAGCTTCGAGATCGTCATAGTTGGCCGGGGGCTTGGGCTCTGACACGGTATTCCCTCGTTTCATTGGTGCAACTCCAGGGGAGCATCCTGTTGCGATTCTACTGGGGAAACAACGGGCGAGGCTACATTGGAGATGTCCCAGGGTTCCTTCCCGGGCCCTATCGCGCCGCACCGAGCCTACATTGGGGAACGGAACTTGATGTCTCATTGAGGCTCACGCCGCCATTGTGAGACCGGGGACGCCACGATGACGACCACGCCCAGGCGCTATCGCCATGTGGCCCCTTCTTCTTGCGCTACAACTTGCGGTGGTCGACGTGTCCGTCGTTCACGTCGACCACGACCGCGCAGGTGACGAGGCAAACGCCGTCACGCCGCACCAGACGGTACTCATTGCCGATGGCCGCGTGGTATCGATCGTCAACGCGAACCAGGCAGAACTGCCGCCACACATCACGCGTATCGATGGCTCCGGCCGCTTTCTTGTACCCGGATACACCGACATGCACGTGCACCTGGACCGCAATGGCGCGCTGGTGGACGGCACTCTGGAACTACTGCTGGCCCATGGCGTCACGTACGTGCGGAACATGAGCTCGGGTGAATGGCCCGACCGACCCGCCGCCAAGCGCGCGGCATCGACGGGCACGCCGATATCGCTCGAGCACCTGCGAGATCTTCAGCGGAACCTGGACGCGGGCGCCGTTCTTGGGCCCAGGATCCTGGCGTTGGGAAGTGCGCCCGTGGCCGGCGGCAATCCCAATGAAGCGCCGGTGTGGTGGCAGCCTTCCACCTACGATCAGGGCTACGATCTGGCTCTTCGTCTTCATGCCAGCGGTGTGGACTTCATCAAGTGCTACGACGGCCTATCCCGGTCGGCCTTTCTGGGGCTGGCCAAGGGTGCGCGGGAAACCAAGCTGCCGTTGGCCGGTCACCTTCCCTGGTCGGTCGACCCCGCCGAGGCGGCCCGCGCCGGACTACGCAGTCTGGAACACGCACGACTGCCCGCGCTGGCGTGCACACCGCACTGGAAGCATTTCCGCGCGGCTTACGACCGCTACGTTTCCGGCGAGACCTCGCGCTGGCCCTCCGATCATTTCCGCAACACGGTGAGCCTGGCCGTGGAAGACTTCGAGCCAGAGCTGGCCGCGAGCGTGTTCCGCGCGTTGCGAGATCATGACGTCTACTTATGTCCCACCCTTACCACGCGCGCCGTCGACGCACGAGCCCACGAACCCGACCTGCCACGCGATTGGCGCCGACAATACGTGCCGGCCCGCATGGCCGCGCAATGGGACCAGGAACTTCGAGCCACGGCATCGGTGGGAACCCGACAGCAAATGCAGCGCCAGCGCTTTTTCGAACACGCCCAGAACCTCGTGGGCCAAGCCTACGACGCGCACGTCAAGATTCTGGTGGGAACCGACGCCAACGACACCCAGTGCTTTGCGGGATTCGCGTTCCACGAAGAAACCCAACATCTGGCCGCGGCCGGACTGACACCGCTGGCCGTGTTGCGTGCGGCGACGCTCACGGCGGCTGAATTCTTCGAACTGGAAGATGCCGTGGGAAAAGTACAACCCGGTTACCAGGCCAATCTGGTCTTACTGGGGGCCGATCCGCGTGAACGGGTAGAGGCTCTGGCCAACATCGAGGGAGTCATCCGCAATGGAGAATGGCTGAGCCGGGAAGACCTGGAAGCACTGAAGAACGCGGTAGCTCTTCGATTGGATCCGGTAACGCGCGGCCGCTGACCAGATCTAGTTCTTGGGCCGGTTGGCCACCCACCACTCGCGCGCCTGGCCCATTTCCTCGCGAAACGCGGCCAACTCTTCGGGCGAATCTTCGGTAACGTCCCACACGATCGCCGGATCGTCACCTTCGAGCGAAAACTCGTCGCACAACACGCCGGCCCGCACGGTGGCCGCCTGCAGGAATCGCTCGCGATCAATATTGAGCGTGATGACGTTTTCCTGCCAGTCGTCGAAACCCGAGGCCCGCTGCACGGGGCCCGGGACCACAACGGTCGCGCGCAGACTCATGTTCTTCAGAAAAGGCCGCACTACGGGCATGAGCGTCGCAATTGCTTCCGGCGACAGGCGACCGCCAGTGCCGGGCACGCCTTCCAGCGGCAGTGGCTCCTGCATTTCTTGTGTAAGGTTCGAATCCAGGCGAATGCGGCCCGGCGTGTTCTCGGGGTCGTAGGAAAACGACAACGCTCGCACAACCTTCCCCGACTCGATCTTGTAGAACCAGAACCGATCGATGTTGGGAATATAGGCCGTCAACTCCACTCGCTCGTGCCCGCCCTCGTTGGTGCGAACCGGTTCGGCCCACGCGTAGATTCCAGGAAACTTGTAGGCGCGCAGGTTTTCCGGCGTATCGATACCGGCCAGCGGATCCTTCACGAACGGTGGAAGTGCCTTGGCGTTCAGATCGAACACCAGGCTCATGCGAGCCGAACCGTCGGCGAACACGCGCATGTTCAGATCGGTCTGCAGGCAGCCAACCTGGCCCAGCAGCACGAGCAACAACGACCATTTAAGCACCGCGGATACGGCGAATTGCGGTCGCGACATGACGCGGCTCCTGGACGGAAGAGTAGCAGGGGTGTTTCTACGAGCGGCGAGCCTAGCACGGGCCCTGTCGTTCATACCACCGATGGTCTAGGCAAGTTCCGTCGAGGAGAGTACGAGGCCGGCCTGCACGGCCAGACCACTCAATTCGCTGGCGAGTTCAGCCGCCACATCGGGGCCCTGCGGACCCATGTCGGCAAACAGGGCTCCCACCACGGAATTGGATCGAACCACCGGTGCCACCGCGTAGCCATTGGTCTGCGTCAGTTGAACCAGAAGGTTCTCTTCGAGCGATCCGTATGCATCGCTCTGCGCCATGGGAACATGAAATGAACGACGTTGAAGAACGCACATGGCGAGTGGACCCAGTTCGCGGGAAACCGGCCGCCCCAGTGAAACCATGAGGTCAGCGGCGCCCGGTCCAGCGGCCAACCAAGGCTCGAACCGCTGCTGACGGGTAGCCAGGAGCACCACTCGCTCGAATCCCAGTACCCGGTGCGCGCCGTCCACAACCGACTGCAGCAGCTTCTGCGGATCCCGGCCCTCGGCCATGCCCTGGCCCAACCCCTGGTAGAGCCGAAGCTGTGCTTCGGTGCGGGCGCTTATCTCTTCGTCGCTCAATGGAGGAGCGACGCTGGCGCTGTCCTTGGCGTTGACCACCGCGGCGTAGCGTCGCAGGTCGCCCAGCTCCAGGTCCAGACCATCGGCCAGGGCACTCAGGGTGTCGCCCAGGTTCGCGTACACTTCCTCGAGGCGAGCCGCCGGCACTCCCAGTGCGCGACCAATTTTCTGCAGCTGGTCAGCCTCGCGTTGCGCGTTTTCACGACGGCCGGTAAACCGCGTCAATAGATCAGCCGCGGCCAGGATGATGGCCAGTGGTTCGGCGTGCCGTGGCGGACGAACCGGGTCGACATCGTGGTGATCGCCAATGAGGGCCTGCAGTTCGCTGGGAAGCTTCCACCGCGCGGCCAGTTTGCGACCCGCCCGCGGATGCGACATGCCGAAGTGCTTACGCTCGGCATCGAGTGTGTCGACACCATTGGCCACGTCGGCCAGCACCTTATCGTAGTCGCGCGGAGAACATTCCATGAGCACGACCTTGCCGATGTCGTGCACCAGGGCCGCGACGAACGCTTCGTCGGGCGCCACCCCAGGGCACAGCTCGGCCAGTTGCCGGGCAAAGGCCGCCACCACCGCCGAGTGCTCGGCCACGTTCACCAGATGGGGCGAGCGCGACAGTTTGCTCATCATGTCGAACACCGACAGGGCGAGTGCCAGTTTGCGTACGCTCTCAAACCCCAGCACCACCACCGCCCGTCGCACGGTCCGCACGGTTTCTCCACCGGGCCGCTGGTAGAAGGCACTGTTCACCATCTTCAAGCAACGCAGCGTAAGAGCCTGGTCCTTGAGAATGACCTCGGCCAGATCGTCGGCACTCGAGCGATCGTCGGTGGCGACCTTCTGCACCCGCAGGAGGGTCTGCGGCAACACGGGCAACTCGCCCATGGCGGCAATCTGTTCCTGCACGTCGGAGGAATGCACGGGGATCCGCGCTCCCGGGGAGGGTAGAAGTCACATCTATTGATAGGAGATCGGCAGGTCGGTGGACGACTTGAGGCCGAGTCAGCGAGGCGGTTTTTCGTCCGCTTCATCCGGGTCGGGCGGTAGGTCCTCGATCTCGGCTTCCTCAATGGCTTCGGCCGGCAGGTCCTCGGTCTCGGCTTCCTCGATGGGGTCGGTCGAAGCCATGTGATGCGACGGATCGATATCGCCAGGCCGATCTTCCGGGATCGGCGAGCGGGAAAACGGCGGCTCGAACTTTTCGGGGAAGTCGCGTCCTCGTTCACCCAACGAGCGGCGGCGTCCCAGCACCATCCATACGCCGCCACCAATGAGGGCCACGGGCAAAAGGAAACGCACCAGGAACTTCACCAGGTCGAACACGGTCTTGAACAGTCGGTGGAAGAATCCCCACTCGAACAAGTAGAACACCACGGCCACCGCAATCAGAACGAATCCGGGAATCAGCGTGTCCCGTTTGCCCGATCCCACGATAGCCAGGACCAACAGTGCCAACCCTGGCGCCAGGATGAAGAAGGGCCAGTGGTCGCCAAGGTGAAGCGTGACCAACTGATCGAGCTGGAAGAACAGTCCGAACAGAACCAGCAGAGCGCCCGCGAACAGCGGTCCCGATTCGTCGCGATCCTGGGTGTAACGTATGAGCAGCCCCACGCCCAGAGCGAGCAGGAACAACGGCCATAGATGCGAAAACGCCGGAACGCCCATCTGACTGAGCAGCATGAGCAGACCAACGACAATGAGAATGGGACCTACTACAGATCCAGACCGCCGTTTCATATGCGAATCCCCCTTCGCAATGAGTGTACGACGTTTTCGCGATAAGATCGAATAAAGGGAGAAACGTAAAGGCCCTCGGACCGAAGCTCGGTCGAGGGCCTTTACCACCGTGGTGTCACCTACCACGAAAACTTCGTGCGAGCCGGATCACCGTTGGACCGGGTGACGAGACGTCACTTGATCCTGCTCTGGCAGGGACGACGGCGCTTTGGTGGAACGGCGGGTCCGCCATGCTCGGACCCGCCGCCCTCAGCTCGCGACGGTATTCGTCTGAAAGAGTCTCTCGCCTTCTCTTCCAAACACCCTCGCTGCCACGCAACCGGTGACCACGTCAACTCGACTTGACGGGGTCTCGGCCCCGACCCCGGCCTCTCGGCCGGAGCGAACCGGGTGCCTCGCCGCAGCGAGACCCTGGTTCCGACTGTCGCCCCCCGTCCGCGAATTGCATCACGGTTGGGACACTTGCCGTCCTCTATCGTAGACGGCCATGGGAGGTGGCACTCGTGAGGCCGACCCAAGCCTTCCCCACGAGGCCCCTAACCCATGATCTGCCAAACACTTCCGGAGCCTTGTCGAATACTGGATAAAAGAGGTCCGGTGCGCGGCTTGCGAACGGATAGATGGACTATCACGATGCGTGCCATTTGTGCCGGGTCGGGGAAATCTCTGCCGATCCGGTCGTTTCAGTGGAAGAGCGCCTTCACCGCGGACCAACTGCTGCTCTCGGTCGAAACGGGCCCCTCGTGCTCCACGACCAGGCGCGGCGGTGAGCTGTGGCCCGCGCCTCCCAGGTAGATGAAGTCGTGGTAGCCGGCTTCGTTGTAGACGCTGGCCAGCAACAGCCCCACGCGGGTCTCGCCGTCGTCCACCGCATCACGTATGAATTCGGTCACGTCAAACGAGTGGTCCACATTGGGCGACGAGGGCGATACGGCATCCAGCAAGGTCTCGAGAGTCAGGTTTGCCCGGGGCACCCCGACGACTCCGCCGGTGGCGGAATAGGCGAACAGGCCCAGCGGAAAGAAGCCGATGGAGTCGTCGGCATATCCTGTCTTCCGCACGGTGAAGGTCGCGTTGAACACCGCCAACCCCACGGGAATGTCGCTCAGGTCGAACTCCACACTCATGGCCCACTCCGACGAACAACCCCACGCGTTGCCGCCCGCCTTCAAATTGACTTCGGTCGAAGAGGTACCCGCCAGAAAGTCTGGCTCGTAACAGCCCAGAGCGTCCTCTCGTTCGTCGTCCCCGGCCTGAAGCAACGGGAGCGAAGTCACGACGGCTTGCACGGGCAAAGCGATCGAGCAAGCCACCATGAGTACTGTCATCGTAGTAAGGATGCGTCGAAACATCTTGGGACCCCTTTGTTCGTTGTGAAACTCTTTCGAGCCTACTGCTACGAGCGCCAGACGTCACCACGCTTCGTGTGGATGTACAGATCCTCGACCTTCTGCCTGGCCCACGGTGTTCGGCGCAGGAACTTGAGACTGGACTTGACCGAAGGATCGCTCGTGAAGCATCGGATGTCGATTCGTTGCCCGAGTTCGACCCAGCCGAAGCGTTCGACCAGGTAGGTCACGACCTGCTCCAGGGTGACTCCGTGCAATGGGTTGTTGGTCTGGCTCTCGCCCATGTAACCGACCCGTGCCGACGCTCAGCCGTCGCGACGTGTGTGGCGTGTTCTGTGACCTTTCCATCATCGCAGAGTCCCACTTTTTGTGCACGGATTCGGTGGCTCACGTCACCTCTTGAATAGACGGCTCCCTCCGCGCCCCTGAGAGCTGTTTCGAAAACTTCAAAGTGAAGAGGTCCCAGATGCCCACGAACATCCGTGTATTCGTGCTGTCATCGATGCTACTCATGGCCACGGCTATCACGTGGAGCCAGTCTGTCGATGCTTCCGAGCCGCCAACCAGCAGCAGTCTCGACCTGGAGGCGAGCGTCGAACCCAGCGGTGGCGTAACTCTATCGCTCAGCGTGGCGTTCGCGTCCGATCTCAATCCCAACCTCGTGGGTCTGGATATCTACCGAACCGTGGTAGGGGAGTGCAACCGAGCGCGCATCACCGAGGAGCTCCTGGCCTTACCCACGGCCGGCACCTACGAGTTCCAGGCCAACGACACCATCGATCCCAATACGATTCATCGCTACGAAGTGTTCGCGGTGGATGACCGTCGCCTGCTTCTACTCGCCGGTGCGTTCGAACTAGGCCGTAGCGTGTCGTACGCGCAACCGAGCGCTGAAGCAATCGTGGGAATCGGTCAGGTCTTTTCCCTGGGGCCCGACGCCTTGTTCGTGCCGTGTCCCGATTCGTGTTGGAAGCCACTGCTCACCGTGCGGTCGCCCAGTTTGGAAGAGTTCATCGATACCGGCACCGAAGTGATCCTCACCGGATACGTGGACTGCGACGATCCCAGGGGTTGCGTGATCGTCGCCGGCGCCGAGGTCATGACGTGCTCGGCGGTGTTGGCCAGCGAGTCGGTTACGTGGGGCGCGCTGAAGTCGCGCTTCTAGGCCCCCGATGAACCATACACGATTGAACTAGGGCAGATAGCGCGAGAGGCCCAACGAGAACACCAGATCGTGCTGGAGTAGTTCGTCGGTCACGCTCACGCCGTCCACGAACCACTGCAGGGTGTAGATGTAGTCGTCCACGTCGAGGCGTAGGGCAACGAACTCACTCAAGGGCACGCGCACGCCACCACCCACGGTAAGCGCGACCCAGTTGGATCCGTCGATATCGTCGTAGCTCATTGAGCCCAGCATGATGCCGGCGCCGATGTGGAATCGCGTTTGGTTGGGATCGGACGCGCCCTGCAACAGCAGCTTCGCGCTACCAAAGACAGCTCGCGCGCCGGTGGATCCGGTGATTCCCAGCACCTGGCCGTCGAGCGAGGTGGAGGTGTACATGCCGCCCAACTCCAGGGCGAGCTGGTTCTTGAGCCAGATGTCCAGACGGCCGCCGAGGGCCAGTGCGTCGGCGTGCTCGGCGGTAACCGTACCCGCGCCAGGGACCATCTCTTCCACGGCGAGGGCAGCGGGACTGTATAGACCGGCGTAACCCTGGATTTCCAGCGCTCCCGCCTGGGCGTCAGAAGCGGCGGAAACGAGAAGAATGGCAAGGATGAGTAGTCCGAGGTGCTTGAACATGGTGACTCCAATGGGCGGCCGACCGAAATGGCCTGCTCATTGGAAGATGCGCATTCGGCGCGGCAATCGCGCAGGCCCTCTATTTCACAAGCACTAGTTTCCTCGTCTCGCGGTCCTGACCCACCTCCAACACGGCAATGTAGCTACCGGACGCAACGGACCGCCCGGCGTCGTCTTGCCCGTCCCACTGCATACGGTGCTCCCCGGCCTCCAGCGGGCCGCGGTGAAGAGTTCGTACCACACGCCCCGCCAGGTTGACGATGCGCAGCGAAACTCCGTGCGGTACCTCCAATTCGAATTGCAGATTGGTAGTGGGATTGAACGGATTGGGGTACGGCGCAAGCATTCGTGACTGCGCCCGGAACGACGATGGCACTTCGGCGATGGCCGTTACGACGTCGACACGGAAGCCGTACAGGGAGTCTGAGTTGGGAGTGTCAGTGATCCATCGTCCGTGCGGAACGAACGGATTCTGTGAGGCCACCCGCAGGCGCCAACGATACCGTTGCCCATCGATCAGACTAGTAGGCACGTTCTCGGACAAGGCGACGCCCTGATTCACCGGGGAGCCGCTGTTGACCCACGATCCCGCCTCCACGCTTCCGTACGGATCCAGATGTTGAGCCATCTGCGATTCCAGCCTCAAGCGGGTTCGACCGGTAGGCAGCCAGCCCTTCATCTCTATTCTCAAACCGTTGGGCTGGGTAAGGCCGCGCAATGCAACGGGATCGCCACCCATGTCCGTGAGCCTGGGCTTGATGCTGCGAATGTTCGGCCCCAGGTCCATGTGCGGCGAGAAGATTGCGAATCCCCCGTTCGTACCGTTTCCCAACGGCGTGCCCATGGCGATTTCCGGCAATCCATCGCCGTCCAGGTCGCCAGCCACGGCTACCGCCAGGTTGGTACCGTTCGCACCCGAATTCAGATAGCCAATATGCGCGTAGGAACTGCTGGTGACTTCCACGAGGCCCAGTTGCGCCCCTCCCAGATTGTTCACGTTGCCAATGGCGACCATGGTCTTTCCCAACGAAGCAAGGTCGCCGGCCGAAGAAACCGATCGCCCCCATTGACGATTGGGCCAGATCGCAGGAGCGGGAATCGTACGACTGGTGAGGAAGGGCACCCCGACGTCCGAACCGAAATAGATACGGGCCGTACCAACGTCGGCGGTACCGCCCTGATCGGCGAGAGGCGCGCCAACTACAAAGTCGGCAAAGCCATCCCCGTTCACATCGCCCGCGGCAGCGATGGAAGATCCATTGGCATCGCCGGCGGCCGCACCGCCGGTGCTTGCCCAGGGACCGGTCATGGTGTTTGACGCGCCGAAGAAAACGAACGCCGATCCCTGGTCGACCTCGGTCAGAGTGTAGCCCGGCGTACCGATCGCAACGTCATCGAATCCATCGCCGTCGCCGTCGCCGATTCCCGCCACGGACGCGCCGAAATAGCCACCCGACTGAAAATTGTAGATTCTAAAGCCGCTGTTGGTCATGCCTTGGGCCGAACCCATGAACACACGCACCCGTCCCTGCTCGACGTAGTCTCCGTCGTACAGCGGCGCCCCCGCCACGATGTCGGCGTAGCCGTCGCCGTTGATGTCGCCGGCACCATCCACTGAAGCTCCCAGGCGAGAACCCGCCTCGTCGTCCTGGAAGGTCCAGTCGGGGCTAGCCGATAGTCCTGACGCCGATCCCATGTATACGTGGATCTTGTCCGCGCCCGGCTCGCCCACGACGATGTCGGCGTAGCCGTCGCCGTCGACGTCGCCGGCCGAAGCTACCGCTTCGCCCAAGCTTCCGCCTGGCGTGGTTCCGTTGGATACCCAGTCCGGAAAGAAGAGGCCCGCGACGGTTCCGTGGTACACCGAGACGCGTCCCTCGTCCGATCCACCTACGGTAGGTGACCCGGCAATGAAATCGTCCAGGCCGTCTCCATTCACATCGCCGGCTGACGCCACCGCCGCGCCGAAAGATTCCCCGGGTGCGCTTCCCATCACTTCCTGTTCGGGTACAACCGAGCCCGGCACCTGACGACCGCCCAGGTACAGGCGAACAATGCCACCGCCCGGAGCATCGGGATGATTGATCAGGAAGTCGCTGGTGCCATCGCCGTCGACATCACCCGCGCAGGCCACCACTTCACCGTAGCTGGCGATCTGGCCACCGGCGCTGGCCGAAAACAACAGGCCATTGGGGCTGCCTTCGTAGATGTTGGCGTAGTTCGCATCACCTCCCACGATGACATCGGCAAAGCCGTCGCCGTTGAAGTCGCCCATCATGGAAAGGTTCTGCCCGAAGTCGATCTGAGCCGGCGATACCCGATTCGTCGACAGGAGTCCTCCGGCCGAACCCAATGTCCAGTAGAACGCACCGCCGATGGTGGTGTAGTCGGGCGCGCCAATCAATGCGTCGTTGTAGCCGTCTCCGTTGATGTCGGCTCCGCCGGCCACCCAGGACCCGAACAGGTCACCGCCTCCCGCACCCACTGCCTCCCAGGTCGGCGACGTAGCCAAGCCGGTCGCACTACCCAGGTAGCAGTAGACCTTGCCGTTGTTGGTATCGATGATTCCAGGATCCCAATGCGGTGCGCCGACCATGACGTCCGCGTACCCGTCGCCGTTTACGTCGCCAAGGCCAGCCACGCTGAACCCAAACGACGAAGCCGTCTGGCCACCCGACAAAGACCAATCGGCCGTATCGTCGGGACCATTCGGACCCCCGTGGTACACGCGAGCCAAACCCTGCACGGGAATGTAGAACGGGCTGCCGAAACCGCCCCAGTCAGGAGCCCCGGCCATGATGTCGTCGTATCCATCGCCATTCACGTCCCCGGCCCAGGAGACCGAATAGCCGAAGTGGGCGCCGTTGTCGTTGACCTGGAACGTGTTCAGAAGCGACGGCCCGGATGCGCTTCCCGCGAACAGGTAGACAAGACCTTCGCCTCCCTCGCCAAGGCCGCCGTAGGGAGCACCCACGAGAAAGTCACCAAATCCGTCTCCGTTCGTATCTCCGGCCGGGGCCACCGAGAAACCGCACTGCGCGACGACGCCACCGTTGAAGCTCCATGCGGCAGTTTCATCGATTCCGTCGCCGTTCCCGTAGAACAGGTACACGGTTCCCCAATTCAGGCTGCCCGCCGTAGGCGCCCCAACGAGTACGTCCGAGTAGCCGTCTCCGTTGACGTCGCCCGCCGTGGCCATGGCGTGGCCAAAAGACTCGCCGCTGACGCCCTGCAGGAACGAATCGGAAATGAGATCGGGTGGAGCCGCCTTGGCGACCGATGGCAATAGGAGCAAGAGCAAAGCAAGAGTTGCGGCGCGGGACATGATAAGGCCTCCATACATGGGTTCTTATCTACTGTCGCGCGGTTCGGGGGTAGATCCGGCCACCCGCCGGCACCAAAACAATGGGATTCGCCCTCAACTGTACCTGGCACAGTCGATCAAACGGCCGTTACGTGGCCATCATGAATGTCCGCCAAAGCCTCGTGGCCGGATCCCGGTCCGTTCTTCCCATTCTGGTGGGAGTAGTCCCGTTTGGGCTCATCTACGGCGTCGTCGCCGTTTCCGAGGGCCTGGGAAAAATCACGGCCATTCTCATGTCGTCCATCGTGTTCGCCGGCGCATCGCAGATCGCGGCGGCCGAGCTGTGGGGCCAGGGTGCACCGTTGGCCATCGTCGTTGCCACCGGCCTGGTCATCAACGTGCGGTTCCTTATGTACTCCGCATCGCTGGCACCGCACCTACGTGGTTTGTCGCCGTGGCAACGCTGGTTCGGCTCGTACCTTCTGACCGACCAGGCCTACGCGGTGTCGGTGCTGCGCTTTCAAGACACCAGGCCGATCCACCACTTCGCATTCTACTGCGGCGCCGGCCTTACCCTGTGGACGACATGGCAGTCGTCTTCGGTTCTGGGGGTACTGGTAGGATTGCAGGTGCCGCCCAGCTGGGGTTTGGAGTTTTCGGTGCCCCTGATGTTCCTGGCCCTGTTGGTTCCGTCGTTGCAGGATCGAACTTCGGTGGTCGTAGCCATCGTGTCCGGCATCGCCGCCCTACTGTTCTACCGCCTCCCGCTGCATATGGGTCTCATGGCCGCCGCCACGTTGGCCCTGCTGGTTGGCGCGTGGTTGGAGCGATCCCGATGAGCCCGTGGGTTTGGATCTTGGGGCTCGGCGTGGGTACGCTCCTGATACGGGCCACGTTTCTGGTAGGCGGCAGCGACCGTGAGCCTTCGCCGTATCTGAGTCGTGTTCTTCGCCTGGTTCCCGCCGCGGTTCTCACCGCACTGGTAACGCCAGCCTTGTTTTTTCGTGATAACCAGTTCGATGCTACCTGGCACAACGAGCGCATGATTGCCGGCGTGGTGGCCGCACTCGTGGCGTGGCGCACGCGCAACGTATCGATCACGCTGATCGCGGGAATGTTGGTGGTGTGGTTGATCGGTGCTGTCGCGAGCTGAGTGCTACTTTGCCAGCACCATCTTCGCACGGTCGATGGTGTGCCCGGCCACTTCCAGTCGCGCAAAGTAAACACCCGATGCCACGGGAAGCCCCGTGTTGTCCCGGCCGTCCCAGGTCACAACCTGATCACCCGGCGTCATGGCCGACAAGTCGTAGGTACGTACTCGCCGCCCGAGCGCATCGAGAATCGTCAGCGACGGCGGCGACTCCCAACGTTCCAGACGCAGCTGCACATGGACGCGCGGGTTCGCGGGGTTTGGGTAGATCGAACGAATCGCCCGACCGGCTCCCGGCAATGAAGGAGCCGCAACCGCATTGTCGTCGAACACTTCGATCGTGAGTTGTCCGCCTTCAACGTTGGCGCTCCACCACCCTACGACCACGTACTCCACGCCGACCGACAGGTTCGTGACCTCACGCTCGGTAACCAGAGTCACCACGCCGTCGTTCTCCTCACCCAACACCAACGACCCGCCCGTGGTATCCGTACCATTCACGGTGTTGCGGGGTGCCGTGCCCGAGAACCCGGTGCTTGGATCCCAGGTCCCCGTGGACCAGGCGCGCGCCGGATCACCGGATGGATCGGTGTCGAAGAACTCCAGGTAGACGGTGGTCAACGGGCTCGCCGGGTCGTACAACAACGCGGGTGCATCGGGATCGTCGAAGTAGCAGTCTCCGTAGTTGGGAACCGGGCCGCGGTTGGCGGCGTAGACCGATCGCTCGAGCACGGCGATGTTGTCGATCCGATTGTTCATCCACTCGCCAAAGGCGCCGGGAGAAAAATTGTCCACGCTGACGACCATGCGCACCGAAGAACTCTGCGCCGTGAAGGTAGCCCACAGCGTTTCGGTTTGTTGTCCGTCTCGACTCTCGATCGGGCACCATCCGTCGGGGAACTGACGGTCGATGGACGTGGAGATCAGGCGAATCGCCTCGACCGGACGAACCACGGATACCTGGGTAGCAAACAGAATCAGCCAGAGGCCCACGACCCGAACTACGAAGCGGGCCGGCGATGCTGGGATGCGGGTGCTAGGGAAACAAAACATCGCATAGAACTCCGGGACAGAAATGGCTGGTTGGGCCGCGCAGGGTCTGGGCGACCTATTGATCGTAAACGACTTTGCACCCAGGCGGCAATCGGGGGCCCAGGCGAGGCACCTATGGAACACCGGGCTAGTGATATAGTCGTGCGAAGTCGTGGGGCGTTTGCCGGAAAGTGCGCTAGGCTTGGACTTTCCTGTTCCTCTCATCCAGACAGCAGGCGCATGCCGTCACAGAGTGCGCAGTCACACCAACACCGAGCGACAACGGCCGGCCACTCCAGTCTGGTGGGCCTGTTGGCCTTGGTGCTTGTTTCATTGTTGGCCGCTCTGACCAACGCAGACCAAGAATCCACGATGGAGCAGCGTCTGGCCGATGCCCTGGTCGCCGGCGACACGCAATTGGCCGTGGCTCACGCCGAGTCGCTGGTGGCGATCGACACGAACAACGACCTGACGATCGAGGCGGTTCACGATCTTCTGGGCAACCTCTACTACCAGCTCGACCGACCGGCTCTTGCTCGAGCTCAGTTCCAGCGTAGCGTGGAAATCCTCGCCAGCGTCGACGCCCCCGACTCTCTTTGGGTGCTCCGGCTGAATAACCTGGCCGAATGCTCCCGTGCCGCGGGCGATCTCAATGCCGCCCGGAAGGCATTCGAAGACGCATTGAATCGCCAGCCGAACGTGCAGGATCCCGGATGCGACGAGGCGGTGCTGTTGAACAACTACGCCGGCCTTCACCGCGATCTACAGAACTACGACGAAGCCGAACCCTTGCTTCGCAAGGCACTCGCGATCAGCATCGAGCGCGAGTGCACGAATGCGCGAACCGCCAACGCGAACCTGAACCTGGCTGAGATCCTTCGCATGCAACTTCGCTTCGATGAAGCGCGACCGCTCTACGAACGGGCGTTGGAACTCTCACGGCTGGCCTACGCCGCCGACTCGCCATGGATTGTATTTCCGCTGAATCAACTGGCCGAGTTGCACGCCGAAAGCGGCAATGCACAACAAGCGTGGTCCCTGCGCCAGGAAGCAGAGCAGGTCGTCCGCACTCTCCGGCCGCCCCGTCCCGTGCTGCTCGCACAGGTCCTCCTGGACGGAGCCGAAGACCTTCTGGCGGCGGGAAACGCCGATGCCGCGGCACAGAAAGCGCAGTTGGCAAGACGGCTGCGACAAGATGTGTATGGCATCGAACACCCCGAGTTAGCTCTGGCCATCATTGTCCAAATCGATGCAATCGCAACCGACGCCAAAGGAACTCTGACGGAACCTCAGGCTAGCGAGTTGGAGCGCGCCATTGGGATTCTCGCGGAGTCGGGCGTGGCACCAATGGCCCGCGTACGTGGGCTGGACCTCGCGGCCGCACACGAAGTGTCCAAAGAGAACACCGCGGCCGCGCGTGAACACCTGGAACGCGCCATCGAGATCATCGAACGCGGCCGCACGACCATCGGCGGCTCTTCCACCAGCCGAGCACGACTGCTGGCGATGTTCCGGCGTCCGTACGCGCGACTCATAGACCTACATGTTTCGTCGGGTGACATCGATGCGGCCTTTGCCCTGGTGGAACAGGCCAAAGGCCGCGTCCTGCGAGAACACATTGCCCTTGGCCTGGGCAACGAGGCGGGGGGCCCGAGCTCTGACGAGACCGCAACCGAGCTGGAATCCCTGCGCTTGCGTTTGGCTGAACTCACGCGTCGCTCGGTGTCCCTACGCTGGTCGATCTTGGAGGGGGACCCATCGACACGCGAACAACTGGCCGCGGTCGAAACCTCCATCGACAGTCTCACGGCCAGCGTTCACGCCACGATGGAAGCCAGGCTTCGCGACCAACCCGCCTGGATGTCGATCTTGGCGCAAGGATCGACGGGTTTCGATTCAGATGACGCAAACGGGTTGTCCGCGCCTCTGATGAACTATTTCGTGGGACGCGAGCACAGCTACCTGTTCTTCAAGCCATCGGACGAGAAGAACATCCAGGTCTTCGAATTGGTGGCCACAGAGACCCACGCGTCGCGCCTGGGAATCTCTCCCGGTCCGTTTGGGTTGGACGACTGCACACGCGCCCTGGGTGACGTCGGCATCGACACGGGCCCCCGGCGGGAGGGTTCGAACGCCCTGACTCGCGACAACGCCCGCGGCTTGCTCGCCATGTGGAGCGAACCGTCGGCCCTGCGCCGACGCAGGGATACACAACAAAGAGAACAACGCGCTCAAGCACTGTTCGGGATTCTGGTGCCTGCGACCATCTGGAATGAGATTTCCCGGGTGCCGGCCGTGATCATCTCTCCCGATGCGTCCCTGCACTCGCTGCCCTTCGAAGCGCTGAGCCTCGACGATCAGGGCCAGATGTGGATCAACCGCGGACCGGCCGTGCACGTGATCGATTCCATAGCCAGCATGAGAGCCTTGCAGACGCGAACTCCCCACCGGGTTGGCGAACACGCACGAATACTCAGCGTGGGAAACCCTACGTCTGGCACCGGCACGAAACGCTCGACCATGGTATTCGACACGCTGGGCGCGCTGCCTTGGTCCGCGGCCGAGGTGGATTCGGTTCGTGCAATTTTTGCCGCCGAAGAAACCACGACGTTGTTGGGTTCCGACGCAACCGAAGCGCGGGTTCGCGCGGAGTTGAGTCAGGCCAGCATTGTTCACTTCGCAACCCACGCTGTGGTACGCGGCAATCGAAACGGCCTACGCGCCGCGTTGGCCCTGAGTCCGCCGGCCAACATTGTCGACGCGCGAAACGACGGCGCCCTTCACCTGTTCGAGCTGGGAGAGCTGAACCTGAACTGTAGGCTGGCCGTCCTGTCGGCGTGTGATACCCAGCGCGGCGCGGTTATCCTGGGCGAAGGAGCCCAGGCGCTCGGGCGCGGGTTTCTGGCGGCGGGAGCGCAACGGGTGGTTGCTACGCGTTGGGCCATTGACGATCGCGCCACGACCGAACTGGTGGCCGGGTTCCTGCGGAATGTACCCGTCGGTCAACCCGACGACTTCGAAATCGCCCGGGCCCTACAGGAAGCGAAACGGCGAGTCAAAGCCACTCCTGGGTGGGAACACCCCTACTACTGGGCCGCATTCTCCATCAGTGGCGCGCCGTAGGCGCGTGTCTACTCCCAGGCCGCCGCCATCGCGCGCAGCTTGTTGATACAACCAAACATGCGCACGCGAATAGTGGACTCGGCCCGCTCTTCGGCGTCGGCCAACACCTTATACGCAACGCCCTCGTAGAAATGACGGCGGATGAGCTCTCGACACGATTCGCTCAGACGTTGCACCGCCAATCGCACCCGGGCGTGCATATCGCTGCTAAGTAGCTGCGCGTACGGATCCAGTGCAGGATCGGGAAGCGACTCAGGCACTTCCGTTTCGGGCCGCCGTCTTCGCAACCGATCGATGCAGCGCGCGGTGGCAATGCGCCGGACCAGAGCCTTCAGCCCGTGACGAAGCTCAAAATCAGGTTGGCCCACGGCCCGCCACAGGCCAGTAAGTGTGTCCTGCAATACATCGCGTTGGTCTTCGGTGGAAAGGCCATAGGACTGGAAGCGGATGATGTCACGCGCCCAGGACTCCACTTCACGACACGCATCATCGTCACCCATGAGAAAACGGCGTAGGAGACTTTGGTCTGGATGGTCGTTCGACAAGGCTCGCTGCCCCGGGTCGCGAAGAATTTTCGATCGAAGCCCAAACGAATCGCCCCCAACCACGACCAAGAAGGACAGGCGCTGGGCGAGTCGCGGATGCATGGAGTATGCTGACGCGGCCGAGAACTGTCCAGTGCACCGCTTTCAATAGAGATGGATCACGCGCACACCCCGAGGATCTGGTTTGGATCACGAGTCCGCATCACAGTATCTGATTGAGTTCGTGCGCGATGAACTCTCCGGCGAGAACCGGACCAGCGTGGCCGCCCACGTGGAGAACTGCACTGAATGCCAGGGTGGGATCGCGGCGATCCAATCGCTCCTTCGCATCTCACCCGACGAGTTCGAGGCTTTGCTCGACGATCACCCCAGCGCAGACGACCTGGCTGCGGTGGCAATGTCGCTTGGCGAAGACGAACTCGAAACCAGCGAGCTGGCGCGACTGACCGCGCACGCACGCGCCTGCCCCACCTGTAAGGTCGAACTGCAAACCGCGCGGCAGAGTACCAGCGCAGTGACTGGCCGAGCCGGAATCCGAAGAACATTGCTTCGGCCGATCCGCATGACCCCGGCGCTCCCCGTGGCCCTCGCCGCCACCATCGTGCTCATGGCTATCCCCCTCATGCGGCCAAACAACCAGGGGCCGGCCGACCTGGCCCTCCCCTCGATCCTGTTGACGGGCCAGGCCCGCTCAGGCAGCCAGACCCTCAAATTGACGCCCGACGCCTCCCATCACCTGCTGCTGGTGGAGTATTCGCCGGCATTGCTGGCCAGTGAAAATCCGCCCGATCGATTCGCGGTAACCCTGACCCGGGTGGCCGGACAGAATGTCGTATGGGAGACGCAAAATGCCTGGAATGGGCTATTCAACCCCGAGTCTGGCGTTCTAGCCCTGACCGTGCCTACCGCGGCACTGAGCCCCGGGGCCCACCAGCTCCAGGTGGACTGGGGGACCGGCGAGGCCGATCGCACCACCGTCTCCCTCGAAATCACTGCCCCCTGAAAAAAAGTTCGATTGGGGGCAAACGAACCCCCAACTCCTGCGACGAGGCAGGGTGAAGGTCGCTCAGTGGGAGCGGCTCAACTCACTACCTCGACTGAAACAGGAGTTCCCAAATGTACTGCTCCACGACTTCCAACATTCGACGGGTTGTTTCCTCGGTCCTGATCATTACTCTCCTCGCGGGAATGGCCGCACCGGCCACGGCGGGAGAGAAACCTGACCCTGCGTCGATGGCCAAGCACCCGGCCCTCATCGCCCTGGGTGTGGTCGCCGCGATCGCTGGAATCGGCCGGGCAATCGATTACATCGCCCGGGACAACTATTCCATCGGAGCAGTTTCGGAAAAGTGCGGCGCCGGAACTGCGCGGGGCTGGGGATGCGAGGACTCGGGCTGGGACTCCGCCAATTGCGACATGGAACTGGGGACGTCAGATACCCCCGGCTCGCAGAACTGCGGCAGCGCCGAAGCTCACGCGTACGCGAACGACGCAACATTTTCCGATGCCACGATCATCGTCTGGATCTACGCAAACCGTCCGACCAGCAAGGGCAAGGTCGACGCCTACGCCAAGGGCACGGCCGACGGGGTCTACGAGATCGATCAGTCCAAGCAGAACGATGCGCCCGCGAAATTCGTGAACGGTGTCGAGGTGCTCAGCTTCGAACGAACCATGGAACTCACGGACCTGACCATTCAGATACTCGATGGCCGACGGGGAAAGGCCAATGTGTGCGCGGGAGTCAACTATCGCTTCGAGTACGCCGACGGAGATTGGGTCGACGTTCCCGGTGTGGAATTCAGCTTCAACGTGGACCCTCGTGGCGACCTGACGGTGTCGGGTATCCCCAATGAAGAACTACAGATTTCACAGAGTCCCGGTGGCGGAACCACGATATCTGCGTCGAACTATGTAGTGACCGATATCATCGACGTGCCCCGCTACAGCGCCGGCGGTGCTCCCATGGAAACAGTCACACAAACGACCGACGGCGAGGCAAGTGCCATGGCCGTTGGTGACGGCGAACCCTGGATCGACGCGAGCTACGCCTCGTCGTTCCAGGATGCGTTCTCCGAAGCCGGTGTCACTGACTGGTACGGTGACCCCAACGCTCTGCTCGTCCGCACCGACGCCGCCGTGGATCTGGCCGGTCCGCAGGCAGGCTGGATCGATCGCCAGGATCAGATGATCGTATCGATCTTTCCCGACACGGTCGGTGGTTCGATCGTGGGACCAGGCCCCAGCGGCGGCCCCATGATGACCTACGTGATCGAAACCAACCCCATGTTCGACGAAGTGCGCCAGCTGCCTCCGGGACTCGAGTACTTCGGCGTGGACGAACGAGGTCGCAATCGTTGGGTCGGATTCCTCGAAGGCGTGCCCCTGGGAAACTTTGAGTACGGCTTCGACTTTCCCGAGAACGAACTATCCAAGGACAGCAAGGTACCCGCGGCCGGTTTCTTTTTTCCCGGCGACGAAATTCGCTACATGATCGAAGCCGAGGACCAGATGGGATACATCGGTAGCGTGCCCGAAGATGCAAGCACGCTCTACGACGGCACGAACTACGACCACCGATACACCGTGCAGGGCTTGCCCTCGGTGAAGCAGGAATCGTGGGGCGTGGTGCAGGCTCAGCTTCTCATTATCCAGGCTCTGAACGAAGAAGACGACGATGCCCTGCAACAGGCTCTGCGCGAGAGCGGCATGATCGAGGGCCTGGACTACGACGTGTACCGCGTGGCCGACCCCGCCTCCATGTACAGCAACTCGATCGCGGCCGCGGGCAGTGGCGGCGCGACGCTGGCCCAGCTCATGGGCTACAGCGCGATCATGGTAGTTGGCGCCGAGCACGGCCCCGGCGTGCTGGGTGACGGAACCAACGCCAACGGCAACGGCAAGAACGATGACCTTTCATTGCTGGCGCAGTACGCGCAGAACTCCGGCGGCGCGCTCGCACTCATGGGCGGCCGTCTGTTGAAGGCACTGAACGATCAGGGCCCGGCCGCGGTCGACTTCCTTCGCGACGAACTGGGCGTCGAAGTCGTGGAAGAGCGAGAGCTTCCGGGCGCGGGCGTGGTCAACACCATGGGCTTCTACCCGTTCACGACCAGCTTCGCCAGCTTCGAGCAACAGCCTACTTCGTTTCCCGGTTGCAACGAGGACACGCCTGATCTGGAACTGGTACCCACCTGGGCGCAGATCAGCCACCAACTCACGGGACCCACGGGTGAGACGTACGTGGTGCAGGTCGCAACCGAGAATGGTTCGGGCCATCGCTTGGCCAGCCTGTTCGATCCGTCCGAGATCAGCAGCTCCCCCGACCCGTCGGCCCCCAACGGCGCGCGTGGCCAGTACATGACCGAGCTGATGGAGTTCATCAACGTGGTGCCCTGGGACTCTCCCACTTCCACACCCACCACCGCTCGCGCCGTCATGCAGGTAGGTAGCGCGTATCCCAACCCGTTCAATCCGCGCACGCAGGTCGACTTCTCGGTGGAGCGCCCCGGCCAGGTCACCGCTCACGTCTACGATCTGCGCGGACGCACGGTGCGTACGCTGCTCGACGCGGACGTCGCGGCCGGGAGTCATTCGCTCATGTGGGACGGCACGGCCGACAACGGCGCGTCGGTAGCCAGCGGCGTGTACATGCTACGCCTGGTTTCGACCGGCGCGGTGGAATCACGGAAGCTGGTTCTGGCCAAGTGACCGGCAACACCCCCCTCGACCTCGCCTGCCGACGGGGTCGGGTACGGGAGGGCACCCTTCGGGGTGTCCTCCTTTCTTGTCTCCAGAGAGTTGATGATCGTTCCCTCACGGGGAACTACTCTCCGCGCGTGGAAAGCCGGGCCCCGTTCCCCGTGTGTCCGGCACGACCTCTGCTACGTGCAAGCGAGCCCAGCAACCTTGGGTCATTCTCAAAGGAAGAGCACGAATGTCGACACGCCTGTTTGCGATGGCCATAGCGGCCCTGGCCCTGATCACCTGGATCACTGTTTCCGGTTGCGAGGTGGTGGATCCGGAAGCGCTCATCGAGCTTGACCCGCCCAACGACGACCCGCCGAACGACGATCCACCCAACGATGACCCGCCCAACGATGACCCGCCGAGCGAACTGACGTTTCAGGAGCGCGACGGATTGGTGGCGGTGGAAGCCGAGCACTACTTCGCGGTGGACCTACGTGGACATCCGCGCGACTGGGTACTCACACAGGCCGGAGAGATTCCCAACATCTCGCCCGACCCCGACGGCGAGCACGTGGAAGACTCCAGCGGAGGAGCCTACCTGGAGATCCTTCCGGACACCCGCGTCACCCACGCCGACCCGATCGGACCGGGAGCCTTCTTCAGTGCGCCGGGTCAGGGTCCCACCGTTTCCTACCGCGTGAACTTCGAAACCACCGGCCGGTACTATGTATGGGTGCGCGCGCACAGCACCGGAACCGAAGACAACGGCCTGCACCTGGGTGTCGACGACACATGGCCCGGTTCGGGTGAGCGCATCCAGTGGACGTCGGGAAAGTTCGAATGGACCTGGGCCAATTCCCAGCGGGATTCGTGCGGCCAGACCGCGGGATGTCGCGGGTCGATCTATGTGGATATCGATACGACGGGAGAACACATCATTCGCTTCTCGCAGCGAGAAGATGGATTCGAGTTCGACAAGTTTCTCATGACCACCGACCTGGACTACACGCCACAGGGAATGGGTCCAGAAGAAGTGACGCTCTGACCCACGCGCGAACCGGGACAAATAAAAACCCCGCCTCCTTTCGGAAGCGGGGTTTTCTTTTCTAGCGTTGTGGAGCAGAGCAACTACCAGCGGTTGCCGCCGCCGCCGCCGCCGCCGTATCCACCGCCACCGCCGCCGCCGCCACCACCGGTGCGACGAGGCTTGTCCTGGGCTTCGTTGACCTTCAGGTCACGTCCGTCCATCGAGTGACCGTTCAGAGCGGAAATTGCCGCCTGGGCGCCGTCGTCATCCATCTCCACGAATCCAAATCCGCGGGGACGACCAGTCTCACGGTCGTTGATCAGCGCAACCGAATTCACGGTGCCGTGCTTGCTGAACAATTCGTTTACGTCAGAATCGGTGGCACTGAAGGGCAGGTTGCCCACATAAAGCTTCTTCACGTTTTTTGTTCTCCAAGAACCAGCCACGCTGGTTCATCCAAAGCGCTCAGGTTCATTCCGAGGATCGGATGGGCCCCTGCGCCCTATGCAAGTCCGGCCTGCGCCGGACATTTTCCCCCGGGTGTCGGGGGAATCTCTGGGCCTGGTCATGCCAGGCAATTTCATGGTCGCCCCACGCGTGCGTAGGCGAGCTAATTTGCCTCGTGAGAATACACCCTGTGCCACGGGCTCCACAAGGTGGTACCTCCTCGAAGCCATCCGGCCTCAAGTCCCGCGGGCACGACCCCCCCCACCAGGGTGGCCAACAACGCCATTGCTCCCACCAAGGACAGCGGAATGGCCCAATCTGGGTCAAACCAGCCGCCAATGGGCATGGTACCCACCAGGGTGAACTGCATGAAAGCCGCCAAACCCAGTCCGGCCAACAACTTCGGGTGGGCACGAGCCATGGGCAGGAGCATTGAAAGCAGCCAGACCGACGTAAGGGGCACATAGTCCGCCCAGGCCCCGGTACTGCTCAGCGAGGCCAGCCCCAGAAGACCTACCCAGACGGCGCCGGTGGCCGCCCGGCTGGTCCCGATGGCTCGGAAACCAAGGAGGGCCGCGGCCGCCGCCAGCAGGGCGGCGAACCCGGCGGTCGCCACGCCAGTTGCGGCGGCGCCCACGCCCGGTACGCCCAGAGCCTCGAGCTTTTGGGCGATTCCGTAGATGCCCTGGTTGCCGGCCGTCAGCAGGTCCGCGACTTCGGGCCACGCCTCGCCAAATGCGAAGGCACTTCCGTCGCTCAACCGCGGCAGGTGGTACTCGAAAAACGCCACGAACGGCGCAGTACCCAGCACGCCAAGGGCGAGTACCGTCACCGCCGTCCCGGCCATGGCGGTCCAGGCCAAGTCACGCCAGCGACGCTGGGCCGCCAGATAGATGACGAGCAGTCCGGGGAAGAGTTTGGAGAGGATCGATACCGCCAATAGCGTTCCGCCCAAGGCCGAACGTCCGCGTTGGAACGCAAGCAGACCCAGAACCGCCAGCGCGACCGCCGCGAAGTGAAATTGGCCGTACTGAAAGTTGTGCAGAACGGGAAACGACGCCATGACCACTGGGGCCAGGAATGCGGCGTACGCGCCGATGGGGCCACCGATCCACGCCGCCAGAAAAAGCATGGCCGCGAAACCCAACGTTACGTTCATGGCGAACCAGACGGGCTGAATCAAGTCATAGTCATTGGACGCGGCCAGGGCCAGACGCGGCCAAAGCAGGAACTGTGGCGCGTACTGGAATGGATCTTCTGGTTCGAGCCCCGCCACTTCCGTGTGCGGTTCGGCTTGTGGGTTCAGTCCGGGGTAGTGGGCCGGGTCGTACACGTTGTCCGCGCCTCGTCGGCTTAGTTCCGCGCCGTAGATGTAAGCGTTGGCGCAATCATGTTTGGCAAAGAACGGATGCGTCGTGCTAAGGAACCAGCTCGATTCCTTGTCTGCGATGAACGTGGAAAGCCGCGCGTACTGCACCACGCTGGCCACGAGCACCAATGCCCACAACGCCACGACCGCGCCACGTGGCACTTGGCGAAGTTTCAGCCATTCCGTTCCGCGTCCAGTCATCCAGGCCCCAAGGACTGCGGCGGCAACTCCCGCCGGGACCAAGGCCAGGGCGGGAAACATGGCGCTCCTCAGCGACAGAGCAACCAGCGCGGCGCCGGCGTACCCGGCTATGAGCGCCAGAGTGGCCGACCTCCTGATGGAGGATCCGCCCGCAACACCCGCGAGCGCGGTGACCAACGCGGCCACGGTCAACTCGGGCGCCACCTCGGACAGCACATGCGGGTCCGAGCCCACTACGCCAGCCAAAACCGCGGCCACCGCGTGCGTCCAGACGACGGTCGCCGTCATCGAGATGGTTCCGGCGAGGATTCGCCGTCCGGTCGCGACCGAACCGGTATTTGTCTGAGATGCCATGAAAGTCCCTCCAGAAACCTGAGATCATCTAAACCGACTAGTCGGTATAATAAAACAAGCGAAAAGCTACCGCAAGGGCGAGCGATCCGGCGTTGCAGATCCGTAAATAGATGTTAAAATGTGGCTTAGGGAAATTCTCAACGAGAATACCCAAAAAAATGGGCCCAACTGGTCTGTACAAAAGAGGTCACGATGTCACCCGAGACCAAAATACCTACCCGGGACCGGCTGCTGAACGCCGCCGAGGAACTGGTCAACGCCAAGGGCTTCGCCGCCACGTCTATCGATCAGATCCTGGCGCGCGTGGGCATGTCGAAAGGCACGTTCTTCTACCACTTCAAGACCAAGGACGAACTGGCGCGCGCGCTCATCGACCGCTTTGCCGCCAGCGACGAACAAGTTCTGGTTTCCAGTATGGAGAGGGCCGAGAAACTGAGTGATGACCCGCGACAGCAATTGTTCATCTTCGTGGGACTGATGATTGAAATCGCCGAACAGCTCGACAACCAGGCGCAGCCGAACTGCCTGTTTGCAACCTACTGTTGGGAAAACGGTTTGTTCGACCCCGAAACCCAGTCGGTTATCGAAAACGCGTTACTGAACTGGCGCCGAATGCTGGGCCACAAACTTCGTACGGTCGCACAGGCGCACCCGCCGAAAGTAGATGTCGACCTCGACAGCCTGGCGGACATGATTACCGTGGTGTTCGAAGGCGCTTTCGTGTTGGCTCGCACCGTCGATGGCAAGGACACGATCGCCGAGCAAACGCGACATTACAGAAACTACCTGCAGTTGCTGTTTTCCGATGAAGGGAATCACACTTTCCCGAGCACATCCACCGACTGACCGGCGAACTCGACACGCATCCCGGGACCGACCTTGCGCCCGCGCCGCGTCTCCACCTGCCCGTCCACCGTTACGGCGCCATCCTGGATCGCCATCTTGGCCTCGCCACCGGTTGCTACAAGCCCACAGACTTTGAGCAACTTGTCGAGCTGGACGAAATCGGTCTCCAGCATGAATTGCACATTCTTTCCTCCCGCATACATACGGGAGCAGGATACTCGGAGCGGCGACGTGTTTCCACGCCGCCGCTCGCTCCCGCCTTCGCCCGAACCCTACTATTTGACCAACGTTGCCTTGACGGCCCGTACCTGATTCCCGGCGCGAACCTGAAAGATGTACACGCCACTGGCCACCGCGGCACCTCGTTCATCAATGCCTCGCCAGCGCAAGAACTGAGGACCCGCTTCCATGCGGCCCGGCGCCATGAGTTGTCGTACACGGCGCCCCGAAATGTCATACACCGCCGCCGAAACCAGGCCCCGTTGGGGATTCACGAAACCTATTCGCACCTCGGGGTTGAAGGGATTGGGCTGCGGGTCATCCAGGCGCAAGAGCAACCGTGGCAATACCCCGACCGGCGTACCAGTCGGGGACGCCATGTTCAAGCTTATGGTGGGGAAATCGGCGCTACCCAGGATCGAGAAACTTTCGAGCCTGCTCACGGCCCCAGCCGGTGCTTCGGCCAGAACCGCGATTTCATCGCCCGGCAAAGTAAGTGACCGCTTGGTGCCGGCAATCCCCCCCAGGGTCAGCGACGACCCCGCGGGAAAGTTGGTCCGGTAGCACGCCGTGTCCCAGCCACCCACGTTCACCAGCTCTTTGCCACAGCCCGAGGGCATGGTCGGCGCATCGACCGTGAACGGTCCTGCGTGCCCTATGAATTCCTGTACCAGCAAACCCAGGTTGAACACCTGGATACGCTGCGTAACGCTTCCCACATCCGAGTAGTCGGCGTCGTATTGCAGTGTTGGCGCCGTTCCGGCCAGGGCCTGGACTTCGACTTCCAGACTGCCCAGTGGCGTAGCCGGCACGCCACCCATGTCACCGGTCGCCTCAAAGCGCATGACATCCCCAACTGCGACATCCGCGCTCAGATCATTCCACCCCGTCGAGAGCCCCTGGTCGCAGCCGCCCTCGGGTTCCCACGCGAGTGTCACACCCGCGAAGTTATCGGAGCTGATAGCCTCGGGAATATTAATAGCCAGTTCCGCGCCGCTGTCGGTTCCCTCGAGGAAAGACCCGTTGGAACCCACCGCCCGGGCGTCCGCAAAGCGGGAGTACGCGCATGAGATTGTCACTTCGTTCAGCGTAGTGGTAAGCGTCTCACCACTGACGAACGTCGTCGCAATGAGCGCGGCGTCCGGCTTGAACACCAGTTTGTCCCCAACGTACGGCTGCCCGAGCACCATGACGGTAACGCTGGTTACGCTATCGGGTGGTGAAACCACCTTGCAGTACTCGCCCTCGTCCACGATCGACAGAATCTCACCGATCGCCGCACCGAACGTCACTTCCTCGGATCCGTTGGTCAGGCCGAACTGACTATGCACCAGCGTATCGCCGTCGTAGATGTGAACGTTGTATCCCGACGCGCCCAGGTTGGAGAAGTCGATACCCAGGTTCCAGCTGCCTCCACCCCCAGAGCCAGTGAAGGCGATGAACTGCTCGTCTTCCACTTCATTGTTGGTGCTTCCCACTTGCGTGAAGACATCGGAACGCTTGGCGCCGACGCCTTCCAACGGGGGATCGAAGCACATGCCGTATCCGTCGGTTTCTCCAACCCACACCGCGACTCCGTCCAGACCACTGCTACCGATGTTGTGCACGTAGAACGCGGCCGATTGCGAATCTGGTTCCACGTCGGCGCTACCGATCGAGATATGCTCGTAACCCGATGCCAGCCCCGCGAGCTTGCGGCCGGTCCAACAGTCATAGGCCCAGGTCATCTTGCCAATGTGACCGCTGGATGCATCACGGCCCCCGAACAACAGCAACCGGTCCGTTGTTGCATCGTACGCAACCGCGTGGCGTTCACGAGCGCCGAGGGCCCTGGAAACCCTGTAGGTTACCTCTGACCATGCACCGTTCTCGAATCGCCACGTGTCACCAAGGGTATTCGGGTCACCCAGCCCGCCCTGGAGAATCAGTGCGTCGCACGATTCCTCCAGCGTCAGCGAGTGCAAGCCACGCGCGGACGGCCCCGCAATGAGGAGCTCGGTCCACGTATCGGTCGCGGCGTCGTATGACCACGTATCGCTCTGCTTGATGCCGCCCGGCTTGACGCCACCAAACATGATGACCCGGTTCGAGATGGGATCAAACGCCATGGCGTGGTGCGAACGCGAGCCCGGCGGACTGATATTGGACGTGATCACCCAACTGGTGCCCGTGTATTCCCAGGTTTTGTTGGAGCGTCCGCTTCCCGAGTCACCCCCGTACTTCACCACGACCTGGTTCACGGGGTCGTAGGCCATTCCCAAGCGGTCGTGGGCCCCCGCGTCTGGCGCCGGAGATTGACTCCAATTGGCACCATCCCACTCCCACGTATCGGCGTGGCGAACCCCAGCATTGGAGCCGCCGTAGAGCACGATGACCTGGCGCGACGCGTCGTAGACCATCGCGTGCTGCGACCGTGCGGGCGGACTCGGGGTCGGATTGAGTTGGGTCCACTTATTTCCATCCCACTGCCAGGTATCGTCCAACGCGAGTTCCTTCTCGTTGCGTCCTCCAAACATGATCGTCATCCCACTCACCGCGTCGTGGGCCATCGCAGCCCCGTAGCGTAGAGCAGGCCCCACATAGCCTTGCTCTATCTTCCACTGGGCATTGCACAGACAATCCGAGACCGCACGCGCTGGCGACGGAATCAGCAGGGGAAAGGCAAGAACCACAAGAATTGCGAGCAACCAGCTCGTCCGATGATCGAATGAGCGCATACCGGGCCCTCCTGTCGGGCAGACATGAACAGAAAAATGAGATTCGTCGCTCTGTGGAGGGATCGGAGATCAGCCGCGGAACTTACACACAAAAGCGCAAGGGACCTTCAGCGGGGGTCACCGACCAGGAAGAAGGAGGCCCAGTAGACGGGGTGCGAGTAGGGCGTAGTGCCGTCATCGGCTTCGAGCGCACGAAGCCACGACCGCGCCTCACGTAGAGCACCCGCCTTGCTCATGGGATCGCCGACGCTGCCCTGTCGCGCGTCGCGATAGCGGCCGGTTCGGTTCTCGTAGAAGCGCCTCATGAACAGATACGTAGCGTGGTCGTGCACCTTCCAGCGACTCATGAGCAAAGCGCGCGCACCGGCCTCGAGAATCGGCGCAAGGAAGCCAATTCCCGCCTCGCGACTCAAGGAGGACTGAAACCCAGTCTGACAACCACTGAGCGTGACCAGGTCTGCATCCAGCGACCACGAAAGTCCAATTTCGCGGGCGCTGAGCAGTCCATCCCCGAATGCCGACTTTGCCTGGCGACCGACAACCCGATCGGCTGTCAAAGCCAACGCCGAGGCCGACGGCGCAAGCCGATTGAAGAGCGCATGCGTAGCAATGTGGATCACATCGAAGGCCTGAAGCGTCTTGCCCAGGCCCATGTCGGTGAGCGTACTCTCGGTCGCCCGGGCGCGACGCAACACGGTTGATTCATCGAACAAACCCGCAACCGCTTCGGCCTCGAGCCAGGTCGACGCCAACCTGGGTAGGCTGGCAAAGTCTCTTTCACCATCGAGCACGCTCCGGAGCACGTCCGGTCCAACGATGGTGTTTGCATCCACGAGCAATTCTGGGGCACCCGCTTGATCGACGGGCGAGAACACGGGGTCGGCCACCACCAACAGGGATCTGGGGTATCGTGAAGGCTGGCTCATCAGGTCCACGAACACCTCCGCCGACGGCGCGTACACACTCTCGAACGCAAGCCCCAACGGCGTCCCATCGGGAAGCCTGAGGCTCTCGACGGGAAGCCGAAGCGTTTCCCCAAACGGCATCCAGACGATACGATCAACTCCCTCCAACCGGTCCAGAAGCGGTTGCAGGTAACTTTCGCCAATGGCTACCTCGAGCTGGTTCAGCTGCGGGTCTGAGTCGATTCGCGTCGGCCATTGACTGGCATGTTCAAGCGCTGAGCGGTATTCGACGACACTCCTGGGAATCGGATGCTGAATCTTGACCCAGTGCGCGGAGCCCCGGTTGCGAACCACAACTCCCCACGTGGCCGGATCCCGCAGTTTGGTCCGGACCCATCCAACGATCGCCGTACGTTCGTCGAGACAACCTTGAAGCCGAAGCATCAGGGAGTCACCGTCGGACGTGCGATGCACGCCATCCTCATGCTCGACACCGGTCAGCGCCGCTTCGAGTTCGATTCGACGAACCTCACGTGCGTCGACACCCACGCCTTCGTGGCGGCCAGGCAAGGGTTCCAGCGCGAGCAGTTCCCGCGATGCGGACGGCTGAACGAGGCTGGCCACATGGCGCCCCGTATAGGTCCGTTCGGTCGCAATGAGCCCCGCGACTGCCGCCAACGATTCGAAGGCACGGTCGAAATGACCCTGGACCAGGTCGAGTTCGGCTTCGGATTGCAGGTGCACCGGAACCAAACGGTGCCCGAATCCGGGCGGCAGGGCCTGATCGGTACGGGGCTGGAACGGCCGCAGTCGGTCAATCAGCTCCCGGCTCGCGGCATCGTCACCCACGGACATGAGCCTTCGCAGGCGGTAGTGCAGAAGGGTCGCCTGTAGCGGATGGTCGGTGCGTTTGAGCGCCACCAGGATCCGTTGCGCCTCATCCAGACATTGCTCCACCAGCTCGGCGTTGTCCGGCCGGCTCGAGTAGAGATGAGCGAGCCAGATGAGGTTGTCGGCCAGCGCAAGGGTTCCATTCGGCGAGACGTTCCGACGGATCTCAGCCGCCTCCTCGTAGCGTAATGCAGCCTCATCGACCCGACGCGATCGCCGCAGGATGTTGCCCCAACTCTGCAGAAGATCGGCGTGGATGCTCGTCCGCCGCAGGCTTCCTTGGTCCAACAATTCCATGGCTCGATTCAACATCGGCTGTGCGTCAGCCATGATTTCCGGACCCATTCGCAGTTCCTTCGTGAGCACCATCCGCCGCTCGAGCATTTCCAGCCACAACTCGTGGTTGGGCTGAGCTCGTTGTCGCATCCAACGCAGTGCGCGGTCGTAGATCCGCTCGGCCACGCGAGCCCGGCCGATTCGGTGGAAGACCATACCGGTCCGGAAGTACGCTTCCACGGTGCGTGGGTCCGCGGGGCCGAACTGCCGGTTGCAGGCAGCCAGCAGATCCGAGGCGGATATTAGCGCGGATACGAAGACCCAGTCGTCGAGGTATTCGTCCCGCGCAGCCGCGAGGGTTTGGAGCGGTGGCGGCAGGGTCTCGGCAAGAACGGGCGGAGCCGCGAGCATGATCGCGGCCAGTAGAAACAGCAGTTTGAAAGGGCCCCCGATCATGGTCGTATTGTACCGCACTATCGCGGGCGCTACACTCGACGAGCCCCTGGTCCGAAAGCCATTTGATCGATGCACAGCGATTCGAGACTCAAGTGGCCGCAGCGGCTGGCTGACATCAGCCAAGCTCTAGCGAACTCCCCGCGCAAGCACCGCAACCATCTGCTCGAGCAGATCTGGGGCCTGTTGCACACCGCCCTTTCGCACTACGCCCACCTGCACGCGAGTCGTATGGGGAGCATCGACCCCGATACCCACGCGGACCTGGTTTCACAGAAGGCGTCAGATTTGATGCGCCGGGCCGATACCGGAGAATGGCGCCCCTTTCTGGACGCGCCCGGCCGGATTGCCGCGTTCGTGTCGACGACTGCCCGCAACGGTCTGGTCGATGAGCTTCGGCGGCAGGGCCGCGTGGATCTGGTTGAATTCGCGGAGTCGTCCGACGACCCCGATAAGAAAGTGCCGACAATGGTGCTGACCGATACAAGTCCCTCGCCCCAGCAGACAGTAGAACGAAGCGAATTCGTGGACGGATTGATCGAGTGTTTTCGTGGGTTGAAGCGACGGAGTCGGACCATTTTGTTTTTCCGCCTGTTCTATGACATGAACAGCCGCTCCATCGCCGATCATCCCGAGGTGAATTGCTCCGCAAACACCGTCGACGTCGCGCTGCTACGCGCGCGCGAGAAGTTGTCCGCGTGCATGGCGGACAAGGGGTTTGAAACCAAGGAACTGCCACAGGGCACGTTCGGCGCGCTCTGGCGCGAATTCCGCGTGAATTTCGCCCAGGACCCGGGGAGTGACCATGAATCGTGAAACGCATCTCGAGGCCGATCATGTCGTCGATCTGGTTCACGGCCTGTTGGAAGAACCGCTACGGTCGGAGCTTGCCGATCACATTGCCCGTTGCGAATCATGCGCGGAAGTCGTCCGCCTGCGTTCGGCCGAACTGGAACTCGCCCGCAGCGAAGCGCCCGCGGCTGTCCACCGACTTCCCGCTCCCTTACGGCGGCGTTGGCCACGCTACGCAACCTGGACTGGCGCGGCCGCCGCGGTGTTGGCCATGGTATTGCTGTGGCAGTTCGGAGCGTCCGAACCCATCGAATACCGGCTTCCCGTGGCCAATGTCCTCGAGCCGCTTCGATCTGACACCGGCGACATCGCCCGACTGGAAGCGGCCCTCGCGCACTACGAGGCCAAGCGCTACACGCAAGCAGCTTCCACATTGCAAGGTAGCGAGTTCGCAAAGCCCATGGAAGCCCTGCGCCGGATCTACCTTGCGTCGGCCCTCACCCACGCCGATGACCCGGTCGGCGCTATCGATGTCCTGGCTTCCCTGGACCTGGCAGCGATCCCCGAGCCGTGGCGAGGCCATGGTCTGTGCGTCTCGTACGTGGCGTATGTTCACGGAGACAGAAATGATGACGCGGCTGCGCTGCTGCCCCAGCTGACCCAACGCGAGGACCGCATTGGAGACATTGCACGCGAGTGGGCTCGACAGCGCTAGCTAGCCCATGGTCGCCACCATGATGGCCTTGATCGTGTGCATGCGATTCTCGGCCTGCTCGAACGAGATATTGTACGCCGACTCAAACACATCGTCGTTTACTTCCAGCCCGTTCAGCCCGTGCTGCTCCTCGATTTCCTTGCCGACCGTGGTCTCATTGTTGTGAAACGCCGGTAGGCAGTGCATGAACTTCACGTCGGCATTCTGGGTCTTGGCGATCACATCCAGGTTGATCTGGTAGGGCTGCATCAGTTTCACGCGCTCGGCCCAGGCTTCCTTGGCTTCACCCATGGAAACCCAGACGTCGGTGTAGAGGAAGTCGGCGTCCTTGACGCCAGCGGCGACATCATGGGTCAGGGAGATGACCGCTCCGGTTTCGCGGGCGATGTCCCGACACTGATTCACCAGATCGTCGGTGGGCCAGAACTGCTTCGGCGCCACCAGGCGTACATCCATACCCATCTTCGCGGCGCCGACCATGAGCGAGTTGCCCATGTTGTTCCGGGCATCGCCCAGGTACGCGAACTTGATCTGATGTAGTTCCTTGCCTCGGCCGTATTCCTGCATGGTCAGGAAGTCGGCCAGGATCTGCGTGGGATGAAACTCGTCGGTCAAACCGTTCCAGACCGGAACCCCTGAGAACCTGGCCAGGTCCTCCACGTCGGACTGCCGGTAGCCGCGGAACTCGATGCCGTCGTACATGCGGCCCAGGACACGCGCGGTGTCCTTCACCGTTTCCTTGTGACCCATCTGGGATCCGCCGCCCATGTACGTAACGTTCGCACCCTGGTCGAAGGCGGCCACTTCGAATGCGCAGCGCGTGCGCGTCGACGTTTTCTCGAAGATCAGAACGACGTTCTTGCCCCGAAGCGACTGCTGCTCGGTGCCGGCGTACTTGGCCCGTTTCAAGTCCCGGGACAGGTCGAGCAGGTATTGGATTTCGCGCGGGCTGAAATCGAGCAACTTGGTGAACGAACGCGTGGATAGGTTGAACGACATTCCTGAGGCTTCCTTGTGTGCTTGATGTGAAACGAACAGCGGGAAGTATACTTACGCCGCACGATCCCCTCCACCCCAGGCGGCCCTTCCGATAGCGCGGCGGGCGGAAAAGGGCGGCTTGACCAATATTTTAGTATTTACTAAAGTATAGGCTATGGATGCGATACTTCACGCCCTAGCCGAACCAAGACGACGGGAAGCCCTGCGCTTGGTCTGGCAACACGAACGGGCGGCCGGGGAGATCCACGCCCTCTTGGCCGACGTGACATTCGGTGCGGTCTCTCAACATCTTCGGGTGCTTCGCGAGGCCAACCTGGTGTCGGTCCGTGCCGACGGGCGGCGGCGGCTCTACACCGCCAACCGGGACGCCATGGGAACCTTGGGCACGTGGCTCGAGGAAATGTGGAGCGTGGCCCTCGACGAACTCAAACAGCTGGCCGAGGACGAGCAACACCAAGACTCCAGGTGAGGAAAGTTCATGGAACCAATGAATTTTCGGGTCGGGCGCGACCTTCTTATCCGCGCGCAGCTCGAGACCGTGTGGCGATACTTCGAAGACACCGTTCGCTTCGCGCGTTGGTGGGGCGACGGATCAAGCATTCAGGCGCGGGCCGGCGGCGCGGTCCGAATCTGCTACCCCGACGGTTCCACCGCCTCGGGCGAAATCCTGGAGTGGAAACCGAAGAACCGAATCGTATTCACGTTCGGCTACGATGATCCCGCCAAACCGATCGCACCGGCGGGAGGGCGCATTGGCTGCCCCGCTGAGCGATCGTGTATATTGTCTGGGACAATGACCCCAAGGAGAAAGCCACCTTGCGTTCCATGAAATCCATATCGAAAGCCCAACCCACCATGGAGGGAGCCGGCGTCCATTTGCATCGTGCGTTTGGATTTGGCGACACGGACACAACCGATCCATTTCTTCTCTTCGATGACTTCCGCAACGACGATCCCCTCAAGTATGAGAAAGGCTTCCCCTGGCATCCGCACCGGGGCATCGAGACCATCACCTACGTGTTGGCAGGCAATGTCAGCCACGCCGACAGCTTGGGAAACGAAGGCTCGCTCGGTGCCGGTGATGTGCAGTGGATGACGGCGGGGAGCGGAATTCTCCATCAGGAGATGCCGCACGGCGACGCACAGGGGCGCATGCACGGGTTCCAGTTGTGGGCCAATCTACCCAGTTCCCTGAAGATGACCGCACCGCGCTACCAGGACGTTCTGTCGAAGGATATCCCCACCGTGACCGACGACGACGGCACCGCCGTACGCGTGGTATGCGGTGAATTCTGGGGACAACGTGGACCCGTGGACGGCGTGGCCGCTCAGCCTCGATATCTCGACGTAAGCCTTCCCGCGAATACGAAGCGATCTCTACCGGTCGAAACTTCCCGCACTGCATTCGCCTACGTGTTCGAGGGAGAGGCCCGCTTCCACGCAGCCAGTGAACCGGGCGCCGTCCGCGTCGAGCCGCCCAGCCACCACGGTCAGCCCATGAGCGAGTACGCCGACAATCGCTCGCTGGTAACATTCGATCGCGGCGACGAAGTTGTCGTCGAGTCGGGTGATATAGGAGCACGCTTCCTGTTGGTTTCGGGCGAGCCTCTGCGCGAGCCAGTCGCCTGGCGCGGACCCATTGTAATGAACACGGAAGCCGAGCTGAATCAGGCGTGGCGGGAACTGCGCGCGGGGACGTTCATACGGGAATAGGATATTTCAAAGCCGCCTTGCAATCAGCCCTAGATACGCGCTTGATAGGTATACAGGTCGTGGTAGCGACCTTGTTTGGCGAGCAGATCCTCGTGCGATCCCTGTTCGACGATTCGCCCACTCTCCAACACCAGAATCTGGTTGGCGCGGCGAATCGTACTAAGACGATGGGCAATGACCAGGGTCGTACGACCCTGCATCAAGTGGTTCAGGCTCTCCTGGATGAGCGCTTCGCTCTCGGTGTCCAGGCTCGAGGTCGCCTCGTCGAGTATGAGGATTCTCGGATCGGCCAGTATGGCGCGCGCGATGGAAACGCGTTGTCGCTGGCCGCCGGACAACTTCACGCCTCGCTCCCCAATCAGGGTCTCGAGTCCCTCGTCGAATCGGTCGGTGAACTCGGTCACGTAGGCGGCGCGGGCGGCCTCTTGCACATCGCCTTCGCTGGCCTGCGGCCGGGCAAAGAGGATATTCTCGCGGATCGTTCCCTCGAACAGGAACTCGTCCTGCAACACCACTCCCAGATGTTGTCGATAGCTCTCCAGGTCCACCGTGGCCAGGTCGTGTCCATCGATGCGCACCGCCCCTGAGATCGGCTTGCGAAACGACGCCGCCAACCCCGCCGCCGTGGACTTCCCCGACCCCGAAGATCCCACCAGCGCGGTCACCGTTCCTGCCGCGGCGGTGAAACTCACATCGTGCAACACGGGCTTGCCCACATCGTAGGCGAAGGACACCGAGTCAAATTCGATATCGCCGCGGATGTCAGTCAACACCACGGTACGGCCCTCGTTTTCGCCCTCACGCTCCATCGACAGGATCTCTTCCATCCGATCCAGTCCGGCAAACGCTTCAGTCATCTGTGTACCGATGTTGCTCATCTGAACGATCGGCGACACCAGGAACGCCAGGTACAGAGTAAACGCCACGAAATCGCCGACGGTCATTTCGCCTCGAATGATCATGGCGCCACCCACACCCATGATGATCACGCTGGTAAGCCCCATGAGCAATGTGGCGAAGCTGGTGACCAGGCTGGTGGCGGTCAGCGATTCCCGCACGTTGTTGAAAACGCGGTGCACGCCGTCGGCGAAGACCCGATCTTCCTGATCTTCGGCGTGAAAACCCTTGATGACGCGAATTCCGTTGAGCGTCTCGGTGAGTCGCCCGGTGACCTCGGCGTTGATGGCGCCCCGGCGACGGAAGATCGGCCGGATGTAGGCAAACGCCTTCATCGATATGAGACCAAAGACAACGACCGGAATGAACGCGTAGAACGTCATCCGCGCGTTGATGCGCAGCAAAAGCACCAAAGAGACCGCCGCCGTCAGAAGGCCACCTACCAGTTGAACCAAACCAGTGCCCACCAGGTTCCGAACACCCTCGGCGTCGGTCATGATGCGCGATACCAGCGCACCCGTCTTGGTGTTGTCGAAGAACGCAATGGGAAGACGTGAGATGTGACGCTGCATCTGACCGCGCAGCTGGGAAATCAGGTTCTGGGCCTCGACGCTGAGCAGGCGCGTAAGCAGGTACGAAGTGATCGATTGCACCAGGAGGGCCAGCCCCACCACCAGCACCAGGGTGCGCAGCATGTCGGTGTTCTTGTTCACCACGACGTCGTCGAGCAGGTACTTGGTGGACCCCGGCAGCACCAGCCCAGCCAGCCGGTTCAGTGCCACCAGTAGAAGCCCAACCAGGACGAGCTTGCGTCGCGGCCAGATGATGGTGACAAACGCGTGCTGGACGCTGTTAAGGGAGATTTTCTTGCGATTCGAATCGCGGTCACGTGGCGCGGTCACTTTTCGCTTCCATTTGTAATCTTCTTCGATTACGTTCGTATTCGATCGGCAGGGGGGCTCGAACAGTCCTTCTCCTATACCAGCACGAACCCCACGGAGATGGCCAATGAAACACCTAAATCGCTCCGTACCAACGACTTTTTCGGCCCTCTGCCTGCTGGCCGCGCTCGGCTGCGATCAGAGCGCGCCGCTGGAACCCCAGTTGTTGCCGGAAGATCCGTTTGCGCCGGCCGCGCCGGTGGAGTTGGAACGAACCACTGGGCTCGAGATAGGTCCTATCGAAGGTCTGACCACCGCCTGGCACTCGTTGAACGGGCGCCGACGATTCGCGGTGCCACGCAACGCGACGTTCGAACTGCGGTTCACCGCACCCATGGATGCATCGATACGTTGGAACGGAGCCATCGAGACGCGTACCGGCGACGGTGTGTCCTACGCGGTTTGCCCCACCAACGTGGTGGGTTCGATGCCCGTGAGCGCCGAGGTTCGCACGGCTGACGGTCTGGAGTCTTCATTTGTCGAATGCGCGATCGTCGTTGTGGCGCAGGAGACTTCTGCTATCGCGACCACGTCACTGGCCCTCGACTGGGATCCTGGAGCCAGGGAAGGAACGCTCACCAATACCGAGTCGATGGATCTGTTCTTCAATGAAGGACGCGTGGCCGACGTGAGTATGGTGGGGCTGGATCACTACCTGACGTCGGTCGGTCGCCAGCTCCGGATTCGCACGCAGACCGAGCCCGCAGAGTTCGGGCACCTCACCGAGGTAAGAGTCGACGGCCGGGCGGTGGCCCTTGGAATCGACATTGGTCACGTGCTCGCGAACCCCGGAGCCCACCGCATCGATGTTGGCCCACCGAACCGATCCCAAAGCATTCGCGTCGATGCATACGCCGTGAGCATTACCAGTCATCGTTCAGACGAAGACCTGATTCTTCCGGGCCAAGACATCACGTTCCAGGCTCGTACAGAGCCGCCTGGGTTCGAATCACGCGTGCGATGGGTGGCGAGCACGAAGTACGGAACTGCTGTCCCCAGCACGGGGCGTGGGGAGGAATTTACCACCCGCTTCGACAACGTATTTGGACCCGGCGAAAGTCCGTGGATGGGCGTCGCGGCCGACAACGCCCGAGGAAACTTCGACTTACCCGCGGTTTGCAACCTCGTGGGTGAGTTCGAAGACTGCAACGGCAACGGCGTCGACGACCCGTGCGAGAGTGACTGCAACATCAACGGAATTGCCGACGCGTTGGAAATCATCGTCGGCCTCACGGACGACTGCAACGGCAACTTCATCCCCGACGAATGCGAGTCCGACTGCGATGGCGACGGTACTCCAGATTCCTGTGAGCCAGATGCTGACCAGGACGGCATTCCCAACGACTGCGAGTGCGTGTCTTCACCAATTCCCATTCCACCGGGCCCCCACACATTCTATTCGGATTTCAACGGTGTTGAATCCATCGCGTTTCCCTGGGCCGGCATCAACCCACCCACCGTACCTTTGTTGGCTTCCAGCAATGGCGTCCAGCCCGGTGGTTGGACCGCGCAGCGGTCCACGAACGACGACCCCAGCGAGGAATCTTGCGTCCATGCAATCGGAGATCCGCAACTATGGACCCAGGACGGGCGCCTGGTTCTGGAAGGACAGCACGGCAATTTCAGCTCGGGGGTCGTTGCGTCGCACCCGGTGGCCACGGCCGGGGTCACCTGGACGCTGGAGGCGCTCTTCTATCCTGGTCCTCAGGAAACCGCTAGCGTGGGGGGCCGGGGCCAGTTCGGAATATCCGATGGAGTTACCGGGGAATTCGTTGTTGGCGTGAGTCAAGGCGAACTCCAACTGAATGCGGATACACAAAACACCGCGACTGTAGGCGTACTCCTACCGTGCAACGCCTACCGATTGCGCGTGGAAAACACCGTCGCGGGCGCGACCGCGTTCTTGTTCGACGACGGCGGTACGTTGCTGGGTACGGCGACGGCTCTCGCAGCACCTGCGCTGCAAAGCATCGACTTCGCTTCCAGCAACTACATCGCCCAGGCAAGAAGTTTGGAATGGATCGTGGTGGACGAACCCTGAGTTGACCAACCCATGACCCGGGTGGGAGCGGCTGGGCGATACCCACCGCTCTTGCCCGGGGAAGCATGTCGACTCGAGGGCGGTCTTTGCCAACATTCCAGGTGCTCGAATTCGGCCTACTGTCGGTACTTCTCTTCCCGCGCAGCCAACCCCGTATGCCCGGGGAACTCATTTTGAATCCCAACCAGGTGCGTCAGGGCCAGATCGTTGCGACCCAATCGCTCGAGTACCTCGAGGTAGGTATCGTGGTACTCGACCTCGCCCGGGTTCAGGGCCAACGCCTTCTCGGCGTGATCGAGCGCGCGCAGTGCCTCGCCTCGCTCCGTGGCCAGGATCCAGGCCAGGTTGTTGTGCGACAGATGTAACTTCTGATCGAACTGCAGGCTGCGCTCGTAGGTTTGCTGCGCCTGGTCCACCTGGCCCAGCACCTGCTGCGAAAACCCAAGGTACTGCTGCGCCTCACCATGGTCAGCCAACGCCTCGTCGCTGAGCAGGGTGGCCGCCTCGGCCCATTTGCCCTCTCGTTGGAGGTAAAGCGCTTCAAGCACGCGGGTGGTAGGCGCGGCGCCACTCGCACGCAAGTAGTCCCTACCCTCGTCCAGACGATTCAACTGCAAATACAAGCGCGCCAGTGCACCGGCGATCTGTTCGCGATCGGCGTCAGACCAGTTGCCGTCCATGCGCGCGCGTAGCAGATTCACGGCACGATCGAACTGCCGCGCCTCCTGTAGATAACCCACGCTCTCGATCAACACCGGCAGACTCGTGGGGTCGATTTCTATGGAGCGTTCGTAGTGTTTGGCCGCTTGCGCCACGTCACCGATGCGTCGCTGCAACCGCGCCAGGTTGAGCTGCACCTCGAGCCACTCGGGGCGAAGGTTTGCCGCATGCTCGTAGTGCGCAATCGCCTGGGGCGCGTTTCCTGAACTGCCAAGTGCTTGCGCCAACAACATACGCGCCCAGACATTGTCGGGGCTCTTCTCCACCACCGGTGACAGCACCGCCACCGCGGCCGCGTATTGCTGCGCGCCCACCAATGCACTGGCGCGATCTGTCGCCAGGAATTCGTCGACGCGATCGCTGGCGTCGGGGTAGTCGCGAGTGGCGCGCAACAGACGGTCGTCATCGCGCACGAGGTTACCCGCGGGTACGCCGCCCGCGTAGCCCAACGCGGCCAGGGCCTCGGTTTCTTCGGGCGTGGGCTGTCGCGTGGCATCCAACGCGTGAGCCACGCTGCTTTGCGCCGCCACCATACTATCGAGCGACGTGAGCATTCGCTCCATCCACGGTCGCAAAGCCTCGCCTTCCATGAGATTGCTGCGCTCGCCCGGATCAACGCTCAGATCGTACGCACGCGGTTTGGCCGATCGAATGACCTTGCGCGATCCCTGCCGCAGCGCGAACGACGGGCTCCAGCGATACACCTCCAGCGGGTACAGCGTTTCGGAAAACTGCCGACCCGGGGCCACGCGGTCCAGGTTCCAGGGGGTCGACGAACCAAGCGTCGTGGCGTCCAGATGCGACAGCTCCAGGAGTGTGGGCGCCAGCCCCTCCAGCCCCACCGGCGTTTCGACAACCTTGCCGCCGGGCACTCCATGGCCAGCCAGAATCAACGGAACGTGCAACGTTGTCTGGTACAGAAACAACGCGTGGCTTGGTTCCTGGTGTTCGCCCAAGCCCTCACCATGATCGGATGTAACCGCCACCACGCGCGGGCGCGAACGAAGTGCATCCATGGCTTCGAGCAAGAGGCCCAGCTGCTGATCGGCAAACGCCACTTCACCGTCGTACAGCGCCGGCTCGAACTGTTCGGCGAACGGGGACGGTGGCTCATAGGGCAGATGTGGATCGAAGAAATGCACCCACAGGAACAGGGGTTCTTCCGAATCCTGTTGCTGCAACCAGGCTTCAGCCGCCGCCCGTACCTCATCGGCGGGGCGCTGCGCGAAATGGATTCCCCGACGTTCGTTTTCGTCGAACTCGTCGTCGTAGTGAGCGAAGCCGCGATCCATGCCGAATCGTGCACTCAAGGGCATGGAGGCCACGACCGCGCCGGTCTGGTACCCGTTGGCCGCATACTGTTCGGCCAGAGTAGGAATGCCTTCGGGAAGGCGATAGGTGTTGTTGTTGCGTACTCCGTGTTCGGCCGGCAATCGCCCCGTGAAGATCGTCGCGTGACTCGGCAATGTAATGGGCGTGGGTGACGTTGCCTGCGCGAAACGAACTCCGCGTGCTGCCAACGCATCCAGCGTGGGCGTCTGGGCCGCTTCGTAGCCGTAGCTGCCCACGTGGTCGGCGCGCAACGTGTCGATGGTGATGAGGATGACGTCGGGCGGCGCGGACGACTTGCCACACGCAAGTGACATTGCGCCCATGGCACACAAGAGCAACAGGCCGCGCGCACGCCACCTCATGGCGAACCTACGCGGCTTGCAAAATGTTGTAGTAGTTGTCGCGCTGCGCGGGCCGGAAACCGGCCGACCGGATCATCTCGTCCATGTCATCGCGCGTGAGGCGGAAGGAAACACCCGCCGCCGACACCACGTTCTCTTCCATCATGGTGCTGCCCAGATCGTTGGCGCCGTAGAACAGCGTGAGCTGACCGATCTTCTTGCCCTGGGTAACCCACGAACTCTGGAAGTTGTCGACGTTGTTGATAGCCAGGCGCGAAATGGCCAACGTCTTCAGGTAATCCAGCGAACCCTTGTGCGCGCTGACCGGAATGGTCTCGAGCAACGGCAGATTTTCCACCGACATGGGCGTAAACCCAGGCTGGTACGTCCAACAGATGAAAGCAGTGTAACCGCCAGTACGCGCCTGACTGTCGCGCACCCGAATGATGTGCTCCACGCGCTCGGGCAGCGTTTCCACGTGGCCGAACATCATGGTGGCGCTGGTGCGCATGCCCAGCGCATGCGCTTCTTCCATGATCTCGATCCAACGCGCGGCGCCCACCTTGGTGGGTGCCAAAACGTCACGCACGCGGTCGTTCAGTATCTCGGCCCCGCCGCCGGGCACACTATCGAGACCCGCGGCCTGGAACTCGCGCAGAACCTCGGTGGTCGACATCTTCCAGATCTTGGCGAAATGGCTGATCTCACTGGGACTGAAGCCGTGGATGTGCACGGGATAGCGCTCTTTGATGCCGCGCAGCATGTCCTGGTACCAATCGATCTGCAGATTGGGGTGGTGCCCGCCCTGCAGCAATATCTGGGTACCACCGATGGCCAGCAGTTCCTCGATCTTGCCGTGGATCTGCTCCTGGCTCAGGACATACGCGTTGTCGTCCTTCTTGTGGGCGTAGAACGCACAGAAGTTGCAGTCGACATAGCAGATGTTGCTGTAGTTGATGTTGCGATCGACGACGTAGGTCACCTGCTCGGGTGGACACCGCCGCAGGCGTAGCTCGTGGGCCGCCCGGCCCAGGCTGTGTAGATCGCCCTCGTCGAACAGATAGAGGATTTCCCCGCCCATGAGGCGTTCGCCCTCAACCGCGCGCTGGAGGATCTCGTCGAGTTCTGCGTTCTTGCTGAAAGTCATAGCCACCAAAGGATACAGCAGGCCCTAGGCACTGGCCAGCGACACCGATTCCCGTCCGGGTGACAGATTGTGTTTGGCGGCCAATTCGGCAAATCGAGTCAGGCCAGCCAGTTCGGGCTGATCCAGTTCGTAGCCGATGGTATTGCGCCAGTAGTCCAATAGCTCTTCGCGATCCACGGCCCGGTCGGCCACCAGCTGGTCGGCCAGGCGCGGCAGCGCGGCCAGCCCCGTTTCCTTGGCCGTCTGCAAGCGGGCGATCAGCTCGCGCCGGCGAGGTTGGGAGCCCTCGGTGCACAGATCGGGCGAAAGCACCCAGGCCGCGTACACAAAGGGAAGACCCGTGAATTCGGTCCACCAGGCGCCCAGATCCACCACGTGCGGAACATCGGTCGTGTCGACCTTCTCGGCCCGATCGCCAATGACCAGCACGGTATCGAAGTGGGTGAACAGGTGGTCGCGCCGTGGCTCGACGATGTGGAAATCGGGAAAGCGACCGTGCACCTCGGCCAGCAACACCCGCAGCATCGCCACGCTGCTGCGCGACCCACGATCGACGGCGATGGTCGAGGCTTCCTCAATGGGCACCTTCGAGAACACCTTCACCGTGCGCACGGGACCATGCGAGGCAATGCAGATGCCGGGCACGATGTCGCCACCCACGCCCCGCAGGTATTCCACGATGGGAATGAGCCCCACGTCGATGCGCCCTTCATATAGAAGGTCGGCCAGCCGGGCCGGAAGATCGCGGGTGATCTCCACGGCGGGGTCGCCCTCGAGTCCCTCGATCAGGGGAATGGTATTGGCGAAGCTGACGGCGCCGATGCGGAAGGGTGTTTGTGACATATGACATTGGCTCGGATGCTGGGGGTCCTGGGTCTTGCTCGCGGTAGGATCGGCGCAAATGTCCGGTTTCGCAACGGAGAATCGAGGGGAAAGTCTTGCTTGCCGTGGACAGGATCCCGATGTTTGAACCAGTCCCACCAAAGCCCCGACAGGAGAATTCCATGCGATCGACTATGACTAAGACTCTATTGATTCTAGCCGCCGTAGCCCTTTGTTCGTCCGTGCTGAGCACGACGATCTGGGCCGCGAATCCGCGCCTGGTGGCCCGGACGCCACCGGCGTACTGGGCCGAAAACGAAGTTCCCTACCCACCAGCCCCGACGATTCAAACGTACTGGAACGGCACCGCACTTGTGGAGGAAGAGTGCTCTGGATGTCTGGCCGTGGTATCGCACAGATTCGTGTATCCACTGGGCGCGCCGGCCGAACAACAAAGGGTGCTTCTCACGCCCGCGAGGATGTGGTTCCTTCCAGCGCTTTTTGACCCTACGTCGGCCGACGCCGAGTTTCAGGCAATCGGTCAGTACGTTGCGGACCAAATATTTGCCGACACCGAAATAGACGTTCGGCTGGGCCTCGACACGGACTTCGACGGCGTGATCGATCAGTTGTTTCCCGGACCATTCGAGCAGCCGATTGCGGTGTTTCCCGTTTCGTTCGGGCGTGTGAAGAGCGACTTCTGATGCGGCTTTCCTTGGCCGCGGAAAACCCATGGCGGCCAACTGCCCGTGTCATCGGGTAGACTACGTGTCGTGACCGGCGTGGGGGGGCCCAAGCCCCCACGCCCCCCCCC
>JAJDAC010000056.1 GCA_029262065.1 Candidatus Krumholzibacteriota bacterium | reverse complement strand
CTCATCGTCAGGACATTCTTGCCCTCGAACCACACCTCACCGTGCGAAATGACCGCCGGCGGCTGCAATGTTCGCATGATGGCCTGGGCCAGGGTCGACTTGCCGCTCCCCGATTCGCCCGCTATGCCCAGGATTTCGCCGGGCTCGATGTCCAGCGACACGTGGTCGATGGCGCGCACGGGTCCGTCGTCGGTGATGTAGTCGACGCAGAGATCGCGTACCGAAAGAATGGGGTTACTCATGGCCCACCGTCACCGGCGTGGATCGCGACGGCGCTATCCCGAGGCCCAAGAGGTGCGACCGCCAGGCTCTTTCGAGTTGGAGCCGTGGGTTGGTGATCTCGTCGAAGCCCGAGTTCAGCATGGCCAACCCAAAACCCACGAGCGCAACGCACAGGCCCGTGGGCGCGAACGTCCACCATGCCTCGGTCAGCAGCGCCGAGTCGTTCTGGGCCCAGTAAAGGTTGGTGCCCCAGGTGATGGCCGAAACATCGCCCAATCCCAGGAATTCCAGTCCTACCTGCGCGCCGATTGCGTACACGGTGCTGCTGATGACCTGGGCAACCAACAGAGATGTCATGGTCGGCAGGATCTCCCGCGTGATGATGCGGATGTTCGATTCGCCAGCCACGACAGCCGCGGCCACGAAGTCCCGTTTCCGTTGCGTCAGGGTCTGCGCGCGAATAACACGCGCGTTCCAGGCCCAGCCGGTGGCTACCAGCACAAGCCCCAGTGTGAAAGGGCCCGATGGCAGGTAGGCCGCGATCACAATCGCCAACGGCAGGCCCGGAATGACCAGGAAGACGTTGAACAGCAACGAGAGGACGGCGTCGACACTACGGCCGAAGAATCCCGCGGCCACGCCCACGATGGCCCCGACCCCGACTACACACAGGCCCACCGCGAACCCGATGGCCAGAGAGACGCGCGTACCCGCCACCAATTGACGTAGCACGTCCTGACCCTGACCGGTGGTGCCCAGCCAGTGTTCGCTTGAGGGCGGCTGCAGAGGAACGCCGACCAGGGCCTGCGGGTCACCGGCGATCAGCGGGCCGAAGATGGCCACCAGGAGAAAGATAGAGAGGATGACGGCGCCAAACGTGGCCTTGCGATCGCGACGGATCGCGGCGACCCATGCGCCTGAGGTGGAAGTGGTCTTCATCAGGCGGTGTCCCGGGTTCTTGGGTCGAGCCAAAGGACCATGAGGTCCACCAACCAGTTGGCGGCCAGCACGGCCAACGTGATCACGAGAAAGATCCCCTGCATGAGTGGGTAGTCCTGGTTTCTCACGGCTTGCACCAGAAGAAAGCCTTGGCCCGGATACGAGAAGACGATCTCGGTGAGCAATGACCCACCGAGAACGAACCCGAGGGCCATACCGAAGCCGGTGACGTTGGGCAGCAACGCGTTGCGTGCAGCGTATCGCAGCACCACGCGCCATGGAGACAAACCCTTCGCGCGGGCCAGGTTCACATAGTCCGATCCAAGCACCGTGATCATCGTGTTGCGCATGGATATGAGCCAGCCGCCCGTAGTGGCCAGCACCACGGTGCCCACCGGAAGGGCGGCGTGGCGCACCACGTCGGCAATGAACGTGAAGTTGAATCCCGGCGTAAGGTCGTCACCGTAGGCGTGACCCAGCGGAAACAGGTTGAGTTTGAACCCAAGAACGTACAAAGCCACCATGGCCAGCCAGAAGTAGGGAAACGCGGCCAGGAAGGCGAACGTGGCGGGAAGCCAGGTGTCGATCCAGCTGTGTCGCCACCAGGCGGACACCACGCCCAAGAGGGTTCCGATTACGAAGCTGATGATCAGCGCGGATCCGGCCAACACGATGGTCCAGGTCAGGCCATCGCCAATGACGTCGGCCACCGGAGACGGAAAGTACGCCACCGACAGTCCCAGTTCGCCGCGGAACACATTGCTCAGGTACGTGAAGTACTGGCCAATGAGCGGCTGATCGGTAAGGCCGAATGTTTCGCGCAGCGCTTCCAGGGCCTCGGGCGCCAGTTGGCCGCGAAACCTGGCGAACAACGCGGTGGCCGGGTCGCCTGGCATGAGCCGCGGCAGGAAGAAGTTCAGGGTAAGGGCGGCCCAGGCCGCAACCAGATAGAAGCCAAGTCGGCGCAGGATGAATCGCATGGGCCTCCTACCTGGCTTCCAGGGTGGTGAGAACGAGCAGCACGTCACCGCGTTCGAACTTGTTCGGCGAAGGGTCGGCGTACGGCGAGGCTTTCGAGGGAAATCCCCGAAACCGGGACGTGTTGTACTCGGCCCACGAAGGATTGGGATACAACGGTATGGCGGGCGCTTCTTCCACGAAGGTGCGCTGCAACTCGTCGCTCAATGCGCGTTGAAGCTCCGGGTCGGCCTCTTTCTCGAACGCCAGCAGAGCGGCATCGGCGCGGGGGCTTCCGTAGCGATGCCAGTTGCCGGGCGCGGCTTCGCCGATCGGTTTCACGGTGTCCGTGGACATGAGCCAGCGGTAGAACAGATACGGCGTTGGACCTTCGAACGACCAACCCATGCTCAGATCGAACTCGCCGTTCTGCACGCGTTGGAACCAGGCGCTGAAGTCGGCGGTGCGCACCGATGCGTCGATTCCCAGCTCGCTCAGCCCGCGCGCGATTACCTGGGACGCGCGCACCCAGTCGGACCACCCCGATACCGTGAGAATATCGTACTTCCAGGGTTTGCCGTCGGCTCCCACGCGCATTCCCTTTTCATCCCGGACGTATCCCGCTGCGTCGAGCAACGCGTTGGCTGCTTCGACGTCGAAATTCACCCAATCTCCACTGGCCGCGATACTGTCGTTGCGCCACGCCGCGTAGCCGTCACTGAGCCCGGTGGCATCGGCGGGGCGTGAATATCGATACAGAGCTACATCCACCAGCAGTTCGCGATCGATGGCCATGCTGAGTGCCTTGCGTACCCGGATGTCGTCGAAGGGCTTGCGCGTGGTGTTTGCGTACAGGAAGATGCTGCTACCCGTGAGGGGAAACCAGTAGCCGTGGCTCTCGGGTGCGCGTCCCACGAAAACCCGTTCCACGGCGGGGATGAAGTTACCAGCCCAGTCCACTTCGTCGAACGCCAAGGCGAGGTTTGCGCGATCGTTGGACGGGTAGGCGGGACACCGGATGGCCTCGAACTTGGGTAGACCCTCCTGCCAGTAGTTCGGGTTCTTGCCCAACTCGAATACCTGGCTGCGAAACACCCTGACCTCGGTAAATGGCCCCGTGGCCACGGGGTTCTCATTGGCGAAAATGACGGGGTCCGCCACGTCTTTCCAGATGTGCTCGGGCACGATCTGCTGCGCCGCGATCTCGTCGAATCCGGGGATGAACACGCGGGCAAACCGGAAGTCCACCGTGTGTGAATCCACCACCGACACCGACTCGAGGAAACCCCAGACGCCGCGACGATCAAGGCCGGGGTGTTCCTTCAGCAGGTTGAACGTGAACGCCACGTCTGTGGCCGAGTACGTCGCACCGTCGGACCACAGTACGTTGGGTCGAAGCTTTACGCGGAGCAGGAGTTTCTCTTCTCTCCATTCGCGTTCGGTGGCCAGCCAGGGTACGTACTCGGTTCTCACGCTGTTGAACACAAACAGCGGTTCGTAGATGCCGGCCAGCGTGGGCCAGCGGGCCGCGGTGGCCGTGGTCAGGGGGTTGAAGTTGCGCACCCACGATGTCTGCTGTTCCTGCGATACCACCAAGACCCCCGGCGGGGCCTTGGGCACGTCGCGCACACATCCACCAATGGTCACAATGATCGCGATCAATGCGAGCACCCTACTTGAGAGGCGCGCGAATGAGCGCAGTTTGATGGTCAAGGTTCACCTCGGTACACACGCACCCAGTCGACCAGCATGGTCTGGGGAAACGTGGTGGTTTCGTCGGGCGAACCCACGAAAGATCCACCCACGGCTACGTTCAGAATGATGAAAAAGGGATGGTTGAAAACCCAGCGTCGACCGGGGACGTCATCGGCCGACATGGTGAAGTAGCGGACGTCGTCGACCAACCAGGTCACGCGGCCCTCGGTCCATTCCACCGCGAAGATGTGGAAGCCCTGATCGAAGGCCGTGCTCTCACGCACGAAGCGACGCGTCATGGCCGAGCCGCCAGAATAGCCGGGTCCGTGGAGGCTACCGTGGATGACCCTTGGTTCCTGGCCGCGATACTCCAGGATGTCGATCTCGCCGCACTCTGGCCAGCCTACCGTTCCAAAGTTCGACCCCAACAACCAGAACGCGGGCCATATGCCTTGTCCGCGAGGAAGTCGGATGCGCGCCTCGAATCGACCCTGTCGTTGGCTGAACGACTGCGAGGTATTGATGCGGCCCGAGGTATAGGGCTGACCTTCGTAGGTTTCTTCCCGAGCCACGATGGCCAGGTTGCCATTGCCATCGGTGGATACGTTCTCGGTTCGGTCGGTGTCGTACTCCAACTGGGCGTTCCCCCAGCCGGTGCCGATGTCGTAGGTCCATCGCTCGCGGTTGAGCGGTTGACCGGCCTCGCCATTGAACTGCTCTTCCCAAACGAGTTCCCAGCCCGACTCGTCTTCGCTGCAACCCATTGTGAATGCGATCAAGCAACAGGTCGACAGCACGAGCCCGCGCTTCATGATGCCTCCGCACGTCCAGGGGCTGTGGGGAAGAGGCGTGAATCTTCGAGCGCCGCCTTCAACACCTGGGTAGCGGCGCCAATGGCGACCGATCTTGGCCCCAATTCGCTGGTGCGAATCTCGGCCGCCGAAACCGAACTCACCAGGGTTCGTTCGCGAACCGTTTCTCTCAGCGGGTCGAGCACCAGATCGCCCAGTCGCGCGAGGTCTCCGCCCAGAATCACCATGCTGGGATTCATAAGGTTGATCAGGCCGGCCATGGCAATACCCAGGTACTCGGCGGCTTCCCGCACCACGGCCAGGGCCAGGGGGTCACCCTTCAATGCCGCGTCTTCCAACCGAGGTGCATCGCCGTTGCCGCTGGCCAGCGGGCTGCCCGGGTAGCTGGCCGCCAGTTCCTGGGTTCTGGCCCGAAGGGCATCGCGGCCCACCATGGTGGTGAGGCAACCACGAAGTCCGCACATGCAGGCCGGTCCCCGTCGCGGAGCGATAGCCATATGGCCGATCTCGCCCGCAACCCCCGTCGCGCCTCGGTAGATCTCGCCACTGATCACGTGGCCCGAGCCAACACCGGTGGCGACCTTCACGTATGCAAAGTCTGATAGGCCGCGGCCTTCGCCCCACCAGTGCTCGGCCAGCGCGCCCAGGTTGGCATCGTTGTCGACCCACAGCGGTACGCCGAACTTCTGTTGCAGAACCTCAAAACCGCTGCGGCCGTTCCAGGCGGGCAGTACGATTTCTGATAGTGCTCCGGGATTCTTGGGATCGACCGGACTGGGAACAGCTACGCCAATTCCCACGAGGCTTCGCGGGTCCTGCTTGGAAGCGGCCACGATGGTTTCGGCCATTTCAATCATCAGTCCGCGCGTGCCCTCGGGGTCTTCGCGGACCGGGAAACGGCGCTGATTCCACGCGACCGTGTTTCCGCGCAGGTCCATGAGTACTACGCCAACGTGGGCCGCACCTACTTCGATCCCCACGATGAAGTGGGCGTCGTCCTGAAACTGCAGCACGATGGGTCGGCGGCCGCCGCGCGATACGCCTACGCCGACCTCAGCCACGAGTCCGGTGGGCAAGAGTGTAGCCACGATTTCCGATACCGTTGAACGGGCTATTCCCGTGCGTCGCGCAATATCCGCGCGGGAAATCTGTCGCTCGACCCAGATGAGTCGAAGCACCGCATCGGCCAGGTTGCTGGCGCGGGAGACACCCTTGGGAAAATCGTTGCTACTCATGAAATGAGGGCCGTCGTTTCTACTTGTGAAACAAGATGTTGTCGACAAACGCGGTCTTTTCGAAGCCCACGATCGACAGGATGAGTTGCGCCAGGTATCGGGTGCTGTTCAGATTGAAGTCAGCCAATGGCAGGTCCAGCGTAACCCACTCTCCGCTTACCAGCGAAGGTTCCGTGGCCAGGTTGAATTGAAGTTCGCCCTCGCTGGTGGGAGGGAAGCGCCCATCCTCGCCAAAATCAACCAGTTTCACCTTGAAGATCGCGGCGTTCGGTACCCAGACCTGCATGTGAAAAAACGGGAAGCTCGACGCGTCGACTTGCGGGGTGGGGTCGGGGCCCATGCCCACCGGGTTGAACTGGAGTCCCACGAAGTCGAAGTCGGTGTAGGCTTTCACTTCGTCGCCGTCGATTACCAGATCGGTAACGGTGGGTCCTGAAGGGAACTCCGCGAAGTTGGCGATTCCCCGACTGTTGTAGTGTCGACTGTACAGCGCGAGCACATCGGCGGCGGGGAACGTTGGGGCGGGGGCGGCCATGGGCGGTGGCTCGGTGGCCTTGATCGCCACCGATCCCACGACCTCGACTCCTCGAAGCGTCGCGGTCAGCGTGGTCTCTCCGGCACCCACCACACTTATTCCTGCGTCGGTTATGGACAGCACCGACGGATCTGAAGAAACGAAATCGAAGTAGTTGGCGTCGTGGATCACGGTTACATCTTGCGACGCGAAATCCGCGGCCTCTACCGTGAACGTGGTCTGGGTGCCTGGTACGCTCACTTTGGCGCCAACGAACGTTCCGATGGGCATCGAAGGCGTGGTCATGGTGGGACGCGGGTCCGTCACCGCCACCGTGGTGTAGAGCATCTCGTCGAACCACAGCGTGTATCCCGCCCCCGAGGGATCTTCGAAGCCCTCGGCGTACCAGAACAGTCCGCGCTCGAGCGTAAGCCGATCGGGGTTGGGAATGGGAATGATGTGGCGGGTCCAGACATCCTGGGTGAGCGGCGTATTCACGACTTCCACCGTGTACCGTGAGTTTCCCGTGTTGTCGTTGCCAAAGCCGGCCGAATTCAGCGATGCGTCGACCGTGCTCTTGGCGTAGTAGCTCAGAGCGTTGTAGCGCGACAGGTCGCGAACGATCGGTGCTACCGCTGCCCCTCCCGCGAACGTGCCGTTGGGATTGGTACTGCTGGGTACCGTAATCTTGGCCGATGGGGCGGTCGGGAAACCGTCTTCGTTGTCGATCTGAAACGCGTCGAGTTTCGACCCCAGAAAGGACTGTGGCTCCACGCCGCCCGCCAACCCGTTCGTGAAGACCACTGGGTCGGAATTCGTAGGGGAAAGCTCTAGTCCGGCGGTATCTCGTTCACAGGCGGAAAGCGCCAGCAAGGGTACCAGCGGCATCAGGCAGAGTATCTTGGCCTTGATTGTCATTGCTCGCCTCGAAGGATGGACAGAAGAAGAGAGGTGCGGAATCGTGGAAATGAAGCTTTGTTCGGAGTACGATCAAAGTTAGAAGACAGGGGGCAACCCTGTCAAGCTACGGACTCCCGACGGCCCACCGGCGAGATAACGAAAGGTCATACCTTTTAATGCAGCGCATTCATTCCAGGTCACGCATCTTCTCCAGAATCACCCGATTGTGGGTCGCCGCGGTGGTTTTCGGCGCCGGTTTCGCCGCCCCCCTGGCCACGACTTCGTTCGCTCAGGACTACCAGCTGGTGTGGTCCGACGAATTTGACGGCTCCTCGTTGGACCTTACCAAGTGGGAGCCACAAATCGGCACGGGATGTCCCTCTCTGTGCAGTTGGGGCAACAACGAACTGCAGTACTACCGCGCCGAGAACGCCACGGTGGCCGGCGGATTCCTGACCATCGAGGCCAAGGAACAGGCCTTCGGTGGCCGATCCTACACTTCCGCGCGCCTTCGCACCCAGGATCTTGCCGACTTCACCTATGGCCGGTTCGAGATGCGAGCCAAGCTCCCCATTGGCCAGGGTCTGTGGCCAGCGTTCTGGATGCTCTCGACCAATAGTCCCTACGGGGGATGGCCGGTCGCGGGCGAGATCGACATCATGGAGTATCTGGGAAATGCGCCGGCCGATGTGTTCGGGACGATTCACTACGGCAATCCCAACCAGATTTTTGCATCGTCCGGTACGAGCTTGGCCAGCGGCACCTTCAACGACGACTTCCACACGTTTGGCATTGAATGGGACCCTTTCGAGATCCGCTGGTATCTGGATGGTGTGCTCTATGCCTGCAATAGCTTCTGGGTTTCGTCGGGCGGTCCGTACCCCGCGCCGTTCGACCAACCGTTCCACATGCTCCTGAACCTGGCTGTGGGCGGAAACCTCCCCGGCCCGCCCGACGGCACCACGGTGTTCCCGCAGGAGTTGGTGGTCGACTGGGTCCGCGTTTCGCAAAAACCCGTGGACGCTGACTGTTGCGTGGTGTTCGACGGCATGGACCACACCAATCCTTTTGGCAACGGTTGGTTCCAGTTCAGCGGTGGCGGTGGCGGCGGCGGCATAGATGCAAACACCACCGACCTGCCGCCCGATGTCGGTTGCCGAGCATCGCTTCAGGCGGGCTACGGTGGTCCGGGCGGATTCATGGGCGGTTTTGGTCGAACCAATCCGGTGGACCTGACCGATATGACCCATTTCGAGTTCTGGATCAATCCCGATGCGGGACAGAACTACACGCTCGAGATCAACCTCCAGGAAGACGACAACGGTGACAACGCCACGCCCGGCTCTTCGGGTGACGACGAGTGGCAGTACAACCTGGTGGTTGGTGGCGCCGGATCGGAAGTCGTGTCGGGGGCGGGTTGGCAGCAGGTTTCCATTCCGCTCGACCAGTTCTATCTCGACACGTCGTTTCTGACCGGAGGCAACGGCGTGTTGGATCCGTTTCCCACTTCGGTGGGTGGCAACGGACAGCTGATCAACATGGTCATCGCGATCATCGGCACCGGAACCAGTGTGACGTTCCGCACCGACGATTGGCGCTTCGTGAAAGCGGCGCCCACTGCCGTGCCGATAGTATCGGCTGGCTCCGCGCTACAAGGCGTGTTTCCGAATCCGTTCTCGGGCCGCACGCAGGTCGAGTTCCGCATGTCGCAGGCGGGGGCGCTGAAGTTGTCGGTGTTCGATGTACGGGGACGTCTGGTACGACGACTGGTGGACGGGAGTCTTCCGGTTGGTCCGGGTCAGATCAGCTGGGATGGAAAGACGCAAGCCGGGGCCAGTGCGGCGGCCGGAACGTATTTCATTCAGATGGAAAGTGCGGGTCGCGTGGAGAGCCGGAAGGTTGTTCTGCAGCGATAGGGAGGCTGCGGCACTTTGCCTCGCCTTTCCGCCTCGCGTTTTTGACACCCGATAGACGCCGGGTCTAGTATTGGGGCATACCCTCGAAACGGGAGCGTCCCCATGCTGATCCGTTCGCTTGTCTTGGTCGTCCTTGTTCTGGTCTGCTTCGTCCCTGTCCCGGCGGGTGCCGGAGGCAGCACGATCGGTGTGTTCTTCGACGAGGGAGGAAATCTACCCCTCGGTGACCCGCCACTCTTCACGATCGACAATCAGTTCTACGTAGTTGGCTCATCCATCCAAGACGAGCAGATCGCTGGCTTCGAGTTCGACCTCTTGATCGACCCCACGATTCTCACGTTCGGCACGCCGACCATTCGATTGCCGGGAACACCAATCAATGTCGGGGACGGGCCGAACGAGTTCATCGTCGGGCTGGGCACGTGTGCTCCTGCAGCAGGGCCGACGGTGTTGGTAGAGTATCAATACGGAGTGTTCACGCCCGGAGCGGCTGATCTGACGATCTGCATGATCGCGGCTACGCCCAGCAGCTTCGTTCCGAGCGTGCCCGGGTACCTTGGGTGCGATTCGAATCTCCATCCATTCGGCGTCCAGTCCTTTTGCAATAGCTATGGAGATGGTTGCGCTGTTGTCTACTCGTCCGGGTGTTGGGTTCTGGTGCAGCAATCCAGCTGGGGGAGTGTCAAAGCTCGATTCTAGGCGGTCGGCTGCATAGCCGATCTCACCCCTTGTACGACTTCTCCTCGACCAACGCCGACCCCGTGGCCAGGTTCACCCGCTTCTTGATGGCCGCCCGCTCGTCGTTGGTCACGTACACGCTACGCGCCAGTTCGACGAAGCGGGGCCCGAAATCTCCACGGGCTTCGCATTCGCGGATGTCGTCTTCGATGACCCAGAGCGCGCCGTTCACCCGGGCCAGGTCGGCGAACCAGCCGTCCATGACGCCCGGCTCGACCTCTATTCGCGAGAGCAGCGGGCTCAACGCGTCAAGCTCGCGAGCTACGTTCGCGAGCTTCTTCGCGTCCGTCATCCGCTCGTGCTTGATGCGGAGAATGGAGATCTTGTCGAGTAGTTCGCCCACCGAAATGGGTACCTGTATGTCCATGGCCGTCCCGCGGGGTGGAGGTTCATTGCGAGACGGCCATGCTAACGCATCGATGAGCTCGTTGTCACCCGGAGGCCGTGGCTTCCTCCAATGGAACCTCGGTCTTCGTTTCGGCGGGCCGCACGGTAAGAACCGGACACGGAGCCGTGCGTACTACCCGTTCGGCGGTGCTACCCATGAACAGGTGGTCGAGGCCCGTACGGCCGTGCGTGGCCATGACGATCAGATCGATGTCGTGTTCTTCAGCGTATTCCACCAGCTCCCTCGCCGGGACGCCCTGGATCACCGATACCTCGAAATCGGCGTGTTCCAAGTCGACCTTGTGGGTGAACATGCGCAGCGACTCACGCGCCTGCTCCAACCTTCTCTGATGAAACTCCTCGGCCGAGAATCCGCCCCAAGTGAAGTCGGTTACATAGAGGCCCGAATCCACCACGTGCACGAGGTGAATCGTCACGTTGTCGTCTGCGCTTACTACGTCGCGCAGCGTTGGGATGGCGGCTTTGGAGTGCGTCGAGAAGTCGGTGGGAAACAAGATGTTTCGTACGTTTCTCATGACGTTCCTCCTGGATCGAAGCCTCGTTCGAACCGATCCTTGAGACTTCCTCTACTATTAGAGAAAGGGGTCGGTCCCCGGCGCGCCGTATCGAATGTGTGACGGTACCATTGTGCCCCCCTGGGCCCTCGGCGCGGGAGCCGATCATTACTAGCTTGGTGTCGGGCAAAGATTCGATCACGGCAATGGGGAGGAAGTCATGAGCGAGCCGGTGAAATGGTGCACGGCAGAAGAGGCGATACGACGCATTCGACCCGGACAGCGCGTGTTCGTCGGATCCGGCTGCGCTGAGCCGCAGACGCTCATCGAGGCCCTGTGTCAGCACGGGCGGGATTTTCACCATGTGGAAATGGTGCATCTGCTGACTTCCGGCGACGCCAGCTACGTGAAGCCGGAATTCGATGGGAATTTCCGTCACAATGCATTTTTCATAGGCTCGAACGTTCGCGCGGCCGTGCGCGAGGGGCGAGCCGACTACACTCCGATATTCCTGAGTGAGATTCCCGACCTCATACGCGGCGGCGGCTGCACGGTGGATGTTGCCCTCCTGCAGGTGAGTCCGCCCGACGCCCGCGGGTTCTGTAGTCTGGGCATTCATGTGGACATTCAGCGCGCCGCCCTCGAATCGGCACGGCTGGTGATTGCCGAGGTCAACGCCCGCATGCCGCGCACATTTGGCGATACCGTCGTGCATCTGGATCAGATCGACTTGTGTGTGAAAGTTGATCGGCCCTTGCTCCAGCTTCCCGCGGCTGGTCCACCGACCGACGTTGAGATGGCCATCGCCAGTCACATTGCCACCCTGGTGAACGACGGAAGCTGCCTGCAACTGGGCATTGGCAAGATTCCCGACGCCGTGCTTCGGTATCTTACCGACAAGCGTCACCTTGGAATCCACACCGAGATGTTCAGCGATGGTCTGGTCGACCTGTACGAGAGCGGCGCTATCGACAACTCGCAGAAGGAAATCGATCGTGGTTACCTGACTACCAGCTTTGTCATGGGAACCCAGCGGCTGTACGACTTCGTCCACGAAAACCCGGTAGTGCTGTTTCGGCCGTCCGACGTGGTCAACGACCCGCGCGTGGTCGCCCGCAATGATCAGGTGGTTTCAATCAACTCCGCGCTCCAGGTGGATCTGACCGGGCAGGTGTGCGCGGACAGCCTGGGCTACACGTTCTTCAGTGGCATTGGTGGCCAGGTAGATTTCACCCGCGGCGCAGCCATGAGTCGGGGAGGCAAGCCCATCATTGCGCTGCCCAGTACCGCCAAGGGGGGAACCGTGAGCCGCATCGTGCCGCACCTGGACGAGGGCGCGGGGGTGGTCACCAGTCGTGGCGACGTACACTACGTCGCTACCGAGCACGGAATTGCGTATCTGCACGGCAAGACCATTCGCGACCGTGCTCTTCAGTTGGCCCACATTGCGCATCCCGATTTCCGATCGGAACTGCTGGATTCGATTCGTCGCGTCTACGCCTATCCTATGAGTGATGAAGTCTGGGAGCAGTTTTCGCAGCCGTATCCAGCTCAGGTTCGCAAGGATCTCGACTTCGATGGTCTGGAACTGGAAATGCGTCCGCTGAAGGTAGGAGACGAGCGCGCTCTACAGAAGCTGTTCTACAGCCACACGCCCGAGACCATTCATCAACGCTACTTCTATATGAAGCAGAGCATGGGCGAAGATGAAGCCATGCTGCTGTGCAGTGTGGACTACAGTCGGCGCATGGCGTTGGGCTTGTTCTCGAAGGAAGGAGCCGGGGAGAAACTGGTGGCGGTAGCACGCTACGAATTGGATCCGCGGCGGAACGTGGCCGAAACCGCGGTCGTGGTGGCCGAGGACCAGCGTGGTCGGGGCCTTGCCCGGCGCCTGCTTGAAGAACTCGAGGCCTACGCCGAGGGGTTGGGTATTGAAGGTTTCGAGAGCTACGTGCTGGCTAGCAGTACTCGAATGTTGAAGTACCACCGACGGCGAGGCCACGACATGCAGTGGAATCCGGAAGATCGTCTCTATCGCGTCTCCTATTCATTCCGGGCGGCGAAAACGGCGGTCGATTCCACCAAATGAAGCCGAAAGCCGCGCGCCTTGCACGGACGTCTCGCCTTGGTTAAGCTCGTAGTGAACGATCACATCGGTCGTCATTCGAATGGAGTCGGGAATGGTTGTCGAGCACACGTTTGATTCCAACTGCGAGGCCAGTTGCTTGCCGGGATTCTTCAATGGTCTGGAAGAAAAGCTCAGCAACCCCATGCTCCAGCGCGCTTTGGAACTGTTGCGGCAGGACCCTCGAGCGTACGTGTCGGTGGAAGAGTGGGCGATGGACGTAGGGGTTTCCCGCGAACACCTCACCCGGACCCTGGCCCCGACTATCAATCCCCATGCGCTTCTGCAGGCGGCTCGGGTCATCCTGGCGCTGTCGGAACTGTCTGATCAAAAGTCGCTCCACGCCGGAAGTGCTCTGGAGTCCATGGGCTACAACAGCCGGGCACACGCATTCGCGGTGTTCAAGAAGACCACGGGAATGACCCCCACGGAATACTGGAACCAGGCGCGAGATGAAAGTGTGCATGCATCGTGCGTGCTACACCGGTGCCCTTTGCTGGGCGCCACGCTCGATCGTTACCGTCGCCACTATTCGAATGGCGCAACCAAGGGCGCTCAGCCCAAGAAAAAAACGGTTTCGCCGCCCGTCGCTCCGGCCGGCTAGCGATCACGTGTTGTCGCGACTGCGCACTTTTCTGTTTCTGATGGTTCTCTCGGTCACCGTTGTGTCCGAGGCGAGCGCCACGTTTTCCATTGTTGCCTACGACCCCAACACGGGAGAGCTTGGCGTGGCGGTGCAGTCGCGTGCATTCAGCGTAGGCGGTGCGGTTCCCTGGGCCGAGGCCGGCGTGGGGGCCATTGCTACCCAGGCTTCCACCAACGAGAGTTTTGGTCCGCGAGGATTGGCCCTGCTCCGAGCTGGCTATTCCGCGCAGCAGACTCTGCAGATGTTGCTTAGTACCGACGACGGGCGTGACAACCGACAACTCGCGGTAGTGGATACGGCGGGCGGTTCGGCGGCGTGGACCGGCGGTGCGTGCCAAGCCTGGGCGGGTGATAGCACCGCGGTGGGGTTGTCGGTACAAGGCAATATCCTGGCGGGTCCCGATGTGGTTGGCGATATGGTCAAGGCCTTCCATGGTTCCCAGGGTGAGTTGGCGGAGCGGCTGATCGCGGCCCTGGTAGCGGCGCAGGCGGCCGGTGGCGACAAACGCGGCCAGCAATCGGCGGCCCTGCTCGTGGTTCGGCCAAGCGACAGATTTCCCGAGTACCGCACTCGCTATATCGATCTGCGGGTCGAAGACCATGAGCAGCCCATAGATGAACTCGAGCGCGTGTTCAGGATCCACCAGGCCAGTGACCTTCTTCGCGCCCACGTTCGTTACGCCGAGGCGTACGAGGCAACGGGGCAGATCGAGGCCGCTCAGCGTGAGCGTGCGCGCATGGGGGCGGCGTTGCGCTTCACGCTCGACCGAGAGGACGCCTCGGCCAGCACGCTGAATTCCCTGGCGTGGTTCTGTGCTACCGGAAACGTGTTCCTGGAGGAGTCGCTGCAGGCCGCCCAACGGGCGGTGAATCTAGAGCCGGAGAATACAGGGATTCTGGATACCCTGGCCGAGGTCTACTTCCGCATGAACCGGCGAGACCGTGCCATCCAGACCATCCGCAAGGCATTGAAGCTCGAGCCGGACGACGCGTATCTGCTGAGCCAGTTCGAGAAGTTCCAGGAGTGACCCCGGCGCAGTCGAGCTGCGCCGGGGTCCTTCGCGTCTCGGGGTTCAGTCGGCCAACGTGAATCGCTTCACGCTGATCCTCCTCGAAGCCTTCCCCTCTTCGCGAAGTCGGGCGGGGGGCGGCCCGCGCGCCAAGCGGGCCCCGGTCCCAATCCTTATTGACTAGTACCTCGGTCGTGACCGCCGCCAGGTTGTGACGGCTGTGGATTCTGGCGCAGCCGATTGGGGTAAAAGGCGCGATCGGGCCCCAGGTCAGGCCCGGAGTTCGACTCGCAAAACTCCATAACCTGTTGTTTGATAAATAGTTAATGGGCATCGTCTAGATTCTGACCAACTAGGTACGCGACGTGCCTTATTGCCGGGTGTCGGGGGGAAAACACCAAGATCGGAACTCACATGAAGCGGAACGTCCACACCCTTCAAAGCACCCTCGACAACGAGCGCGGTACTGGTTTGGTCAGTGCCATGTTGACCCTGAGCCTGCTGGCCATCTTCGGACTGGTCGCGGCTCAACTGGCGGTGAACGAGAAGCGCACTTCGCTGAACGAGTTTCTCCGTGCCGGTGCCGTCTTCGCGGCGGACTCCGGCGGTGAGTCGGCGGTGGCCTGGATCACCGAGCGCAACTCACCTCCCCCGATCGTGGATTTTGCTACCAAGAGAATCGTGGCCGAAAACGCCACCGCCTTGGGCAACGGTAGTTCGCAGAACTACGACTTCGACATCGCCTTCCAGCAGATGCGACCCCGAGTGGGCTACGACCTGAGCCACGTTGATTTCGTGTACGACGTGGACTCTGAGGGCCGGGCCGGTATGAACGGCAAGAGCAACGTGGGCTTGCTCGTGCGCAAACTCAATCGCTCCGGTCACCAGTAGGATGGATCTCTCAATGAAAGTTCGCCAAGCTGCCCAGGCCCTCGCCCTTACCACCGCCCTCGCCGCCACGCTCTCTTCTTCCGCCCTCGCCCAATGTGAACTGCCACTGGCGGTCCAGCAGGGTACGGGAGAAACCAACGTACTCTTCATTCTCGACACCTCGGGATCCATGCGCACGGCGATCACGCACGAAGACTATGATCCCTACGCTATCTATACCGGGCCGTTCGGCGAGATTGAACGCTACTACGTGTCCCAGAATGACCTCTATTCGCCCGAATCATTCGACAGCAACTTTCCCAATACGCCAACCGCGCCCCTTGTGCAGAGCGAGCACGGTAAAGACGGAACATACCTGGGAAACTACCTGAACTGGGTCTTCTACCATGCCGATCAGACCCAGCGCGACAACCTGCCGCAGTCCACGCGCATCGAGGTTGGCAAGGCTGCGATTTCTTCGGTGATGAATCTTGCCACGGGCCTTCGTTACGGCCTGATGCAATTCGACGGTGAAACCGGGGGAAAATTCGTTCGAGAAATCAATGAGTCCTCTACTTCGGTGCTTCTGTCGGACATGTCCGCTATCCAAGCCGGCGGCTACACGCCCACGGCCGAAACCATGGTCGACGCCCTGGAGTACTTCCAGCGTACCGACTCGAGCGCGCCGATCACATCGGAGTGCCAGCAGAGCTTTATCATATTGGTGACCGACGGTTACCCGACGCGCGACCTGGACATTCCCGCCTGGATTGGCGATCAGGATGGCGACGGCAAGGAGCCGGGTGATTGCGCGTCGATTGGAGCACCCGAATCGAACGACGCCGATTGTTCCGACTATCTGGATGACGTGGCCTACTACCTGGCCAACAATGACATGCGTTCTGACTTGCCCGGTCAGCAGACGGTGTCCACCTACACCATCGGGATGGGCATTGACGCCCCGCTGCTCTACGACACCGCGTTGAATGGCAACGGTACCTACCACGTCGCCTGGGACCTTCAGAGTCTTTCCTCCAGTCTGGGTAGCGTACTGAGCGATATCCTTGCGCTGGTAACCGCGACCACCGCGGTAGCGGTGGTGTCCGCCGACCAGACCGGCGACGACCGCGTGTACCGGAGCAAGTTCGTTCCCGGTGCATGGCACGGGTACCTGGAGGCTCACCGACTGCCGTACGTCGAGGGTCAACCCGTGTTGTGGGAGGCAGGGTCGATCCTGGCCGCTCGTGCCGCCAGCGATCGAAACATTTTCACATCGCTCGCCAGCGTGAAGACCGAGTTTACTTCTTCGCAGGCCAGCAACCTGGCCGCCCCTATGGGTTTTGCCGGCGACACGGCCGCCGCGATCAAGGTCATCGATTACATCCGCGGCGAAGACCAGACAGGAATGCGCAATCGCGCTGGATGGAAGCTGGGCGACATGGTTCATGCTTCCCCGCTGGTTGTTGGCCGGCCTCGTGCATTCATATTGGACGAAGGCTACCAGACGTATCTTGCCAACCAGGCTTCGCGCGCCGAGGTAGTGTACGCCGGAGCGAATGACGGCATGCTGCATGCGTTCGCCGCAAGCAGTGGCCACGAGCTGTGGGCGTACGTGCCCCAATCGTTGCTGGGCAAGCTCTCGCTGCTCAGCGACGAAAACTATTGCCACCAGGCCTATGTGGATCTGAGCCCGGTAGCGTACGAGATCAAGATCGCCGGCGCATGGCGCACGGTGTTGATCGGGGGCACGGGAAAGGGAAGCGACAGCTACTTCGCGCTCGACATTACCAGTCCGTCGGCTCCCGAGGTTCTGTGGGAGACTTCGGTTCCCGAAGTAGGTACGTCGTACACGCGTCCCGCGTTGGTACGTGCGGTTGGCGGCGACTACCTCTGGGTAGGCAGCTCGCCCGACACGGGTGGCACCGCCTCGATCGCGTTGCTCGACGCAGCCACGGGCAGCGTCGTGTTCACGGCCGACGTGGGAAGTGTCATCTCGAACACCAATGCCACCACCGAAGCAGTTGCCTACGATCACGATTGGGACGGCCTTACCGATTACGTCTACCAGGGCGATCTCGCGGGAAACATCTGGCGTTGGGATGTGCGCGACGCCGATCCACTGGCGTGGACCGGAGCTGCTTTGTTCAGTGGCACTCAGCCCATCCAGGCGCCGCCGACCCTGGCTGTAGGTCCGGCCAACGACGTGCTCGTATACTTCGGAACGGGTCGATATCTGGACACGAACGATATTCTCAACGTCGATTCGCAGAGTTTCTATAGCTTGCGAGACGATCTGTCGCAGACAAGCCTGTCGCGGTCGTCTTTGGTCAACCAGACTTCGTCCGTGAGCGACATCACCACCGAACCCGGTTGGTACGTGGATCTGGTTCAGGCCAGCGGTGAGCGTGTAACCAAAGCCGCGCGGGTCATCGAGGGCGTCGTCTACTTCACGTCGTTCACGCCGGGACAGAGCGTCTGCGGCGGTGCCGGGCAGTCGTGGGTCTACCGTCTGGAATTCCTGGACGGGAATTCTCCGAACGGGAACCTCCCAGATCGCATTGTTTCGTTGGGTAGTGGAATTGCGACCGCGCCGGTCGTTCACCTCGAGGAGGGCGAGCTGGCCGTGCAAACGAGTGACGCTCGCGTGACCTTCATCGACATGAATGCTACGCCTCGTCGCATGATCGTCAACAACTGGCGCGAGAAATTCGAGATCTTTCAAGAGGGAGGGAACTGATGCGCTACTCCTACGGCACTTGTCTGGGCGCGTGCGCGCTGGGTCTGTTGCTGGTTTCCCAAGATGCAAGCGCGGAACGACTGCTGCGTTTACAGCGAGCCAGTAACCCTGACCGAGGTGTGATCCAAGCCGAGGCACCTGTTCGTGCCAACGTAGCAAGCTCACCGGTCGAACGTTTCGAGGGAACCTTGCGTTACAGCCAGCGTCATGGGCTGCGTTTGGGCAAGATGCCTGTTCGCATCGACCACGACACGGTGGTTTCTTCTTTGACCGAGGGCCAATTGCCGGATCCTCGATCCCTGCACGGCAAGACCGTGACTGTATTCGGAAATGCGATGCCTGGATCCATTCACGCCACGCTGGTGATGGATCGTTCGGCCGGCTTGAAGGACAGCTTGCCTGGCTTCGGGGCCGACGCCTATCACGAGCCGAGTTCGTCGGACTCCCGGGTGGGGCGGATCACGGGAGAACCCGAGTAGGACGGCAACAACTGCCACAGAAACTGCTTATTTCGAAGAAGGGCGGGGCCATTGGCTCCGCCCTTTTTTATGCGTTGTGGTTTTGTGATGCCACCGGCCTACACCGGGCCGTCACGATCGTCTACGCCCATACTGTCTAGTGAACGCGTGAGGTGGTCGGGAAACGGAGCGATGGAGGTAGTTCGTTGAAAGCAAAGCCCTTGGTAACCGACGGAAACGAGGCGGCGGCCCGTGTGGCCTACGCTGTCAACGAAGTCATCGCGATCTATCCCATTACTCCTGCCTCGCCCATGGGTGAACTTTGTGATGCCTGGGCGTCCCAGGGTCAATCGAACCTGTGGGGAATCGTCCCCGAAGTGATCGAAATGCAGAGCGAGGGTGGCGCAGCCGGGGCACTCCACGGCGCGCTTCAGACGGGCGCGTTGGCCACGACGTTCACCGCATCGCAGGGCCTTCTGCTGATGATTCCGAATATGTACAAGATCGCCGGAGAGCTCACGCCGGCCGTCATTCACGTCGCGGCCCGCAGCGTGGCCACCCACGCGCTTTCCATCTTCGGCGATCACAGCGACGTAATGGCTACGCGAGCCACGGGGTGGGCCATGTTGGCGTCCAACACGGTGCAGGAAGCCCACGACTTCGCCATGATCGCCCAGGCGGCGACTCTGGCGTCGCGGGTGCCGTTCCTGCACTTCTTCGATGGGTTCCGTACATCCCACGAACTCAATCGATTCGTACCCCTGGACGACGACGAGATGCGAGCCATGCTACCGGCCGAGGCCATGCACGATCACGTTGCCCGGGCCATGCACCCCGATCGTCCGGTGCTGCGCGGGTCGGCGCAGAACCCGGACGTGTTCTTCCAGGCACGCGAGGCCATCAATCCCTTCTACGATGATCTGGCTACCACGGTCGCGCAGACGATGGAGCGGTTTGGCGATCTGACCGGTCGCAACTACCAACCGTTCGAGTACATGGGTTCGCCCAACGCGACGCGCGTACTGGTTCTTATGGGATCGGGAGCGGGAGCAAGCGAACTGGCCGTGGAGCACCTGGTTGCCCAGGGCGAGGATGTGGGGCTGCTGAAGGTTCGCCTGTACCGTCCTTTCTCGGTGTCGCACATGTTGGCGGTGCTGCCCGCCAGCACCCGTCGCATTGCCGTGTTGGATCGGACCAAGGAGCCCGGAAGCATAGGCGAACCCTTGTATATGGACGTGGTAACGGCGTTGGCCCAGTCCTGGACCAGGACCTACGGAGCCAGCGTCGAGCTACCGTTGGTGGTCGGAGGACGGTACGGATTGTCCAGCAAGGAGTTCACCCCCTCCATGGTGGCCGCGGTGTTTCGTGAGCTATCGACCCCTGATCCCAAGCACGGGTTCACGGTCGGGATCCGCGATGACATATCGCATTTGAGTCTGGCCTGGAACGAAGGCGATATTCCGGAAGACAGCGATACGTTCAACGCGGTGTTCTTTGGTCTGGGCAGCGATGGAACCGTGGGCGCCAACAAGAGCACTACGAAGATCGTGGGGGAAAATACCCAGAAGTATGCCCAAGGGTACTTCGTGTATGACTCGAAGAAGTCGGGTTCCATGACCGTGTCCCATCTGCGTTTCAGTGCGGACCCGATACGAGAGACCTACCAGGTTCAGAGCGCCCAGTTTGTGGCGTGTCACCAGTTCCAACTGCTCGAAAGAATGGCCGTGTTGGACGTGGCGCAGATGGGAAGTACGTTCCTGTTGAACAGTCCCTACGGACCCGATGAGGTCTGGGATCACCTGCCGGCCACCGTCCAGCGCCACATCCTCCAGAAGGAGTTGAAGTTCTGGGTGATCGACGCGACAACGGTCGCGCGCGAGGCGGGCCTCGGTCGCCGCATCAACACTGTCATGCAGGCATGTTTCTTCATTCTTGCCCGTATGTTGCCAGCCGACGAGGCACTGCAGAAGATCCGTGAGAGCATCCAGAAAACCTACGGACGTCGTGGCGAGGTGGTGGTCGCGCGCAATCTCGCAGCAGTCGATCAATCGCAGGCGGCGGTATTGCGGGTGGATACCGCGGGTCGTGAGGTCCGTGGCGATCAACTACCGGAGTTGGCCATCGCCAACGCGCCGGATTTCGTACGGCGCGTCACGGCGCAGATCTTGGCCGGGCACGGTGATCAGCTACCGGTGAGTGCCTTTCCTCCCGACGGCACATTTCCCACCGGTACGGCGAAATGGGAGAAGCGCTCGATTGCCCCGGAGATTCCCATCTGGGACGCAGAGGTGTGCATCGAATGCGCGCTCTGCGCGTTGGTCTGTCCCCACGCCGCCATTCGGACGAAGGCCTACGAGGGTGACGCCCTTGCGGACGCGCCCGCCGGGTTTCCCTCGCGCACCAGCCGAGCGAAGGAGTTCAGCGCCGAACGCATGACGGTGCAGGTAGCCCCCGACGATTGCACGGGATGCGGCGTGTGCGTGGATGTGTGCCCCGCTATACGCAAGGACAACGTCTCCCGCAAAGCGATCAACATGGAGCCGACGGGCGACCATCTCGAGCGCGAACGAATCAACTTCGAAACGTTCCTGGCGCTCCCCGAATTGGAGCGTCTGGATGTGAGTGTCGGCACCATCAAGGGTTCACAGGTACTCGAACCGTTGTTCGAATTCTCGGGTGCGTGTGCCGGTTGTGGCGAGACTCCGTATCTCAAGTTGCTGTCCCAGTTGTTCGGAGACCGCCTGGTCATTGCCAATGCTACCGGGTGTTCGTCCATCTACGGTGGCAATCTGCCCACCACGCCCTGGTCCGTGAACGCCGATGGCCGCGGTCCGACCTGGAACAACTCCCTGTTCGAAGACAACGCCGAGTTTGGTCTGGGGATGCGTCTGGCGCTGGATCAACGGGCAGCGCGCGCGCGCCAGTTCGTGACCGATGCGAAGGAGGGCGTCTCCGATGATCAGCGCACTCGACTGGGAATGGGCGTCCTTGCGAACGAGCAGGACGTGCAACAGCGAAGGGCGGATGTGGCTGACCTGCTCAAGCAGGTAGGGCCTGACCACACGTTGTTGCTTGAAGGTCTATTGCCCGCCAGCGTCTGGATCGTCGGTGGCGACGGCTGGGCCTACGACATCGGCTTCGGCGGCCTGGACCACGTGATGGCTTCCGGGCGAAACGTGAACATTCTGGTGTTGGATACCGAGGTCTACAGCAACACGGGCGGCCAGGCTTCGAAGGCCACGCCCCTGGGCGCGGTGGCCAAGTTCGCGGCCGGAGGTAAGGCCATCGGCAAGAAGGATCTGGGGATGATCGCCATGGCGTACGGAAATGTCTTCGTGGCGCAGATCGCCATGGGGGCGAATCCAAAACAAACGGTGCAGACGTTCATGCAGGCCGAGTCGTACGAGGGTCCATCGCTGATCATCGCCTACTCGCCGTGCATCGCGCATGGCATCGATATGAGCACGTCCTCGACCCACACCAAGGACGCGGTCAAGAGCGGGTACTGGCCTCTGTTCCATTTCGATCCCAGGGTCCCGGCCAGCAACGGCAAGGGGCCGTTCCGATTGGATTCCCGCGCCCCGCAGTTGGCCTACCGTGACTTCGCCATGAAGGAAGGTCGGTTCGCCATGCTGGAGCGCTCGGACCCCGAAGCATCACGTAGATTGATGGCCCAGGCGCAGGAAGAGATCCTTCAACGCTGGCACCTTTACGAGCAGATGGCGGCCGTGGACCGCGGCCAGGGACAGGAGACGTCGTCATGATTGATCTCAGCGTACGCTATCTGGGGTTGGAATTGCGCAACCCGTTGATCGCCTCGGCTTCACCACTTACCCGTAGCATCGACAATCTGCGCGAGCTCGAACGGCACGGTATCGGGGCCGTGGTTTTGCCGTCCTTGTTTGAAGAACAGATCGAACACGAGGAAATGGCTATCGAAGACCTTCACTGGTACGGGCGTGAGAGCTCGGCCGAGGCGCTTGACTATCGACCGCCGCTGCCCAGTTCCAGTGGAAGCTCGCAGCAATACCTCGATCTTATCTGGGAGGCCAAGAACGCGCTCAAGGTCCCCGTGATCGCCAGTTTGAATGGCACCTCGGTGGGAGGGTGGCTGAAGTACGCCCAGGCCATGGCCGACGCGGGGGCCGACGCCATCGAGTTGAATGTCTATCTCGTGCCCACGGACTTCACCATTACGGGCGCCGAGATAGAGTCGCGCATCGTCGATCTGGTACTCGCGGTCCGTGGGTCCATCTCCATTCCATTGTCGGTGAAGGTGGGAGCTTCGTTCAGTTCGGTAGCCAACATGATGTTTCGGCTCGTATCGGCGGGGGCCGACGGTTTGGTTCTGTTCAATCGTTTTCTCCAGCCGGACATCGATCTCGAGAATCTCAAGGTCGACCCGAAGGTAACGTTGAGCAATTCCGACGAGATTCGACTACCCCTGCGTTGGATTGGGATTCTGCGTCGGGAGATCACGGCCTCGCTCGCCGCGACGTCGGGCGTCCATTCAGTCGATGACGCGGTAAAACTTCTCCTGGTTGGAGCCGACGCGGTAATGATGACGTCGGCGCTGCTGAAACATGGCCCGGCCCATGTAGCGAAAGTGCGACGGGACCTGGAAGATTGGTTGGTGGACCACGAGTACGAATCGGTGGCGCAGATGCGGGGCTCGATGTGTCAGGCGCACTACGGTGACCCCCTGGCGTTCGAGCGCGCCAACTACATGAACGCCCTGGTGAGCTACCAGGGGCCCCACGTCTGACCCCCGTCGACCAGATTCTGGGCGAACGGCCACTACCTCCGGAGGCCGTTCGTTGTTCTGTAATCCACTGTGAAAATGCAAGTTAGGACCATATTTAGCCGATTCCGAAGAACGGCGAGTGTTTTGCAGGTCGCCCATCGACTCGACCGCTCCCACCCCGTTGGGGCAGTCAATACCACAGTTGATGGAGGACTCCATGTTCAAGAAAACCCTGACCCTGATGGGTATTGTGGGTCTACTCGTTGTCTCTACCGGCGCGTCGGCTGGCTCTTGGGAGCACACCCGCGAAGGTTTCCTGATTGGCTTCAGCGCCGGCGCCGGCGGTGCGGCCCTGGAACTTTCGCCGACGTCCGGCGGAACGATTACCAGCGAGCGCGAGGGCGGCGGCGCCGGAAACTTTCGCATTGGCTACGCAGTCACGCCTACCGTGGCGCTGGCCATCGAGAGCAATGCCTGGGGCAAGAGCGAGAACGTTTCGTTTCTGGGCAGCGAGCTCGACTTCTCCTATCGCGTGCAGGTGGCAGCGTTCGCCGCCACCTGGTATCCCAGCGAGGGCGGGTTCTTCCTGCGCGGCGGACTGGGCATCGGTACGGGCCGGATCGAAGTGAAGGACCAGAACTCCACGGCCGAGATCAAAGACAGCGGCTTGGGCGTACTGGCAGCCATCGGTTACGAGTGGCGCCTCACGCAAAAGTTCGCGTTGGGTCCCCAGCTCGATTTCGGCTACATGAGCCTGGGCGAGGTTGATGCCACCGACGACAACGGAGATGCGGTTCGCGCCGACTACAGCGTGAACTACGTCAACGTTTCGCTGGGGCTCAACTGGTACTGGTAGGTATTCTTGAGTGGGAGTCGTCTAGCTGTTCGACAATGGGCATCAGCTAGCGACTCCCACGATCAACGTATGCAATCCCGCGGGCTCCCCGCCCGAATCTTGCGGTACGCACCGGGTTGGCTCGGCTTCTTTGTTCTTTTCAAGTTCTTACCTTACTGCTAGCGTGCTGATTCGGGGTCTCTCCGCCCCTTTCGCGTCGACGGCTTAGGCTGTGCCCCACCGACAGCAATGAAAGCCTCTCTCGCAGAGCCTTCTGCGGGTACAACGTCGGAGCCATCATGCGCAATTCTCGCCATTTGCGCGGGTTCGTTCTTGCGAGCCTGCTGGTATTCGTCTGGTCCGGATGTGGTCGCGATTCGTTGCTCGCGCCAGATTTCGACCCCGTCACCATTCACACGGCGTCGAAGGATGCCCCGGCCGGATACTATGACTCGGTGGACGCTTCCACCCCCGCGGCGCTCCGAGCCACATTGCACGACGTAATCGACGACCATACGCGATTTCCATACACCAGCACCGCCACCGATACCTGGAACATTCTCGAACTCGCCGACGAAGACCCCAACGATCCGGGCAATATTCTGGATGTGTACCGCAACGCCAGCTATGCGAAAGAAGGTGGCGGCAACTCGTTCTACAACCGCGAGCACAGTTGGCCCAGCAGCTACGGGTATCCCAACGATGGCAGCACCAACTACGTGTATACCGATTGCCATGCGCTGTTCTTGTGCGACGATGGTTACAACAGCTCGCGCAGCAACAAGCCGTTTCGAACTTGCGATGCCTCGTGCTCCGAGAACCCTACCGACGTAAACAACGGTATGGGTGGAGGCAGCGGCACGTATCCCGGCAACAGCAATTGGACTTCCGGCAGCAATACCACAGGTACCTGGGAGACCTGGGCGGGACGTCGTGGCGATGTGGCGCGAGCCCAACTCTATCTGGATCTACGCTACGAGGGCGGAACGCATGGGGGCACGGGCGTTGGTGAGCCGGACTTGATCCTCACCAATGTGGAAGCGCTCATCGCGGCCTCCAACACCGGCAGCAATGAGAGCGTCGCCTACATGGGCATGCTCTCGGTTCTCCTGCAATGGCACCTGGAAGATCCCGTAGACGATGCCGAACGGGCTCGCAACGACGTGGTCTTCAGTTTCCAGGGCAACCGCAATCCGTTCGTGGATCACCCCGAGTGGGTCGACTGTGTGTTCAGTGGGGCCTGCGGCGGCGATACCACGCCGCCCGCCGCACCGGCCGCATTGGTCGCCGTCGCTGGGGTTGGTTCGGTAGATCTGGACTGGGCCGACAACGGCGAGTCCGATCTGGCCGGTTACAATGTGCAGAGATCCACGTCTTCAGGGGGATCCTACACCCAGATCAACACTTCGCTGGTCACGTCCAGCGCCTTCACCGATACCGCCGTCATGGGCGGAACCACTTATTACTACGTGGTGACCGCGGTGGATACCACGGGAAATGAGAGCGCGGCGAGCAATGAAACCAACGCTACTCCCACCGGAGGCGGCGTAGGCTCGGTGGCCTGGATCAACGAATTTCACTACGACAACGCGGGCACCGACGTGGGTGAGTTTGTGGAAGTAGCCGGTTCGGCCGGGACCGATCTGAGTGGTTGGTCGGTGGTAGGCTACAACGGGAACGGCGGATCAACCTACAAGACCGTCAACCTGAGCGGCTCCTTGGCGGACCAATCCGGCGGCTTCGGCACGCTCTCGTTCGTGTTCTCGAGCATGCAGAACGGGGCTCCCGATGGATTGGCCCTCGTGGACGACGTAGGCAACGTTGTGGAATTCCTCAGCTACGAAGGAACGATGACGGCCAGTGGAGGCCCGGCCAACGGCCTCACGTCCACCGACGTGGGCATAGCGGAAAGCAGTGGGACGAGCGTGGGGTCATCGTTGCAACGCGTGGGCACGGGTACCTCGGCCGCGGAATTCACTTGGAGCGGGCCGGCCGCTGACTCGCCCGGGAGTCCCAATGCGGGTCAGAGCTTTGGTGGCGGCGGTGGCGATACCACTCCGCCAGCGGCGCCGGTCGGGCTGGTAGCTGCGGGTGGCAACGGATTTGTCGATCTGGACTGGGCCGACAATACAGAGCCGGACCTGGCCGGGTACAACGTGTTTCGTTCGACCGTGAGCGGTGGACCATACTCGTCTGTAGCAACCTTGATCGGGAGCAGCGACTTCAACGACGCATCGGTGACCAACGGGACTACGTACTACTACATAGTCACCGCGGAAGACACCTCCGGCAACGAGAGCGGCGACAGTACTGAGGCATCGGCTACGCCCGAAGCACCATTGCCGGTGGTCTGGATCAACGAGTTCCACTACGACGATAAGGGTCGTGACCAAGGCGAGTTCGTCGAGGTCGCTGGAACGGCCGGTGTGGATCTGTCGGGCTGGCAAATCGTCCTGTACAACGGTTCCAACGGGAACACATACCTGACGACGACGCTTTCCGGCTCGATCGCAAACCAGGAGTCGGGTTTTGGAACGTCGGATTTCGCCATGGCGCTGCAGAATGGCGCTCCCGATGGGATCGCCTTGATCGACGACCAGGGAAATGTCGTGGAGTTCTTGAGCTACGAAGGAACCATGACCGCCAACAATGGCCCCGCGGTCGGATTGACGTCGGTCGACGTCGGTGTGTCTGAGTCCTCGTCGACCAAGGCCGGGCGCTCGCTCCAACGTACGGGGATCGGTGTGCAGGGCAGCGACTTCGTCTGGACCGGTCCGGACAACGACAGTCCGGGGCAGCCCAACTCGGGCCAGGACTTCGGTGCCGCGGCGGTGGTGGCTGAGGCAGCCATCCACTAGGCCTGATTGCGGTCGCAGGTGTAAAGCCCCGTCGCTGTATGCGGCGGGGCTTGTTCGTATAGGGAACCATACAGTTGGCGCCGATGGTGATCACGAGATGAGGCGGTGGTGTTATTTCATAAGTTATTATGAATCAACATGTTAAGGTTTGTCTTGGGTGGCGCGGTGGGCCCGGAACGAATCTTGGAAGGGGCAGGAGTAACTACCAGAGTCCGCCGTTGGCGGAGGTGCCCGAGTACCCCGAGGCCGAGGGCCGGGGTACCAACCTGACCGTTCGCGGCGGGCTCTCATCATTTGCCGTCGCGCCCGCGGGTGCTCAGGAGCCCTGGTCCAGGTGCTTGCGAACTACCTGTGCGGTTCCCTGCACGTCCGGTACCTCCAGCATGCGTCCATGCGAACCGGGAAGGTCCTCGATGACCAGCCCATCACGGGCCATGTCATCCCAACCCAGTTGCGGGAACTCGGTGTTCATCCAGTTGCGCTCGGATGCGCGAAACAGAACGATGCGGCCGGCAAATGGTTTGGCGTGGTAGGCATACATGGCGACGTTCAGGTTGCTGCGCACGAAGGGTGCTTGCAACGCCACCGGCAAAGGTCGACCCAGCTTCTGATACACGCCGATGGGCACGGTCTCGCGTAGTTTCTTCGGTAGGGTCTTCGCCATGCGTGCGAGTGTGTTCAGATTTCCCAACGCGCTGCGGGCTACGTATCGCAGGCGGCCGCCCATGCTCAGCTCTTTCAGTTGATCGCGATGCCGCCGCGCGCGTTGTTCGGTGCCTTCAATCCTGGGGAGCAACGTGTCAAACATCAGCAGTAGATCGACCTTGTCGCCGGCCTGGTCCAACTGCTGCGCGATCTCGTAGGCCAGCATGCCGCCAAACGAATAGCCGCTGATCCGGTACGGCCCGTGGGGCTGAACCTTGCGCATCTCGGCGATATGGCGAGCGGCCAGTACGGTGAGATCGTGGGGAATGGGTTCGCGGCCGTCTCTTGAAGGCGGTTGCAACCCGTATACCGGTTGATCCGGGCCCAGAGCCTTGGCCAACGCGAAATACTGGTTCACGTGGCCATTCACACAGTGCACGCAGAACAGCGGACTCTGGGTGCCCAGCGCCTGGATGGGTACCAAGGCGCGTGACTCAAAGTCTGGCGCGGAACCGCCGCTCAGCGCCTTGGCCAATTGGGCCACGGTGGGATTCTGGAAGACCTTGGCTACCGAAAACTCGGTGTCGAATCGCTTCTGGATGGCACCGGCCATCCGCAACGCCATGAGCGAGTTGCCACCGGCTTCGAAGAAGTCTTCAAATACATCGACCGAAGACAGATTCAACATCTGACGCCAGAGCTCCCCGACTGCCTGTTCCGTGGCGTCCCGAGGCGTGGTGGACGCGTTGTTGCGCACGTTGTCCGAATGGGGGGCCGGGAGTTGACGCCGGTCGATCTTGCCGTTGGCATTTCGGGGCAGAGCAGAAATCGGCATTACAATGCTTGGAACCATGGCGTGCGGCAGCTGCCGCCGCAAATGGGAGGTGACGGAGTCTGAATCCAGATTCCCTCCGATAGCTGCCTCCACGTATGCCACCAGCTGCTTGTTTGGAGCATCGGCATCGAACTTGGGGTCGACCGCGGCCAGGCTATCGGCCAGCGCGCGACGCTGCGTTGCGTCCAGTCGGGCGACTCGAGCCTGCCACTGGGTTGCACTCATGCCTTCACCGCCTTCACGATGACCATCTGGTTCACCCACCACGCGTCGCGCGTGTCCGCGGGTACGTCGAGCTTCTGCAGGCTCACGCTGAAACTCTCGAAATGGCGCAGCAAGGCCCGTTGGTGTCTTCGGCTGAGCGAATCAATTTCGGTACTCAGGTACGTAAACACGCCGCCCGGCCGCAGATGCTGCGCGGCGACCGGGAAGAAGTGTTCGGCGAAGGTCGCACCTTCCACCATGTGCTGTACAAAGTCGGCCTCATCCATGGGTACCGCGTGGAAGAAGACCCCGTCGTACTGCTCCAGGGCGACATCCTGCCACATGCCTTCCAGCAGGCGAATGTCCTGATCGGCGTGGCTTGCGCGCCAGGGGTTGAAGAAACGCTCCACCACGGCATGGTTGGCTTCGACGATCGTGTGGGAGCGTACGCCACCTTCCTGAATGAACTCGGCCGATACTCCTCGCCCGAACCCAACCTCCAGAACGTCACCGTGGGTCTCGGTGGCGTGCTGGGCCATGGCGCGCATGATGGGTATCTGCCAGTCTTCCATGACTTCCTGGTCGTCGAGATCCATGGACCCACGGTGGATGAGTTCACCTTGGAAGGACTGGCCGGGAACGAAAGTGCGCGCCGCGTCGTCGAGCGTGTCGAGATCGTCGGCTATTTCATCCAGGGTCTTCTGAAGTATCCAGTTCCGCTGTTCATCGCGTGGAGTACGTATGAACTCCGAGGCATTGGCTCGCAGAATCAGTTCGTAGCGCTCGGTCTGTCGACGATGAACGGCGGCGTCAGCCACATCCGACGTGGTTTCGACCGATGCCATGAGTTCGCTGGCCAGCGCGGGGTCGATGCGATCGAGGGCGGCGGCCAGAGATTCCACGCTGGGGTCGGTGCCCACCGATCGCATGGCTACGGCCGCGTCGCGCACGCCGGGCACGGCCCGCAACGCGTTCTCGATCTCGCCCAGTTCGATGCGTTGTCCGCGCACCTTTACTTGTTGGTCGTTGCGGCCAAGATACTCCAGGTCCCCCGAGAACAGCTGGCGCACCACGTCACCGGTTAGATAGACGCGGGCGCCGTGAACGTCGACGAACCGATCCTGCGTGCGCTCTTCATCGTGCCAGTAGCCAGGGGTGGCGCCAGGCCCGCCCACCGCCAGTTCACCGGGAACGCCCGCGGGAACCGGACGCCGCTGGGTATCCAGAATGTAGAGCTCGGCCCCGCCGACGGCGGACCCTATGGGCACCGTGGTTCGAAAGTCTCGCGAGCAGTCGAAGGCCGAGCACCAAACTGTGGCCTCGGTGGGCCCGTACTCGTTGTGCATGTCGCACTCGGGCAGCAACTGTCGATGTTCCCGCACCACGGCCGGCGGGCATACTTCGCCGGCTACGATCACGGTGTTCAGCGACTGCAGCGAGCCGCTTTCGGCCAGTAGGACCGAGTACAGAGAAGGAATGGCCAGAAGGTGCGAGATGTTCTCGCGCGCGATGGTCTGGGCCAGTTCGCGGGGCTCCAGCGGACCTTCGGTGGCGGGAAGATGAAGCGTTCCGCCGCCGCCCAGGGTCCAATAGATGCCGGCTACGCTGCTGTCGAATCCAAGCGGCGACAGCAGCAGGTAACCCTTCAGCGGGCGCCGATAGTGCTGGAAGCGGGCCTCAGTGGACTGCGCCAGGTTTGCGTGGGTAACCATTACGCCACGGGGCGTGCCCGTGGAACCCGACGTGTACATGATGTACGCCAGGTCTTCCTCGCGCGGCGCGTCCCCGAGCGCGCGGACCTTGGTTTTCGTGGCTTCCCGCACATCAAGACTGGATACGTCGCGTTGCTGCAATCGTTGGCTCAGGCTGGCTTGTGTCAACACGAACGCTGGCGCGACGTCATCGATGACGGCGCCGATGCGATCGCTGGGCCATTGTGGATCCAGCGGAACGTAGGCGGCGCCCGCCCGCAGCACGCCGATCATCGCGGCCATGGCCCAAGGACTTCGTTCCAGCAGGATTCCCACCCGATCGCCGCGTCGCACATCCTTTTCCGCAAGAGTAGTTGCGATGGCACGGGCTTTTTGATCGAGCTCGGCGTACGACCAGCGTTCTTGGTCATTCGCCACGGCCGTCGCATTGGAGTGGTCCGCCACACGGTCATCGAATCGCTGCAACCATGTACCCGCGGGGGGCGAAGAAGGTTGAGTGGATCTCAGAGGTGTCAGGTGTTCTGCGGGCAACGTGGCGACCGACGTGGTCGAAGCCGCCTTCGGCATGTTGATCAGCGTGCTTTGGAAGTGCTCAAGCAAGCGTTCCATGGCGCGTGTGTCGAACCGGTTGGTCTGGAACACGAGGTAAAGCTTCAGGCGCGTCGCCGGCTCGGCGATCAGACCGAGGGGGTAGTTGTTGTGGGCGAAGTACTCCACGTCGGTGAAGTGGAGTTCCCGCTCGTTGGCCGCGCTGTCGAGGGACAGATTCTGCAGCACCACCAACGACTCGAAAATGGCAGCTCGGCCCGTCAGCCCCGACCATTCCTGGATCTTCGAAAGGGGGGTCCACTCGAAACGTCGTACGTCGGCCAGGTGCTGTTGTACCTCTCGTAGCCACGGGCCCAGCGGAGAGTCGGTAGGTACCGACTGGACCAGCGGAATGGTATTCAGGTAGGCACCCACTGCATCTTGCACCCCGTCGAGTTCGACCGGGCGCCCCGAAACGGTTGCGCCGAACACCACGCGGTCCTCGCCGGAGTAGCGTGATAGCAAGGCGCTCCATGCGGCCATGATCACGGTGTTCAGCGTGACTTTGTTCTCTCGCGCGAACGTCTTGAGTTGCTCGGTGACCTTCTCGGTGAGCTGTGCATCGAGGCGGCCGTGAAGGTCACCCGAAGGCTCAGCGGGCGCCGCGAGTCGCAACCGATGCGTGGTTTCGATTCCGGCGAGTTCGCTGCGCCAGAAGGCCTCCGCGGCCGTGAGATCCTGGTTGCGTTGCCAGTGTACGTAGTCGCGATACGACAATCGGCCCGCGGGGAGCGACGCCTCCGGGTTCTCGTAGCAATGGGCTACGTCGGACAGTATGCGGGGCAGCGACCAGCCGTCGGTCAGCAGGTGCGAGTAGGTCCATAGGAACCGAGTACGGCGCTCATCGAGCTTGGCCAGGTGGAAACGAACCAGGGGACCTTCGTGAAAATCGAACTCATTGGCCCGATCCTGGTCCAGGAGCTCGTGTAACGCGTCGTATTGCGCTTGCGGATCCAGGTCGCCCCATTGGTGATGGCCGAATTCGATAGCGAAAGGGTTCGCCACGACCTGCAGCGGTTCGTCCAGGCCTTCCCAGGCGAAGAACGAACGGAGGGTGGGGTGCCACTTCAGGACTTTCGACCAGGCCGCCACGAAACGATCGCGGTCGAGCGGTTGTTCGATCACGCACGTGTACTGCTCGTGGTAGACGCCGTGTCCCGGATTTTCGAGAGCGTGCACCAGCATTCCCGCTTGGATGGGGCTGACGGGGTACGCATCTTCCGCCCGTTCTCGCACTTCAGGGGCAAGTTGTGAGAGGTACTCGTCACGGGCGCTGGTAGTGGCGGTGTCGGCGGTCGAATTGGTTCGCGACTCAGCCAGCGTGGCCAGTTCGGCTACCGTTCCGTAGCGAAAGGGGTCACCGGGTTCGAGCGCCAGGTTTTCCTGGCGCGCGCGCGCGACGATCTGAATAGCCAGAATGGAATCGCCGCCAAGCTCGAAGAAATCGTCGTCGACGCCTACGGCGGGGAGATCCATGACTTCGCACCATATGGCGGCCACCGCCGCTTCGGTCGGTGTGCGTGGCGCGGTGGTAGCGAGAACCGAGTCCGAAGTGCGGGTGCGTCCTGGCACCGGAAGCGCGTGTTTGTCCACCTTACCGTTGTCGGTCAGCGGAATGCTTTCGAGACGAACAAAATGTTGGGGAATCATGAAGTCCGGCAGGCGCTGGCCCAGAAACTCCCGCAGTTCGGAGAACGACAAGGGGTGCTCGGCCACATAATACGCAGCCAACCTTCTTGAACGCTGCTGTTCCAACTTGGACCGTTCGTCGTAGCCAATTTCGTCGAGCTTGACCCGGATGCTATCGACTTCCAGGTCGTCGTCCAATTCGGCCAGGGCGGCATCGCGAACCTTGTGACCCAACCGTACGTCCCAGCTATAGGGGAGCGCATAGTTGTGGTAGCCGCGTTCCTTCTTATGCACCCAGATGCCGGCCTCATTGATGAGGCAGTTGGTCGATCGCCCCGTATCGGAGGGCCGTACCCACGGGGCGCGCGTCCCCAGGAACTCATACATTTCGGCCAGCTCGACGTCGTAGTAACGATAGAAGTCGACGAACTTCACGTCGTCGAAAATGGCGTCGGACTCGAAGAGGCTTACATCCAGGTGCTGTGATACGGCGTCATCGGCGCGATGGTAGGCCTTGCGCGCTTCGATGATCTGTCGATCGATCTCATCGGGATCGTGAACCCGGTTGTGAAACAGATCGGCAATGCGCGTTTCGTAGATCTGGCCGCGCGAGAGCCCGGTTACCACCAGCGGTGCTCCACGTTCGTGTGCGAGCTTTGTACCCAGGGTGTAGATGGTCTTGAAGCAGCCCTGGCACACGTTGCTGAAACGATCCAGGCTATCGCGGAAGATCTCGTTCATGGCCTCTGGCTTGGCCATTACCAACTCGATTCCCAGGCCTTCCGTGGCGCGTCGGATGTTGGCTTTGGCACCATCGGAAATGAAACCATTGTCCAGGCTGAAGGCGATGATCGAGGCGCCCATTTCCGCCAACTGATACAAGGCGTAGGAACTATCCTTGCCGCCGCTGAGCAGCATGACGCAATCGAACTCGCCCGTGCGTTGTTCCCGGGCCTGGCGCAGGATGTCCTTCAGCTCGCTTCGGTCACGGAAGTACGCTTTGGCTTGCTCCTTCTGGTGGGCAAACTCGTGGCACAATTGGCAGACGAGGTCATGGTCCAGGTTTGCATCGGGATGGCGCGAGCTCAGGCCACACCGGGTGCAGAAGTCCTCGGCTTCGAGCGTGAGGGCCAGCGGGTCGATGGACGTGACCGCACAGGAGCTAACTTCGGGGTGCGCCGCGAGCGCGGCCTCGATTTCTCCCGGCTCCAGCCGTGCACCGCGAATCTTGATCTGGTCGTCCACGCGTCCGGCGTACTCAAGGGTGCCACCGGTCTTGAGGCGCGCCAGGTCTCCCGTCTTGTAGTAGCGCTGGCCATCGTGCTCCACGAACGCCTGGGCCGTGCGCTCGGGATCGTTGAAGTAGTGTCGGGCCAGGCCGGTTCCGGTGACCCACAGTTCCGATGGCCCGTTGCCACCGTTGGGGTCCAGTCGTACGTGCATCCCGTCGATGGCCCGTCCAATGGGGACCGACCCGGGACCGTCGTGCTGGGGATCGTAGCGGTGGATCATGCAGCCCACGGTTGCTTCGGTGGGGCCGTATTCGTTCCAGATCGTGACCTTGTCACCCAGTCGACTGACGACCTCGCGCGCCAATTCGGACTTCAGGTCTTCGCCGCCCAGAATCAATTGGCGCAGCCGTTGGGGCGCGTGATCGGCTTCGCGCAACAGAGCCAGGTGAGAGGGGGTGAGCTTGAGAACGTCTACGGCGTCGTGTTCCCACACGCGCAGAATGGTGAGCGCATGGTCCTGGTCGGATTCCGGATAGATCTCAACGCTGCCGCCGGCCACCAACGGAACGAACACCGATGTGACTGTGAGATCGAACCCGATCGACGAGTACAGGGCAAAGGTTGGCTGGCTGTCGGCGGCGTAGGTTCGGCACGCCCAGTGCACGTAGTTGGCCAGCGCCGCGTGTTCGATCGCCACTCCCTTGGGCTGGCCGGTGGAGCCCGAGGTGTAGATGATGTACGCCAGGTCGTGGTCGTTGACGGTCGGTAGCTCGGTTGCGTTCCCGCCCACCAGGGTGTTTGGCGTGGCCGAGGCGATTCCTGAGGGCGGTTCAAGGTGGGAGTCGTGAACCACCAGCGAGACCTGCGCTCCCTGGGCAATGGCGGACCAGCGTGCCGCCGGATGCGTGGGATCAAGCGGCACGTAGGCGGCGCCCACTCGCAACACGCCTAGAATCGTCGCCACCAGGTCGAACGACCGTTGCATGAGCACGGCTACCTGGTGACCCTTCCCGAGGCCGCGTTCGAGCAGAGACTGGGCGATTGTCCGCGAACGCTCTTCCAGTTGCGCGTAGGTCAGCGACTCGCCGTCGCATGACAGGGCGACAGCCTGCGGGACGCGGCTGGCCTGAGCCAGAAACGCTGATATGACGTGGGGTTGTTCGGACGATCGAGCCGACGACGACAGTTCGATGTCGGACAGGACGCTCTCTCGATCTTCTACAAGTGCATCCAGAACGATCAGGAAATCCTTCTGCATTCTCGCGCGCGAGTTCGCGTCGAACAGGTCTTCGCTGAGGTCGAACAGTAGGGTCAGCTCTCCATCACGACCGAAATCGTGGACCTGCAAGCGCATGGCGTGAGCTGGATCTCCGTGACCGGGGTGTACCCAGTCGGGAACGACGGGAAGCCCCGCGAAGTCGGGGAACGAGGCCGTAATGAAATTCAGCACGACGTCCCAAGGTCGTGAGTGAACCGCGTAGCTCGTGCCGGGTCGGGCATTGAACAGAAACTCACGCGCCTGGGTTTGCACCTTACGCATGAGAGAGGCGAACGTTTCGCCGTCTTCGCACGGTGCCTGCACCGGATACAGCTCGATGAACAATCCTGGCGTCTGCTTGTCTTCCGCCGTCGGTCGATGGTGCGTGGGCGCGAGAAACGCCGGGTTGTCGTGCTCTCCGGTGCGGTGGAGAAAGGTCAGCAATGCGCAGGCGAACACGTGGAACATGGAAAGTTCGGGCGTGAGGCCACGCACTCCCGGTTCGTTGGCGATCTCTCGCAGGCGATCACTACGGTGGCGACCCAGCACGAAGCGTTGGCGCTCGGTTCGCGAGCCCCGGTGGGGGACGTCGCGGCCGTAGAATCGATGCGTCCGAAACGGCTCGCCAGATACCTGGGTCCAGTGGCGCAGGGCCTTTTCGAACGTGGGCAACGAGAACGAGGCGCGCTCGCGTTGGATGTGAGCGTCGTAGGAGGGAAGTTCAATGGTCTGGCCAGCGTACGCGCGGGCGGTGGCCTCGTACACAAGGGCGGTGGACCAACCGTCGGTAATCAGATGGTGTTGGTTGAGGTACCAGACCCAACGGTCCTCGCCCAGGCGAATCAGGGCCGAATCGAAGAGCGGGGCGTCCAGGGCAAAGACGCGCTGGGAGCGTTGAGCGAGCCACTCCCGGTAGGCGTCGTCGGGATCGCTCAGGTCGCCCCAGTCGATCACCTGGGTGCGGGCCTCCACCCGTTCAAGGACCTCGCGGTGGGGTACGCCCACTTCGTTCAAGAACACACTGCGCAGCGCATCGCTGGCGTCGACCACTCGCTGGAATGCGCTCTCGAACCGGGTTGCGTCTACGGAGCCGGCGATATCGAAGGACAATATCATGTTGTACAGCGGCGCTTGCGGATGGAGCTGTTGCCCCATCCATATCAGGAACTGCGCGGCCGACAGATTCGACCGGTCGAACGCGGCGCGGGACGCGTTGGTGGGCAAGGCACCCGAGCTGTCTCCCGGGCGGGTCATCAGCCGGCCCTTTTGTCGAGATAGCTGGAGATGGCCTGCACCGACCGAAAGTTGTCGATGGTTACGTCTTCGGGAGGAATGTGCACGTCGAATTCCTTTTCCAGGAAGGCGACCAAGCCGACGACGGCCAACGAGTCGATCGCAGCGTGCCCCAGAAGGTCTTCGTCGTTCTCGATTGCGACCTGGCCGCCCAGCAACTCGGTGGCGATGAAGGCATTTACGATTTCCGGTTTTTGCATGAAGACCCAGATTGTGGGCGGTTGGGGCGCATGGTGGCTGGCCCTTCCGACGTGATTCGTCCGTTAATATGAGATTCTATCATGGTCCGGTTGCTTTCGCCCCGGATTCTCCGCCATACTTGTTCATCGCCCGATTGAATGCCCCACCTGCTCTATTTGAGCGGTGGTCCCCACGACTGGACGAGCGAAGTCAAAGTATGAGCGACTCCATCCTGCTCACTCGAGCCGATATCAAGGGAATCGTCGACGCGGTCGGCGTGGATGCGTTGATGGACCAGTTGATCGAAGCCCTCGCGAAGCAGCTGCGAGAGTTCGACGCCGCCGAATTCGATATTCCCATCCGGTCCGGATTTCAGTATGCGTCCCCCGAGCGGGGCCTGCTGGAGTGGATGCCGGTACGAGCCGATGATGGGCCAGTTACCATCAAGTTGGTCGGTTATCATCCAGGCAACCCCTCGCGACACGGCCTCCCTACAATTCTTTCGACCATTGCGTGTTTCGATTCGCGTACCGGTCACTTGCGCGGAATCTCCGACGCCACATTCCTGACCGCGATTCGTACCGGCGCCGCGTCCGCGGTCGCCACGCGTGTACTGGCCGTGCCCGAGTCCCGCACGTTGGGACTCATTGGTGTGGGAGCCCAAGCGTTGACGCAGCTTCACGCCATATCGAGAGTGTGTCCGCTGGAAGAAGTACTGCTTTGTGACCCCGACGACGACGTGGCCAACTCATTCGCCGACCGTGCGGCTGCGTTGGAGCTTTCTCACCTGAAGTTTCGTCGGGCCGATGCGCGCGAGTTGATCGCGTTGTCCGACGTGGTATGTACGGCGACGTCGATCGTGCCGGGTACCGGCCCCGTGTTCGAGTCGGGCGCCTGCAAGCCGTGGCTACACGTGAACGCAGTGGGATCCGACTTCGCCGGCAAGACCGAGTTGCCGGCCACGTTTGTGAAGGGATCGCTGGTGTGCCCCGACTTCGTGGGCCAAGCTCTTATTGAAGGCGAGTGTCAGATCCTTACCAAGCACGAAGTCGGCCCCGACCTCGTCGAGGTCGTTCAGCGCGCCGACGAACTAAAGGCCTATCAACAGCGTCACACCGTGTTCGACTCGACCGGTTGGGCGTTGGAAGATCACGTAGCCATTGAGCTACTTCTGGATCATGCTCACCGGCTACGGCTGGGTACGATCGTGGAGCTGGAAAGCATCCCCGAAGACCCTCACAATCCCTATTCGCTGGGCTCCGTCGCCCAGGTCCCGCTACGCGGGCAACGATCAGCCGGTTCAGGAGGAAAACAGTGATACGCAGGGTTGGAATCCATGGGCGAAAATGGGTAGGGCTTGGAGGGCTGTTGATGCTCCTGGTGTCCTCACAGGCTTTCGCTCATAGCGTCGGCGAGAGCTACATTTTTCTTAGTTCGCAGGCCGACAAGCTCGACGGTCGATTGGAAATTCGTCTCCAGGATTTCGACGAGCGCCTGCGCTTCGATGTGGACGGCAATGGAAATGTGGAGCGCGAGGAGTTTCTCGCCGGTGGTGACCGGGCCATCGAGTACGTACGAAATCGTGTGACTTTGATTATCGATGGTCTCGAAGAGCCCATGAACTACGGAACGCCCGACGTCCTGGATACCGATCTGGGTCGCTACGCGGTGTTGCCATTCTCTCTCGAACGCGGCGTCACGAACGAGATCGACATCGAGTACACCGTATTGTTCGATGTATTCCCTGAGCATCGTGGTTTGCTGATTCTTGAGTACGATCACGTCAGCGGGACCCAGAACACGACCGAGGCGGTCTCCTTGGTGTTTCGCCCCGGCAACAGTCGTCAGGTGTTCGACCCCAGTACACCCTCGACGCGGGCCCAGTTTTTTACGTTCGTGCGCGAGGGAATGCACCACATCTGGATTGGCGTCGATCACATTCTGTTCCTGATCGTACTCATCCTGCCTTCGGTCATGCGGCGCCGCGACGGACGTTGGGAAGTAGTCGATGGCTTCCGACCGGCGTTCATGCATGTGGCCAAGGTGGTTTCCCTGTTCACGTTGGCTCACTCCATTACGTTGAGCCTGGCGGCACTGGGCTTGGTGTCTCTGAATTCGCGGGTGGTGGAGTCGATCATTGCCGCCTCGGTGGTGTTCGCGGCGGTGAACGGTGGCTTTCTGGGTCGCAAGGTCTGGCCGATCATCTTCGCCTTCGGTTTGTTCCATGGGTTTGGCTTCGCCACCGTAATGGGACATCTGACGTTGGACCGCAGGTTCCTGGTTCCGGCGCTTCTGGGTTTCAACGTGGGTGTGGAGATAGGTCAGCTGGCGATCGTGTTGGCGACGTTTCCGGTGCTCTGGCTCATTCGAGAGTGGCGCCACTACCGCGTCGTTGTACTTCAGGCCGGGTCCACGGCCATCGCTGCTTTGGCGCTTATATGGCTGGTTGAGCGGGCCTTCGACATCACGTTGCTCGGAATCTTCTAATGCCCCTGCCCAACATCATCGCCGAGCCGCGACGCGCCAGCGTGTTCGCCGTCATTGCCATGCTCTTCGGAATAGTCCTGCTTAGCTATGGCGTGGCGCGCAACATGAAGCATCAACCGTTACTGGTTCGTGTCGACATCCCGGCCGAGCCCGGAGCGATCATCCAGTCCGATTTCGAGTTGGCGAGCTCGGAACAGTATGAGGTGGAAGTCGAGTTCCGTTGGGATCAGCTGCCCGACGATTGGCGGCAGGATGTACGGTTGCGTGGCGACAACTCGCCGGTTGACCTGGACTGGTGGGTTCGCGACGCCGATGATCAGGTCGTTGCCCAGGGGGGCACCCGCGATTTCCTCTACATCCAGCCCTGGGTGGGAAAGAAGGATCGGTACCTGAATCGTCTGTTTCGACGCGACGATCATCGTTGGCCCGATGGACCCACCGCGGGCCGCGGCGTGGGTAGCTTCAAGGGCGCCAAGGGTGAGCGCTACCGTGTCGGCGCGACGATCGGCGACATGCCCGACGTGCTATTCGCCGCTGAGCCGCAATTGTGCGTACGCCTGAATCGGGTATTCTGGCAACGGTATCGGGCCACGTCGGACAGGTGGATTGCGGCCGGGTGCGCGTTCATGCTGGCCGGGTCCCTGCTATTGGTGATGGCCTGGGGGAATCGACTCATCTCGCGATCAAAGTAGGGTGTCATGGGTCTCGAGTTTTCCTTCGATGAGTTCTGGTCTCAGCCCACACTTGAATTCAAACAATCGGTCGTGGAGTTTGCGCGTGAATCCCTGACGCACGACGTTGTGGCGCTTGACCGCGACCTGGAATTTTCGCGCGACGCGTGGAATCGGTGTGCAGAGTTCGGATTGCTGGGACTGTGCCTGCCGTCGGACCTGGGTGGGCGAGGTGGTGGCATTGCCCGCGCCGTCGTGGCCATGGAGGGGCTGGGCTACGCCTGTCGAGACAATGGACTCACGTTTGGCATCAACGCCCAGACGTGGACGACCCAGATGTCCATTTTCGAGTTCGGGACCCGAGACCAACGCCGTCGCTATCTTCCCGACCTGTGTTCGGGCAAGATCATTGCCGCGCAGGCCATCACCGAACCCGACAGCGGTTCCGATGCCTACAGTCTGAAGACGCTTGCCCGTGAAGTCGACGGCGGCTACGTGCTCAGCGGTGAGAAGATCATGGTCACATTGGGGCCCGAGGCCGATGTGATTCTCGTGCTTGCCACCGTGGACGCTTCGTTGGGGCAGTGGGGAGTCACTGCTTTCCTGGTGGATCGCGATACGCCAGGGCTCCTTGTGGAGCCCGCCCGCGAGAAGATGGGCCTACGCACGATACCGTTGGGCCATGTCACCTTGAATGACTGCTTTGTGCCCGAGGGTGGGCTCCTGGGTCAGAAGGGCGGAGGTGCGGCGCTGTCCAGTGCTTCGCTCGAGTGGGAGCGAGGCTGCATGCTAGCCAGCCAGATTGGCATTCTCGAACGGCAGTTGGAACAGTCGGTCGCCGAATCCAGGACCCGCAAGCAGTTCGGCAAGGCGATCGGGTCTTTCCAGACCATCGGCAACCGCGTGGCTGAAATGAAGATCCGCCTGGAGGCATCTCGGATGGCGGTGTACCGCACGGCCTGGCTCAAGGGTCAGGGGAAGTCGGCGGTGCTGGAAGCGGCTATCGCCAAGTTCCAGTTGGGCGAAGCCCTGCTGCAATCGGGCATCGACACGGTGCGCATTCACGGCGGACGCGGCTACCTTACCGAAAATGAAGTCGAACGCGATTTGCGTGACGCAATGGGCACGGTCCTCTACGGAGGAACCTCGGACATCCAGCGCGTGGTGATCGCGCGTCTATTGGGCCTGCCTGCATGATGCCCGCGCCTTCGTTGATAGCCGCCATCGATCGGGCGGCGGTCCTGAACCCCGAAAAAAGTGCCGTCCGATGCGACGGTGAGTCCCTGACCTGGGCCGAACTGGGGCGCCGTACGCGCACTCTGGCGCGCCGGTTACAGGATGCGGGAGTTCAACGCGGTGATCGCGTGGGCATTCTCATGGACAAGAGCCTGGAAACGGTTATCGCCATGCAGGCCATCATGCGTGCCGGTGCCGCGTGGGTTCCTTTGGATCCGGCGGCGCCGCCATCGCGTCACGCGTTCGTGGTGAACGACTGCAACATCGGGCACCTCGTAACCCACGAGCGCCGTCGTCGTTCGGTTCGGGCCTGCCTGGAGGCGGGTGGGAACGTTCAGCACGCATGGGGTCTCGCCTCCGGACCGGATCTTTCGATCGGCGCTATCGCGTGGGACGCAATTCACGCGGATCCGGCGGAACCCGATGCGGTGGATCTGAACCGCGAAGACCTGGCCTACATCATCTATACCTCCGGTTCCACTGGCGTTCCCAAGGGGATCATGCACACCCACGGTAGCAGTCTGGGCTACTGCGAGAATGTGATTCAAATCTACGCTTTGACTGCCGCCGATCGCGTCAGTAACCAGGCGCCCCTTCATTTCGACATCTGCATTTTCGATCTGTTGGCCGCGGCCATGGCTGGATCGACCATGGTTCTGATTCCCGACATGTACCTGAAGATGCCGGCGAGTTTTTCGCAGTACCTGGCCGACGAACGGGTGTCGGTGTTCTTCACCGTGCCCTTCGCTTTGGTTCAGCTGATCGAACGAGGTGCTCTGGAATCGCGTGATCTTTCGTCGCTGCGCGCGGTTCTGTTTGGTGGCGAGGTCATGCCCACCAAGTACCTTCGAGCTTGGATGCAGTACCGGCCAGAGGTGCGTTTCAACAACATGTATGGCCCAGCCGAAGTCAACGGTGTCACCTGCTACGACGTGCCGCCGCTGGACGACCACGATGACCGGCCTGTGCCTATTGGTAAGGCCTTTCCGGGAACCACGTGCGTCATTCGCGACGAGCAGGGGAACGTCAGCGCGAACGGGACCGGTGAACTCCTGGTGTCAGGACCGTCGCGGATGACGGGGTACTGGGGCCGGCCTGATCTGAATGCCCAGGCGTTCTGGGATGACGAAGAGGGACGCACGTTCTACTGCACGGGCGATCTGGTCGAATCACTTCCCAGCGGTGACTATCGGTTCCTGGGCCGCGCGGATCGTCAGGTGAAGGTGCGGGGATACCGAATAGAGCTCGACGAGATCGAGGCCGCGTTGATTTCGCATGACTCGGTGGTGGAGGCCGCCGTGGTTGCCGTGCCCGAGGGTGCCACTCAACGCATCGAGGCTCACGTCCAGACCAATCAGCCTCTCGGTGAGGATCTTGCGCCGACACTTTCCCGGTATCTACGCGATCGAATCGCCCCCTACGCCGTACCTTCCCGCTTCGCCGAGGTGCCGGCGTTCCCGCGCATTTCGTCGGGCAAGATCGACTACCTGGCCTTGCGGCAGTCCGCGTTGGAAGACGGTGGGTCCGACCTCGCCCAGGGCTAGGCGGTGACGAGCGATCGGGAGTCGAGCGCGCCTGGTGTTTTATCGGGACGACGCGATGCGCGTTGCGAGCCAACCAACCGCCGCCGCATGCGCGTGGCATCGGCCACGAACCGCTCGAGTTCCGATCCCTTCAGATGCCCGGTCGCCTGCACGAACGCCCGTCGCCCGTCCAGTTCCACGATCAACTGCGAACTCTCGGCGTCTTCGACCAATCGACCCACATGGAATAGTACGCGGGCGCTCATGGCGACTACGGACTCGGCCTTCCATTGGGCCGGCGCCGTACGCCAGGACAGCTGGTAGCAGTCACCCGAGGGTTCTATGCGGAAGCCGCGTAGGCGCGTCTCCTGGGATAACTCGAAGAACAATATGTGGTGTTTGCGCCGCCGGTGGGTTTGCCGTAACGCCAGGTAGAAGAGTCCGTCGTCATCGGTGCCCGACAACACATCCCGCAGCCGGGCGCGACGAGGGGCTCCGTTCTGGAAAGAGGCCAGGGCCACGGCGGCGGGCCGGGCGTCTCCGTCGAGCAGGGCCAGGGAGTACTTTCGACTCAACCGAAGCAGGCGTTCTCGGTGTTTGCGACGCTGAATACCCAGAATCAGCGTGATTGATGCGGCCAGCAGGGCCAGTACGAGTGCTCCGAAAAAAGCGTATTGCATGCTACTCACACCGAGGATGGCTCGATTGTGTCGCCGTGCCCGCGCTGGCGCGAGCCCGTCCTGTCACGAACATCGAGATACCAAGCGGAAGTTCCGGGAGCAATGGATCCGCGTTGGCTACCGATGGAACGGTGCGGTTTCGACCGTCTCGACTCTCAAGTATGTCCCGGCCATGTGATTAGCAATTCATCGGCCGGATGCATCGATGCGTCGCAGCTCGCGGCGCGATACCGGTACATACGAAGCTCCGTCAAACCAACTGACCACGCGATGAATGCGTAGCTCCCGCACCGGCTCCTGCCCTCGGTAGTCGGTGGGTAGGGGTGAGCTCAGCAACATATCCGGAGGGCTGAGTGCGTTCCACCAACCGCGGTTCCCACTCCGTGCGTTGAACGCGGCGAGGTACCGCGACACGAAGCCGTTGAACACTGGATCGTCTTCCGCGGCGTTGCCGGTGAGCTTGGGCGGGGGCGGCAAGAGTTCTTTTTCCAGCTCGGAGATTTCCGCGGCCGACGTGAGCCCATTGACGGCCCGTTCTATGTCTGGCCACGTGGTAACTCCGTACGCGCCGGTCAGCTCAGGTCGGTCGCGCAGATTCCCGAACTCGCCCATGGTGAAACGGTCGGAGTACGGCGCGAAGTGCTCGCCGCGCCAGGAGTACACATTTCCATCCTGGCCGTGGGCTTCGTATTGGAATGCGTAGTAAAGGCGTGTGTCCAACCAGGCCAGCTGCGTGACCGGTTCGAACCACAGGGCTGACCCCACGACCAGGACCGATCCCACCGCCGCGTTCTTCAGGTTGAACATGCTGGGCGGTATCTTCTGTCGCCACAGCAGCAGCAGCAGGATTGCTTCCAGGAGTATCCACTGCCAGAACAGGAACCCCATGATGATGAAGATGCTGGCGTGAAATCCCATCCATCCCACGAGGAATGCCATGGTACCCCGGCGGTGCCACAGGATGGCCAGGGAGCCCACTTCCAGCGCCAGCGTGCCAATGCGAATAGGCCAGGCCAGCGGCTTGAGCCACGCCATCAGCGCGACCACGGTTTCGGATGGCTGGTCCGCCCGCCAGCCCTGGGCGTAGGCGCCAGTGGCCAGGTACTCGATGTGGTTGCGACCAATCCAGTCCAGCCGCAGCTTTCCCAGCCCTGGCCACCAATACCCGGAAGCAATCAGACAGAACGCCACCACGAAGAATGGCTCGGCCATCTGCCCCCGGTCGCCCTCGCCCAGTAGACGCTTGGGGCCTACGGCCCGTAGCGCCCAAATGAGCGTGAACAACAACAACAGGCGATTCAACTGGCGCCCGATGACCCACATGTGGCCGCCGAGAGGAATCTCGAATTGGCCGATGATCGAGTGAACGTGCAGGACGAACAGGAACCAGAACCACGGTCGCCAGAGGGCTGCTCCCAACAGAACCCAAAGCAGTACACGGTCGTACGCGTGCGCCTGATCGAGATAGAAATTGTAGGAATAGGTGGAGTACTTCCAGGCCAGGCAAAACCCGGCGAAACCGGTAACCAGTCGCAATGCGAAGGGGGCGTCGAGTTGGTCGTAGCCCGTGCGAAGGCGAGGCCATCGCCATGCCGCCGCCAAGGCCACGACAACCAGCGCCAGGACCAACGGACTGCCGAAAAGCCCCAGCGCGATGGTGGTGGCTTCGTAGGCATCGGCCGAGAGCTGGGCAAATTTGTGCAGGGCGCGGTCGGCGACGGCGAATGTCATCACGAAGAACGCGATGTGAAGCACTGAGCGCATGGGCGCGGCCGAGTTCAACTGGTCGGCTTGCGAAGTAGGTTCAACGAAGCGATCTCGAAGCGGCTTCGGCGGCGGCCAAGGGCACATCGGGCAGGGCGGAATCGAAGCGGCTCACGTTTCGCAGGGTGGCGTTCTTGATCCCCAACTTGTCGCGCACCTCTTCCCAGATTGCCACCGGGCTCGTGTCACCGCAGGTGAAGAAGTCGAACGCCACCAGGCCCGCGTCGGCGTACGTATGCACCGAGCAGTGGCTTTCGTCGAGCATGACAATGGCGGTACATCCGGGGGGCGAATCGGCCCCGAACTGGTAGCGCATCTGGGAAATCACCGTGGCTCCGTTGTTACGGGTCGCCTCGGCCAGGGTATCAAGAAGTAGCTGGTCGTTCACGCAGAGCTGACGCGGCACCTCGCGGCAATCTACGAGCAGGTGTTGTCCCTTGTGCAACGCATGGACCCCCCAAGGTTCGATCGTTGAGAACTGCCGCCTTGCGCTTCGGCTCCGGGGGGCTCAGGCATGGGGACGGCCGGGTTGGACCATGGCCCTGAGGGCCACGGCACCCGAAAATGCTAGTGACGAGGGTGGTTCAACGTCAAGAGGGAGATTCGGTTCAGCGGGGATTGGCAAAACCCCAGTCGGCGGCTTACGCTTGTTGGGGCCCCCGATGGTCCACGCCAGTGCCGGTTCGGCCCGCTTCATCACCAAGGTGTTCTCCCTATGCGAATTGTCTCTCTAGTGCCCGGCCTGGTCCTCGCGACCATGCTGCTCGGCGATCCCTCCGGTGCTCGAGCCGATGTCCTGATATCCGAGTTGTGCGACCCCCGGCTCGACTACCTCACCGATCGGTACGTCGAGATCTACAACAGTGGGGCCAGCGCGGTAGACCTTACGGGGTGGAGCATCGTGGCCGTGGGCAACGGTGGCGACGTTTTCACCTGGAACCTCTCAGGCTCGATCGCCTCTGGCCAGGCGAAGGTCGCGGCCGACCAGACCACGGTGGTCTCCTTCCCCGTGGACTTTCCCTCCGAGGCCTGGTCCGACAACAATAGTCTTTGGAACGGCAAGGTTGGTGACGGCGCTCGATTGCTCAACGGTGGGGCGCTCGTAGACTACGCGGTAGTGGACGCAACCCTGTTCGAGAACAAGACGTACGTACGGAACGCCGGCGTATCCGCCTCCGCGACCTTCATCGCCAGCCAGTGGGTGGGTACGGCGGTAGATCTGCCGACCGATGCTACCCCCGGTACGCACGCCGGCGGCTCTCCCGGTACGGGCCCGTCGGTTACCAGCGTGGCGTCCGACCCAGCCGCGCCGTCGTCCACCGATGTCGTCGACATCATGGCCAACGTGTCCGATGCGGTAGCGAACATCACGCTGGTGGTGGCGAAGTGGGGCTTCAGCGCCGGGTCATTGCCCAACCAGATTCTCATGACGCTCGATTCCGGTACGACCTATCGCACCACTTCGACCATTCCGGCCCAGGCGCCTGGCACCGAGATCTTTTTCCAGGTCGATGCGACGAACGATGTGGCTCAAACCACGCAGTCGGTCGAACTCAGCTACCAGGTGGGTTCTCTGGGTCCGCCCGCGGGCTACTACGCGTCGGCCGAAGGGCTGTCGGGTACTCCGTTGCGCCAGGCCTTGCACAACATCATCGATAGTCACTCCTCGGTCAGTTACAGCTTTCTCTGGACCGCCTTCCAGACGACCGACGACAAACCGAACGGAAAAGTGTGGGACATATACTCGGACGTGCCGGGAGGAACTCCTCCCTACGAGTACACGTTCGGCGCCGACCAAGGCGGAACCGGGGGCGTCGAAGGCACCGGGTACAACCGTGAGCACACCTGGCCGCGCAGCTGGTTCGGCGGGGAGGTGTTGCCCATGAACACCGACATTTTCATGGTCTACCCCACCGATAACTATATCAACAACGTGCGGGCCAACTATCCGTTCGGAGAAATTTCATCACCAACGTTTACTTCGCTCAACGGAAGCATGGTGGGCCCTTGCACGTATCCGGGATACTCGGGGACCGTGTTCGAACCTATCGATGAGTACAAGGGAGACCTGGCTCGCTCCTATTTCTATATGACCACGCGCTACTACACCGAAGACGCGGGCTGGCCAGGTAGTCCCATGACCAGCGGCGCTGACCTGCTGAGCTGGGGCATCGACATGTTGCTTGATTGGCACTTCGCCGATCCCGTCAGTACCAAGGAACTCGAGCGCAACGCGGCCATCTACGACATCCAACAGAATCGCAACCCGTACATCGATCGCCCGGAGTTCGCGGCGCTGCTTTTTGGTATAACCACCGATGCACCGCGTGCGGCGCCCGTACCATTCGTGTTAGGGCAGAACTATCCCAATCCGTTCAATCCCATCACGACGATTGCCTACGACCTGGATCAATCGGCTGCGCTTAGCCTGAAGGTCTACGACACGGCCGGTCGGCTGGTACGTACACTGGATCAGGGAATGCAGCCCGCCGGCCCAGCCCAGGTGATCTGGTCGGGAGTGGACGATCAGGGGCGGTCCGTGGCGTCAGGTGTCTACTTCTATCGATTGAGCAGCCAGGGCTTGCAGGAAACGCGGCGCATGACGCTGGTTCGATAATTTGTCGCGAACCCCCGTGTGGTTCTACATCGCTAGTTCTGAAGCAATCGCCTCGGACATGATCTGGTTACCGTCGGCGTTGAAATGGCAGCAACTATCCACGTACAGCGTGTCTGATTCCTTTTCGAACAAGAGACTCAGGTCGACGAATCGAACCCCTGAGGCTTTGAGTTCCGCGCCCGCCGCGCGTAGCAGTGGATAGCCCGTTTCAATCACCGGCCGGTACGGACCCTCCGCATCATACGCCGAAGCCTTTTCCTGGGACGAAAGCGGCTTCGATCCCGGTAGGTACTGGTTTGGTTGCAGAAAATGCACGTACTCGATTCCCGCGTCTTCGCAGAGCGAGGCGAGTTGAAGCGAGCAACGTTTCCAGAGGGCAACGCAGGCCGAGATGAGCTCGTGGTCGGGGTCGTGCCACGCTTCGGGGCCGCGCACGAAGAACGGTACCTCATCGGGTGTGAATGTCTGCACCAGCGATGCGTAGCGCGAGGCACGTTGCGCGAGACGTTGGTCTTCGCGCTTCCAGAGAAGCTTGGCCAAGGGTGACCGTCGCCGCCAGGACTCCTGGAAGCGCGCGGCCTTCTCCCGCCGCTCGTGCTGGAGAAACTCCACGGCGCCGATGTTTCGCCGGACCTCGAGGTTGGGCGTATCGAGAGCCACCATGCTCCAGTTCATGGGAAACAGGGGATGAGCGCCCTGCGGTGCATTCAGCGCGCCCGGCACCGCGACTTCGTTGAACCCGTCGATGTTCAGAACGATGTCGAATTGGCCGCCCTGCGCCAGGATGTAGGCCAGCTGTAATACCTGCTGTGGTTGGTGGTAGCCGGGCATTCCCAACTTGATGAACTCGATTTCACGTCCGGCGAACCGCGGCAGCTCCGACAGTACTCCGCGCAGCCGTTCGGAGTGCCACGTGCCCAATTGTCCGGCGACCGAGCCACCCAGGATGCCCACCAGAACCCGTGAATCGTCGCGATGCCGCACGGCGGGGG
>JAJDAC010000055.1 GCA_029262065.1 Candidatus Krumholzibacteriota bacterium | reverse complement strand
CGACGTTCCTCAGCCTCCCAGTTGTGGATCGCACGATGTCTGCCTTGGTTGGTCCGTCGGCAACTACTTTGGTTGGTCGACTGCGTTGCGCCACTCCGGCGCAACGTGCCCATCGTTTCAAGCACGGACCCCGACAACTCCTGCGTGATCTTTCGCTCGCCGCCGTCGAGTTGCGTCGGCGTTGCGCTCATCGCGAACTGGGATTCTCATCTCTGCGGGACTACGTGCGCGCCCGCTCGGGTATCACCTGGAACACCTGGTCGGGCTTCGTTCGCGTTGGCACCGTGCTCACCGCATCAGAACGAGCGTCCATCCACTACGAAGCGGGACGCCTTTCGTTTTCGGTCGTCGAGCGCATGGCCTCACAGGCTGAGCCGGCGCGATGGGACGCGCTGGCCGACGAGCTACAGGGAATGCCCACGCGCCAGGCATTCGCCCGGTTGCGGCAAGAGAACAAGCTTCGACCACCGCCCGCCCCGTTCACGCCCAGCGACGAACTCGTGCGTGTATCCATATCCATGCCTGCCTCGGTTGCGGCCTACGTCGAGGAGACGCTGGAACTCGCCAGCTATCTGTTGGGGGACGACTCTACTCCCGAGCAATGTATGGAAGCCGTTTGTGGGGAAGCGGCTACGGATGTCTTTACGAGCGTCCATCCAGAGGAAGCGCGGGAACGGTACCGGCGGTGTGCGCGCACCGTGGGCCGAACCAAACGTTGCGAGCTGGCGACACAGTCGGCAAGCGCCCCGACGTCCGGCGCGCCGCCCCCGGACGCCTCGGCTCCCGGCGCATCGATCGCGCAGGCAAACGCCCCTGACGTCCGGGAACTCGACGAACAGTTCACACAACTCCTGCGCCAGCACGCGTCTCTTACAATCCACCGCGAAGACGAACTCCTGTCCATGTTCCACGACAACGTGCACGGCCAATGCGGTTTCCCGCACTTCGACCGGTTCGCAGAAGACAGTCTGGGAGTGCCCCGTAGCACCACACATGACATGCTGCGCCGGGCCCGCGAGCGCCGCGCCGGTCATCCCCTGGCTCTGGCGCGCGTCGCCGGTGAAATCACCGCGGTTCAGTTCGACCAGCTCCATCGTCTGGAGCGCTGTGCCGGTGTGCCTCGCAGTTGCATGCGGGCCTGGATCGATGACGCGGCTTGCATCACCACGCGCCTGCTTTCCGCCAAGGTCAAACGGGCCATCCGTATCGCCGGTACCGACTACGCGGCTTGGAGTCGCGGTGGGTTTGCTCCGCCCTCCGACCACGAAATCCGAGCGTCCATCCAATCACCCACCACGATCGCGGCCGATCCGTCGCTTCCCGAGTTCCTGCTGCCCGCCGCCGACCTCTTCGCCAGCTCCGAACTGCCGCCACTGGATCTGGTGCCCCTTCAGTGGACACTGTCGCACGACACGGCGGATGCGTTGTTCCAGCTCATGGCATCCGTCGCCGATCACGGCCGCCTGGTTGCCAGCCGCCGCGCTGGTGTGTCCGTCGAAGACATGCCTCATCCGGCGCCATGGTGGGCGTTGCTTCGGGTCGTACACATTGCCCGGCAAGCCTGGGCCCAATACGTTCGGCCCGAGATCGATCGCAAATGGCACCGGGCCACGCTCGAGCGCGACCGGTACCGCTGTAGTGCGCCCGAGTGCACCAAGCGCAGCACGCTGGAAGTGCACCACATCATCTACGCCAGCCGCGGCGGTCCCGATGTGGTCACGAATCTGGTCACGTTGTGCCACTACCATCACCAGCATGGAGAGCACGGGGGAAGAATCCGGGTGCGCGGCATGGCCACCGACGGCGCGCAGGATCTGCACTGGAACATGGGAGTCATGGGGGAGTGGCGCGGAGATCGGCAACTGCCGTCACGAATCGCTTCACCGGATCGGTTCTCCCGGAAATTGGACATTCCGTCCTCAATCCCCGTAAACTGAACGTTCCCGCACCGCCGTCAATTCAACTGGAGGGCATCCATGAACCATCGCTATTTCTCCGCGGCACTACCCGTCTTTTTTGCGGTCACTCTCTGCTTGTCCATGAGTTTCGCGCTCGCCGGTACGATTTCGGGCTACGTGACCTCGTCGGGTGGAGGTCTAGGCAGCGTTACGTTCGGCTCAGTGGCCACTCCCAGCCCGTCCAACGACGACGTTGCGGGGGCGTCTCCCAACAAGATTGTCGTCACCGAGAAACGTTTCGATACATTCGACGGAATCTGGATGGTCTTCGATGTCTTCGACGACGGAATTGGTACCACCGAATACCAGCTGACGGAAACCGTCGTCAACGATACCGGCAGTGATTGGATCGGCTATCAAGTCATGTTGGGTATGGGCACGGACGCGGCGTGGGTGCAGTCGTCCCTTGGCACCGGACTGGATTTCGACCTACCGGACGACAACTCGCCTCGTGATTTCGCGGTGCTTCCGTCCACCGTTTACGACGAAGTTACTATCGACGCGGGCGGCGGCGTTATCTTGGCCGGCGAGTCCCATGTGTTCACCTACGCAATCGATGTTCCAGGGGGCATCAACTCGTTTTCCATCCGGACATCGGCGCGAGAAAAACCGGTGGCCGTCGATCGGGGATCATGGGGAAAGATCAAGGGCCTGTTTCGCTGACGTAGGCAGGGTGCCGGGTTTTCATTTGGCCGAAGGCAATGTCTGCAATGAACTCTCACCGGACCCCCGAAATGTCTGAACCCATCTCTGAACCCATCACTGACCAGATCGCCCAAATCTACGCGGTGGAATCCCGCCGCGTGCTGGCTACGCTCATCCGCCTGTTGGGCGACATGGACCAGGCCGAAGAGGCCCTGCAGGAAGCTTTCGTGGCCGCACTGGACGTCTGGCCCCGCGACGGCATTCCGAACAACCCCCGCGCGTGGCTCGTGTCGACCGGCCGCTTCAAGGGTATCGACGCGATTCGTCGGCAGAGTCGCGGCTCCGAGCTTCTTCAACACAACGCCCGCGAAGAGCAGCGCACCTACGTAGCTCCCGAGGAGTGGGACGGAGGCGTCGTCGAGGACGACCAGCTGCGACTGGTATTTACGTGCTGCCATCCGGCGTTGCCGATCGACGCACGTATCGCGCTTTCTCTGCGTGCCGTCTGTGGCTTGACCACCGAAGAGATTGCCCGGTCATTCCTCGTCCCGGTCGAGACCATGAAGAAGCGAATCTCTCGAGCCAAAGCGACCATTCGGAATAACCAGATTCCCTACGAAATGCCTTCGCAGTTCGAACTGGCGGAAAGACTCGATGCGGTGCTTCACGTCGTGTACCTGGTGTACAACGAAGGACACTCAGCCACATCCGGAACGCAGCACCTGCGACGGGACCTGGCGTCAGAAGCCGTCAGCATGAGTCGGCTCATCGCCGAGTTGCTTCCCGAGCCCGAAGCCACGGGACTGCTCGCCCTGCTGCTACTGCATGAGTCCAGAACCGCGGCAAGAACCGATGCAAACGGAGACCTCGTACCACTTGAGGAACAGGATCGAACGCGGTGGAACAGAAAGTTGGTTGCTGAGGGGGTTGATCTGGTCCACAAGTCGGTCATGTCCGGCCGGCTGGGGTCCTACGTCATCCAGGCCGCGATGGCCTCGGTGCACGCCTCGGCCGACTCGGTGGAAGCCACCAACTGGGGCCTGATCGTGGACTACTACGACATGCTCACCAGGCTGCAGGACTCACCCGTCGTGGCGCTCAACCGGGCGATCGCCGTGGGCATGCGAGATGGCCCCCAAGTCGGACTGGAGCTGATCGACAACCTCCTACAAACTGGCTCCATGGCCAATTACCACCTTGCCCACGCGGCCAGGGCTGACCTGGCTTGCCGCGCGGGATTCCTGGACGAGGCTCGGAAATCATACGTGCGCGCCATAGAATTGGTGCGGCAGGAGCCCGAGCGAAGATACCTGGAGGGTCGACTGGCCAGAATCTCCAGCTGATTTCCACTCCGGTGTCCCTTCCGCCCCTCGCCATTCGATTACCCTACAAACAAGTCAGACCTCCAGACCCCAAACCCAAGCCCAAACCCAAACCCAAACCCAAACCCAAACCCAAACCAGGAATCATCATCATGCAGTTCTTCGTGTATTTCGTCATGGAAGCGGGAAAACCACCCCAACAATCAGCCCCGCCCACGCCAGAACAGATGGCCGAGATCGGTAAGTTTCACGAAGACGCCATCAAGTCGGGCGTAATCGTATCCACCGGTCGGCTGAGTCAGAACACCACCCACATCCGCAAAAACGGGGATGAAGTGTCGGTCACCGACGGCCCTTTCATCGAGGGCAAGGAACTCATACCCGGGTACACCGTCATCCGCGTGGATACGAAGCAAGAGGCGATCGAGTGGGGCACGAAGTACCGCGACATGCTCGGCATGCCCGAACTGCGCATCGCGGAAGTATTCGGCTAGGCTGAAGTTGGAGGGTCTCGTTCGAGCTACGTGGGGGTATCTTTTCCCTCGCGTACAATCTCGTACTTGATCCCTTCCAGGTCCTTGAAGAACACGGCGTAGTAGTTCGAGCCATGTTCTGGATAGAGTTTCGGGCCGCCCACGATGTTGGCTCCGATTTTCTTCAACTCCAGATGCAGCCGGTCGACCTCGGCGCGGGATTCCGCCGCGAATGCAAGGTGGTGGAGTGAGCCGGGCTTCCGGCGGTGAATAGCCTCGCTGACCAAGCCTTTCCGCGGCGAGTTGATGCCGAACGTCAAACGTGGATGCGAGTATTCAACCACGCTGAAATCGTACTCTTCCAGGGCCCCGCTGGACTTGTTTTGAAGATCGAATCCCAGCAGTGGCATCAGCTTGTCGTAGAAAGGCACGGCGACGGCCATGTCTTTGACTGTGATCTGGATGTGGTCGATGATTGGTTCCATGGCGTTCACAGCCTCCAGTACACGCCGTGATCCCGAGCCATCAGCTTGTTCATGATGAACTCGCGGCGGAGGGTCGCGGAATCCCAATGATGCTTCAGCAGCAGCTCGTTCACTTCCTTTTCGGGGTACTCACGGTCGCGCGCGAAGTCTGCCAGCAGCCACTCCAGAACCACCCGCCGCTTCTTGCGGCTCGCGGGAATCTGCAGCAGCTTCGGGCCCTCGGTAAATGCCTGCAGCACCTTGCGCTCGTAGGTGGACTCGTCCACCGGCGACGCGATCGCCTCGATGCCTTCGGCGGTGTAGATTCTCTTGGAGAGATCTTCGAGGCGCTGGCTCTCCAGGCTATATAAGTGGGTGTTGCCATCCACTCGCTTGCCCACCAGGCCTACCTGGGCCAGCTTTGTAAGATGATGCGAAACAGTGGGTTCCTTGAGCCCAACCAGCGTTGCCAGGTCAGAAACACTGGTTTCGCCCTGCGCCAGGACCCCCACGATCTTCAATCGACTCTCGTTCCCCAAGACCTTGAAGAACGACAGAAGGAGCTGAAACTCCGACCCTGACTTTGACCCAGATTCTGACCCTGTTTCTGACTTCGATTCCGGTCCTGAACCCAATCCGGCCACGACTGATCCTTTCGACGGACATCTAATTCAACTAGTATCTAATTCACTTAGTATCTAATTAGATGTCCGTCGAAGTCAACAGCATCATGATGGCATTATTCAACCCCTCGGCCTTTCCCCGCAGGCGCCGCGCCCGCGCCAATGCCCTATTTGACCAGGGTCATCTTCCGGGACTGACTCACTCCGTCGCCGGTCAGCCGAAAGACGTAGACCCCAGACGCAACGCTCTGGCCCGCGAAGTCCATCCCGCTCCAGGTTGATTCGAAGCGTCCGGCCGGTCTGGTTCCCGAGAACAGCTCGCGAACGAACCGTCCCTGTATGTCGTAGACGCTCAACGAGACATGCTGCGACCGGAAGATTTCGAACGCAATGCGAGCCGTTGGGTTGAAAGGATTCGGAAATCCCGGGTGCAGCTGGAATGTAGCGGCGGTTGGCGTGGGATTCGGCGCGGCCGTGGCCACGGTGGCCCCGGCGTACAGAACCTTCAGCTCACGGTTTCCCTGCTGGCTGCGAAACTGCAGGTCTGTGACATCGGTGAAGGGCGTTACTATGGCGCCAACCGACAGCACTTCCACCAGGTCGGCCTTCGTAAGTGGTCTCGCCTTCGAGCTCCCGGGAATGTCGACGTTCGTGTCTGGCGGAAAACCAAAGAACAAACGAGGCTTGCCATCGGCATTGCTCAGAGAAACCTCAAACGCCACCGGCAGGGCATCGCTTGTGAATGCGTTGGACGCGTTCTCGGCGGTCAGCGAGCCAACGAGAACGCCAGCATCGTAGAAGTTGTAGAGAAGATCGCCAGGCGCCACCGGACTTAGATCGGCGGAGATGTCCGTTTGTGCATCGCCGCCCGCGAAACGCATACTACCGATTTCCCCGCCGCCGCCGGGTGCGGTTCCGAACGCCTTCAGTACGGTGACGTGACCGCGGAAATGCCGCCCTTTTCGACTTCGGCTCGCCCATTCCATCTGCACATCGGGGTTGGGGGGCAAAGAGAAGCTGACCCCGTCCAATCCGCTACTGCCGATGTTGTCCACGATGAGCGTGCCGTTCTTGTCGATGTAGCTATTGGCAATACCCTGCGACGTTGCCGCGAGCCAAGCATCGTTGGGGGTAGGGGCGACGATGTTGCTGAACCCGTCGACCAGAAGCTCGTTGCCCGGAAGATCAGCGCCGCGCAGAGAGACCTCGTTGAGGGCATAGAACGGCTTGCCCTGCTCGGGCGAGTAGGTCATACGCAACTGATCGCAGTTGATTGTTCCCACCGCATCTTGGTATTGCACGGGTGTGGTCCAGGTCATTTCGACCGCGGTGTCGGTACCAAGGAGCTGCACGCCCATTTGGTACGGAGGCTGCACGTTCGTGTCCAATTGAACCGTACCTGCGGGAGCCAAGGTTGCAACGACGGCATCGTCCAACAGAAGCTCGACGCTGGTTGGGGGCCCTGAAACCGAGAGGTCGGTCGATACGTCGAACGTCGTACCGTCATAGATGCAGTCGACCTGCGGCAGCCTGGTGCCGCTGCCGTCATCGGTATCCCAGCTCAGACCCCCGACGAACAGTTTGTTGCCCGTGACCATCGGCGGCATAGAACCCAACACGAACCTCAATGACGTGTCGCCGGGATCGATCTCGACACTCACGCCGTCGAGTCCGCTGCTTCCGAGGTTGCTGCCCCGTAGTTGGTCCACTCCATCCAGGCCGCTGCTACCAATGCCCACGACCTCTGCCTGGCCCAGTCTACCGCTAACGTGACCAAAGATGTCCGACGGAAGATCCAGAATGGTGAGTTCGCCAACACCCTGTGGCTCGGTGACGAGTATCTCCATGGTGTTGAGAGCAACCATGGCGTCGCTTTCAAAATTCACCCGTAGCGTCACTTGATCTCCGACTACGCCGGTGGGTAGACCCGGAATGTCGAATAGCGTGCTCGTCGCGTATGTGAAATCCAGATCCAGTGTCGCGTCCTGCAGTTCGTCAATGCCGCCCAGGTAAGCACCGCAGCCAGTGGGTGGCCCGCTGCTGTGGTACAGCGGATTCGCACCGGCCGATTGCTGCGCGACATAGATAGGATTGCCGCCGTCGCTTATCGTCAAACTGAACTGCGTTACGCCCGTGGCCAGGGCATTGAAGTCCATGTCATCGCCACCCGATGGGCTACCGATGCTGCTTGCACCAAGATCGTGACCGAATCCGGATTCGGATTCGCCGCCAATGGTGACCGAGTACCGCCGGTCGCGGATGCTCTCGGGCGCCATCCAACGAACTGGGCCTATCGAACCACGTATCCGTCCGACGTCGATGACCACGCCGTCCAGTCCGCTGCTGCCGATGTTCGAAACCGTCAGTCCACCACCAGGAAGCGTGCTTAGGGTTGCGCCACCGCTGGCTTGGGTCTGTCCGAATTGCTGGCGGTGCTCGACGGCACCAGCTTCAACTGTGAGAATGTGTGTGGCGAAAACAAGGGCAAGAGTGGCGAAGCATCGGCGGACTCGGTGTGACATAGACTGGGGTATCCTTTGCGAGTAGCAGACCCGATTGTTGTGGAAAACAAAATTGGCGCAGCCCCTGGAGGGCTACACCAACCTGGGTCATCCTATCACAACCCTGTGTTTCCGAACTAACGATCCGTGCTGTGCCCGCCCGGTGTCTTGTCGGTAACAACCGACAGGAGTTGGGGCGCCAACGCAAAGTGATCCGCGCCCCGTCCCTGGTTCATGAGCACGGCCACGGTGACCCCGGTAGTTGGGTCGTACAGCATGAGACTGCTACCCAGGGGCGATCCGCCGCTGTGTCCCCATTGCTCGCGATCCAGATATGAATAGCGTCGAATCCCAAGTCCGGCGCCCGACTCTCCTGGGATGTTTCCCGCCGCCGGAACGAAATCCAACATCTCTGAGCGCATCTCGGTCCCCAGCACGTTGCCCGCGAACAACGCCCGGCCCCAACGTGCCACCGTGCGCGCGTTCGAGAACAGGCCAAAGGCCGAGTTGCCAATGGTAATCAACGACGTCAGTTCAAGTGGGTCGATCTCTTCTTGTTCCGATCGCTTGCCGGCCCATGCCCTTGCTACCGGTCCGGTCGGTTCCTCCAGCCCCGGAAGGAAAATCTCATCCAGACCTTGGGGCTGCCACAGACGCTCGTGGTACAACTCGGTAATGGACTGGTCCGTGACTACCGATGCAATCATGCCCAGCAGAACGAACGAGGTGTTCGTGTACTGGGTTCGCACACCACGTTCGAACGACTTTGGTCCCACGTACGCAATGAGTTCGTCGGACGTGAACACGTGAGAGGTGTCGACATTGATCTGGTCATTCAATGCGGGGTTTCTCGTGTAGTTCGCCAGCCCGTTCGTGTGATTCAGAAGCTCACGGATGGTGATTTCCGGGTCGATGTTGTCGCGCTGGTCCAGCCAGCGCGAAATGGGATCATCGAGTTCCAGGACACCGTCTTTGGCCAGGTCCATGATCACCGAACCCGTCATGGTCTTGGTGATGCTCGCGATGCATACGAGGTGCTCGGGTCGAAGCGGCTGCTCGATGCCGGCGATGCCCGCCGTACTCACCCATTCAGCGCCGTCGGCCAGGACTACCGTCGCGGAAACGCCACGGTGGTGGGGCGCTTTCGCCCACTCATCCAAAGCAGCCTGCAGCTCAATTGCTGATTCAGGCGGGAACGTTGAGCGGGAGTCCCGCGGCGGATCGTCCGACGCGCTCGCCTCGGCCACGCCACAGTAGCTCGAGGCAACCAGAAGGGCGGCCATCCATGCCATCATCTTCGAAAGCACGGGACAGCCTCCAGCTACAGTTGCACCCGCACCGTCTGTACCGAGTTGGCGGGAATGGTGATTTCGGCGTATTGCTCGGCGATCTGCAGCTTGTACTGAATAGGCTGCTTGGTCGTATTCAATAGCTGGACACTCAGGAGATCATCTCCGTTGACGGTTGCACAGGCGTGCAAGTCGTCGGAGCCGGCGCCGTCGAGAACGCGGTCGGTCTGCACGACCCGATCCCCGGGGCGGATGGTACGACTGAACTGCGCAAGCACGTAGTAGATGGGCGTGTAGTATACGTCCTGATTCGCGGTGTCGATCATGATCGGGGCGCCGCAGAAATTCCCCACATGGTTGGGCCCGCCGTCCTGATCCAGCACGATATTCCAATCCACCCAGCCGCTGACCCAGTGATCCAGGCTCACGATGATGTTGCGCGCATAACGGTGGACCGGCGTGTACATGGGATGATCGTCGACTTTCACGCCCTCCCACGTTACCGAGTAGGCCCAGTCCGTCGCGTTCTTGTTCCACCAGAAATCATCGTTGTTGAACCAGCCCGACTCCTTGTACCCCACCGGGTCCTGCACGCCGCCGGGAGGGTCCTTGCCCAGGTCGTCGATGCAGCCCTCGGTGTGGATGATCGCGAAGTCCGGAAACTTCGCGTGCACCCTTTCGAAAGAGTCTTCGTAGACCTTGAACGTGCTGGCGTACCAATGCACGGCCACGCCAAACACGTGCTTGGCTGTTTGCTCATCGCCGAAGATCACATCGGTCCAGTGCTCCAGGTCATCGCGATTCTGATCGTAGACCAGCAACTTGGCGTCGGCGTGCTGGCTCTCCTGAAGCCGGGGTCCCAGGTACGTCTTCACGAAATCGTTCTGGGACTCGGGCGTGAAATGCATGCTCTCCCAGTTGCCGCCGTTGCCGTGGGGCTCGTTCACCGGCGTCAGCCCCCAGATATCCACGCCCGCCTTCTTGTAGGCATCGAGGTACTTCAGGAGGTAGTCGGCGTAGGTGGCCACATACTCCGGTTTCAGAGACCCGCCGTTTCCTTGCCAGTTGTTCTCCGGTGATCCCTTGATGAACCAGGTCTCGATGTCCTTCATCCACGAAGGTGCTGTCCAGGCCGAAGCAATGATCCGGAGTTCCTGATCTGACTGCGCCTTCTTGATCGCCATGGCTTCCTTGATCATGGGAAGCAGGTCGTAGTTGGCGTCCTTTATTCCGGGGTATTTCTCGGGGTCGAACCCCGTTTCATCGGGCGCGATGCTGAAAGCATCGAGCTTCGCATCGTCAGGTTCGTCAGCGTAGGAGTACTTGCCCTCCACCGAAAAATCGCAGGATCCAATGTGGGTCCGGGTGAGCGTGAAGTTGGCGCCTTCCTCGCCGTAGATCCGCTGCATCACTTCCCGGCGCTTCGGTGGATCCAGATGCGCCAACACGAACGCCGAGGATTCCGTGAACGAAGTACCGATTCCGTCGATGGTCTGCTTCACACGATCGGGATGGATAGACACGACGTTGCCCGCCGGCGTGCCACGCTTGAACGACACGTTGGCCATCGGGGCAAGTTTGTCCCCGCGCTCGGAGGTGAGCAGTATTTCACTCGTGATGGTTGGCATCTGGCTATTTGCCTGTGTGCCACATCCCGGTCCGGTCAGGACCAGGAGCGGGCCCAGAAGAGGTCCCAGAAGAGGACCCAGAATAGGGCCCAGAATAGAGACCCTGCGAGGAGACGTATTTCCCATTGCGGCACCTTGATCTCTATTCTTGTAGGAGACAACGATGCCCAGGATTGTAGCGCAAACGTAGTTGGCGTGCCTCTACGTATCGAACCTCGCGCCGTAGTCCACGGCAACGCCGTAGTGGGGATCTTCGATCACGTTGATTTCCACCAGGTCGCCCGCTTTCTCCAGCAGTGCCTTGCAGTCGGGGCTGAGATGACGCAGGTGCAGGTTTTTCCCAGCGCGTTTGTATTTCTCGGCCAGGCTGTCCACCGCCTGCAGTGCGCTATGATCCAGAATGCGGGTGCCCAGGAAGTCTACAATGACTTCCATGGGGTCTTCTCGCGGCGCGAAGAGCGCCGCGAAGCTCTCGACGGAACCAAAAAAGAGTGGGCCATCGAGCAGGTAGATCTTCTCGCCGGCGTCGGTTATTTCCACCCGGGCATGGATGGTCTGGCTGGACTTCCAGGCCAACACCAGGGTCGAGACCACGACCCCTATCACCACGGCGATGGCCAGGTCGGTGGCGACCGTGACGCCCGATACCAGCACCAGTACGAAAGCGTCGGACCGGGGGATCTTGCGAATAATCCGCAGGCTGCTCCACGCGAATGTACCAATGACCACCATGAACATGACACCCACCAGCGCGGCCAGCGGAATCATTTCAATCAGACCTGACGCGAACAAGATGAAGCTCAACAAGAACAATGCCGCGGCGATGCCGGCCAACCGGGTTCGACCGCCCGATTCCACGTTGATCATGCTCTGCCCGATCATGGCGCAGCCACCCATACCACCGAAGAACCCAGTGATGAAGTTGGCACTGCCCTGAGCCAGACACTCCTTGCTGGCCTTGCCCCGGGTCTCGGTTATTTCCGCCACGAGGTTCATCGTGAGCAGGCTCTCGATGAGTCCGATCGAGGCCAGGATCAGGGCGTGGGGAAAGATAATGACAAGTGTTTCGAACGACAGCGGAACCCGCGGTACATGAAACGACGGAAGGCCGCCGGCGATGGAGGCCAGGTCGCCCACATTGCGCACATCAAGTTGAAAGCCCAGAACCACGCCGGTGGTGACCAGGATGCCGACCAACGGCGCGGGGACCGCCTTCGTCAGCTTCCCGGTGCCCCAGGTCACGACCATCGTCAATGCGGCCAGTCCGAGCATCAGCGCCAGCCGCTCACCCTGGAGCCAAGCGTGACCCCCGCTCGCGTCTGGCACCCGAAACTGCTCGAACTGGGCCAAGAAAATGACAATGGCCAACCCATTCACGAATCCCAGCATCACGGGATAGGGGACGAGTCGGATGAACTTTCCCAGGTGAAGGAAACCGGCCAGCAACTGCAGCAGCCCCATCAATACGACGGTGGCGAACAGATACTCGGGTCCATGGTTGGCGACCAGTGAAACCATGACCACCGCCAAAGCGCCGGTGGCGCCCGAGATCATTCCCGGCCGACCGCCAAACATGGCCGTTACCAATCCCACGATAAACGCCGCGTAGAGCCCCGAAAGCGGAGTCAGGCCAGCTACGAACGCAAAGGCGATGGCCTCGGGAACGAGGGCCATGGCGACCGTGAGGCCCGATAGCAGTTCAGTTTTTGCTCGCTGGAAGCCGAATTGTTGGATCGACTGGAGGCTGAACCTCGATGCCGTGTGCAATGTGTGCTTTCTGGATAGGACAGATTCCGGATCCAGCAAACTCATCAAATCCCAAGAAAGCGCAAGGGGCACCGCGGCTTACGCCAGACGGCGTCACGCGGGAGATTTGTCGCTCTCGGCAAACTGGAATCTTGAACAGGTTCTGTTGGGCGGTCCACACCACGGTCCCCACCCCGCCTTGGCGGGTTCATCAAAGGGAGAATGTCATGATCGGTAGTCGAAAACTGTTTGGATTGATGCTGATGGTGCTGACGGTGCCGATACAGGCCTGTCTGGTCGGCTGCGGCGGTGACGACGCGCCGGCCGGTCCGTCGGCGCGGAGCACGCCGCTGGTCGAGTCCCAGTTCGAAAGTGGCCTGGATGACTGGGACGCCGGAACGCACGCCACCTTGTTCGGGACCGTAGTCTGGCTCGATCGGGAAGATGGCGTCGTGAAGCTGGACGCGGTCGGCTTCGATGGCACCCCCAACGCGTGGATCTCCAAGGAAGTAGACCTGCCCGCGAGTGCCAAGACTCTTCGGACCTCCACGAGCGCCCACGACAGAGGCAGTGGCGGCACCTCCCTGCGCATTCGCATTGTCGATGAAGCGAGTACCTCCCATCTGATCCAGGACTGGGATTACATGGACACCGGAAGCGAAGGGTTTGATTTTACGGCTCAGTCCTTCGACATATCCGCGTACGCCGGGCAAACCGTTACGATCTTCTTCGAAATCGGTGATGACGACGGCGGCGGCAACAATCAGCGATACATCGACTTCGTGGAGATTCATGACTAGGTGCCATGGGTTGGTCTGATCACCCCGCCTATTTCTGATGTTGTGGCTCGGTGGCTCGGATCGTCTCCAGTGCCTCCAGTGCGCTAGGCAAATTCGGATCGATGCTCAGGGCTTTGCGATAGTAGGACTCGCCATTCTTCCGGTCGCCGCCCTCCAGATAGAACTCGCCCATGCTGTCGTACAGATTGGCGACTTCTGGGTGTAGCTCGATGGCGGCATCGAGGACAGCCAGGGCCAGGTCGAGCATCCCTCCGCCTTTGAGTTCGTAGGCCAGCATGTTCATCCGTGCAGCCGACGAAGCACCGCGGGGGTCAAGGCCGCCTGCACGCCGGATCAACGTCATGGCCTCGGCGCGGTCGCCGGCGGCCAGGTTCATGACACCGGCATACACATAGGGCTGGTCGAACTCAGGATACAAGCGCATGGCGATGCTGGCTGCCGCCGCCGCGCCCTCGACATCTTGACGCTTGAACCGTTCCTTGAGCTGCGTCATCAGGGCGCCTGAGTAATCTGGATACAGTGTGGCACCTTCGAACTGCTTGGCCAGGTTTGCTCCCACGTTCGAAAGATCTGTTTCTGAAGTGAATGCGATGTCCTGTGTCGCTGGGTTCCAGGTGCGGGCCCAATCTTGTCTCCATGTCGCACTGCGCCTGACCCACTCTTCACTCAGGCGATGATCGTCCGGCGTTGAACCCTTTACGTCACTCAACGCTATGTAGTCGTCGAAGAAATCGAGTGCTCCCGCGCCATGAGCTTTATCAAGGTAGGTCGCGCCGTAGGCTTGGCGCAGCGCGTTGGCCATGTACGACCCCAGGATCACATATAGACTGGACCCCGCGCTGTCGTGGGCGGCTTCGAGCTCGGCGTATGAGGCTTCAACGTTGCCCTGTACGCGGTCCAGCGCAGTAAGTTCGTTGAATCTGGCGAACGCGGCCGCGACCGCGGGGCCTTCGGCCTGTAGCGGTTGGTCGTAACGTTCCAGATGGGCCAGGCCGTGGTTGAACACGCTCCAAAGCGCATCGAACAGAAGCGAGTTCGCGGGTCCACCTGCGTAGACGTCCTGCTGCCAGGATTCGCCCAACACCTCACGGTAGAGTCGACGGATAAACGCCATCCGGTCGCCTCCTTCGAAGTTGGTCGCCACGGCTATCGCGAAACCGGTGTTCGGCAGTACCATCAAGAACGTGCGTGTCTCGGCTTGCGCCCCGCCGTGCTGCACCATCATCCGACCGTTGACGGCCCGCACACTCCATCCCATTCCGTACCCGGTAGACGCGCCGCCCGCGGTGCGCATGGGCGTCCACATCAAGTCGTAGGTCTCTTGGGAGAGGATCTCTCCGTCCATGACTCCCTTCGCGAACGCAAGCAGGTCATTCACCGTGGAGCGCGTGCCACCCGCCGCGAAGCGACTGCTGATGTCGACGAATTCGGAGTTGCGGATGCCGCCGTTCGGGTCGGGTCGGTACCCTCTCACGCGATGGGGGATGATCGCATCGGGATCGTCCATACGGGTGTGGTCCATTCCCAGCGGCCCCCAGAGCGTGCTGCGCAGGTAGTCGCCATACGACATTCCTGACGCGCCCTCGATTGCGGCTCCCAACAGGTTGTAGCCGTAGCTCGAGTATTGGTACCGGGCACGGGGCGCGGCGACCAGGTCGAAGTCCTCGAATACGGCGATGGCTTCGCGTGTATCCATGTGATGTTTGAAGTGGCCTTCGACTTCGTAGTTCTGGTAGTGGCTGATTCCTCCCAGGTGACCCAGCAGGTCCCGGCACGTGACCGGGTAACTCTTCTTGGGAAAGTACGGAACGTAGGTCTGTACCTCTGCATCCAGATCCAGCTTTCCCTGTTCCATCAGTGAAAGTACGGCCATAGCCGTCATGGGCTTCGTCACCGAGGCCAGTCGATACGCCGACACGTCCTTGGCCGGCACCTGGTTTTCCAGGTCAGCGAATCCAAAACCACCTGCCCATTGGGTCTCGCCGTAGACAAAGCCGATCGAGATTCCGGGTATGTCGCTGGCCGCGATTTCCCGCTGCGCGAAGTCACTGAATCGCGCGATGGCCTGATCGAGATCCGAGTCGGCGCGGGCGGGAGGGGTAACGAAAAAGACGAGGAAAACGGCGGTCGCGAGAATTACCCACATACGAACATATGGTCGCGTCATCGGCGAACCTCCGGTCGGCTTGATTGTAGCGGCGGGTGGCGGGACGCGAGTGTACCACCTCACGAATGTCTTCGCACGCCCGAGAAACCGGGGGTGTCGAGAATCTGGTATCCTTGAGGACGCACCTGGAACACCAAGCGTTTGATGAAAGCGACATGCATGTCCCCCTCGATCCTGACACCGCGCATCGTTTCCCATTGCTTCGCATGGTTTCTGGCCCTGGTTGCCGCTTGGCCCAGCGCTGCGACGGCGCAATCGGGTCTCGACGTTGCCGAACCGGTGGGTGCCTATCTGAACGGTGTGTTTCCGCTCTCCACGCCCGGCGATGGTACTCAGATCCAGTACCGTTCGGTGGATGCCTTTCCCAACCTTCGCTTCAACGATCCCCTGGTATTCACACCGCTTGCGGGAACGGATCGCATCTTCGTGGCCAGCCGCGACGGATACATCGAATCCTTCGCGAACGCTTCCACGTCCTCTACCAAGACTGAAATGTTGGACCTCCGGAACACCACCGCGGTGGTATGGGATGGCGGGATGCTGGGTATTGCCTTCCACCCGCAGTTCGGACAGTCGGCCAGCAAGGACTACGTGTACATCTACTACTGTGCACGTCCGCCGGGCGGGTCTTTCCCGGGAGGCTTCACGGGGGGGTTTTTCGGCACCTATCTAAGGCTATCGCGTTTCGATCTGGATCCCACTACGTACGTGGCGAACCCCGCCAGCGAACAGATCATGCTCAACCTGCGGCTGTACAATGGTTCACATCGCGGCGGCGGCCTGGTATTCGGTGACGACGATTATCTGTATCTCACCATTGGTGATCAGTATCGCCACGAAACCGCCCAGGACCTCGAAACTACGCTCGAAGGCGGGGTGCTGCGTCTCGATGTGGAGTCGAGTCTCACCACGGGACACGCCCCGCGCCGGACTTTCCCCGTCGACGCTGGCGAATCCGATGAAAGTTCCGGAGTTGGGTACACGATCCCCAACGACAATCCATTCCTGGATGTGAATGGCGGACTCTTCGAGGAGTACTACGCGGTCGGCAATCGGGCTCCGCATCGCATGACCAAGGACATGGCGAATGGACGACTGTGGGTGGGAGAGATTGGTCATGGCCAGCGTGATGAGATCAACGTCATCGAGAAGGGGTTCAACTACGGCTGGCCGTTTCGCGAGGGAACCGTGGCCGGCGTCCGCGCTGAACCTCCGACATACCATGGCACCTTGAAGGAACCGGTCCTCGACTTCCTGCGCACCGAGGCCACTTCCATCATTGGTGGCTACGTGTACCGTGGCAACGAACACTCCGAGCTGGTTGGCCGCTATCTTTGCGGTGACTACAGCCAGAATCGTGTGTGGGCCATCGACTACGATCCCGTGACTGGACTGGGCACCAAGGAGTATCTGACCCAGTTCACGCCTGGGTTGCTGTGTACGTTCGGGCAGGATCTCGCGGGCGAGGTGTACCTGTGCGGACTGGGTCAAAACGTTCCCATCTACAAACTGGAGCAGCAGACTCTCAACGGTCCGGCGCCAGCGCTGCTCTCGCAGACGGGTGCGTTCGACGATTTGGTGAACATGACCCCGGCCGCGGGAGTAATACCGTACTCGCTCAACCAGCCGTTCTGGTCGGACGGCGCGGAGAAGTACCGCTGGATGGTCATTCCCAACGACGGTGCGTATGACAGCGCGACCGAGCAGATTGTCTACAGCGAAGAAGGCGATTGGGACTTTCCGGTTGGCACGGTGATGATCAAGCACTTCGAGTTGCCGGTGGACGATACCAACCCGTCGACGGTACGACGTCTGGAGACCCGGTTCCTGATTCGCGGCGACGGTGGAGACTACTACGGAGTTACCTACAAATGGCGTCCGGATGGTTCCGATGCAGATTTGCTCGTGGACGAAGAGAACGAACCCATCTACATCACCACGGCCACGGGAACGCGAATACAGAACTGGCACTACCCCAGTCCAAGCGCCTGTCTAACCTGTCATACCGATGTGGTGGGTGGCGTGCTTGGCCCCAAGACACGACAGCTCAATGGCGACCAGTTCTACGGCGTGACCGGGCGAACCTCCAATCAACTGGTGACGCTGTCTTCGCTGGGTGCGTTGAATTCGACGATTGCAACGGCGGACCTCCCCGCGCTTCTGACGTCGGTTGCTTTGGCCGATGATACCGCGTCTCGCGAGCAACGCGTACGCTCCTACCTGGATTCGAATTGCGGCTATTGCCACCGGCCCGAAACCGGCAACCGCGCCGAGTTCGACGCCCGACTCTCGGTTCCGTTGGAGTCGCAAGGGCTCCTGTATGGTTCGGTAGCCGCTGATCTGGGCATCCCCGGCGCGCGTGTGGTCGTACCCCAGGACCGGTCGCTCTCTTTGCTCTACCAGAGAATGGCAACTGTGATTCCCAACATCGCCATGCCTCCGTTGGCCAAGAATCGCGAGGACCAACTTGCCGTTCAGCTCATGGAGAATTGGATTTCCATGTTGCCCGTGGATTCGCCCATCAACGTGGTCAGGGGCAAGGCAGTCTTGCAGTCGTCCATCTGGTACGGCGCCGTGCCTGAGCGAGCAATCGATGGCATTACCGATGGTGACTACAACGAGGGATCGGTCACCCACACCGCCAACGAGCTTCAACCGTGGTGGGAGATAGATCTTGGCGAGAGTTACGACATGACCAACGTCGTGTTGTGGAATCGAACCGACTGCTGTAGTGACCGGCTCTCGAACTTCCATATCCTCGTTGGCGATGATCCATTCGTCTCTGGCGATCTGGCCGCCGTGCAGGGACAACCTGGTGTCACGGATATCTTCTACGCGGGCCAGCCGCCGGCCATGAGCACGCACGCGGTACAGCGAACCGGCCGATACCTTCGGGTCCAGCTTTCGGGCACCAACTTCTTGTCGCTGGCCGAGGTCCAGGTCTTCGCTAGTGCGTGGCAGGGGCCGCCGGTGCAGGTGTTCACTCTGGGCAATGCCACCTCGGGGGACTCGACGCACGACGGTTGGACGTCCAACATGGTAATCGACGAAACGACGACATACACCAACAACAGCGGCAGTGTGGAGTCCTGGCGAATCGATGGATTCAGCTTCTACGCGTGGCAGTCGAGCGATCCGGTTACGCCCTTCGTGGCACGAGTAGATGGCGACAATTCGTTCACGGTAGTGGCGGTCGGAACCACGCGCGATGCATTGCAGTACGGTTTGGGCGGGAATTCGTTCTCGTTCGACCAGATTGGTCCGCGCCTGTTGGAGCTGCAACCGGGCGAGACCATTGCCAGCGGATTCCTGGACGCGCTAGCAGATGGTTCGCAGGGGGGCGTGGGATCGGTTGTTCCCTTCGACAACGGAGGCAATGAGATCTGGTATTCCGGCGGCGGGCTGGGTGTCGATTCCGGGGCGATCATCGAAGGAAATGCGCCCTCGCCCGGTACGAACGTCGATACCGGGTTCAACCGCACGTATCACTTCGGCATCCAACTGACCCAGCTGGAGGACATCACTCCCACACCCACCGCAGTGGATGGCAATGTTCCAAGCCTGGTGGCGGGCGTGCAGTTGGCTGAACCCAGGCCGAATCCCTTCAATCCCGTCACCGAGCTGCGCGCAACTCTGAACAAGACCAACCACGTGAACTGGGCCATCTTCGACATCCGGGGTCGTATGGTTTATCAGGTGGCAAATGGGCTGCTGACCGAGGGCGAGCACATGCGTACCTGGACGGGCATCGACATGCATGGCGAAACCGTCGCCAGCGGCGTCTACTACCAGCGCATTGCCGTCCCCGGTCTGGTTCGGAGCAACAAGTTGACGCTCGTGAAGTGATGCCTATCGTGGCACACTCTTCTCGATACTCGCCTTCACGCTGGGCCATACCGAGCCCAGAACCTCGAATTGCGCGTACATGGGATCCGAGGATGCGACCTGGGGAATATCGTGTTTCCTGAAGAAGCCCTGCATCTTCATATTGCCGGGTGAGGTGCGGAAGAAGATCCGATTCAGCTCCAGATTTCCGAAACCATGGGCCAGCGCGAATCCAATGCCCTGGGCCGCCGCTCCGGTTCCCCATAGACGGTGATGCAGGATGATTCCGCACTCGGCTTCGCCGGTCACTTTGCCCAGGTGCATCAGATCCACATGCCCCCACATCTTATCACCAGCGGGGTCGGCTAGAGCGAAACTCAGGCGGGTGCCGTCTTTCATGCATTCCAACAGGGTGGCCATGCGTTCTCGAATCGCAGCCGCGTCCCACTCTTCACGCTCGAACACCTTGAACAGGTGTTGCATCACCTGTCTGTCGTTCAGGATCACGGTCAGCTGAGCCTCGTCGCTGGCTACCAGGGGGCGAATCACGCCCGACCAGCCCTTGGATTTACCTGCCATTTCGCATGCTCCGGGTCTTGACGTGCATGTTCCGTCGCGGCCATGATCGAGCGCTCAACGAAGCCACCGACGATGGTACCCTAGATCCCGATCCGCCCGTCACCGAATTGCGTTACGACTTGGTGGAGTACTCCTCTTCTCTCCGGGGCGTTGATATTGCAGAAGCACTTTCCATCGCCCGTGACCACCATGTTTGCCCGCAGGGTTCGGGCGGGCTTCGAGGCTCAATACGAAGATTGGCTCAGGGGGATTTCGCAGGCCTCGTCCGAGTTCCCTGGCAACCAGGGAACCACGGTTCTCCAGCCCTCCGGCGATCGGGACGAGTACATCGCGATCACCCAATTCGACTCGGCCGAAAACCTGGAGCGGTGGCTTTGTTCTTCGGAGCGTGGCAGTTGGTTGGCCAAGCTGGAGTCGATAACGCTCGATCACGAGGAGGTCACCTCGCTGACCGGCATGGAGCGTTGGTTCACCCTGCCCAATCGCGCGATGGCGCAGCCTCCGCCTCGATACAAGAGCGCGATCCTGGTGCTCCTCGGGCTCTACCCCACGGTCATGCTCCTGGATCCCGTCTTGAGTTCGTTACTGGTGGCCCTGCCCAATCCCTTGCGGGTACTGGTGTCACTCATGGCGTCGGTCATCATCATGGTGTGGTTCGTGATGCCTCAACTCACCCGTCTTTTCTTCCGGTGGCTCTATCCCCGGCATAAACCGCGGCTGACCAGTTCAGAGTGACGCGTATCTCGCCGGCGCCAGCCGAGAGCCCGAGCTCATGGGCGCGCGGCGAATGCCCCAAGCCCAATGTAGACCGAACCGGAAAAGCGCTTCTGGGCCTTCCAGAATCCAGGCCTACGTTTCAACCACGACCCGAGTCTGCCCGCAACCAACGCGTAGATGCCGTCGGTCACGGTCGACATGGCAACGAACATCCCGCCCAGAGCCAGCATTTGTAGTGGTACCGAGCCTCGGGTCGGGTCCACGAATTGCGGTAGGAATGCAAAGAAGAACAGCGCGGTCTTGGGGTTCAGAATGTTCACGAGGATTCCCTGTCCAAATAGCGACTTCATGTCGGCTTGCGCGATGTTGTCGGATCCTTGGCCCTGAGTCTTGGTGAGAAGGGTTCGGACGCCCAGGTAGATGAGGTATGCGGCACCCGCGTATTTCAATGCGGCATACGCGGTCGCCGATGCTACCAGCAATGCAGACACACCCAGTACGGCCGAGGCCACATGAACCACGGTGCCCAATTGGATGCCTGCGGTTGAAACCAGTCCCGCCCGGGTGCCCTGACTGATGCTGCGCGTAGTTATGTATAGAACAGCTGGACCGGGAACAACCAGCAGGGCCAACGTAGCGCCCAGGAAGAAGATGAGGGAAGTGTTGTCGAACATCGCGTTACTCCGCTGAAGGAACCAAACGGGCTTCGGGCGGCCCCGCCGCCTACCAACCTCTTGCCGCCCGCTGTGCGACGCTGGTGCCAACCAGAATTGCCGCCGCCGCTCCGACCAGCGGCAGGGTAACCGTTTCGCCGAGCAACATCGCTGCCCACGCGACCGTCAGCACGGGCTGCATGAACTGCCACGAGGCGATTCTGGTGATGCCACCGTGGCCCAGCGCCCAGAACCAAGCCGCGTAGCCGATAAGCGAGGATAGCACGGTCATATACGCAATTGCGCTCCAACCCGCGGTTCCCACGGCGCCCCACTCGGTGCGGGGAGACAACCACACGAACGTGGGCACCAGGACCACCAGCGCGGAAGCGAGGCCCCAGAAGGTTGTGGCCCAGGTTCCTATGACCGGTGACAAGCGACCGCCGATGACGTAGCCCGAGGCACACACGCCGGTGCCAGCCAAAATGATGACGTCGCCAAGCAGGCTCGCGCTGCGCGCCGTATCGGTACCTGGCCGGCTGCGCTGCGAAACCAGTAGCACGGTACCCGCAACCGCAATGCCGACGCCAATCCACCACCCCAAGCGCGGCGTTCTTCTCTCAACCGTCGCCGCGATCAGCCCCGTAAGCACCGGAAGTATGGCCATGATGAGAGCCGCGTGATTGGCCGTGGTCATACCCAGCCCCAGGCTGAGCAACAGGGGCCACAATGCGAAGCTGCATACCCCTGAAAGCATGAGCAGCGCCCAGAGCCGTGGCGACGTTGGGCGGGGGAAACGCGCCACGAGCGCGACGCCCGCGCCCAGTATTCCCGCCAACATGGAACGCAGCACGCCCGCGGTCATGGGATCCATATGGGCCACGGCGACTTTGTTGGCGATGGCCGTGCCACTCCACACTAGGTTTGCGGGGGCGCCAGCTGCTGCTACAGCTCGGTTGGATACAGGCTTGCTCAAGAAGACCGTCGGCGTTGGGGGCGTATCAAGAGATGCTCACAGCGTTGGTGGGGTCGATAGATACCCTCAGCCTACTTCACGCGCGAATTGGGACAAGTCACAGATACACGGACTTCCTTGCGGTTCACTTCATCGTTGCCACGATACCGCCGCCGACTTGCCAAACCCCGAATGCCAACAGCGCGGTACCCGACAGCAGCAGCAATCCATGATGCACGCGAGGGTTCAGGTTCCGCGCACTACCCACCAGGAATATGAACAATGCCAGACCGCTGACAAAGGTCAGATAGAAGCCGGCCACGAATGCGACCGCGGCGCGCGGCGTGGTGCGCCAGGATTCCAGCAGAATGGGCCCGGCGACGATGCCCCAGAAAAGGTAGGCGTTGGGGTTCACTAGATTCATGAGCGCGGCTTTCAGAAAACTCTTCTGAGCAACCCCGTCGCCGGGTTCAGCCGTTTGTGGCGGCTGTTTCCAGGTGCGCAGGATGCCCATGGCCAGGTAGATGAGGAACGCCCCGCCCAGCACACGAAGCGCCAGCAGCAATTCCGCCGGCATCTTGGTCAACACCAGCAACACCAAGCTGATGATGAAGCTGTCGGTGGCCAGGGGGGCGGCGGCCGCGGGTAGAGTTTGACGCCAGCCGTGGGTCAAGGCCTGCGAGGCCAGAAACGCCTGGAGGGGGCCCGGTTGCAGCGTCGCGGGCAACGCGAGGGCGGCACCCTGGAGGAACAAGATCAGCATGGATGCAGTCTAGCAGCAGCCTTCCGATTGGCAATTTCGACTCACTTTGGGTAAGATTGTCCGGCTACCGAACAAAGTGACCATAATTAGTGTTGGGCTAGCGTTGGTGACCGCTGGCGGGGCCGCTTCCAGGCCTCGACGGATGACTCGCAGCGAACAAAAAGGGAACATCGCATGAAGCTTCTACTCCTCGCCGCCGCAGCGCTCACCATGGTCATGGGGCAGATCCCCGCCCAGGCTCAGGTTGGTAACCTCATCTGGGAAGAAAACTTCGACGACCTCGACAACTGGATCCTGCTGACCGGCAACGGAAGCTGGGGCTGGGGCAACGGCGAGCTCGAGTACTACAAGGCCGAGAACGTCACCGTGGCCCCCGTGCCCGGCGAACCGGGCAACACCGCCATGCTCATCAGCGCCAAGCAGGAGAGTGGTCCGGGCATCACCGATCAATGGGGCAACCCACTGAACTACACGTCGGGCCGAGCCATCAGCAAATCGAAGGTCTCCATCAAGTATGGAATGGTCGAGGCCCGCGTCCAGATTCCCAATGTCGACCTGGGTGGCTGGCCCGCCGTGTGGCTGCTTGGCACCGCAAACTACAATTGGCCTCGCTCGGGCGAGATCGACATGATGGAGATGGGATCAAAGCAGTCGTTCCGTGATCTTCATGACACTCACAACGGCGGCAACGGTCTGAACAACTCCGACGTGAACCAGGTGGTGGGGGCCAACGCCATCTACTACTCGGACGCCGCGATCAACCCCGGCAACCCGTCTGGCGCGGCCAGCCTCTCCTTCGATCCCGACGACGACTACGTTCGACCCTACTACAACTACGCCAATCCGCTGGTCGATCGGTTCCTCATATACCGGTTGTACTGGGATGACTCCAGCCTGCGCTTGGTCGTGGAAGATGGCGGAACCGAGTACGACCTGTACGAAACGCCGTTCCCCATCGACAGCGAGTCCGACGAGTTCCAGTCACCGTTCTATCTCCTGGCCAACTTGGCCATTGGTGGCGCCTTTACCGACGCCTACAACCTCGGCGACCCCGGCAGTGGTGCCCCGGTATCCATGCCATTCCCCGCGGACATGTACATCGACTACATCCGCGTCTACGAATGGAATGGTCAGGGCGAAGTGCATCTGGGCCCGCCCGATTTTGAAAGTGCGTCGTACGGTATCTACACCGACCTCACACCTACCAATGGCGAGCTGGTAGCCCAGGTTTCCTCCGAAATCTACGTTTGGGAAGGGACCCTGACCGACGGATCGATTCCCCCGCTCGAGGGTGCGAACGGCTTGACCTGGCAGACCACGGGGCTGGGCTGGTTTGGTGGCGGCATCATGGCCATTCAACCGTTGAATCTGTTCGACTTCGGCGCCGGCGACCTGAAGTTCAGCATCAAGATTCCCGCCAATGTCACGTTCAAGATTGGTGTCATCGACGCCTGGGGCAATCAGTTCTACGTTCAGTTCCCTGCCTTCCAGACGACGTACGGACTGGTACGCGACGGCGAGTGGGGACAGGCTTGCATTCCGGTCAACGACATCCGCGGTACGGCCATCGACCTGCGCATGCTTCAATATCCGTTTGTCATTCTCGAAGAGAATGGCACCGCCTGTGAATTCGGCCTGGATGACATCTACTGGGACGCCGGCATCGTGACCGCCGTGGACGATCCCGGTGTCGCATCGCGGATGCAACTGCTCTCGAACGCGCCCAACCCCTTCAACGCCATGACACAGATTCGCTTCGATCTGGCCTCGGCCGGCTCCTACGATCTGGTTATCTACGACGAGGCCGGTCGCCGTGTCCGAAGTTTCAGGGGAATCGGATCGGCCGGTGCCAACACGGTGAATTGGGATGGTCGCGATGACGCCGGCACGAGCGTGGCTTCGGGCGTGTACTTTTCCAGGCTTCAGACCGACGCTGGTTCGGCGGCCCAGAAAATGGTCCTTGTGAAGTAGCTACTGGGCGAACAGGTCTTCAGGTAATTCTTGTTGGGTCTTGATTTCTTTGATCTCCTGGACTGCGTCCCCCGTCATTTTCGTGGATGCCGTCGTTCGATGGGGGATTCGCAAGCCAGCCACGACCCTGAAGTCTTCGTAGGTTGTTTCCACGGATACGTCGCTGGTCACGGCCAGGTAGATTGTCTGGGTCCTGAGTACATCCCCGTTCTCTGCATCCACGTAGTGCACGATGGGTGAAGTGTCACCGTCGGTCGTGCGCACCACGTATACATTCCGCCCGCGTTCGGTTCTCCGGCCGGTGACCTCGACGGTTTCGTAGATGTCGCGCCAGTCCAGGAACGACAGTAGCGGATGATTGTTTCGGGCTTGCTCCAGGTACTTTCCTTCGTGGACGAACTCCTGCGAGAAGTACGTGCTGGATGCGCTCGTGGCATTCAGTGTCTCTACAATGGATCCCTGGTCCAATTCGATTTCGATGCGGTACCGGTCGGTCCCCAGGGTGTAGGTGGTCAATGGGCCTTCGGTGCCAAGTTGGCCCAACGTGATCATGCCCTGCATCAGGACCCCGCCGAGTCCCTCGATGATCTCAGCGTTTTCGATGGAGTTGCGTAGTTCCATGATGTCACCGACGCTCGGCAGTGGGGCGGTGTCTTCGGTCGTACGAATGGCTTTGATCGCTGGATTTCCATCCTGAAAAACCTGTAGCTCCACGACACGTCCATCGTTCGCCTCGGTAAACGAAACGGCGAGCCTCTTGTTGACGCGGTAACCCCACCGGCCATCCTCTCCCGGTGGCAACAACTCGAACACGTCGGTCGGCAGGTTCACCGAGAGCCCGGACTTGTCCAGCGCAAGGCGATGGTTGCTGATGACCACGACGATGTCGCCGTCCTTTTCCTCAGCTGTGTAGGTTCCCAGGTAGGGCAACAGTGTTTCTTCGTCCAACTCGGCGGCAATGGGCACTCCCTCGCGAGGAGCCTCGAAGTCCCAGGGACCTTCGTGCATTCGCATCGCGTCTATGTTCCCGTCCTTGTTGCGGGTAAACGAAACCGAGGTCTTGTCGGAGATGGAGAAGTACCAATTGCCTTCTTCGTCCGGATCCCTCAGTTCGATGACGCGCCCCTTGCCCAGATCGATGGCGGGTCGGGAGTTCGATAGGAGCACTTTCAGCGTGGTGTTGCGTACGCTTCCGTAGTTGGCCAGGTAGTTGCCGACGATTTCCTCGTACAACGCGGTCAGGTCACTGGCAGACGCGCTTTGGTCGCCGGGATGGATCAATAGCTCATCGATCCAACGTTCCAGGCTGAGCCCGCTGATTCCGCCTCGCGATTGCGTGAAATACAGGACCATCAGGTCTTCTTGCGGCCACGCCCAGGCGAACGTGCCGTCGGAACCACTGTGTCCAACTACCGTTGGGTTCTTGCTGTCTTTGGCCTCGGTATCCATGTACACGACAGCCATCTGGCCGTAGTGGGTCGACAGGTTCGAGAATCCGGTCGGCATCCTGGCATCGGTTCCCATCCCCTTGGCCTCAGAGGCCGGGGTCAGCGTTCGCGAGATTGCTTCTGCTGATAGCAGTTGTTCGTTCCCGACTTTTCCGCCGTCCATCCACATGGCCAGGAACCGCGCGTAGTCCATGGGCGTGGCGTACAGGGTCTGCGACCCCCAGGCGAAGGGGTAGAGGGGGTCCTTGTCGGGCGACCAGAACAGATTCCACTCGCCGGTTCGACCCGTGTAGGCGTTGGCGAGGCGACTCCACCTGGGATCTTCGTTGTCCAGCGGAACGAAGGTGTCACTCATCCCGAGCGGATCGAGGAGTCGCTGCTGCCAGAATTCATCCAGGCCTGTTCCCGCAACTCTTTCCACGATCGCACCGAGCACATCGGTGCCTGGGTCGCTGTACCAGAATTTGCTGCCGGGTGGAAACTCCGGCCCATGTTTCCCCACGGCGTTGGCCATGGCGTGCAGGTTCTCGAACTGGTTGACCGAGGTCATTACGGTTACGGGTAGCCCGCTGCGGTGGGTCAGCAGTTGCTCGACCGTAATGGCGCCCGACGTTTCGTTGTCGAATCCGGCAATCGTGTCCGAAACCAGGTCATCCAAACCCAGTCGGCCCTCGTCGATGAGCATCTGGATGGCAGCACCGGTCAGGGGCTTTGTCATGGAGCGGATATTGAAGATGGTATTCGGCGTCATGGCGACATCGTTTTCACGATCGCGTAGGCCGAATGCTTCGTGCAGAACGATGTGGCGATTCTTGATCACCAAGAGCTCCGCCCCGACGATCTGGCCATCTTCGAGGTAGCCTCGTACCACGTCGGCGAGCTGCTCGAGCGCTGCGGTGGATAGTCCGGTAGATTCGGCACTTGCGGTGGGAAACAGCTCGGAGGCGTCGCTTGCGCCCGCCGAATTGGGGGTGCATAGACAACATGCGACAAGCATCCACACGAGTTCGAGCCGGCGACTGGTATTCAAGAGCTTGTTTCCTTGGGGTCGTGCGAAGGGTCGAGCATCTTACTCCACGATTGTTTTGAGTCGCGACAGTGCGGCATCCCACTGGGCATCGATGCGTTGGAGATAGTCCCGAGCGACGCCTAGTCGCCCGGGCTCGATCTCCCAGATATGTTGCCGGCCCCGTCGAAATCCACGTACGAGACCCGCGTCCTCCAGCACCTGCAGATGTTTCGTGACTGCTTGGCGCGACACCTGGGCCGTCTCGCTCAATCGGGCGATCGATCTGGGTCCGCTCGAAGATAGGCGCACGACGAGACCAAGGCGAGTCGGGTCTCCCAATGCCGCGAAGAGCGGGGCCGCGTCGCGCACCTTTGCGGCCGTCAGGGGCCTATTCATTGAGGTGCTTCTGGATGTTCAGAACCTGCGCGGCCCAACCGCCTTCGTTTCGCAAGAACGCCTCGGCGCGGAGATCCTTGGGCAGTGCGTCGAACCCCGACTCGGTCACCGCAAGCAGGGTGCCATCCTCGGTTTCTTTCAAGCGAAACAATACGAGGGTCGATGGGTCGTTCGAGTAATCTACCTCTGGGTCTATCGCGTGGGGTTGCCACCGAAACGCGAACGCTTCCATCGGGTCCATCCGCTCGACCCGTGCCTTGAATTTCAGGTGTTCGTACCCGGGATGGGTAATCTGGCCTAGGATTTCTTCTCCCACCTGAAACGATCCTTCGAGCCGGACTCCGAACCACTGACCGAATTCGTTCGAGTCGGTCAGTGCTTGCCAGACTCGCGCTGGCGCCGCTTTCAGCGCGATTTCCTTGTGGATACGGTCTGTATTCATATTGTCCATTATGCAACCTCCTGGTTGCACATATAAATACCAGGGTCGTAGCCAATGCGCAACTGTTTAGTTGCATATTACAGTTGTCGTGACGCATTCGATCGGAGCCTAGCCCTGCTTCCAGCGGGCCATGGACCCGATGCTGTGAAGTTGCGTGTATCCCTTTTTCTTCAGCACCTGAATGGCTCGTTGGGCGCGCAGTCCGCTTCGACAATAGAACACCAGGGGCTGGTCTTGGCCCACGTCCATTTGGTCGATGTGTTCGATGATGTCCACGGGGACATTCACGGCGCCATCGGCGTGTTCCGTTGCGAATTCTTCGGGGGTTCGGACGTCGACCAACAAACCACCGTCGCTCAGAAGTTCGCGGGCTCGTGCGATGGTGACTGGTGAGACCCAGCGGCCCAGCGATCGCAAGACACCTTCGTACATCCACGATGCCAAGCAGAAGTGGGTTGTGATCACCACGAGTTGTAGCGTGATCAGCACTGCGCCGAACGCGTAGGCAACGGGCACGCTCCCCGAAAGAAACGCCACGCCGATGCCAACATTCATAGCCCCGCCCATGAAACAGGCAATGCGTCGCGGCAGGGGATTGGCCGGCAGGCGCAGGCCGTTCCACAGGGGCACCAGCAGGTGGTTGTAGAACCGATCCACGGGGTGCGCGTTGGGAAACCAGAACGGGAGAATTCCGGTCGCGGCCAGAACGAAGTGGAGCATGGGCTGCTGGGTGATCAGGCCCACGATGGCGCCGGCCATGCACACCAGTGGAGTGAACCGCAGGCCCCACTCGATCTGGCGCAACTGGGCTGGGCTGTAGTCGTAGCCCTGCTGGGCCAAGGACTTGTGTCGAAGCGCTAGGTTTGACATGGAGCGAGCTTACCGTGACCGGGCAACGCTATTCAATACCCTCGTTCGCAGGGTAGCGTTGACTGGGACGCGCGACGATGCCTAGACTGATACGCAGTAGAATGCGCTAAGAGCCCCGAACTATCTCGCTGGTCGTCGCGTGTCGACAAGGACACGCATGGGAAACCGCGTCAAATGAGCGACAGAGAACCACCCACCGAGAATTTCGACTCCACCGTGGATTCGTCCGGCTCGACGGTTCCGAATCGTATTGGACCGTATCTGCTTCAACAGAAAATCGGCGAAGGTGGCATGGGCGAGGTTTGGCTGGCCGAGCAGCAGGAACCGGTGAAGCGCAAGGTAGCCCTGAAGATCATCAAGCGGGGCATGGACACCAAGGAGTTCATCGCGCGGTTCGAGGCCGAACGGCAGGCGCTTGCGCTCATGAACCACCCCTGCGTGGCCAGGGTCTACGACGCCGGTGCCACTCCGCGCGGTCGTCCTTATCTGGTTATGGAATACATCCAGGGCCTGACGATTACCAAATACTGTGATCGCCAACGGCTGGATATGCGCGAACGATTAAAGCTGTTTCAGCAGGTTTGCGATGGCGTGCAACACGCGCATCAGAAGGCCAACGGGCCGAGATGTTCCGCGCTTCGCTGGATGAACTTCAGCGTGGTGAATGATCACGTTCGCCAATCTACAAGGACCCCATGACCGACCCGCAGTCACTTCGACGCGAACTTGGCATCCCCAGTGCGACGCTGCTGGGCCTGGGTTCCATTCTGGGAACTGGCGTTTTCGTGAGCATCGGTTTGGTCACGGGGCTCGCGGAAGCGTGGACTCCATTCGTGGTGTTGGCGGCTGCGTTCGTGGCTACCTGTAACGCCCTTAGCAGCGCTCAACTGGCGGCGGCGTATCCGCGCAGCGGTGGCACCTACGAATACGGTTACCAACTCCTGCATCCCATGGCTGGATTCACGGCGGGGTGGATGTTCCTGTGCGCCAAGAGCGCGTCGGCCGCAACCGCGGCGCTGGGTTTCTCGGGGTACTTCCTGAACGTGTTGGGTGTCGACAATCATCGCGTCCAGGTGGGGGTTGGAGCCGCCGTGGTCATGGCCCTCACGCTCTTGGTGGCGGGAGGCCTGCGGCGTAGCAACGCGGTCAACGCCGTCGTCGTGACCATTACGGTGCTGGCCCTCGCGGCCTTCGTGGCCGGAGGCTTCTCCCGCGCGGTTTCGAATTGGGGTGAGTTGGAGTTCGTCCGCCCTTCCGTGCGCACCCTGTTGGAAGCAACTGCGCTCATGTTCGTGGCCTACACGGGTTACGGCCGGGTAGCGACCCTTGGCGAAGAAGTCCGCGATCCGCGGCGAACCATTCCAAAGGCCATTGTGGCCACGCTGTTGGCGTCGGCGTTTCTCTACCTGGCGGTAGCCACGGTGGGCGTGGGAGCGGTGGGTAGCGAAGCTTTGTTTCGCGCCACCCAGGTCCAGGGAGCACCCTTGGAAGTGGTATCGCGCCAGTTCGGTATTCCCGGGCTGCCCCTGGTCATCGCGGTAGGCGCAGTTACCGCCATGGCCGGTGTCTTGTTGAATCTTCTCTTGGGTCTGTCGCGCGTGTTGTTGGCCATGGGCCGAAGAGGCGATATGCCCAAGGGCGTCACTCGTATCGACGAACGTCGGTCTTCGCCGGTGGTAGCCGTGTTCGTGGTGGGCGGCATCATCCTGGGGCTCACGCTTATCGGTAGCATCAAGACGGCCTGGAGCTTCAGCGCCTTCACAGTGCTGGTCTACTATGCGCTCACGAACCTCGCTGCGCTGCGTTTGCAATCCGAACAGCGTCTGTACTCGCGGCTCTGGTCAATCTGTGGGCTGGCGAGTTGCGGTTTCCTGGCGTTCTGGGTGGAGCCGCGGATCTGGGGAGCTGGTCTGGGGCTCCTGGCGTTGGGCGCGCTATGGCACCGGGTCGCCCAAAGCAAGCGGGCCACGATCTGATATACTCCACGCAATATGCCCTTCCGCTAGACTGTGTCATTCGTTTGTCGTTCGGTCGTCCTTTCCCGCTTGGAGTGTCCATGAAGTGGTATCTCGCCCTGATCGTCCTCTTGGTTCCCGGCCTGGTCCTGGCCCAGGAACGCACCGGGGCGTACAAGCCCAAACCCGTTGCTGAGACCGATGCTAAGCCCGAAGCCGGCGCCCCCGACAACCTTCATGGCTTGTCTGAGACCCAGTTGGAACACATCAAGGAAAACAACGTTGGTCGCGCCGAGGAGCTGGTCGTCGGCGACTTGGCGCCCGATTTCGACCTGCCGTCGATCGATGAAACTTCTCGCACGAGCCTGGTGGCGTTTCGCGGCAAGAGGCCGGTTGTTCTCTTCTTCGGGAGCTACACCTGACCGCCATTTCTTCGGCAGGTTGCCGAAATGCAGCGGATGTACGAGACCTACCAGAACATTGCCGAGTTTCGCATCGTCTATATCAACGAAGCCCACGCGGCCGACAGCAAGTGGGCAGTGCCGTACGCAAAAGAAAAACAACTGCTCGAACATATTTCGTTTGAAGCTCGTTGCACCAGCGCCAAGTCATTGCTGGAAGACAAGAGCCTTACCGTTCCTTGCGTCGTGGACAACATGGAGAACACCACGAACCTGGCCTACAGCGGCTGGCCCGACCGGGTCTTCGTGGTGCGTACCGACGGCCGTTTGGCCGTGGCCGCCAAGGAGGGACCGTTTGGCTTCGTCCCGGCTCTCAAGCAGACAGAAGCGTGGCTTGCGGAGTTCGCTGAATTGGGGCAGGAACCAAAGCTCAGTGTGACGCCCTGAGAAAATCCAGGAGCACGGCGCCCATGGTGCGCGCGCCGACAAAAATAGCTTCCTCGTCGGCCACGTAGTCTGGCGTGTGCGGCATTCCGACCCAGCCTTTCTCGGCGTTCGATACGCCCAGGAAGAACATTACGCCGGGCACAACCTGCTGGAACGACCCGAAGTCCTCGCTGAACATGGGGATGACGTTGTCGGTCACGGAAACCCCCGGTTCCGTCAGGGCCCTTTGTGCACTCTTGATAGCCGCTTCGGTTAGCGCGGGTTCGTTGGTGACGCCAGCGATCCACTTGTGCTCGTAGGTCAGACTGGTGTGCAGTCCTTCACGCTCGATGGATCCCAGGTAGTCCTCGATACGTCGCTTCGCTTCATTGCTGGCATCCGCGGTCGCCACCGAAATCGACGCCGAGACAGTCCAGCCGTCGCTGGCAATCTGGGTTGGGGTACGCGATTGAACGAAGCGGAAATCACCCGATGCCGGAGCGCCAGCCTGGGCGGGGGAAATCGTTCCGACGCCATCGATAGCGGTGCGGATTCCGTCGGCTACTGTCTTGAGATCGTCGCTGCCCGTGACCGTGACTTCCACGCGATCTCGCCACGCCATCAGGGTTCCAGGTGCCGTGATCAAATGTCCCACGGGCATGGGTGCCGTGTGGACCGCGTAGATCGCGTCGGGCTTCCGTTGGTCCAGGGCCCCGTCGGCCAGCATCGCCCGAGCGCCTGTTGCACTCTCTTCCGCCGGTTGGAACACAAACATGACCGATCCCGCCAAAGACTCGCGAATAGCGACGAAACCCTCGGCCAACGCGAGTCCAATGGTGGTGTGGATGTCGTGCCCACAGATGTGCCGCACTCCCGGGATCTCGGACCGGAACTCGACCGGGTCGGGCGCGCTGGACGGCACGGCGTCCATGTCGGCGCGAAATGCCACGGTGGGGCCGGGCTGGGCTCCTTCCAGAATCGCCACGACACCATGGCCACCGACTCCCGTGGTGACGGTGAGCCCCAGGCGTTCCAGCTCGCGGGCCACGGCTTGCGAAGTGCGTTCTTCGTTTCCCGACGTCTCGGGATTGCGATGCAGGTCGCGACGGAAAGCGATGAGCTCACTGCGGCGTGATTCCACACCTTCGTTGAATCGTGACGTCAGGTCATCGGATTCTGCTTGGCGTTTCTGATTGTTGGCTGGCTCGAGCACGCGCGCAACGAACAGCCCGTTCAACACCTCTTCGTCGGTTCTTTCGTGGACCAGATCGCGTGGCTCCCAGCCTTGCAGATGGGCCAAGGCCGCAACCCGGCCGCTCCCCAAAAACCATGTATCGGGTTCGCTTGACGCCATGGGGTCTGCGTACGCCTCATCCAAGGTGGCGATGTCCCAGCCGTCCGCGCGCAGCGCCGCCACGAAATCTTCGATGAACAGCGCGGCCAGATCGGTTTCGTGGAGCAGGATTACATGGATCGGCGATCGCCCCAACGCTTTCACGGCAATGTCTTCGTAGAAGTTGGAGGCTTGCAGTAGCGTTTCCACATATAGATCACGCAGCCCATCCATGCTCATGGGCGTGCCTTCCTTGCGCGCCCTCGAGGCCAGCGAGTCCATGTGCCAGTCGTAGTTGTCCACGGTCACGTAGGCGTTCAACAGCCCGCGCTCATCCAGTCCCCGCCGGATGGCGTCGCGCTTCTCGAGATCGCGTCGGCCCTCATCCAGATACGGATAGCGAAACCAGCCGCGCCGGCCCGGGCGATTCGCCAACCATGCCTCGGCACCGTCGATGTCGGCCAGATACGCCTCCACATCGGTACGCGATAGCCAGGGGTGGGTGGTCGAGTGGTTGCCCAGGACATGGCCGGCCGCAACGTAGGCGCCTATGCGCACCTCACCACCTTCGCCGTCGGGCTTGTCCAGGTTTCCCGTGGTCACGAAGAAACCCGCTTGCTTCACGCCGGCCCGCTTCAGCGCCGCAATCAATTCGTGTGTTCGTTCGTCGGGCGTGAAGAATCCACCGGCATGGCGTGGAACATCGTCGAAGCTGATGGCGATGCGCTTCTGGGCGGACGCTGCCGTTGCGAAGAGCACGAACACGATCAACGCCACGGCGATCAGCATCGTCTGCAATCGAAATCGAGCCCCACTGGGCATCAGAGCTTGTTTCTGCACTCGGTCAACCACTCCTCAAGAGGAATCTGGGGGACCTGGTCGCCCAGTAATTTCCGACATCGTTCCAGCGCCACGAGGGCGTCGTCGTACTTGCCCAGGTCCATGAGCGTTCGTCCGAGACCGGCGAACGCGGACGCCGAGGTGGGACTCAGCTCCAACGAATACTCCAGCGCCTCGCGGGCCGAGGTGAGTTCTCCGTTCTCCCGGTACGCGTCGCCCAGGGAACTCCAGACTCCAGCCACGTCGGGGCGGATGGCCGTGCACCGCATGTAGTACCGAATGGCCTTGTTCCAGTCCTGTTGCGCACCCAGCGACGCGGCGAAGTCATGGTTCATCATGAGGTCATCGGGATGCAATTGCAGGGCGAGCTTGTGGATTTCTTCCGATCGCTGTGGCTCACCGGCAATCAGGAACGCGATCCCGAGCCACGAGAGAGTTCGCACATGCACCAAGCTCAGGTCCAGGTCACCGATGAGTGCCTCGAGTTCGACTCTCGTCGCGCCCTTTCGCTCGTAGATGACTTTCCGGATGCCGTGGCGCAGAGGATCTGGATCGGCCCGGTACAGAGCGTTGGCCCAGGGCTCCATGGTTGCGCGCGTGGCTTTGGGGCCGCCCATGCCCGACATCTGCGCACGGGTGGCGATCCACAACTCAAGAGCATCGGACAGTCGTACCGCCGACTCGTGTGCACGAATTCGATCCGATACCTCGGTCGGCGTGAGCTGGTCGAAATCGATGCCGCGCTGCCTGAACACGTCGCGTAGCTGCTCTTCCATTTCTGACCACTTGGCCAGGTCGGTGTGCGTAGCCTGCGTTATGAGGATGTCTTCGATCTGCTTGGCCAGGTCGCGTTCGGCACTGGACCGGTCGAAGGTGGCAATGAAGCGCCGGGCTCGCGTCGACACGGTCGTGCCGGCGGTGGCGCTGTTCAATAGGTCCAGCACCCGTTGTCGGCTGGCGCGCGCCTCGATCCAATCGTCCTCGTGACCAATGGGAGCGCTTACGGCACGGCCAAGATCCAGCGACGCCTGCTCGATTGCATCTGAGAGTCGGTTCGTGGCGACTGCCATTTCCGATCGCCGTTGGGCCTGGTTGGTAATTGCCCAGGATCCAAGCCCCACTGCCAATACGGCTATCACACTGGCGGCGAGCACCGCTCCGCGATTTCGACGCAGGAATTTACCGGCGCGATAACTCACAGAAGGGGGGCCCGCCAGAACCGGTTCATCGTTCAGGAATCGCTCTACATCGCGGGCCATGGCAATGGCAGATTCGTACCGCCGTGAACGGTCTTTTTCCAGCGAACGCATGACGATCCAATCGAGATCGCCACTCAGTTCCTTGCGAAGATGGCTCGCGTCGGTTCGCCGACGCTGCGATACCTCGGTGGCCGTGTTGCCCAGGCTGGAGACGCGCAGGCTGGGGCGCGCCGGCTCGTCCTCGCGGATGATCCGACGCTTTTCGTCGAACGAGGCCTGGTCGAAGCTATGTTGATCGAACGGTAGTGTGCTGGTGATGAGTTCGTAGAGCAATAGGCCCAGGGCGTACACATCGCTGCGCGTGTCGATATCCACGCCGCTCAGTTCCGACTGCTCGGGGCTCATGTACTGCACCGTGCCCACGACCTGGCGGTGCATGGTGTAGATCGAGTTTTCAGTCAGGGGCTGGTTCATGGCCTTGGCCACGCCGAAGTCGATGATCTTGGGAACCGGTTGGCCGTCGTGTTCGGTTACCAGCACGTTGCTGGGTTTGATGTCGCGGTGGATGACGCCCTTCTGGTGGGCATGCTGAATGGCCTGGCAAATCTGGATGAAGAGCTTGGCGCGCTCACGGATGGTCAGACGCTTCTGGTCGCAGTAGTCGGTCACGGCGATTCCCCGCACCAGTTCCATGACGAAGTAGGGGTGGCCGGACTCGGTGGACCCGGCGTCGAGCACCTTGGCGATATTCGGGTGCTCCATGAGTGCCAACGCTTGGCGCTCGGCCGAGAAACGGGCAATTACATCGCGGCTGTCCATGCCCGGTTTGATGACTTTGAGGGCCACGCGCTGGCGAAACGGCGTTTCGCGTTCGGCCACGTACACAATGCCCATTCCGCCCTCACCGATTTCTTCGCGCAGCTTGTAGGGGCCGATGGATTGGCCTACGAGTGAGGCCGGACGCGACACTGGGTGCGTCTCGTCGATCGGCGCGGAGCCGGGCCGGGTGGGTTGGCCGTAGATGTCGTCTGGATCGGACATTGGTAAGCGCCAGCGTACGAGCGTTCGCGGCTTCTGGTCAATAGAAGGGCAAGCCGGCGGATTGTGGTCGTGTGCCTGACCGAAAAGGAGGAAGAGTCGTAGGTTGGCGCCAGCTCCACACCCAGCATGCCGCCGGGGTCACTACGGTGTGCCCGGGGCTTGTCCCTCCAGGAAGTCCACCAGAACCGTGCTCATATTCCTCACGCCAATGGCAATGGCCGCCTCATCGGCGACGAACATGGGATGGTGGGGCATTCCAAGCATGCCCTCTGCCGCGTTGGATACGCCCATGAAGAACAGTACGCCTGGAATCACTTCCTGGAAGAACGAAAAATCTTCGCTGAAGAACGGTGTCGTTTCGCCCAGCTCGACCACCGCTGTGTCACCTCCGACCAACCGCAGTACTTCGTCTGAGCGCGCGACCAGGGTCGCGTCATTGATCACCGGAGCAATCGCGCGTTCGGTGTATTCCAGTTCGTAGCCGACGTTACCCAGTTCGAGAGTGGCGAGACCGTCTTCTATGCCCTGCTTGCACCGCGCATGCATGGCTTCGCTGGAAGCTCGCGCCATCGCCGTGAGGGCCCAACCTTCGTCACTGGCGGCTGAAGCAAAAACGCCAGCGGAAATGAAGGCTCCTGGTTCCATGGCGGCGTCCAGCGCATCGGTGTTCTTGTGATCTGGTGTCAGTCCGGCCGTGCTACTTACACTGGCAACTACCTGAGAACAAGCTTCGGCCGCGGCCGCCAGGTCACCCTCGCCGGTCAACTTAATCTGAACGTAGTCGAGGCCCGGTAGCATCATGCCGGGCCAGCTGCCGAACTGACCGGTGGGCAATGGTGCGCAATGCACCGCGAAGATCGCGGTTGGAGCGGGGTTGGTCAAAGCTCCGTCCTTGATCATTGCCTTTGCCCCCGTGGCCGTTTCTTCCGCAGGCTGGAACAAGAACTTCACAGTGCCCTTGAGTTCACTGCGGTGGGCAGCCAAAACCTCGGCAATGCCCAGGCCCACCGTGGTATGCATGTCGTGTCCGCAAATATGGCGAACGCCGGGGGTTTTGGATGCGAACGACACGGGGTCGGGATCGACGGAGGCCATCGCATCCATGTCGGCGCGGTAGGCCACCACCGGTCCGGGCAAGTCACCGCGCAACACGCCTACGACGCCATGTCCGCCCACCCCGGTTTGAACCTCAAGGCCTAGATTTCGCAATCGATTGGCGACGACCGCGGCCGTTCGTTCCTCTTCGCCGGCCACCTCGGGATGGCTGTGAAGGTCGCGCCGCACTTCGATGAGTTCCGCTTCCTTTGCCATCAGCACGCGATCAATGGTTTCAGCGATCGAACCGGCGCGCACGCTGGAGCTGATGAGAACCATTCCCAGGAGAGTGGCGTGAGTCCAAGCTCGTTTGTTCAGCGTGGGGGTATGCATCGTCTGCCTTTCGGGAGTCCAAATGCGGCACCCGACGTTTGGCGGTCGGTGCCTCAGCTTTCAAGGGAAACGATGTCTAAGTTGATATGTTACAGACCAAGTGGGAATTTCGAAGAATGGGCCACGGGGGAGAAGTACGACGCAGGTCTGCTATACTTGAGGCTCACGGCACATCGGTGGTTTCAAGCTGATTTCGGAGGTAGTGAAGTGCGCCCCACAGGAATCTCGGTCGTCGTTCTCTTGACTTTTCTTCTGGCTCCCAGGGCCAACGCCGACGTCACCACCGGGCTTATTGCTCACTGGCCCCTCGATGGCGACGCGCAGGACATCAGCGGAAACGGCAACCATGGGGTGGTGGTGAACGCCACGCCTACCCAAGACCGCAACGGAAACCCAAACGGGGCCTATGCTTTCAATGGTTCGAACACCTGGATCGAGGTTCCCAGTTCGGTCAGTCTTGGTTCGCCCACCACGCAGGTCACGCAGGTCGCGTGGATCAACAATGCGGGCTGGAGCCTGGTGGGTCAGAGCTATAACCCCATCATTGTGAAGTCCAATTCAGACGTGAATGCGTTCATGTATCGGATGATTGCAGGGGCGGGCGGAGTGGGCTTGGCCGTCAATAGCTGGAACACTTCCACATCCCTGGGCTCGCCGTTCACTTTCGACACCTGGAATCTCGTGGCTATGGTCTACGACGCGGGCAGTGTTCACTGCTACGTCGACGGCGTGTTGGTCGAATCCGACGTCTTGACCGAAACCAGTATGACGCAGGACTCCCGGGATCTTCGTATCGGGGCCTGTGTGCCCGGAATTCTCGAAGTGTTCAACGGGAAGATCGATGATGTTCGGATCTACAATCGAGCATTGAGTGCAGCCGACATCGCCGAGCTGTACGACACGCCGGTAGCCGCCTCGCCTATCGTAGGTGCATCGATCGTCTATCTGGAGCAGAACTACCCCAACCCGTTCCAGACTCGCACCACCATTGCCTATTCGTTGACGGGCGACACGCACGTGAGCCTGGGGGTCTACGACGTGGCCGGGCGGTTGGTGCGAATGCTGGGTGACCTGCCTGGGTCGACTGGTCGCCACTTCGTTTCCTGGGACTCGCGCGATTCGTCCGGCGCGGCGCTGGCGTCCGGCATCTACTACCTACGCCTGACCGGGCCCACGTTGGAGCCGGCAGCCCGCAAGATGATGGTGGTGGACTAGCCTGTTTCCCGGCCTGGCGTGTGGGCTCGGACGTAGTGATCAAAGACCAGGTGGGGAATAATTGGCCGGCTCAGGCGCCGGGGAAGAGCCGAATACCTCGTAAGCTGTTGTTTTGCAACGTATTGAGCACCGGTCTCGAATTACGAAATAGGACTTTGTTCGGACGCCGAACATAGTGTAGACTCTTCCTTATAGAAGAAGCGCACTAGCTCGCATCCGGGCACGCTTCTCAGACGATTACAATTAGGTTAGCTAGCCTCTTTCACCTGGCATCTTTGGAGGGTTCTGTCCCATGACAAGACTGATACCTGTTTTAAGTGTTGCTCTGGCTGTGTCGCTCATCGCCGTTGCTCCGGTCGCGGCCAACGTTCTTACCAACCCCGGTTTCGAGTCCCCGGCCACTCCGGCCGCGCCCCCCGAATACTACGGTGCCGGCGATGGCTGGACACCCTTCGGTGGCGGCATTTTCACGGTGAATTCCGTCGTCGTTCCGCCGAACTCGGGCAACCAGGCCCTGAAGATGTTCGGTGCCTGTTGTAGCGGTGCGTACCAGGACTTCCCCACTGTCCCCGGCCAGACCTGGAACGGCGGTGTCTGGATGCGGAACCACAGCGGCGATCCGATGGCTGGCGGCCAGGTTGGCGCCGTGAACATCGAGTGGATCCAGGCCGACGGCGTCACGCAGTCTGCTATTGTGCCGTTCATCAGCAATGGCACGTTTACCGCCGCCACCGCGCCGGTAGACACCTGGACGCTGCAGACCATCACTGGTGTGGCCCCGGCCGACGCTGCGTTCGCCCGCCTGACGGTCATCACGGGTGACTTCGATTCGGCCAATGGTGGCCCCGGTGGCGCGCCGTTCTTCGACGACGCGTTCTTCGAGATCATGGATCCCGTCGGAACCGAAGACACCACCTTCGGTGCGGTCAAGGGTCTGTTCAAGTAGATCGACGGGAGCTTTCGGCTCTTGTGACATCGAGAACGCCGCCCCCAATAGGGGGCGGCGTTTTCTATTGTTCTGCCTGCCTGCAATTGCGGCCGCACCCCTGTCCACAGTTCTTCCCGCCACGTTCTAGTCCAACTACTGGTTCTTCAACCTCATCGGACGACGACCCGATCACGGTGTCGTGCTCCGCGTACAACGCCTCGAAACCATGGTCGACGAACTGACTCACGATAGAACCGTGGTTCTGCGCCACCAAGATTGCCTCGGGCGTTGCGCCAACCACCGTGACTTCCAACCCGTTGTCGATGGGAGCTACGTCTATAGCGATGTCTTCGTGGTGACGGAAGAACTCTTCGTACGCGGGATCCCACCGACGTACTCGCAACCCAGAATCCACGCGCACTTGCATGTAAGCCACATGCTTGCGTAGAACATCCGCAAGTTCGGCATCGTTGGCCGTGGTCGTCGCGCGGTACCCCGTTTCGGTCACCTCCACGGTCCGGTGGATAGACTCGTTCTCGGTGGCCAACTGGTGGATGAGATCTCGTTGCTCGGCCGGGATTGGACCGTGCGTGATCCCATTCGCAAGCAATAGGGGCACGGCGAGCAACACCACGAACTTGATGATCTTCATGGGAGGGTTCCTTCCTCGGTGCGAGGGCCGCCATGTTGTGAACACTCGTTCACTTGGCGCAGACCTTTCTCATGGATCACAAGATATGGCGAATGCGGGCAAGCGGCTGTTGCGAGATTGTGTGGAGGGCAACTGATCCCGCAGGGCCGGTGAGGTCAGTCGGGGAGAAAAGTCGACGTGACCGACGTCATCTTCCAGCTCCCGCCCTGCTTCTCGTACGTAGACGAATAGGCGCTGACGAAGTCGACATCATTTCTCGTGCCGCTGGCGTCCAGGGAGAATTGTCGCACGGCGACGCGTCGCGCAACCCAAGCCAGGGACCCGTCGGCCGACAGTTTGATGACGGGGGGGGTGGCGTCGTCCCACAGGTCGTACGTGGCGCCGTCGAACACGCGTTCAAAGTGAGCCTCAACCTCAGATCGCGCCAGGCGGCTGATCACACCCGACGATATCTCCAGTAGCTCATCGGCCAGATTGCTGACGAGGAGCGTGGCATCGGTTTCCAGGTGAGCACGCCGAGCTTCGTCCAACACCGATAGCAGAGCCTTTTGATCATCACGGTGGACGGTGGATGCGGGGTGCACGAACAACATCGCCGACGCGACGTTTGGTTCGATAGTGTGGTAGTCATAGCGGAAGCTTCGATCTTCGCCCTCGGTGAGTTCGAACCCTTGGAAGAGTTGGACTCCGGCTTTCGTACCCCAACGTTCGTAGTAGATGCGTACGGATCCGGCCGCGCCGTCCGGGTTGGTCTCGAGCATGACGGGCAGGTTCGTTTCCTGGCTCAGGTAGATGGTTGCCTCTTTACCCAGATCGTCAAGCATGTGTAGCGTGACGCACGGTTGATCGCGAATGGCAATGCCTTCGCCAATCCGATGCTCCGTGAATCGTGTCGCCAGTTCAAAGATGACAACGTGGAATTCGTGTGCGCGCACGAATGAACGCACACCCGCACTGTAGTCCTTGGCCTGACCTTCCGCATCCATTCCCCACGTACGCTCGGGCGCGCTCCAGATTTCGGTCGCGTCGTCGCCGCGCGTCTGGCGGAACCAAACCCAGTCGGGTCGGAAGGAAGTGACTTCGGTTTCGAAGGCGCCGTCTGGGCCGCTACAGGTGGCTTTCACGGTCAGGCTCCTCAGCGCATCGATAGCAGCCTCGCCGCCGAGGGCCTGCTCCATGCGGACGAGCCACTTTTGGGCATCGCCAGCGTCAGTGGATTCTTGCGCAAAAGACGGGCTCGCGACGATCAGCGCGAGCAGGAGTGTACAGCCAACGAGGCGCATGGTTTCTCCGATAAATGTGAGCGGGGCTACCAGACTACCACGGCGGGAGCCGTACCACTATAGTCACAGCATGGGTCTCTTTTCTTCAACGCGCGAACGGAACCTCTGGCTATGGGCCCTAGCGGCGGTCGTGGCGATCTACTCCACGCTGGGCCTCGCGCGGACGCTCGTGGGCATGGTCGATCGCGAATTGGTCGACGCCACCTTCATGTTCAGTTTCAGCGTCATGATCGTGGCCATCGTGTTGCAGGCGTTGAAGGCGCGACCGCGTGGCGCCGAGATCGGCGTGGTCATGGGCGTGGTTGCGGTCTACGTCATGGTGTTTCTTCGCATGCTCATTCCGGAGCACCGCAGCCACTTGATCGAGTACACCGTGGTGGCGTTGCTAGTATACGAGGCGCTCACCGAGCGAGTGAGCAACGGGGGCGGCATTCGAAGGCCTGCGCTGCTCGCCGTATCGATCGCCACGTTGGCCGGCCTGGTCGACGAGTGCATCCAGTTGTTGCTGCCCAGTCGCGTATTCGATCCCATCGACATGTTGTTCAACGCACTCGCGGCGCTCATGGCGGTCGTCGCCAGCGCGACAATGGGCTGGGTGCGTCGTAGGCGAACGCGGGTTCGATGACGTTCTATTTGTTTCCGATCGATCAGGAGTTTCTGGAGCAGTCGCTGGTGAACGACGGTTGTATGGACCTGAAGTTTCCCGCGGGAAGCGAAACGCGCCTCCCATCCACCTCACCCTCGGCCTGACTGAAACTCGACGCTTCCGTGATCGTCTCCACGCCTGTTCGTTCTGGGGGCACTCATCCGTTGCATGAATAGGGGCACCACGCCCAACTGTTCCCGGTCACCTGGGGGTTTTCATGCTGCGCTTCTACCTCGTCGTGGTTGTAACACTCGCTCTCGTGGGCGTTTTCCACGGCCACGGATATTCCGCCACGGTCGTGGTCCACTTCAACGATTCGCCCGGGGAAGGATGCTTCGATGCCACCCCGTTCACGCCCGCCGGCGGTAATCCCGCCAGCACAGTGGGGGAGGCGCGTCGCATCGCCGTGAAGTACGCGGCACTCATCATCGGCTCGTGCCTCCAGAGCGAGGTGACGATAGAAGTCGATGTCGAGATGAATCCTCTCTACTGCGATCTCATGTACGGCTTCGCTCTGGGTCAGGGCGTTCCCTTTGGGATGCACAGCGATTTCCCCGGCGCGCCGTTGCCGGCCACGCTGTACACCCAGGCGCTGGCCAACGCCCTGTCCGGTACAGATCAGAACCTACTCACACCGGACCTCACGCTTGAACTCAACAGCGACCTCGATACAAATCCCAACTGCAGTTCGCCCTGGTACTACGGCCTGGATGCCAACAACCCACCGGGCACTGTCGACCTGGTGACGGCCGCACTGCACGAGATGCTGCACGGCCTGGGCATGATCATCAGCTACAACCGTCAGACTGGCGCGAAACAGTTGGGGCTGAACGGCACCTACATGCTGAACCTGGAGAATCACTTCTCCATTCCGTCCGACTTTCCCAGCATGACCGACGCTCAACGGGTGCTCAACGACGACGGGCCCAACGTGCATTGGACCGGTTCCAGCACCATCAACGCGGCCATGGCTATTCCTCTGACCGCCGGCTTGTCCGGCGGACACGTGCGGATCAAGGGAGGGTCGCCTGGACACTTCGATACGTCGTTGTTCCCCAACGAACTCATGGAACCGTATTTCACATCGGCCAATCACGATCCCGGCCTGGCCCTGAACGTATTGGAAGACATTGGTTGGAGCATTCTGCCCAAGAACGGAACCGATATCGTGTTCATCATGGACATCACCGGTTCCACGGGCGCGCTCATGAGCGCGTGGTTGGCCCAGATCCAGAACATCGCGACGCTCTGGTTGAACTTCGACGCCAATGCGCGCTTTTCCGTGGTGAGCCACGTGGACTTTCCGTTTGAACCGTATTCGGAAACCGGTAGCTGGGCCTACCGGGTGGAATCCTCGCTCAGCTCCAGCCTGTCCGAGTTGCAGAGCGGAATTGCGAATATCACGAACCTGGGCATGGTGGGCGGCGATGTGGCTGAGTCGCAGTACGAGGCGATCTACCAGGTTTTGACCGGCGCCGGTCGTGTTCTCGGTGGAAGCGTCGGTGACATCGCGCCCCAACCGCTCGGCCAGCAGAATCCCATGGTCATCTACCACTTCACGTTCCCCGAGCTGTTCCACGATCAGGGTCTCGAACCCAACTATCCATTTGCCGGATCGAACCCGGTAGCTACCGAGGCCGACGTGATCTTCGAGATGGCCGCGGCTTCGTCGCAGAACATGTTCTTCGGTCTGACCACGGTGACGTCGAAAGCCAACACAACGTCTGCGCAGTTGGGCAAGTCAGGCCCTATCGATGAAGGGCCTTTGTCCAGGATCGCGGCCGCTACCGGCGGAATGGTGTACGACGTGGGAGTTGATCTGGAAGGGTTGGAGGAAGCCATCATTTCTTCCATTGCGCATTGGGGTGCGAGTGCCCAGGGCAGCGGCGATCCCGACCAAGATGGCGTGTCTCCTGGTTTCGACAACTGCAACTATATATACAACCCGAGCCAGGCCGATCTTGATGGCGATGGAGTGGGAGATGCTTGTGACAACTGTCCGGGTGACTCCAATCCCGACCAGGCCGACTGCAATCTCAACGGAGTCGGAGATCGTTGTGATCCGGATGATTGCAACATCGTCAGCACTCCCGCGCCGGCGGTGCGGGGACTGAAGCTGTTCGCCCCCTCGCCCAACCCCGCCAGTTCGATTACGCAGTTGCAGTTCGAGCTACCAGCGTTGGGGTCGGTGAGCTTGGACGTGTTCGATCAGCGAGGGCGTCGAGTACGTAGCTTTCCTGCGCGAGAGTTTCCGGCCGGGAGGGGCATGCTCAGCTGGGATGGTCGCGATGCGGAAGGGCACAGTGTTGCGGCGGGCGTGTATCTGGTGCGGGTGACCGCAGGCGGACAATCAGTGAGCCGGAGGGTCACTTTGATCCGGTAATTTTCAGAGTCGCGTGGGCTCGGTGTCGGAATCTTACCGAAGTGGGGATCGGCGAGTGGTACCGCGTTCGGACGAGTTCATGATGACCGCTTCCGCGAGCGCGTAGTCGGGCTCTCCGGCCAGGGCGCGAAGGCCGCGCAGGGTCCGGCGCCGGCACCTGATGACCAGTTCGGAGTTCTCGTCCGAGTGGGATTCGCCCCAATCGGCCTGGGTCGGGACTCCATGGGCCTGGGCGGGAGTAGCCCAGCTGGTGGCCAGATAGGGTATGGCCAGCATCCAGATGCCATACAGCACGACCGTCATCCGCCGGCGGAGTTCTTTGATTTTGAATGACTTGCGGTGGTTGCTCATGGTCTCGGTCCGACTGCGGGTTCATCCTTGGGTTCATATGGAAAACGCTGAAAAGGGCCGAACCGAACAGGTGAAAAGCATCTTTTCCGGGCCCACCCAGGAGATGCCGCCGGGGGATGGTTCGCTGCATCTGATTTTCAGGTCGTGGGTGGGGGCGGGGCGTGACTCAGTGACGGCGGCTGGCCAACCGGTCCAACTCGCGTGGCCAATTCAGCAGAACCCGCAGCTCTCGCCCGCGGCTTTCACCGTCGGGAGAAACCGCGGCTATGAAGCGGCCGTCGGGGGCCATGTCGAAATCGCGTATGGCGCTGCTTCCGACACCGGCCTCGAACAGGAGCCGGGGCATGGAGATGGTCGGTGAAGGCTCTGTCGTAATGGAGACGGCCATCATCTTCCGGCCCGAGGCGAAGTAGATCTCACGTCCATCCCGCGACCATATCGGATCGGTGCCTCCCTCGGTCGAGAGCTGCCATACGCTTTCGGAATCGGGGTAGGTGCGGAGGAAGATCTGGCGTGTCCCGGCCTCATCCGATTGGAAGACAATCCATTTGCCGTCGGGAGAGATACGGGGGTTGCTCTCATTGAACTCGGTGGCCGCAAACGCTACCGGTGGCGTGGCATCGTCTACTCCCCGAACCCAGATATCGGAGCGGGTACCCGCCCCCATGACGGTGTAGACCAGACGATCTGCGGACCAGGACTGGGGTATTCCGTGCCCGGGGCCTTTGGCAAGGACGGTCAGGTTGCGAGAGCCCTGCACCGTGAGGATGACCATTTCGCTACTGTTCTGTCGCTCGAACGCAATGCGTCGTCCATCGGGGCCCCAGATGGGACCGTGATTGTCGTCGGTCTGAACGATTCGAGATAGCGAGCCGCGCTCCACATCGAGCATCCACAGCTCACAATTGGTATCTGATCTTCTTACGAGCACGCGGTTACCATCGGGAGAAACGCGCGGCTCGGTCCAGTTCGCAAGCATGTCGGCGGCTGGTTGTCTGACGCCGGATTTGTCGATCCAAACGAGCTGGTTGCCGCCTTCGCCTCCCCCTGGAACCGGCACGTACACGAGTTTGCCGTCCTGACTCACGTCGAAACAGTGGTTCATGTCGACTTCCTGGGTCAGCGGTACGGCGGGACCTGTGATCTCCACCTTCACGGGATCAAAGGGGGCGGCGAGCACGGCCTCTGAAAGCATGTCCTGGTAGACGATGTGGCCCGACCGTACGTAGCGAGCCAGGAACGCGTTCTCTATCAAAGCGCGACGCGACCCACCCAGTGCCGCGGCTATGACTCGCGATCCCGAGCTACCAAAAACCGAGATGAGAATGGTCTGTCCACCCGGCAGGATCTCGGGCAACCAAGCTTCCGTCTCACCGTTTTCGGGGTCGAGGTGGGCGAGAATTTCGACGGTGCCACCCGATTCCGGTACGCGCGCCAGGGCAGTGGTTCCGTCCTGGCCTCCGTTCCGTGGACAGAAGTAGATCATCCCGTCGTCGCCCCAGTCGCCCGCGTCGGGCCTGGGGTACGAAACCACGACCTGAGCCACGCCGCCATCGACCGGCACCTTCATGATGGCATCTTCGGTGACGAACCCAAGCCACGCGCCGTCGGGCGAGAAGAACGGCGCCTTTCCGTCTTCGGTGCCGGCGATGGGTTTCATTTCGAACCTGTCCAGGCTCCGTCGGTAGATGCGGTTGGAGTCTCCCTCGCGCAGAGCGACGAGAACGTAGGTTCCGTCGGGCGAGATCAACGGAGTGGATGTGGACTGGGGATTCGCCAGGCTCAGAATGTAACGCTGGGCGTCACCGGTGATGGGCTGGTCCGCACCATCGCGCAGGAGGAACGCGGTCACGAGAGCCGCCGCTGCGGCGGCGGCAAGCGCGATGCCAGCGTAGCTGATCCAGTTTGGTTTCTTCTTCACCGATGACATCGCCGGCGGCGCGACTCCCGATATCGTCGTGGCGCCATCACCCATCCACGACAACTGTAGCTTCACGTCGTGCGCGCTTTGCACGCGGTCGGCGGGATCCTTGGCCAGGCACGCGCTTACCAGGCGATCCAGCTCGGGCGGAGCGAGGGCCGCGATTTGCGAAACGGGTTGTGGTTCGTTTTGCATGATCGAGGCGATCAAGCTGGCCTGACTGGCGCCTTCGAACGCGCGTCTTCCCGTGGCCATTTCGTAGAGCACGCAGCCCAGGGCCCACAGATCCGAGCGCTCGTCGGCCTCGTGGCCTTCGAGTTGTTCGGGCGCCATATATTGGAACGTACCCAGGATCGTACCCTCGGTCGTGAGCGGTTGCGCTATCGTGGGCGATTGCGAGAGGTTGGCTATGGTCGCATCGGTCGTACCCGCGCTGGGGCCGGCCAGGCCCGTGGCCCGCGCGAGGCCGAAGTCCATCAACTTGGCACCGGCGCGGGTAATCATCACGTTGCCGGGCTTGAGATCGCGGTGCACCACGCCTTCACGATGGGCGCGATCCAACGCGTCGGCGATCTGGCCGCCGATCTTCAGGACTTCCTTGGTGGTGAGTAGGCCACGCGACAATCGATCGGCGAGCGTCTCACCTTCGATGAGCTCCATGACCAGGTAGTCGACGTCGTCCTCGCGCCCGACGTCGTAGAGCACGCAGATGTGCGGATGGTTGAGCGAGGAGATCGTCTTGGCCTCGCGCTCGAACCGGGCGCGGATCTCTTCGTTGCTGGATAGGCGAACGGGAAGCACCTTCACGGCGACATCGCGACCTAGTCGTGCGTCGTGAGCGCGGTACACCTCGCCCATGCCGCCTTCGCCGAGCTTGGCGGTTATTTCATAGTGACCGAGCGTCTTGCCGATCATTGGCCCTGCTGGGTTGGGGGGTGCTATGGCGTGTAGGTGAAGGAGCGAGCTGGCGCGTGGAACCAGTCTGTTAGAGTACCGTAGGGGTGGGTCTGAAGCCATGTGAGAATCACTTGAGCATGACCATCTTCTTGGCTTCCCGGCCTCGATTCGTGATGAGTTGGTAGTAGTACGAACCCGATGCGACTGGGCGTCCCTGTGTATCGCTGCCACGCCATGCGATCGAGTGTGCTCCCGCGGGCAAATGGTCGCGTAGGAGAACACTCACGACTCGGCCCTGCATATCGTAGATGGCAAGTTCGACTCAGACGTGAGGCTTACCAGTGCTGCGGAGCAGCAGAGAATCATTCCGCTGACTAGCGTGCGTCCACGATCGTCTTTGGCTGTCCCATTTTATGGAACCTTGCCATCACCACCGGCGTGTCCGAAAATGGATCATCGAAGATGCGTCGGTACCAAGATGGAGGTCCTCATGTCCAAGAACGCTCTCTTTCCGTGTGTTGTACTGATCCTGGTTACCGCCTGTTCCGAGCTTGCGACGGGTGGCGTTGTTGTTGGTGGAAACAACGTCGAGGCCACGATGTCCGTCGGAAACCTGCGTGCTCTAATAGAGGTCAACCAGTCCCACGTGCCAGCGAATTCGCTCGAGTATGCGTGGTGTGTAAATATTGACTCGGACAACGACGCGGAAACCGGCGATGACGAGGGATACGATGTGGCCATGTGCGTAACCCACTTCAAGCCTTCTGCTTCAGTTCCGGCGACGGTGGAGATGTTGGCCGGGACCCAACACAACACCTGGATTCTCACCGAAGCGTCCACCTTTGGCCACGGCATCGATGTTATCGTCGACCTCGATGCGGACACGATTACCATGGTGGGGTCGAGGGAGTTCGTGGAGCTTACGAGTGTTGGTGCTGGCGATCGCTATCAGCTCTCCGCGTCGTACTACGCTCCCGGCGGCCTGGTCACCGATTCAACAGACTCAGGCACGATTGGCAGCCCGATCTCCGACGCGGCAAACGAAGTGCCCCACTTGTTCATCGACATCCGGGGCGGAATGATCGATCCTGGCTTGCCGGTGCGGGTGAACCGTGAGTCCTGGGGGGTAGCCAAGGCCAGGTACGTCAGCTCCCACGAACGGTGACGGCCGAACGCCCGGTTGAGCTTTAGCACCAGTCCCAGGAAATCACCTTGATCGGCCGAACCCTCGCTCACTACGAAGTCGTCGACCTCCTCGGCAAGGGGGGGATGGGCGAGGTCTATCGGGCCAACGACACGAAGCTGGGCCGCCAGGTCGCCCTGAAGCTCCTTCCCCCGGAGCTCGCGGGCGACACCGAACGACTCGCGCGTTTCCGCCGCGAGGCCCGTACGCTCGCCAGCCTGCACCATCCCCGCATTGCGTCGCTCTTTGGCATCGAAGAGATCGACGGTATGACCATCCTGGTCATGGAGCTGGTCGAGGGCCACGACCTGGCCGAGCGACTCGAGCAGGGTGGCGCACTGCCCGTGGACGACGTGGTGGCCATTGCCATCCAATTGGCCGAAGGCCTTGAGTTCGCGCACGACAACAACGTCATGCATCGCGATCTCAAGCCGGCCAACATCAAACTCACGCCCGGCGGCGAAATCAAGGTGCTCGACTTTGGCCTGGCGCGGGCGTTCACCGGCGACTCCATCGACGAGAGTGATATCCTCAACTCGCCCACGATCACCGCCGGCCTCACGCAGATGGGCGTCATTCTCGGTACCGCCGCGTACATGAGCCCCGAGCAGGCCAAGGGCAAGTCGGTCGATCGCCGCGCCGACATCTGGTCGTACGGCGTCATCCTGTTCGAACTACTTACCGGCGAGCGTCTGTTCCACGGTGAAACGGCCAGCGAGACCATGGCCGACGTGATGAAGAGTGAAATCGATTGGGAGCGGCTGCCCAAGAAAACGCCCACGAACGTGAGGCGAATTCTCGAGCGGTGTCTCGACCGCGATCCGGTGACGCGTCTGCGTGACATCGGCGAGGCGCGCGTTGCGCTCAGTCAGCCGGAAGGCGCCCAGTTCGCAGGCGCCGATGACACTGGGACCTCTTCTTCGCTGGTTCCTTGGATCGTGGCCGCGCTTGCTATCACCACTGCCGCCGCGGCCATCGTGTGGGGTCTGAGTCGGTCGCCGGAGACGACCGCTCCCACCGTTCGGACCCAGGCCGATCTGGTGGCTGGCCCCGATCTGGGATACGACACCGGTGGGGTCCACCTGGAGCTTTCGCCCGACGGCGATCGACTCGCATTTGCGGGCCTGGACGGCGACGGAAACCGGTGGATCTACGTACGCAATCTGGGCACCGGCGAATTGCGGCGCCTGGACGGCACCGAAGACGGCGAGATTCCGTTCTGGTCTCCCGATGGAACACGACTCGGGTTCTTTGTTGCGGGGGCCCTGTCGATCATCGGCGTCGAAGACGGGATCATCGAGCGTGAGATCGTCCGCTTGAACTCGTGGGCCATGGACGCGACCTGGCACACCGACGGCTGGATCGTGCTACTCGACAACGACAACGGAGCCAATATCCACCGTGTAGAGGAGACCGGGGGCGAAACCCAGCTGATCTACAGCGTAGAGGAATTCGACTCGGCCTTCAGTCACGCCGATGTGCTCCCCGGCGGAGCAATCATGTTCTCTGCCGACTACTTCGACGGAAGCGACCTTACGGGAATCTACGTGTTCGAGAACGGCGAGGCGCGCCAGATTTTGAAGCATGCCTCCAATGCCCAGTGGGTCGAAAGTCAGGGCGCGATCGTTTTTCGCCGCGAGCAGCGCATTTTCGCTCAGCGGTTCAATCTGGCCACCAGGAACCTGCAGGGAGACCCGGTTCGTATCGGTGGCCCGGTGCGAACCAAGACTTTTCCCAGCCAGGCGTTCATGACCGTAGGCGGTGACGGCACCTTGCTCTATCTGGAAGGTGAGGCCGGCGCCAGTGATTCGGAACTCGTCTGGGTCGATCGACAGGGCAAACTCGTTGACCGGCTGAACTACGTGGGCGATCTGTACTCGATGGATGTTTCACACGATGGCCGTCGTGTGGCATTCGACAACTCCGAACCGGAAACGGGCGGCGACATATGGGTGTACGATTTCGGTCGTCGGTCGTCGGTACGTTTCACCGACCATCCCATCGACGAGTCGGCTCCGCTATGGTCGCGGGATGACAAGAGCATCTATTTCTTCCGTGGCGTCGACCTGCTTCGCGTGGACGTTGTCGGAACCCCGGCCATCGTGGAATTGATCAGCGACGGCACCGCACGTCGTCCCCAGGATATACATCCCCAGACCGGTCAACTTCTCCTACGGGGTCAACCAGACGGCGGCCGCGGTCGCGAACTGCGTCTTCTGGATCTGGATACGCTCGAAGAGCAGGTTTGGCTAGACCTGGCTGGCACGCAGAACTATGCGTGTTTCTCGCCCGACGGGCGATGGGTTGCGTACCACAGTGACCATGAGGACGGCCAACATGTCTGGATCGAGAGTTTTCCCGACCGACGCGAACGCTTTCGTGTTTCGGACGACGGCGGTGGTGCGCATCCCGAGTGGCGCGCCGACGGGCTCGAGCTGTACTACGTAAGTCCCAGCCGAAAGATGATGGCGGTCGCCATCGACATGGACGCTACCGATCGCAGCCCCATCGGCACCCCCGAGGTACTGTTCCCGGTTCGATTGCGCCGCAATCTATATTATGACGTGGGGCCGGAGCCCAACCGGTTCTTGTTGAACCAGCTTACGGGAGAGGCGGCGGCGAAGAGCGCGGTGCTGGTGCGGGGTTGGCAGTTGGATTCGGAGTAGCCAAGGGCATGGGGAATCCGGCCACGCCTTTGGTGGGTTCCTTCAGGTTGGGCGAAAACTTGGCGGGAGAGTGTCATGTTTGCTCGCCTAAAAGTGCTGTGAAAGCCGCTTGATCGCTCGAAAGATGCTGCGCTTGGTGACGTAAGTGATATAGGCTGTTTCCTGAGAATAAGGGGATTTCCTCCGTACCCCGGGGCAGAACCCCATCTCCCCCCCAAGGGCCTCGTACGCCCACTTCCAGGAGATCTTATCCAGGAGAAGGTGAAGCAGAATGCGAACCGACCGGAAGTGCACCTCGCTCGTGCATCTGACCTTGCTTGTCATTCTCACGCTCGTCCCGGCCGTTGCGGCCAACGCGCAGATCGTGACGATGCTTGGCGACATCACGGGAATCGTCAACGGAACCCCCGTCAACTTCGACGTGGAGATCACGCTCGACATCTCGACAGGAGAAGAGACCGCGGAAGTCCGCAACATGCCCCCAAGCCTGGGTGCAGTATTGAGACCGGTAACCGCCATGGTTACGGTCGGCGGACCAACCGGTGGCCTGCCTCTCGATGGCGCGGTCAGCCTGCTGCAACTTTCGGGTGGCAACTTCGTTAACTCGGCCACGGTGTTCTGGCCCGACCTGCCAGACTCCATCGAGATCATTCACACGGTCAGCACCGCGGGTCCCGACACGCTCGTGTTCACTTGTACGATGAATGGCACGGCTCCGCAGATCAGCTTGAACGACGCCGTGGAGATCGACGACTTCTCCGAGGTTCTGCGAAGGGGTGGCAATGTTGGTGGTGCGGAGTCGATCTTGAGTGGACCCGGACAGAGACCCTACAGAGTTGGCGGCGTACCGTTTCCTCCGTGTCCGCCGACCTGTCCTGGCGGTGGTGGAACCGGCAAGGGCTCGGTAACCACATACCAAGGCCCGCCTTTGCCGTTCGATACCATTCGATCGGCCTTCGACCTCACCACGACCTACGATCCGGCGACGGAAATCATGTCCGTCCATCTCTTCAATACCCTGCGCCCCGTGCCTGTTCCCCAACATTTCAACGGGATCCTGCACACCGCGCTGGGCAGCAGCCAGCTCAACCCCAGCCCGACGGGTGATCGTCTCGTCGTCAGCAACATCGGTTCGAGCGGTAAAGATGGCGTAAGCATGGACCTGGGTCCCGGTGGCCAAGGCGCGGAGTGGGAATGGATCCCGTTGCCTCCCCAAGCCGAAGGACTGACCCTCAGTGCTACTGGTACGTTGAATGGCACCACCGACACATTCCTGGGTTCGACCTCCATGATCGTCAACGTGGATAGCTTCTTCGACATTGCGTACAACTTCTCGCCGCTTGGTTCGCCAACGGCTCGTGTCGAGTTCTACGCCAACGGCCAGCACGTACGAACGGTCGAGGGTGCCACGGGCGTGGTCGCTACGGCTCCGGTGCTGGCTCATGACTGTGGCAAGGGCGGCGAGCGCATTCCACGGCCGTTGCCGTTGCCGTACCCGTATCCGCCGTTCCCGTTTCCCTTCCCTCCGTTGCCCTGGGAACCGATTCCCTGCTTCATCTGGGGTTGGGACTCAATACAGCCATTGCAGCTGGCCGACGGAACCACCGTCGATGCCGATCAGATCCGCATTCTCACCGAGGTTCAAGGTCTCTCGCTGGATTCCCTCCAGAATATCACTCTGCAGGGGCACGCCGCTCCGGACTCGTTCTTCGACATCTTCCTGGACGCCGGGGAGTGTCGTTACCGTTCGTTGCACAGGGGTCTCGGCCAAGCCCACATGACCTCCGACGCCAACGGACACCTGGTGATCTCCAACATCGGATCCAGTGGTCTCGACGGTGTGTCCGTCGATCTGGGCGACACCGAGATCGGCCGTGGTTTCGAGTGGCTGCCGCTGCCACCCATGCCGCCGGGGAGCTTCCTGGAAACGCAGGCCTTCGGGAGCCAGGCGGGTACGACCGATCAGTTCCTGGGCTCGCTGCGGGTGACCAACAGTGGAAGCGATCTGCAGATGGTGCCGGACTACTCACCTCTGGGTTCGAGCTTGGTCCAGCTCCAGTTCTTCTCGAACGGCCAACTGGTGGACATCGTATCGAATGTTCCCATGGGTCAGCCGATCGTCGCCCAGTCGACGGTAACTCCCAACGGATGCGGCAAGGTCTATCCGGACCCGACGGTCCTGTGCTTCTACTGGGAGTGGCCCACGCCGATTCCCTGGCAGGTTCCGGGAGTTCCGGGCCCGATCGTGGCCGACTACGTCAACGTGCTGGCCCAGAATGCTACGACCCCGTTCGACGCTATCCAACGTTTGTCGGTAGTGGGCGACCCCCCCGATGACCTTTGCTACGTCCTCGAAACCAATGCCCTTCATGGCGCTCCGGGTTTCTGGGACCAAGCCTATTCGTCGGGCGACGCCAACCTCCAGCCCGAGACCAGCGCCCATGGTGGTGGTCTGACAGTTTCGAACATCGGTTCCAGTGGTTTGGATGGCGTCCGCTTCTTCCTACCGCCTGCTACCGATACCTTCGCCACGTTCTTCGCGCCGTTGGGTTCGTTCAACGATTACCCCGACGGCCGTATGGTCATCGGCGCAACCGGACGCCTGCAGGGTGATACCGAGAATCGCTTCCTCGGTGACGTGACTCTTCAGGCGAATCTCAACCCGGGCTGCATCGACATCTCCACGAACTACGGTTCACTCGGAGCCACCGGTGTGCGCTTCCAGGCCTACAACGACGGCGTGTTGGTGGCCGACCAGAGCTTGCCCGACGGCGTGCCGATCCTTCGTATTCCCGAGTGGCCCGACGCATGCGGTAAGGAACCCGTGCCGCTTCCGTTCCCGTGGCCGTTGTGCATCTGGATCGATCCGGGTACGGACATCCCCATCGAGTTGTTGGGAGCGGGCGGCGCCAAGCGGGGAACCGTCATCGCCGACACGTTCCGTCTTCTGGCCGAGAACCCCTCAGGGGCCCTCGAGAGCATACGCAGCTGGGATCTGACCCTGGCCAACATTCCGCTCCTGATCGTGGGGGCGGCGGGTACCGGAATCCAGGTCACCGCGGCGCCTGAGGAAACACCCTCGCGCACCGAGCTGTACCGGGCCGCGCCCAATCCGTTCAACCCGCGCACGAACATCTCCTTCGACCTGTCGCGCACGGGCAAGGTGACGCTGGACATCTACGACCTGGCCGGACGGCACGTCGCCACGCTGCACAACGGTGTGCTTCAGCCGGGGCGTCAGTCGTTCTCGTGGAACGGAACCGATGCCAACGGTAAGTCCGTGGCTTCGGGCGTCTACGCCATACGGCTTGACTCGCCCGACGGTTCGTTCTCGCAGAAGGTGACGTTGGTCAAGTGATGTGGAACGGCTGGTGTCAACCGCTTCGATAGATGTCCGAGAGGAAAGGGATTCTCGACGATCTTCAGAATGATATCCGCGGGTCGAAACCGCATTCCCGAAAGGTCCGTCTGGGGCTGACTCACACCAAGGGCGCGGGTTGGAGCATCGCTCGTGCCGCATACTTCAAACGAGGAGTCCCCTACCGAAACCTTTCCTCTCGGACTGTTCCTGGCCGCGCCTCAGCTACTGCTGGGGCGCGGTTTTCATGATGGCCCAGACGAAACCGGTGAGTTCACGGGCCACTGCGACTTCCCCTGACGTTTTCGCTGCAGCTGTAGCATCGACCCAGGTGAATGCCGATTGTTCCAACCCGCCTCGATCAGCACGCGACGAACCTCGCTGTTTCCAGCCTTCGTGATCGGCCCCCTTCGCTCCCGATCACCCGAGGACCGTTCACTGGGCACCAAGCCCACCCAGGCCA
>JAJDAC010000054.1 GCA_029262065.1 Candidatus Krumholzibacteriota bacterium | reverse complement strand
CGGGACTGTACTGATTTCTGTGTAAACGGCCATGGACTATACTCCCATCACGGAGGGAACCCATGGCACGGAAGAAAAGTCAGCGAGATAGAGAAGTCGACGCGCTCCTGGACGAGATTCTCAAGGGCAAGCGGCCGGAGGATATCCTGGGCGAAGGCGGCCTGGTCAAGGACCTCACCAAACGCCTGGTCGAACGAGCTCTCGAAGGCGAGATGACGGATCATCTCGGATACGAGAAGCATGCGTCCGAAGGGCGCGACGTTCCCAACAGTCGCAACGGCAAGACTCGCAAACGAATCAAGACCGACAGCGACGATGTCGAGATCGAAGTGCCGCGCGATCGTGACGGTAGCTTCGATCCCAAGCTCGTCCCCAAGGGCCGCCGTCGCCTGCCAGGATTCGACGACAAAGTCATTGCCCTTTACGCGCGGGGGATGACGACGCGTGAGATCGAAAGCGGCCTGAAGGAGATTTACGGCGTCGACGTTTCGCCGTCACTGATCTCCACGATCACCGACTCGGTACTCGACGACGTGAAAGCGTGGCAGTCACGCCCACTCGATTCGGTCTACCCAGTGGTCTACCTCGACGCGATCCACGTAAAGATGCGGGCTTCTGGTCACGTGCAGAACACCGCGGTATACGTGGTGTTGGCCATCAACCTGGAGGGCAAGAAAGAGCTTCTCGGACTATGGGTCGGTGAGAACGAGGGCGCGAAGTTCTGGTTGTCCGTTCTGACGGAGCTGAAGAACCGTGGCGTCCAGGACATTCTGATCGCCGCGGTAGACGGCCTGAAGGGCTTTCCCGACGCCATTCAAAGCGTGTATCCCAAGACACAGATCCAACTCTGCATCGTGCACATGGTGCGCAACTCGCTTCGCTTCGTACCCTGGAAAGAACGTAAGGCAGTTGCAGCGGATCTGCGGCTGATCTACACCGCGCCGACCCTCGAGGCAGCCGAGAAATCCCTCGACGACTTCGAAGGGAAATGGGGCGAGCAATTCCCGATGGTCGTCAAGAGCTGGCGGGTCAACTGGAGCAACCTGACGACGTTTTTCGATTACCCGCCGGACCTACGGAAGGTGATCTACACGACCAACGCGATTGAATCTATCAACGCTCAGTTGCGGAAGGTGGTGAAGAAAAAGGGCGCGTTTCCCACGGCGGACTCGGTCCGCAAGGTGATGTATCTGGCGATGACCCGCGCCGCCGCGCGCTGGAGCCGGCCAGTCAAGGACTGGGCGAAGGCCCTGAATCACCTGGCGGTGGTTTTCGAAGGACGAGTACCCGTATGATTAGCAGGGCCGGTTACACAGAATTCAAGACAGTCCCTCCCAACCCGTTGAACTCCTACCGAGGGCCGCTGTAGGTCCCGATCGACCCTGAGAAATGTTTCTTGGAACCTCCCGCACCCCACCGCGACAGATTCAATAGAAGCCCCAACACCCGATCCCTGACTCCGGAGTCCTACACCCATGCTCAGCACCCGCCCGGCCGTCCCCGTGCTGGCCCTGTCTATCATCCTGACATCCTGCTCCTCAAGCACCGAACCAATCGATCCCGGCGCCGGCCCCGACCCAACAACCGTAACCGGCCAGGTGCTCCTGCCTCCAGAACTAGGCACCGACCCCACCGCCTACACCGTAGTCACCGGCTCTTCCACCGTCCCAGTCAACTCCGACGGCTCCTTCTCCACCCAAGTCGAAGGCGAAGGCTCCAGCCTCCTCATCCTGACCGACGCCACCGGCAACGCCGTCCTCCTCGGATACGGCGACCCACTCGGCAAAGCCCCCAACCAGATCAGCCTCCACGAAACCGCCGTGGCCATCCTGTTCTTCGCCCTGGAGAGCTGGGGACTACCCGCGCCCGAAGCCGAGAGTATCCTCGCCCAGATCCGCGCCCACGAAGTCACGGCCACCCTGGCCACCGCTGTGCAACAAGAGTTGGCCAACAGCGCCGCCGCCCTGGCCACCGACCCCTCGCCGCTCAAACCCGCGATCGAGGCGGCGGTAGCCGAACTACGAGGCAACGAAAAAGCGCAGCCGAACGCTGCCAACCCGAAAGCCGGCGGCGCCAACAGCAACTTGCTAGCGATTCCCACCACGCCGCAGAGTGGCGTTTTGGTGGGCCCCAATCCGCAGGCGGGGGGCATCGGATTGCAGATCACCAACCAGGTGCGCCGCAACCTCTGGTACTACGCATATAAGGTTGGTTACGAGGACGAAGACGGAAACGCCTTCGATGTAGACCCGCCCGAAGCCATCCGCGATGGCTTCCTCACGGGAACCAGTGGGCTGCAAAGCACCTCGGCCACCCTCATCGACTGGGCCGCGGGCAACCTCAACTTCTTCGACAAGTCGCTACAGAATCCCATCAACCTGGCGGTCGACGACGGGGAGTCCAAGGCCTTCTTCGATGTGATTGTAGCCGGCGCGCACCTACCCCTGGTGAGCGATGTTCCCGCCTGGTACCACAGCAGCGACAACCTGCACCAGGAGTGGCGCACGTCCGCCAACCAGATGACGGCGCTGACGTTCGTGAAGGACGTCCTGCTTCCGATCATCTTCGGTATCGTGCGGCCCATTCAAACGTTGCCGGTGAACTTCGACATTCCCACCGTGGTATCGCTGGTCGAGACCATCGCCGCCACCGTACCCGCGGCCGGGCAGCAGATCACCGAGGGGGACTACCTCGGCGCCTCGTTCACCGTGATCCGGAATCTGCCCAACAACACCGACCTGCGTTTCGCCATGGGCGGCGCGGTGGCACAGTTTCTGGGCAACAACACCAACTTCAACGTGCAGGCCGCCCTGGGCGTTCTGGAAACGGTCAACCTGGCGGTCATCATCGTCGACATCGGCCTGCAGGGCTTGGATTCCTACTGGGTCACCCGCGACATCGCCGATGCCGAGATGATGGAGCGCTGGGACGTCACCGCCACCCCGGTCACCCTGTTGCTCGACGCGTCGCGTCCCGTGCTCAACGAGAACGCCCCGGACACGCGCATCACGGCCCGGGTACCCGGGTACGCCGAGAACGCGCCGTTCTGCTTCAAGTGGACCATCTACGGCGACGGCGAGCTTTCGGACTTCGCCGGTCAGGACATCTCCGGCGACGGTGCCAGCATGATTACCGACGAGCGCGAGGTGCTGTACTCGATCGATCCGGGTTCGATCGAGGAGGGCGAGCTGGCGTTCATCGAGTGCGTCGCGTACTTCCCGGTAAGCGGCCAACCCTGTTCGACCGACGGCGGGCAGGCCGGCGAGGGTAGCATCGAGATATTGGGTGAGTTTGGTGCCTGCGACATCTCGGTCAACGCTTCTCGCGACGCCATCTACAACGACCAGCTGTACGTGGGAGTGGGGGTGCGGGGATGCACCGACGCGACGGACGCCTGTTTCCGCTACAGCCTGAGTGGCCCCGGCTGTCTGCTGCTGTCACCGGACAACACCTGTCCAGAGGAGCCGGTGAAGGAACTGATCACCAGCTCGCGCAACATCGTGTACGCGATCAACTCCATCGAGGATGGGGCCGCCGGGACCATCGTCGTCGAGTACCTCGACGAAACTTGCGCCAACGTGAGCGGCTCGACCAACGCCGGCGTGGCGTCGATCGTCATTGAGCAGAAGGACGAGCCGTGGGAGGACCCGTGTCTGGAGAACTCGCCGGTGCCGGCCTACGCCGAGCGGGAGCGGGGCGACCTGGTAGCGATGGCGTCGGGGACCATCGGCTTCGAGGTGCAGGTCAGCGTTTCCTTTCCCAATCCCGACAACCAATCCCGCTCCATTCTGGTCACCGTTCCCCAGACGGGACCTTTCTCGCGTGACGACGTGAGATTGACCAACGATGCCACGGTCGGCTCCTTCGGCTCGCCGGAGATCACGATCTTCGATATCGGTATCGACCAGGAGTGGCCTCGGGTGTTCCTGCCGGGCCGGCGAATCGAGGTTCGGACCACGGGGTCGAGTTTCACGCTGTCGGTGCCGACCGATCCATACCGGAACTTCAACGGTGAAGTGACTCCCTGCGGGGAGGGATCGCTCAATCCGTGCTGTGCGTACTACGGGTTTGACAGCGTTTTCGGGCAGGTGCTGACGGGGCCGATCATCGGCGTGAAGCTGGGCGGACTGCGGACCGTGCTGGAGATCAACGGGAACGGGTAGGTTGGACGTTTCGATGTTCGCTTGAGTACGTGGCTCGCTCAGGAAGTGTCTACTTCGCGCAGTCATATCGTCGAGTACACGGAATCGTCCATGGAGGGCACCATGACGGGTACGGCGGTGCAGCGGACGGACCCCGGCTCGAATTGATCGGAGCGTCCTAGGTTCATGACAGCTTGCGGGTCCCTCCGAGTCATATCGGCCGGACCCGAAGCGGCAACGGCCCCTTCACCACGACGATTGCCGAACGGTTGACAGAAGCCGTTCCGTATCACTTGAGTAGCGTGACCTTCTTCGTATCAAACTTGCCGTCGCCTTCAACCCGCACCAAGTAGACGCCACTCGACACGGAGCGGCCGGCATGGTCAATTCCCTGCCAGTCGAACGCGTGAAGACCCTGCTCCAGTAGGCCAGCATGAAGCTCGGTAACACGGCGCCCCGACAGATCGTAGACAGCGACCTCATAGACAGAACGGCGTCCCACTTCCAGGTGGATCGTCGTGTTCGGGTTGAACGGATTCGGATGGTTGGTACGAATTTTCGTGAGCGGCCGGGCCGGTGAGTTGGGGGCAGTGGTTGGGAAACTTCCCCCGACCACGTTCGCTGCGCTCATCAGATCCAACAACAGGAATGTTCTGGGGGCAAACGCAAACCCTCGTTTGGCGGGGCAGGCCACGGTATTGCATGGCGCTCCGACGAACTGGAAGCCATAGGGAAACGTCATCGCAAGTTTTCGAAACCCGCCGACGGTGCGGTCCCAGATGACCGACGCGCTGGGCGTAGTGGGTGATCCCGTACATGGTTGCCAGTCATGCCCGGTGAAGGCCCCTCCAACGGGCGCGATCAGATCGAACGCGTTGATGCGAGGGCAATTACCTATGACGCCGAAGCACGAGTTGCCGAAGAAGGGGGCTCCGGCCGTGGTCACCGGAGCGTCTGCGGTCGCTTGCGGCAGAGTGGGCACGGTTGATCGGTTCACTTGTGCCACGCCAAGCTGATTCGAGAGGAATGACGCACCACCGTTGGCGAACTCGGTGGTCGACGTGGCGATGTCGTCGGCGAACACGTACAAGTACCGGTTTGCGGACTGGGCCAGCCATTCGGCAAACAGCGACAAGTCGTCCGATTTATCCGTCAGCGGTCCGTCGTTTCCGTCGTTCATCAGGAAGTACTCGAGCTCGTCACCCTCGTAGTAGATGGTGTTGTACGCCGACAGCTGAAGCGCGGTGGCGCCACCGTGTCCGCCCGCGCCCAACCCGTTGCTCTGAGCCGAAGTGGCGGCCATTGTGGTGTAGATGTCGACGTCTTGCCCGGTACCGAAACCAATGTTCTGTAGCGCGGTCGTCCACACCGCGAACACATCGCTCGGTCCGTTGTCGTTGTAGATGAGCGCGGCGGGCGTCTCTCCCTGTGTGTTCAACAGAGTGGGGAGTGCCCGTATGGTGAAGTGACGGTCGTAGGTTCCCGAACCGTCGGCGAAGCCGATGGTGTTGTTTGGCAGTACAGAAGTCCTCCCTTGGTCATCGGTTGCGGAGATGTAGTACTGCAGAACGTCGCCGGGATAGAGAAAGTCCTTGTCGGGTAAGTCGAGGACCATGCGACCATGAACTTGCGAACCATCGTCTTTGACGTAGGGAGTCGCAACCACACTTCCAGTGGTGACGTCCCAGCCGTTCAACCCCGTTCCCAGGCTCGTGGGGGGGCCCAATGCGCTGCGAATCGAAGACTCGAACACGGGATTTCGATGAACACAGTAGAAGAGTTGCACGGCGAAGACCTCAAGCAGTGAGCCCGGGATAGCCGAGACCGCATCGACAACCGCGTAGCTCTGACGTCGTATTCCATCGCCCTGGACGCGAAGCCCCAGGTCTCGGGCGGCGTCGATCCGTACATCCAACCGGTCACGCTCGGTGACTGTTCCCACCGCCAGCGACGACTCGTTCGGAAATGCGTCCTGGAACAAGTCCATCTGTCGCGCTGAGATCGCCGGTCCACCAATTTGGTACTTCACGAGCTCCACGTTGTCGAACCACGGACCTGGAGTTGCGTCCGCCGGAATGAAGCCCCAACCAAGTGGGTCCTGGACGACGCCGAGAGCCACTTGGACGCGATCTTTCTCAGAAGGAAAAAGATTGGTAACGTCTTCTTCCACGCTGATGTACTCGCCGTCCCGACGCCCGTAGTAGTACAGGTCACGGCTACGCCACGGTTCCCAGGTGGCTCCGCCGTCGTTGGATGATCGCACGTGCCATGTGTAGAGAATGCCGTTCTCGAGCGGTAGGTGTCGATACACGTCGAATCTCAGGGTGACACCGGCGATAGAGAGCAGGTCGTCCTGCGTTCCAGGCAGATCCCAAACCAGTTCCGGAGACACGGCTCGATTGTGCAGGCGTTTCTCGCCCATCGACAGACCGCCGTCCACGTTGACGACCCATCCGCCCGGAGTTCCGTAGTTCCAGTTGAGCGATGTCGAACCGCCGGTGCTGGCGCCACCGCCGTTCGAGGGCGGGGTACCATCATCGATGAACGTCAATTGGCCCGTGGCATTGGCTCGGCAGGCGTCATCTTCAGAGAGCAGTGAGAACGCTTTTGCGAAATCACCGACGATTGGCGCGGTGACCGGAGTCCAGGCATACGGGCCCGCGGTTTCAAAGTCCTCCAAGCTGATTTGCGAACCGGTGCCATCGTCCCAGGTTACCGATATGTCGTCGATCTGTGTTGCACCAGCCACGCTGCAGAACAGGCCGTCCTCGTCCGATCCGGATCCGTTCGACAAGAACAGAAAGCGCAGTCGCACTTCGTCGTTGGCATTGCCACCATAGTCTCCTCCTGCGTAGGTGATGGGGAGTTGCGGCCAAGTCGAGAATGACACGCCAGGCGTCGGGAAGGCCCCACCCGCGCTGTTGGTGCCGCTGAATTCTGCAATGGTATTCCAGCCGGTGGCGTTCTGGTACTGGACGAGCAGCTTGTCGAGCCAGCGCTCGGTTTCGTAGTTCAGGTAGAAGTCCAGCCCGACCGTCTGAACTACCGTAGTACTCAGCATGGGTGTAGAGAACTCCAGAGCGGCACACCAGTTGTTCCCATAGCCGGGGGGAGTGGCCCACCCAGGACGCTGCGTCGCGTCCTGCCCACACCACATTGCCGTATTGCCGGCTCCGTTGTTGTTCAGATTCGCGGCGTTGAACGCCGAGGCCTGCCAGTACGTAGGCTGTTCTGTCAGGTCCTCGGTCAACCAACCGTTCATTGAAGCCACGAACGGAATCGTGGTCTGAAAACTGCCCGATACACCGCTGTTGCCGCCAAGCAGATGGTATTCTGGCCCATTCGCGGACGTGTTGGTGAGAACGTTGTCCGGTCGCTGCAGGGCAACTCCCTCCCGTGGGTCGAACGGAGGGCACAAATCATCACAGGCGTCAGGGATACCGTCTTGGTCGCAATCGTCTTGGCACTCGTCCGGCACGAGGTTGCCATCACAGTCGGCTGACAACCCGTCCTGGATATCGAACGTGTCGGCGACTCCGTTTGCATTGCAGTCGTTCTTGCACATCCCCGCGGTTCCTGCCGCGCAGATGGCAAGAATGTCGAGCTGGAAGTGTGCTGTGTCGGAGATCACCACTTCGTCGAGTATTAGGCCGCCGGTGCCACCGCCGATGACCAGCGGCGCGCCCGGAGTTGAGAAGTCGAGAACGCTGAACACCTGTGTAGACCCCGCGAAGGCGCCGTCCATATAAAAAGAGACGAATGCGCCAAACCCGACGAGGACTTCGAATCGGACAGCCACGTGCGTGAGCACCCCGCTCGGCACGCCAGACGTAGCTGTATACGTATTCGTGAATAGCTGATCATTCGTTATCGACAACTGTGGCCTATTGAGTCCATCCAGACTCACTACGAATCCCTGACCATTTGGCAGTTGTTTGCTTATCAGGGTTGGCAAATGAAACAAGCTAACGCCCACCCACATCATGATAGTGAAGTCTTGCTGACCCCCCGTGATCGCGCCCAGGTCGAGCGCCGCCGTGTGAGGTACCTCCACGCTTCCCGTTGCGAAAGCAAGGGTACCGTCTACGTGGTCAGGCACGCTTGGATCTGGAGTTCCGACCCACACGCCGTCGGGTCCGTCTGCCAGATTGGCTGATGTGCTTCCCTGGTTCTCATCTAGGGGCCACCACCCGATTGTGCCCGAAAGCGCAGGCTCGCACGACTGCGCCTCGCTTTCAGGAATCGGCGTAAGCAACACCACCACGAGCGCGCCGATCAACCACCGTAACACCTTCATTTTCCAACCTCCGGTCCAGAATGCCAGGGAGCCACAGGCTCGACTCGGCACTTGGCCGGCTTACCTTGCTTTCAGGGTGAGTCGGCCCTGTAGGGAATTTCTTAGGGTAAAAAAACGAGAAACGAGACTAGCGTGAGACCGGCGGAGGCCGGCAAGCGGAGTCAGAGACTCACCGAAGCCGGGTTCCGAGAGACGGGAGGGAAGGGCCCACCGTCAGGAAGCAGCTGAGACTTCCCCCAAGCCCCTCGAAACCTGATCCTGCGATGTCCTGTCTCGGAGCGACGACCGTATCGGTGGAGCCGTCGACCGAGAATTGGAGGACGGCCATTCCGTGGCTAGTGGAGTATTCTTCATTCACTTGGAAGTTGCAGGTCAGGTTAACAAGAAACCTGTGGTGCTAGTTCGATAGTGGCTGGGTTGCAATATGAGCTTTCGCAGAATGAACAGGTATCGGGAGCTGGTCGTTGTGCTCTTGGCAGCGGTCGCTTTGGGTTCCGTGGTGGACCAAGCAAGCTGCCGCACATGGAGCGTAGAACGCGACGGCTCGGCGGACTTTCCAACGATACCGCAGGCTATGTTGGCGGTGACTGCAGGCGACACAATCCTAGTGGGAGAAGGACGCTACAACGAAGTTATCCTCTTTGAGGCCGCCGGAATCACCACCGAAACTCACATCCCAGTGTCGGTCGATAACCTGACCATTCTCGGAGTTGATCGGGACCTTGTGATAGTAGGTCCGCTGGTACCAAACATTCAGACGTTGGGACCTCGGGGAGTGGCAATCGACGGGGCCTCTGGCACTCACGTTGAAACGATGACATTCGAGAATCTTCGCGACGGATTGTTTGTCACTGGAGAAGCCGTCCTTCGGAATCTCCGCATCGCCGATTGCCGCATCGGTGTTGCCATATTCAGCAGCCCAGCCGTCCAGGCTAGTCAGCTGGAAGTACACGACTGTTCTCAGATAGGCGTGGTTTCGGGCACCGGCACGGGCACGCTGGTGTTCCAAGACTGCTCCATGTCCAACAACTTTGTTGGCTTTGATTTCAATGGAACGGCCAACGTTCGATTGGACCGCGTGACCGTCATGGGTGGAACCGGCGGGTTTGGATTGGCGGAGGGAATCGAGGGTGTGGTATCTGAGAGCTTGTTCGATGGTCAGTCAAACGGAGCGGTGGCCGTAGCATCTGGCTCATCTCTGCAGCTGTTGTCATCGACCGTTCGAAATACAGGATACGGTGTTTGGGTTTCCGGAAGATCATATCTCTTTGGGTCGGAAAATCGGGTCTCGGGTACGTCATTTGCGACCATCCGAATGTGGAACAATTCAGTCGCCGAGTTCAACGGAAACGACCTGTTGAAAGGCGGTGGGCCCCTCGTCAGAACGCAAGGGTATGCGGAGGAACCGATCGTCGATATCAACCTTTCTGGAAACTACTGGGGTACCGCCGACGCGGACTCCATCTCCGCGTGGATCGAAGATGGCAATGATTCACACCATCCTATTTTGGATCCCAACTACTCGAACGTGATCTTTGAGCCGTTCCTGACGAGACCTGTTCCGGTCGCAAAGTCCTCGTTTGGAACATTCCGATCGCGTTACTGATTCCGCGCCTGGTCGGAGGGCCAGAGTTTTCTTGTTTCAGCGTCAGAGGCTAGGCGAGCACTAGGTGGTTGGGATACTATTGCCTATCGGTCGTGCCGGTTTCAGCGGACATAGAGAACTATGCACTAGAGGGCCTTCCTGATTTTGGTGATCACTGTGGCGTTCGTCTTTGCACTTCCTGCACACAGCTGCGCTGAGACTCCCTCGCAATTCACTTGGGGACCAGTAGAGGCCCAGGAGGAGCCCGGTTTCCGCTACGTGAGTCCCTACCTGTAAGCTTTCCCGTCAACGAGACAGCGCGAGGGTAGACATTCTGGGTTCAAGCCTCTGACCGCTCCAACCCGATCGAACTCCCACCGAGGGCCACAGCAGGTCCCGATCGACGCGCAGGGGACTGTCTTGAATTCTGTGTAACCGGCCCTGCTAATCATACGGGTACTCGTCCTTCGAAAACCACCGCCAGGTGATTCAGGGCCTTCGCCCAGTCCTTGACTGGCCGGCTCCAGCGC
>JAJDAC010000053.1 GCA_029262065.1 Candidatus Krumholzibacteriota bacterium | reverse complement strand
CTGCGCTTGAAGCTCGTGCGGATCATCGGCAGCAATCTCTCGTCCTCTCTCTTTCGCTGACTCGGCCGGCGGCCGCGCCAACAGTAGTACCCGCTGATGGAGACGCCTATCGCTTCACACATCCACCGTACTGGGTACTCTTCCTGGCGCTGATAGATCTGATCGAAGATCAGTTCTTTCCGCTGGCGAAGTACCCGGCGACTTTTCTTAGGAACTGAATCTGCGCCCTAAGCTTGACGTTCTCACGCTCCAAGCGAGTGACTCGCTCATCGTCAGGCGTGCGCTTGCCATTGCCTCGGAACGAGGAGTCGGGCTCGTTTTCGAACTCACGCTTCCAACGGTACAAGTCGCCACGATTGATCGCGAGTTGCTCGGCGGCCTTCGTAGCCGTCATGCCTTCTTGCTCAGCGAGGCGGAGCGCTTCCAGTTTGAATTCACGGGTGAATTGCCGACGCTTCTTGGACATCGGACACCTCCTTGCTGACCAGTATGTCAGCTAACTAGGTGTCCATCAAACCCTGGGAGGGTCATCCGGCCTCCATGACTTCGATCTTGTACAGCCGAAACTCGACGATCATGGATTCGTCTAGGTCGTACTCAAGTTTCTGTTCGAAGGCCGCACGCAACCGCTCGCCTGAGAACTCCCTGTACAGAAGGTGAAGGATATTGCCCCTGGTTCCGGAGTAGACAAGTTCTTCTTCATAGCTCCCAGAGAGTCGAATGTCGCGAACATGACGAAAGAGAGCTTCCTCGGGCTATCCTTCCTGCAACCTTGGCTTGTTCCTTGATGTGAGGTCAATCTAGCCGTCACCCACGCGCCCGTCCTCGAACACATGAATCCCACGGCCAGGCATTCCAACATTGGTCAAGACAAAGCCGCCGTTCTCGCCACCATATGCTGCGATCCAGTCTTGCCCAGGTGCAAGGACGGGTCTCGCGCCAGCTATTCTGTTGTTGGGGGGAGCATGCTTGTAGATCGGGGTGTAGATTGGTCTGGACAACACCAGCCCTGATCGGACCAAGCTGCTGCCGGTCGTTACCTCATGGACGTTCCCAACAACGTAGTTCTTGGGATTCGTGACCTGTGGCCTAATTGGCGGCAGCGTTGTCGCGCAGCTTCCGAGAACAAAGAGAACTGAAACGACCAAGATTCTTCTTGTTGGCGAATGCATCTTGCTCCTCGGCGCTTCACGGAACCGGCTTACGGGAGGATAACACTCGGGGGGTTTGGGTCAATGGCGGGGGCGGCAAACTGTCCCTCCGAGTGGTAGCCGCAACCGACGGGCTAGCGCAGGCGTAAGCTCACCCCCGTCAAGGAGACAGTGCGAGGGTAGGCATTCCGGCTTCAAGCTCTCAAGATGAAGTCGCGCCTTGTGGGGAGCCTGCCCAGCGCAAAAACTGGACGCCGACCCGAGAGGTCAGCTTGAACCCCGACAAGGACGCGACCGACCGGCTAAGCTAGACTAAGCGACAACTGCCCTGAGACGTACCGGAGAGGGAAATTCCGATCGATACTATGCGCCCTTTTCATTTTCCTTCTGTGGTTCCGAGAAAGTTCTACGAATTTCGTCCGGAGTGAACCAGTTGATAGCGTCCAGTGGTATGTCTCTGGCATAGTTGCTTCTGAGCACACCCGGGGACATCCTCCAAGGCTCTTCGAAAGAGTCTAGTCTCTCGGGAAGCATCAGGTCGACGTCCGACTCCAACGCGCCAAGGCGATTCAGAAGGAATACCTTCAGAAGCTGGATAGACGTCGCCAAGAGGTTTGTCTTCTCGATGGTTGCTTCGACCGACCAATTCTCACTTTGCGGGCGCGCCCTAAAATGATGCTTGCTCGTACCAAGTGTCTCCCGAAGCAAGAATTGAGCGCCGTGCTCACTGCCACCGAGTGAAGTGAAATCGGTTGAGTCAGCTTTAGCGATTGAGATCGAATGGCCACGAGACAGGACTCGCATGCCATGCTTGATAGTATTGTGCTCAGATCGATGAATAGGATCTACAAACTCCCGAGAGAAACGCTGCCATGCGCCAAGCACCTTGTCGTGAAAAACTCGGGTAAGCTCTTGGTCATCCGCATTCGGAAGCAACCTCTCTCCAACTCCCTCCCAGCCAAAAGGCTCAATGTGAAGTCCTGTGAGAAAGCGCGTTCCGTCATTCAAGCGCTCAGCAAGCCAGTGTAGGTCCCCGGGGCGAAATTCGATCAGCCACGCGTAGGTAGCATGTGGGGCCTGGAGCGTCGCGAACAGGAGGGCGAGGAAGCTCTCGAGCGCGTGCCAGTAGTTTGCTCGAATAGCGCATGCTGCTCGATACTTGTTATCAGACTCCAGCTCACTAGCGAGGGTTGATGCTTGGAACGAGAAGTAGAGCGGGTCAATTTTCTTCACTGAGCCTGCATGGAATTCGCGGATGTCCCACTCCCAAACGCAGCGGGGGCGGTTTGCGACCATGAACTGGACATACTGTAGGGTGGTCTTGTCTTGCTCTTCTGTCATGCTTTCCCCCAAAAGTTCGACGAACGCCTAACTATTGACGCCTGATCTGCGATTGCACAAGAGGCGCCAAAGCCGCCCGGCTGGTCGATCGTCAGGTTCATCCGTTTGTCAGCCAGCCTCCGCTGCTCGCACACCCTTAGTTCGAAAAGAGTTTTTGGAGCCGGCTCTCCACTTGTGCGACAAGCTGCGGGGCGGCGTAGACGTACTCCAAAACAGCTCTACAGAGTGCCTCAAGAACCGGGACCTCATCGTTCGTTATGGTGCCCAGATTCGCGTGAGCGCCGACATTGCGAAGCTGCCGAAGTTTGTGGGCCATATCGGCGAGGTTGGTCGGAATTTCGTCTCGATTCGCGAGATCGACCAATCGTTGATGCAGCGTGTCGCCAACAGCGTTCCGGTCGTCGCAAACAACGTCGAGCACCCTTCCAAGCAGCACCGCGTAGGCGTTTGGTGAAACCGTTGCGACCTTCTGGGCGGCAACGAACTCGCGCTCGACCTCGTTTGGGAGGCCAGCGACGCGAGTGGGCTCACTTGGATATATGATCGTACCGTGCCAGTCGTCCTCATCTTCCATCCCGTCGTGCCAGTGTCCCTGGCGAATGGATGGCTCCTCACACTTTGGGCAGATGAGAACTTCGTAGATCATCCCGTGTTCTACAGGAGGACCGAAGTCCTGTTCCTCAGTCTGCGTGTCGGACACAGCTCCGGGGCAGCGCATGGGTGCGACATTCCCGCAGTGACGACAATCCAGTTTCTCAGAGTATCGAAGCTTCTTAGACACAGGCTCCTCCGAGGTGTATCGACCCCTATGGTTCGACTGATGAGGACGCGCGTCAACTCGCGCCTTGCGACCAGTGGGCGAATTGCGTCTCGTCAACCAGGGTTCGGTTAGCGGGTCCCTGCCCTCACATGCGGCAAGGGCAAGCAGGTTGTTCCAATCAAGAATGAGTGGCTCAGCCCGTGTGGCCGGCACGTGCAGAGCTACGCTAGCCTGAAGGCCTCGTGTAGAGTCTCACCAGACTGGAAGACTGGCCCCTGCATCATCTAGCTGAGGCGGGCGCGAGATCTTGCCTGCAAGGGTCTTGCACTTCGTGTGCTTGCAGACCTGCTCGAACCCGACATAGCCAACCGACATAGCTGCAACATATGCCTGCTCCACTCCTCGCCGTGAAGGTCTTGTTGAACCGATTCCACCCCGTGACAGATAAGCCATGGCGCCTGGGGCTCCGCCATGAAGCGGCGATGAAGCCGGCCTAAAAATGTAGGCCTCGAATACCTTGAGAGCCTCCCGCAGCTGATCGTCTGAAACATGTTTGATCATGAACGCGCGATCCGGTCCTTCCCTCGGATTCTTACGCAGTTTGTAGTTGAGATACCTGGCATGCCCCGGGATTTTCGACATCTGAACTATTCTCTGCCTGAATTCCTCTGGTACACCGCTGTTGGATTGCTTGAGGTGATTAAAGTACTTGCGGCTGTTTCTTGCGGCGTACGCTTTGTAGTGCCGCGAGCGGTCATCTGTGGACTCTGCCTTGTCTAGGATGAATGCCAACCACACGACGATCTCGTAAATGCCACGGCATAGCCCGAACGCTGGGGTGGCCCTACCGGCGGTGAGAAGAATACGGACCGAATCCACGAGCGCCGACAGTTGTGCGCAAAGAGTAGCCAAGATCATGTCTCGCCGGCAAGTTCGACTGGAAAGGCGGTGGGCTGCGTGATCTAGCACCATCGAGATGTCTTCGAGATGCCCGTTTCCTTCTCGGAACAAGTAGCCCTCTTCACCGAGTGTTTTCTTGAGATACTTCGTCAATGCTTCAGCCTCTCTTGCAGCGTAACGGATCTGCCGCTCAGCTGCCGGGTCCTTGGCGCGCCAGCTGCGGCAACGGCCTTCCAGTACAGTATGCGCTCGCCGCAGCTGGTGTGACAACGGCACCGGTCTACTGCAGCGGCTCTTATGATCGATTCCGTGTTGTAATCAGACGGGCCGGTAGATGCACTTGCCGACCCGTCACGGAGTCGGTAGACCGCAAGCGGATAGGTCCCGAAAGACCGTTAACAAGCACACGGGTCACCGCTCCACTACTGCAACAAAGCACGAACGGTCGCCGGGGCCTCACTTTCGTGAGAGCCCGCATCCAAGAGCCCGAGTCTCGTTGACGAGGAGATTGTACCATGTCCGCCAATATCGGTATCGACGTCACCAAGGATTCCCTCGAGTGGACCGCCGCGCCACGGGGCAAGATCCAATCGATGCAGAAACCAACCTCGAACGATCGTGCGATTGGTGAAGGAACTTCTGCGCCTTCTACCAGCTCGGATTATTGTCGAATCGACTGGAGGACACGAGCGAGAGCTCGTCGACCAATTCGCAGCCGCCGGCCTCCCGGTGGCCGTTGTGCTTCAATCCAGTGCTTCGAGAAAAGTACCAACACATGCGCGCCGACGGCAAACCAGCGAAGGTCGCGCTGATCGCCGTTGCGAGAAAACTACTCACGATCCTGAACTCAATGGCCCGAGAGAGAACTGTTTGGGAGACCTGAATGCTTGACGGCGCAACACGGTTGCTTGTTAGGCTCCGGTCTACGATAGCCTCAAGAACGGGTGGGCGCGCTTGGCAAGCTCAGCTCCCTGATCGTAGAGCCAAAGCAGATTCTCATGCTCCTCTTGGGCTGCCTCGGACCGCTCTTCCCCCACAGGTAGCTGGTTGAGCAGAGTCTCGGTCATATGGAGATGGAGTGCGTGTTCGTAAATCTTCTGCAGGTAGGCTGCGAACTTGGCGTCAAAGATGAACTGCGCCTCGTGGGTATCGGCCGCGAAACTGAAGGCGTCCTGTAGGGAGCACGACGCATTGCCGACCACTTGAGAAAGGAAATCTCGTGTCCTGCGGTAGATCACCATCCGACGGTCGTAGAGATCGGGAGATGGAACGGGTACTGAGATCTTTTGCTTCCTGGGCGCAGGGTAAGACCAAGTACCGAGCGGATTCTCCGCGAGATATCCCTCAAGCTCCTCTTGGTAGAGACGAATCTCCGCCTCCGTGTAGCCCTTCGTTTGGCTCCGCGGAGAATCGTAATCATCATGATGCTTCTGGCACATGTACGATAGATTCTTCGACGCATTGTTCTCACGATCGCGATCGAGGTGGGCTATTTGACCGCGCACTTCTTGCACGTTTCCATCGATTCCGAAGCACAAGGGGCATCGCCGTTTGCACCGGACTAAGACCTCAGTCTCGATCTTCTTGGGTACCTTCGGCCTACGCTTTGCCACGGCTCCTCATCTTTCGCACCGAGAGCCTAACGGTTACGCCGGTCAGCGGCCGTGGCGGTTGGCGCCCCGGATGCTGGCACGACATTCATACACAGGATGCAGTCCACGCGCCCGGGGTGACAAGCGTCACGGTCTGCTGCACCGGCTTGTTAGGCGCCCAGATTCGACAAGCGCCTTGCCAAACTGTCTTGGAATGCAGCCAGGCCCTCGGCATTGGGCAAATACTTGAGCACTCGATGGTGTCTGAGATCGAAAGGGACGTCGTCAAGGCTTTGCGACACTGGGACCACCAACTTTCCCAGCGTGTGAGCGATACCTGTTTCGTAGAAGACATTCGCGTTCTTGCCGGTAAAGTCCACAACTACGACGCGCGAACGAAAAACCAAGCTGAACACGTCCTGGACCACAACGCTATCTTCCCAGAGATCATCGACTCGTTGGCACCTGTACCCAGCGCTCTCAGCGGCTCCACGAATGGAGGAATGCACTGGGTCAAATGACTTTTCAAAGGGCATCATCACACTGACTAGGTCATCTTGGGGTTTGTCGTCGGGAACTTTGAAGACATTGGGCGCAAAGGTAAGGCGCTTCGCGGATGGCTTTGCTGACACGTAAGTGGCCGTGCCCTCGAACTGGCTCTCGACGAAATTCTCGACCTCTTCGAATGCGCTCTTGTCTTTTTGGGCGATGCCCTTCAAGAAGCTCAGGACATTCCCTGGGTAGTCTCCGTCGCCCCAATCAAGACTTCGCAAGAGTCGCGGATGGTGGTCGATATCGCTCGTCAAGCCCATCAGTAGACCGAGCTCAGTCCAGTTCTCTGCGTCGAACTCTGTGACGATTGTGTCCTTGAGCTGAAGAATTCGGCGGCCTAGTTCTTTGTCCATGATGACTCCAGCCTGGTGTGCCTAACTAGGATTAGCCCGCGAATCTGTCCGATAACCGGGCGGCCGATCGCATTCTAACCTGAATCAATGTTACCGCCAAGACTCCGCGAGTTGCTTCCAAGGCAATACTTTGCAGCTGTCTGCACCGAGACCTGGGTGCCGGATAGACCGCATCACTCGCGCAGCCTATCCAAACAAACGAGGCCGCCCCATCCGGGGCGGCCTCGAGTCTTCGGCTGCGAGAACTGTACGTTACCGAACCTTCATAACCTTCCGCTGATCCACCGCCTCCGGCGTCTGCAACCTTATGAAGTAACTCCCCGACGCCACACTCTGCCCCCGGCCATCCTTCCCATCCCAGGCAAACTCATGCCGCCCCTGCCCAAATGACCCGTTGGCCAAAGTAGTAACCTTCCGCCCTCGCAGGTCATACACGTTCACCGAAATCGGCGCCGAAGCCGTCAGGTAAACCTGCACATTCGTCCGAGACGAAAACGGCGCCGGGAACACAGAGGTAACCTGGTTCAACCCCGGGTTCACCCCAAGCGTCGGATCGACGGAAGTAGCCACCTGATTCGGATCCGCCGGATCAGTTCCCTGATCCAACTCATCCCGATCAAATGACCCGTCCATGTCCCGATCCACACCCATGCGAATACCTTCGCCCTTGGGAACGCCCAGGAACGTAATGGCCGTTCCGCCGTCGACGATCGCATCGAAGAAGTCTCCGACCGTCCAGATCTCTCCGAATCGGTCCGAAGCCCAGCCGTTGGGATCAAACACCCAACCGCGTTCTTCTCCGTTCACGTTCCCGTGTGCTACCAGATCCACATGACCCTCGGTAGCCATGTCCATCAGATCAGTCACGATCTGCAGCTCCACCGGATCGGTAACATTGTCTGGAGTACACGTGGTCTGCACACCCGTTGAAGGGTGCGTCCCCGTGGTGAACGACAACATGTACGCGATCGCGTCGGGCTCCTGGCCCGCCGGCACGCGTCCGGCCACTTCTTCCAGAATGAACGTCTCCAGGTTGTTGTCGGCACCGTCATGAAGGTAGCCGTACACCCGCTTGTTGGGACCGTTCATGTCGTCGAAGCCGGTCTTCTCGTACATGTTGCGCATCTGCGCCACCTTGACCGACAGGTTGCCGAAGTGGAAGTTCAGCAGCGGAACCACCACCGTATTCGTACCGGTCGGCAGCGAATGACAGTTCACGCAGAAGCCGTTGTTTAGCTCTTCGAAGATAAATTGCCCAACTGTAGCGTCGCCGCCCTCAAGATTCGTGGGCAATTCATCCCTACGACTACGGAACGGATTCGGCGGGTACACGACCGACATAATGAAGTCGTTGTATAAATCCATTTCGGCCACTGACAACTTCGTACCGCCCAACAGCGTTTCGAACGCGTCGTTGAACGCCAGGAAGTCCACCTGGTCTCCCCGCCAGTGCAGCGGGAACGTGTCCTTCAAACCGCGCAGCGTCTGCGTGGTCATGGGACCCTTCAACGGGTGAAACGGCGAACCCTGCACGCCCTGATTCTCTTCGGGCGGAATCCCCGCCTGCATCTCGCCGTCGGGGTTACCCAGATCCCACGCGATGTTGTCCATGTTGCCGTACGGATGGCACGACGCGCACGCGAAGCCGCCGGTCGAGCTGTGCTCACCTGTATATAGGAAGCGCCGCCCGGCCTTCACGTTGGTTGGCGTGGGGTCCCAGCCGCTCTTGCCTACCGGCACCGATGTGCCCGTGAAGCCTGTGGCCGGATCGACCATGTGCAACGAGTTGTCGAAGCGACTGAGCATGATCAGGTCTTCGCTGTTGCCGTCGTACACCAGGCCCGTGCCGCCCTCGGGAACGGGCAGTCGGTTTTCCACCGCGCCGCTTCCGGGATTGATCACGGCCACGCGCTTGCCACCGATGCTGGTCACGAAGAGCTTGCGCGTGCCGTCACCCAGGTTGGCAAACAACAACTCGGTGGGAAACGCCAGGCTGTCGTCGCGATCGGCCGGCGGAATCAGCACCGGGCCAATAGCGCCTTCAATCTTCGGCAACAGGATCGCATCCAGATGTTGATTCAACCGGAACGCCTGCGGTGTAACGCCGCCGGCGTTCACTTTACTTACCCGGTTGATGCCCAGGCCGGCCGCTTCCAACTTCGACTCGAACAAGATGTGGTTCTTGCTGTGGAAGTTGGCTGCCCATATGTCGCCGGTTTCGGAGTCCACGGCAATGTCGTCGACCATGGTACCCACCTTCGTGACCGTTTCGGCGATGGTGGGAAAGGGCGCCAGCGATATACGCACCAGATCGATGTCCATGGGCTCCCACGTGATCATGGAGGTCCAATCGCCACCCTGCTCGTCCATCCACAAGCCCTGCGCGTCACGTTTCAGGATGACGCTGTTGAACTGGAACTGCGCCAAGGGCAAGTCGGGATTCAAAGGAGGATCGAAGGGAGGCGGCAAGCCACCCCAGGGATTGTTGGGATCGAACACCAACTCGCGCGGTGCCAGAATGGTCTGGTTGCCACTTTCGAACACGGCTACCCACACCGACTGTCCGTCGGGGGTAATAGCCAACGCACGTGGGTCGCTACCAGGAATGTCGATCGACGCCACTTCCGCGTACGGCGGGGCGGCATCGAGAATGATCACGCGATCTTCCTGGCTAAGCGAAATGATCGCCCACTGCGAACCGTCGTCCAGAATGGGATGATCGACGATCTGCACATCGGCCGGCTCGTCGCCCACGATGATGTTGCGTCGCACCGTAAGCGTCGCGGGGTCGACAATGCTTATGGCGTCGGACAGGTGACAGCTCACCCACAGCATGCCGTCGGCGGCCTGCGCCACCGATACGGGTTCCAACCCCACCTTGACCTCGCCGGTAAGTACGGGCGTACCGCCGGAAAGATCGAAGATCGAGAGTCGACTGTCGGGAGTGTTTACGACGTACAGCGTGTTCCCATTGGCCGACAGGCACATGGGATGGATGTGCGGCGATTCGAATTGAACAGGATCGGCGTTGGCCGCAGGCGAGAGAGCCAACACGACGACGAGCGCAGCAACGAGAGCGTGTGCATACCTACACGCCTTCATGGCTTGCCTCCTTCTCCTCCTGACCGTCGACGTCGCATGGGGGAGCTGCGTCGCGGCTTGGAAGAAGCTCGGGTGAGCGCACACATCCCGGAAACCGGGAAGCGGCAGGAGGGCATGGACCATGTGTACTGCCAACGAACAAGGACAGTACCAGCGGAAAAGCACACAACGGCGGAGCCCTGACTTCCCTTAAGCTTACGGGGTTGACCGCGCGGAATCAATCCCGTGGCGGGCGGGCAGGCCGTCAGTACCGATCGGGGTTTGCAGTTTGATGGCGCAAGTTGTGGGCGTTGAACGCAGATACGGTCCCACTGGTAGTCATCGTGTCATCGGAAGCTACGTTGTGGGACCGTGGCGAACGTTTGTTCGATGCCGGCTGGGCTGGACAGCCAGGTACTACGTGACGCGCTTCTTCGGAGCGTTCTCGTAGCAGGTCGGGCAGATTCCGTTTGTCGCAACAATGCCGGCCTGGCGCATGAGATACTTCGCCGGCAAGTCCCAATTGCCTTGGCGATCCCGCATTCGGTTGCAGTACGAGCAGGCCTTGGCTGACCGATAACGTCCATGGCTGTGGGTGATCGCAAGCGCAAAGTGGCTCGCTGCCGTCTCGAGGAAGCGCTCGTCCAGGGCCGTATAGGCGTTCGCTCTGGTCGTCTCGGTGTTGAGAACGCCGATCACCCGCTTGCCCACCTTCAATGGAACGCATAGTTCGGACTTCACATCGTCGCGGATGCCGAAGTACCGCTCATCGTCGGCCACGTTTCCGATCCGAGCAGTCTCGCCAGTTCGCGCCACCCAGCTCGTGACGCCGGTCGTCATGCTGCCGCATTGCCATTTGACGTAGTCCTTGTCCTTCTTCAAGAAGGCGGCGTCTCGTTCCTGCTTGCTGAGCGCCAAGGGCAGCAGCCCTTCGCCTTCCACCGTTGGGATGAGTACGGCCAGGAACTCATAGCCCATACGGTCCTCGAGGGCCTCGACGGAATGCTGGACGATATCTGTCCCTTCCGGATGGTCCTGCAGTTCGATACTCAGATCGTGCAGAACTTCGATCATTCTGTCTGCCGACATCGGCTCAGCGTGCAATAGAGCGTCTCCTGGTTGGCGAGCCTGTCTGACGGGCTTGGTAGATCACGACTCTCGCAGTCTAGACCCATTTTGGTTGTCCGCAAACTACTTCGCACCGCCGGCCTCATTCCAACGCGAAGCGGGCAGGGGGCTTGCATATATTCGAACCGACATATATCATATGGGATATGAGCCTCCGCCATCGGGGATAACACGCGAGAACCCGAGACCCGAAGAAGTAGATTATGGACAAGCGACGAAAGAAGAAGCTCGAAGAGAAGGGCTGGGTTGTCAGTTCGGGCGACGAGTTCTTGGCCCTGACTCCGGAGGAATCTCGATACCTGGACCTGAAGTTCACGCTGATGGAGAGCTTGCGGGCTGAACGAGAGGCGAAGGGCGTTACCCAGGTCGAGCTCGCGAAGTTGCTCGGGTCGACTCAGCCGCGAGTAGCCAAGATGGAGGGCGGCGATCCGAGCGTGTCTGCCGATGCGCTCCTGAAGGCCTTGATAGCACTCGGCGTGACCAAGAAGAAGCTGGCGAAGATCCTCGATTGAACCCGACGACCAGGGCCAGCTGCCAGGGCCGCAAGCCCGCACAAGGAGCACGATGAGCGCGGAGATTCCAGACGACCCAACCGAGGCCAGCGACGTCGCGGCAGAGGTTGGGTGAGCAGTGAGGCGAGTCTAGGCGCTCACCCAATCTAGTCGTGGCCGCTTGTTCTTGAAGGCACACTCTCGGAGGTACAGGTTGATGAGGGTCTGGTACGGGATGCCCGTCTCCTCGGCTAGCGCCTTGAAGTAGTCCACGGTGGGAGCGTCCAGGCGGATCGTGACCTGCTTCTTCAGTCCTTTGGCATAGGGATTCTTCTTGCCCTTGGAAAAGTCATAGTTCTTACGCATCGTGGTTGCCCTTCTTGTACTGGGCACGTTCTGAGCGGTCAGCCTTCCTGGCTGAAATGAGCCGGATGACGTCACCGCGTTCACGCAGACAATGGCAGACGACAAGTGTCCGAAGATTGGAACTGAGGCCAAGGAGTACGAAACGTTCCTCGTCAACCGAGTGGTCGGGATCCGGAATGATAATGGCGCTCTCGTCCACGAATACAGTGGCGGCCTCCTCGAAGCTGACGCCGTGTTTCCGCAGGTTGCTGGCCGCTTTGTCCGCGTCCCACTCGAATTTCAACTCTGCCATACTTACAGTGTACTTACGTTGTAGGGGTGTGGCAACGCTGGCAAGCCGATCGGCGCGTAGCGTTGTACGGTTTGGGGATTTGACATCTGATGCGTAATAGAATAACATCTATACATCATGCGGACCACGATCGACATCGACGATCCAATCCTGGAGCAAGTCAAGCGACTGCAACGGGTTGAAGACAAGTCCCTGGGCCAGCTGGTTTCGGAGCTGTTGGGTCAGGCTTTGCGACAGCGGGCATCGGGCGCGGTGCCCAAGACGGCTCTCGAGTGGACGGTGCGTGAGATGGGGGCGCGGTACGAACTGTCCGATTCGGACGCTATGCAGGATGCGATGGACGACATGATGGGAATCGACGATTGAGCTACGCACTCGACGCGAACGTGCTCATCTACGCGTCCGATGCGAGTAGTTCGAAACACTCAGCCGCGCGCGAGTTTCTGGACAGCTGCGCGGCGAGCGAAGAAGTGTTGTACCTGGCGTGGCCAACGTTGATGGCGTACTTGCGCATCGTGACGCACCCGAAGATTTTTCGCGCGCCGCTCGCACATGACGAGGCGCTGCGAAACGTCGAGGCTCTGTGCGCGATGCCGCAGGTGCAGATGTTGAGCGAGGGCGACGGGTTTCTCGGAATGTACCAGGAGGCGGCTGGCACCCATCCTATAAGAGGGAACCTGGTGCCCGATGCCTATCTGGCGTGTCTATTACGGTCCAACGGAGTGCGTACGTTGTACACGCTGGACCGCGGTCTCCGGCGCTTCGATTTTCTGCGGGTGAAGCTGCCGTGGTAGCTAGCGTTGTACTGACAACCCTGGTGGGCACTCTCGACTCCGAGCGTCCATCCAACTGCAAACGTCCACCCAGAACTGCGAGCGTCCACCCAGAACTGCGAGCGTCCATCCAGTCGGAGTTGCTGGAGGGCGTTACCCGTGGATGACTACCGCGCTTCCTTGTACTCGACCTTCTTGCGTACGACGGGATCGTACTTCTTGAGAACCAGGCGGTCGGGGTTGTTGCGCTTGTTCTTGGTCGTGTAGTAGCAATGCGGGCTTTCGCTGCTCTTCAGCTTCACCTGCACGCGATTTCCTGCCTTGGCCATGGCCGAATCTCCTGGGATTTCAATCCGCTGACCATGCTTGCTGCGTCAGCTCGTCGTGGGGCCGAAGCTTCGTGGCTCGATTTCTCGATATCGAGGAGCCTACGTCTCGGCGTTTCGGGAATCAGAAGCGTATAGAATGACACCGGTAGGGGGTTTCGGCAACCCCCTCGGACTCCTGAGCGGCCCTGGCCGGGTCTCTCGAGCCGAGGATGCCTGTAACCTATTATACAGTAGTCGTTTATCGAGCAGCGCCTGGTTTGGCCGGCTTAGCTGGCCAAAAGGCCGCAACTAGTCCCGGTAGAACACGCCTTCTAGTAGCAGCTGACCCTCGTGATAGATCTGAGCCTGCTGGCCGCACAGCGCCTGGGGCACCTCGGCCGGGTCGGTGCTTCGGAGGTCCAGCCGACAGCGGCCGTTTTGGGTGGGGATGGTTGCCACCACCTGGCCCTCGATGGCCAGAAGCACGTCGGCCCCCTCGGGCACGGGCAGCCGGTTCACCTGTAGGCACATGCGGTGTTCGCCGTCGGCGTACTCCTTACGCTCGACCTTGCCCCTGCGATCACGCGTGAGGGGATGGCGAAGCTTCGCTTCCTGCTCTTCCACGACTTTTCGGATATTGAAACTGAACATGAGGGTTCACACTTGCAACACTCGTTCCATCGGTTCCGATTTGCGCCCAAAACGCGAGCGAATCGCCTGGAACCGACTGGATTGGCGAGACCGGGGGCGGTCAGGCTGGTGCGAACCCGGGAACCGGCCCGCTTGCGGGTGCCACTGCTGGCGCGGCTGTAGGTGCGGTTGGCGCGGTAGCGGTCGGCGTCGCCGGCGTCGCCGGTGGCGCGGGTGGCGCGGGTGGCGCCGGTGCTGCGGGCGCCGCGGTGTTCGGCGCAGCTGGCTGCTCGGCGGGCGGCGCCGGCTCGTTTTCACTCACGTATGGCCGGCCCAGCTCGCGCTCCAGGATCTTCAGCACCGTCTCCATCACAATGCCCAGGTCACGGCGCCGCACCGGTGACTCCACTTCCCACGAGTCTTCCAGCCCGTACGCCTTCATCCACTCGCGGTAGGTTTCGCGCGCGAGCTGTTCGATCCGTTCGGGCGACATACGCAGTACGTGCTGGCGAACCTCGCGCATGAGTTCGTTGCGCATCGGCTCGAACTTGCCGCGCATGAGACTGGTGGCGGCGCGGTACCGATCGATGGATCGTTGGAGCTCGCGCTCGCGAATGGTGTGTTGGGTCTCGGCCTCTTCCAGCTCGGCGGCGGCTTCGCTCAGGCGAAGTTCCAAAGCGGTGGCCGACGTGCGAAACAGCTCGACTTCTTCATGGGCTTGCTTCAGGTCCGAGAGCAGGGCCGCCATATCGGTGGGACTGACCTTTCCCTGTCCCAGCAGGGCTCGGTCAACCAGGCGTTCCCATTGTTCGATCGTGTGCTTCGACACAGCTCTCCTTGTTCCGATCCTTATTTCATGCAAACCACGAGCCATGTGAATCTGCTCCCTCGGCGCGAACCGTTGGGGTACAGTGAGGAACAGGAGCCCGCTTTGGGTCCGGACGAGTCTCAGAGGAACGCCCAAGCAGGAACGCATGCGCCTATCTCTACGCAAACCCGATGATTGGCATTTGCACGTTCGCGACGGCGCGGCCCTGAACGCGGTGGTGCGACACACCGCGCGCCAGTTCCAGCGCGCGGTCATCATGCCCAACCTGGTGCCGCCCGTGGTTACGGTGGACCAGGCGCTTGCCTATCGCGAGCGGGTGCTCGCCGCGGCGAACTCGGGCGGGGCGCAGTTCGAACCACTTATGACCCTGTACCTCACCGAAAAAACCTCGGTCGAAGACATCCGTCGCGCGGCGGGCGAGGCCACCATCATCGGGGCCAAGCTGTACCCCGCGGGCGCCACGACCAACAGCGATGCCGGCGTAACGTCGTTGGCCGCCATCGACGACGTTCTCGCCGTCATGGAAGAAGAACAGTTTCCGTTGCTGGTGCACGGTGAGGTGACCGCGAGCCACGTGGACGTATTCGATCGCGAATCCAACTTCGTGAGCGGCGTGTTGGATCCGCTCCTGCGAACGCGGCCGATGCTCCGTGTCGTGGTGGAACACGTTACCACGCGCGACGCCGTCAACTTCGTGCGCTCGGCCGGCGACTCGGTGGCGGCCACCATTACGCCGCAGCATTTGCTGTTCGATCGAAACCATCTGTTGGTGGGCGGCGTCAAACCGCACCTGTACTGCCTGCCGGTGCTGAAGCGCGCGAGCGATCGCGAAGCGTTGATAGAAGCCGCCACGTCGGGCGAATCCAGTTTCTTCCTGGGTACCGACAGCGCGCCGCACGCGCGCTCGACCAAGGAAAACGCCTGCGGCTGCGCGGGCTGTTTCTCGGCGCCGGTGGCCATGGAATTGTACGCCGAGGCGTTCGATCGGGCCGGGGCGATGGACAAACTCGAAGCATTCGCCAGCGAATACGGCGCGCGTTTCTACGGTCGGCCGCTGAACACGCAGAACATTACACTGGAAAAATCGCCCTGGACGGTCCCCGACGTGTACCCGTTCGGCAAGGAAACCATCGTGCCGTTGGCGGCGGGTGAGACGCTCGCGTGGCGATGCGTCGACCACGAGTGATCGCCAAGACCATTCAACGCCGAACGCCTTGGCTTTGGGTGCTGCCTTGCATGGTGCTGACGCTTGTCGCGTGCCAGCCCAAGCCGCCCTCCGAAGATCCCTACATCCTGGCCGCGGCCAACGGTGAACGCGCGCGCCAGGCCAACCTGCGTGCGCACAAATACCTCGACGCCTGGTTGGCCCAAAGAAACCGGCGCTCGGGTTTGTTACCACGCAGCATCCATGGAATGCCCGAGTCCAACCGCTGGAGCGTGGCCGACTGCGCCGCCGACAATTTTCCCTACCTGGTGCTCACGGCGTTCTTTCTGGATCAGGACCGCTACGAGAACGATCTTCTGCCCATGCTGGAAGCCGAACGCCGACTGTGTGGTCGCGACGGCAGCGTGATTCCCGAGTCGTTCTGCTTCTCGGGCTATTCGATCTGCGAAGTGCGCCCCAACGCCGGCCGCGTGATCTTCGAAGCATCGGAGTACGCGCGCGACGGACTACTCACCATCGTGGAATGGATGGGCCGGCCCCACGGCCTGGCTGACGACCGGCCCCACGGCCAGCCCCACGGCCAACCCAACGCCCAGCCCAACAGCCAGCCACCCGACCCCTGGCGCGATCGCCTGGTCGAGATCGTCGATGCCACCTGGGAGGGCGCCAACATCGCCACCGACTTCGGCCACGTGGTGTCGCTCGACCGCGAAGTGAACGGTGAGTTGCTACAGGTCCTGAACCGCCTGTACTGGCTCACAGGCCAGGACAAATACCTGGAGTGGAGCATCCGCCTGGGCGATCTGTACCTGCTGGCCGAGTTCCACCCGTCACGCCACGAGCGACAGGTGCGCCTGCGCGACCACGGCGGCGAGATCGTTGCGGGGCTGGCCGAGTTGTACGCCACGCTCGCACACGTGCGCCCCCGGAAACTCGATTCCTACCGCGACCCCATGCACGACCTGCTCGACGACATCCTCGACCAGGGCCGCAACGAGTACGGCATGTTCTACGACGAGTTCGACACGCAGGACGACGATCACTCCACCCAGATCGTCGATACCTGGGGCTACCTCCTGAGCGCCTACTCCATGGTGCACGGCGTCGACGGCACACGCCGCTACAGGAAGGCCGAGCAGAAGCTGCTGAAGAACCTGCCGCGGTACGTTGCCCATCGCTGGGAAACGCCGTCGCGCTGGGCGCCAGCCGACCCGGAAATGGGAACCGCCGACGGCTACGCCGATGCGATCGAAAGCGCGTTGATGTTCGTGGACCGCGCGGACTCTCCCGAGTTCGTGGCCTGGATCGACAGCGAGATCGATCGCATGTGGAGCGTGCAGAAAGACGACGGCATGGTCGAGGGGTGGTACGGGGACGGAAACTTCGCGCGCACCACACTCATGTACGCGCAGTGGAAGTCGATGGGAGTCATTGCGCGACCGTGGCGTCAGGACCTTGCGGTTGGGGCCGTACAACGCGACGATTGGCTATACCTGAGCGTGAGTGCCGATTCCACCTGGGAGGGAACCCTCTACTTCGACGCGCCGCGTCACCGGACCACTATGTCGATGCCCGAAGACTGGCTCCGAATCAATCGCCGGCCCGAGTGGTTCACGGTGGATCCCGATTCCATGTACGGAGTTTGGGACGCTGACCTTGGCCACTTGATGCTGGGCCACAAGCTCATCGCGGGTATTCCGATGTCAGCAGGAAAAGATGGCCGCGAGGTACGACGAGCGGTAAGGAAAAACCGCCTTGTTCCAGCTCACAACGACCGATAGACCTGCCGCACCCACGCCACCGGCCCCACGAACCCGCGGCCCCAAACCGCATCGTACTTCCGCGTCGGCTGCATGCGCATGACTTCTTCCTCGGTCAGCTTCTGCTTCTTCAGATTGCCCACCGACTCCAGGCTCTCGGCGATGATCGTGCGCAGCTCCTGCAGCTTCGCGCGCCCGGTGATCTCGCCGTGTCCCGGCACGATCTTCGTGTCAGGGCCAGCCAGCGCCAGCGCCACATCGATCGCCTCCAGAAGATTGCCCACCGTGCCGCCACGACTCAAATCTACAAACGGATACTGATCGGGCACGAACACGTCACCCACCACCAGCACATCCTGCTGGGGAAAGTGCACGAGGTAGTCGCTTTCGGAATGTCCGGCGGGAAGCTTCTGAACCACGACCTTGCTTTCGCCCACGGTGACCGTGCGCGACTCCTGCGGGTCCAGCACCCCCGCGCCCAGCGTCATGACCGCGTCGTTGCCGCCGATATGATCCAGGTGATGGTGCGTGTTCACGACCCAGCTGAGCGTAAAGCCCGAATCGCGCAGCCCGACCAATAGATCGTTGGCGATCTGCGGCACGCCGGTGTCAATGAGCAGCGCTTCGCCGGAATCTTCCAGCAACACCATGTTGCCCACGAAGGCGCCGTTCACGGCTTCGCCCACCGACAACAGGCTCAGCTTGTTGGCAATCGGCGTGCGTGTGATCTGTCCGAAGGACTGGGCGAAGGTATCGGTAACGGTAGTGGTTGCGGTCAAACCAATGAGCAAAGTCAGCGTGGCAACGCTGCAGACAGTCCGGTGCATCAAATGGGCTTCCTCGGAAAACTAGTTGCGCAGCAAGAACGCGGAGGATTCCGACTGGTCGCCCTGGGTGAACGTCACCTGGTAGCGCCCGGCCGCGAGTCCCTTGGGATCCTCCAACAACAGTACCAGCGTACTCTTTTCCAGGTCTTCAGGGGCGACCGAAACATTCATGAGTTCCACGTCGGCGTCGTTCACGATGCGCAGCGTGGCCGCCTGCGACAGGTCGAGGCTCAGCGGAACGGCCACGGGAACGCTCACACGCGTAGCTCCGGGGGTCAATTGCAGCGCGTTGTCGTCGCCGCGAACCGTGGACGGTGCCACCCACGGCACCACCGAACCCGTGGGACCGTCATTGACCGTAGGTCCGTCGGTCCCGGGCCCGGGCGCGCGTACCACCAGAAACACCAGACTGGCCGCCACCGCCGCGCCGACGAATCCTCCGCCCATCCAGTCGGCGATCCGGGCCGACCACGAAGTGCCCTGCTTGATCTCAACCGTTTCCTGGTGCCGGACACCAAGCTCCGGCCCTTGTTTCGACTGCGGCGTGCCTTCGTAACTCAGGCTGGGCTCGTGCCCCATGGTCATCAGGTCGTCGCGACAGTTGTCGCAGCGCGCCAGGTGTTTGGCCACGGCGCGGCGCTCGATTCCCCGCAACGACTCGGTGGCGCGCGGCCACCTTGCGATCATGGCCGCCGGCAGGTGGCGCTTGCCGGTTTCATGTTCGTTCTGGTTGTAGTCGTCCCATTCCTGTCGACACGACGAACAGGAATCTCGGTGCTGGCGGAAGATTTCTTCCTGTGGTTCTTCCAGCCACCCCAACGAGAACGCAAGCATGCGATGGCGAAACGTCTCGTGGGAAAGGTCAGCGGCATTCATGGCGAGCTCCCTCTTCGCTCAGGCCTGAGTTCCAGAAATAAGGTGCCCGTAGTCGGGGTCGGACGAGAGAGCGTCTCGTACCACCCCCAGGCATCGCGACCAGCGCTTGCGCACGGCCGCGTAACTCAACTGCCACTCCTCGGAAACTTCCTGCCAGTCGCGCGAGTCGAAGTACGCGATTGCCAGGCGTCGGCAATCTTCGTGACCTTGCTCGTCGAACAGTTCCTGCACCATCAACTCCAACCGATCGCGTAGCTCGCCCAGATCGTCGCCGGGCATGCTGCTGGGGTCGGCCGCATCGGGCGGGCCGTCTTCGCTTACCGGAGCGAAGTACTTCCGGCCCGTGATCTTCCGACGCAGATAGTCGGTCCACGTGCGTCGAGTGATGGTAGCCATCAGCGCTTCCAGGTCGTCCGGCCTGGTCTTGCGCACCGCGCGCAGCAACCTTACCGAGGCTTCCTGGAGCAGATCGTCCAGCTGATCGGGCTCCTCGTTGTTCATCTGTTGGGTCAGACGCATGCGCATGAACGCACGACATCCTGTCCAATCCAGCTGCGTGCTCAACGAGGGAGTCCTTTCGCGATCGACCTGGGGCCTTGTTTTGCCCGAGCCTAGGCAGCCCGGGGTAGTTTTTCAACGCACGAAGACGATTCACCGCGAAGATCCTTCTGGTCGGGAATAGAGCCGAGTTTTGTGGCTTTCACGAAACAGGTCGCGGTCTGGGGGGTGTTGTGACCCAGGAGAAGGATCAGGGCCTACTCAGGGCCTACTTGAGGGAGTGCTCAGGGCTGGTTCCAGTCGCTCGAGCATGACCTGGGTCCGGGCGTAGTCGATGCACAGGCGATGGCCCTCAAACAGGTCCAATCCCATGATCATGGCCGCCCCGTCATTCATGCCAAGTGATTCAAACACAGGGAGATCCGAGATATCCAGGATGGGGTCGGCCCACTGCGAACCGACGCCCTGGAGCGAATCGAACTGGTATTTCACGCTGGCGGTGGCGTGGGGCGTGGCACCACGTACGTCCTCGGAGGGAAGAAATCCGTGCGACTCCTCGGTCACCCCGGCCAGCCGGGCGGCGGCCCAGTTCATGGCCGTGCGGCGGGCGCCCGTGTCGAGCACGGCGGCTACCGGCTCGCCGTTCAACAGCACCGATAGTTGGATGAAGGAGCCGGCGGCGGTCTCGAAGTCGAGCGCTTGCTCCGGCAACCGGTCCGAGTCCGGCGGCGACAACGTGAGCATGCGCTCGACGAAGTCTATCTCCACCCTGAACCGGCGCAGGAACGGCGCGCCCAGAATGCCATGTACGGCGGGCTCGAAGTCGTCGGCCTCCGTGGATCGCAACAGCGGCACAACTACGTTCACCTGTTCAATGCCGCCCATGGACAGCGAATCGAGTCGGAACATGCGCACCATCGTGGTGCCGCTGGCGCCGTTCACCTGACCCAGTCCACCGGGAATTGCTTTCAGATCGGCCGCGTCGACCAAGCGGGGATAGATGGCGTTGGCCCCCGCGGCCGTGTCCAATATGAACGTGTAGGGTCCGTCGCCTTCCACGCACACCTGGGCCGTCCAGTGCCCGCCGGGGTGTAGTTCGATCGGGATGGAAACAATGGGCGAGGTGGGGGCGTCTAGGCATTCGCCCCAGGCGGTGGCGGTTGAGATGGCGGCCAGGGCCACGGCCGTGGTTACCACGGCTACCCACGAGATGTGAACCCGCGGCAGGGGTTGTCGCGTCATATTGTAGTATCTCGATCGCCAAGCGGGGGGTAGTGCTTCTACGAACTACTGCGGCGGAAGTTTCTGACAGTGGTACTATTTAAATAGTGGTCCCGAAGCGAAGGAGCGACGGCGGGTGGAACTTCATCACATTGCCCAACGGTTTGCCGACAACGAGCACGCGATTCGCGCGCTGGTTTCCAATGTGACGCCCAACCAGGCCCGCTGGCGTCCCGGCGAAGGCGCCTGGTCGTTGCTCGAGGTCATCAACCACCTGCACGACGAAGAGCGACGCGACTTCCGCACCCGCTTGGACATGGTGCTGCACGCGCCCGGCGAGCAATGGCCGTCGATCGACCCGGCCAGCTGGATCGTGGAATTCAACTACAACGAGCGCGACCTGGATCAGTCGGTCGAGAACTTCTCGCGCGAGCGCACCAAGAGCGTGGATTGGTTGCGTCAGCTTAAGGATCCCAACTGGGACGCGGCTTACGAACACCCCAAATTGGGAACGATCACCGCGCGCGACCTCATGGCCTCGTGGTTGGCGCACGACGGTCTGCACCTGCGTCAAATTGCCAAGTTGCACTTCGCCTACGTCAGTGTGCTGGTGCCCAACGGATCCACGAAGTACGCAGGTGATTGGTAGGTCCATGGTGGTGGACGAAACCCGACCCCGATTCCATTTGGCTTTTGAAGCTGTCGACCTGACCGCGACCCGCGGCTTCTATCAAGGCGTGCTGGGTTGTGGGGTTGGTCGCGAAAGCGATCGCTGGATCGACTTCAACTTCCACGGTCACCAGATCACCGCGCACCTCGTGAACCAAACCTCGGCGGCGGCGACGAACCGCGTGGACGGGCAGGACGTACCGGTGCGCCACTTCGGTGTGATCCTGGCCATGGACGCCTGGAAGGCACTGGCGCAAAGGCTGCGCGACGCCAAGGTGCGGTTCTTGATCGAGCCGTACCTGCGCTTCGAGGGCGAAGTTGGCGAGCAGGCCACCATGTTCGTGCTGGATCCCAACGGAAACGGCCTGGAGTTCAAGGCATTCGCCGACCCGGATCGGATATTCGCGCGGGAGTCGTCATGAAAACCGTAGTGCTGATCCGTCACGCCAAGTCCAGTTGGAAGGGTCTCGACCAAACCGACTTCGAGCGCCCGCTGAACAAGCGCGGGCAACGGGATGCACCGGTCATGGGAGCGCGGCTGTTGAAGCGTCGGCGTGTTACGCCCGATCTCATTGTGTCCAGCCCGGCGCAACGCGCCGTGGAAACGGCCATGGCCATCGCCGAGGCGACGCGCTACAAGAAAGACATCCTCTGGAACCAGGATCTCTACCTGGCCGATGTTCCTACTCTGCTGGCGGCCATCTGGCAGGTGCCGAATGACGTGGACCTGTTGTACCTGGTGGCCCACAACCCGGGCCTGACCGACCTGAGCGAACACCTCTCTGGCGAGGGCTTTGCCAACGTGCCCACCTGCGGCACGGTGGAAGTAGAGTTCGACGTGGAGAGCTGGAGCGAAGTGGCCCACGGGCGGGGCCGCCTGCTCGAGTTCGATTATCCCAAGCGCGAGGCCTGACCACCGTGGACTCCTTTTCCTACAACCAGGATGCCTGGGACGCCGAAGTTGAACGTGGCAACCAGTGGACCGTTCCCGTCGACGCCGCGACCGTTGCGAAAGCCAGGCGCGGGGAATGGACGCTGGTTCTAACCCCCGAAAAACCGGTGCCGGGCGACTGGTACCCCGATTTGAAGGGCTCGAGCGTGCTGTGCCTGGCGTCGGGCGGCGGTCAGCAGGGACCGGTGTTGGCGGCGGCGGGTGCGCATGTCACCGTGTTCGATGCCTCCGCCAAGCAGCTCGCGCAAGACGATTCGGTCGCCAAGCGCGAGGGACTTGAGATCACAACCGTCCAGGGCGACATGCGTAGTCTGGACATGTTCGAAGACCAGCAGTTCGACCTGGTCTTCCACCCGTGTTCCAACTGTTTCGTGCGCGAGATTCGTTCGGTGTGGCAGGAGGCGTTCCGCGTGCTACGCCCGGGCGGCGTATTGTTGTCGGGTTTCCTGAACCCCACGTACTTCCTGTTCGATCAGCGCGCGGCCGAAGAGCGCGGTGAATTGAAAGTCGCGAACCGCATTCCGTACTCGGAAGTGACCGACCTGTCCGAAGAGGACCGCGAGTTCTTCATGTCCAAGCGCGAGCCGCTGGTGTTCGGTCACTCGCTGCAGGATCAGATCGGCGCGCAGTTGGCGGCCGGGTTCGTGTTGACCGGCATGTACGAAGACACCACGCACGACTTTCCATTGGCGAAGTACATGGACCTGACCATCGCCACGCGGGCGATGCGCCCGCCTTTGGGCTGATAACTGCCGCTGGGCCGATGCGAGGCCCTGGGATGGAGCGCTTTCAGCTCAGGGACTTCTCCAACACCTTCATGACCACTTCGCCCAGATCGCCGATATTCCGGCGCAAATGGGCCACGCGAAGGTTTCGCCGGGCCGATCCGTTCACGATCTCCATGAGTTCGCGTAGGTTTTCCTTGTCGGCCTTGGTGGGCAGCAACGACTGCACTTCGTCTTCGGTGAACACGGTCAGCTTGGCCAGTTCGCCAGCCAGTTTCTGGTTGGTCAGTTCGGCCTCGGGCCCGAAGTCGAACTTCTTGCGTACTCGTCGTGGCATGGCGTGCCTCCTGAATTGGTCGAGCCCGGTGGTTCGAATGTTGAACGAGCCGGTTGCTCAAACCTGCTAGTCGAGTCCCAGCTCCTCGCGGATCCGGTCGAGCTCGTCGTTGATTCCGGCCACCGCTTCCTCGATGGTTTCAGCCGAAGCCAGGGCGTCTTCGATCTGGGCGCTGCCTTCTTCCAGCGCGCGCAGCAGGGCGTTGCGTTCGTTTAGAATGCCCATCTCGTTCAACAGTTCGTCCTGTTCGGCGCGTAGTTCCACCACGCTGGCCAGATAGCCGCGCAGGCTGGCTTGGCCCGCCTGCACATCGGCGTACGCGCTTTCCAGTTCGCGTAGAACCAGTCGCTCTTGCTCGTCGATGGGGTCGAACAGGCTGCGTCGCCGGATCTCGACCTGTTCCATGACGCCCTCGGTGTAGGCCAACATGGTGTCGCCGAATTCACCGCGCAGGTCGAACAGCGCGTTGTTCAGGCTCTCGGTAATGGCGTTCCGCTCGGACTCGCTCAACTCGCGTCCGCTGATGGAGATCTCAAGTTCATCGGCATCGATCGATACCAACGGCCACGTGCGTTCAACCTCGCTCAGGAACTCGTCGCTGGCCTCGGTCTCACCGGCCAACGTCTGCGCCAGGAACGCGGGGAGCCACACGTCCATGAGGAAGTCGTCGGCGTCGGATCGCATGTCGTCGTACACCAGGCGCACGAACGCCAGATGCGACGTCTTCAGGCTGGCGATCTGATCGTCCAACACGTCGGCCAGGATCACCACTTCGCGCGGGGCGGTGGTGCAGGCTGACAAAGCGACGAGGCAGGTTGCCATGGTTGCCAGCCCGATGGCGCCACGGCGCATCGCGGTTCTTACAAGGCGGAGTTGGGCGCAACGGGGCATGGGGGGATCTCCTTGGGTCGTAGGCGTTTGCAGCAGGTTTACCACAGGCCCGCCAGCCTAGTCACGACAAGGGATACGCATCCGCCCTGGGCCGGTTTCTGACCCGTTCCTTGCATGGAATCGCGGCCGTACGCTCAAGGAGGCCCCGTGAAAGACGTCTATTCCATCGTTCCCGCCGGTCCCGGCGCGGCCCTCATGCTGGTGGCCATCTCGGTCCTGGTGCTGGCGCTTGGCCTGATGCTCATGTTCATCGTGGTATCCATGAGACACGCGTCGGTGACGCTGGGGCCTGAGCATCTGCGACTGCGGGCCGATTTGGTGAGCCGTTGCATCGACTACCGTGATCTTGATATCGACGCGGCGCGCGTCGTGAACCTGGAACACGAAACCGAACTTCGGCCGCGTTGGAAGCAGCGTGGCACCGGATTGCCAGGCTATCAGTCGGGTTGGTTCAAGCTGCGCGATGGCTCGAAGGCGCTGTTGGCGGTGACCGAACGCACCCGAGTGGTTCACCTGCCCACCCGAAAGGGGTACTCTTTGCTCATGAGCGTGGAGAACCCCGATTCCTTCATGCGAGATCTCGTTCGATTGGCGCAAGAGGGCAATGCAACTGGAGACTCGGTCGGCCGCTGAATGTTCGCTGGACGAGCTGATCGCGCTGCTCCAGCGCGGGTTCGAAGACTACATGGTGCCCCTGGCGTTCGACGAAGCGGGCCTGAGCAAGATCATTGTCGCTGACGACATCGACCTGGGTTCCAGCGTGGTGTTCGTGGTCGATGGTTTCTCGGCCGGCGTGGCTCTCATTGCCCGTCGTCCGCCGCGCTGCCGGCTGGCCGCCATGGGCGTGGTCAAGCGAGCCCGTGGCCAGGGCTTGGGCAAACGGGTGATGCCTCACCTTCTGCAAGCCGCCGCCGACCGCGGTGACACGGAATTCGTTCTCGAGGTCATTGCCTCCAACACGCCGGCGCTGAACCTGTACGAGGGCGCGGGCTTCGTACGCAAGCGTTCTCTGTTGGGGTTCGAAGCGCCGGCCGTGAAGGGTATCGACGTAGGCGACACCGCGGGCATACCGCAGCCGCTGGATGCGGATTGGGCCGTGGATTTCGTGCAGCAACACGCCGATCCCGACCTGTCATGGCAGCTGGACCCGCGCAATCTTTCTTCGTTGGATGACCTCTCCTACTTTCGCGTGGGCGAAGCCGTGGGTTGGATGGCTCCCTCCGAGCACGGTGCGCTCTTGGGCGGATTGGTGGTGCATCGCGATCACCGGCGACAGGGCGAAGGGTCGCGTTGGTTGGACTGGGTGCGCGCGGGGTTTGGCCACGACTGGAAGGTGCGGGCCATCGTGCCCGATCGATACGAAGACTTCTTCCTGCGCAACGGTTTCAAACGCGGGCCATTGTTCCAGTACGAGATGGTCTTGCAGTCATGATCGAAGTCAGCCGCCACATAACGCTGGACGAAAGCGAGCTCCACTTCGAGTTTGTGCGATCTTCCGGACCGGGCGGCCAGAACGTGAACAAGGTGGCCACGGCGGTGCAGCTTCGGTTCGACGTGGCGGCCACGCGAGCGTTGTCGCTGGAGGTGAAGGAGCGTCTGCGGAAGATCACGGGCCGTCGCATGACCGACGCCGGCGTGCTGATCATCGATGCGCGGCGGTATCGCTCGCAGGAGCGCAACCGGCAGGACGCGGTGGATCGCCTGGTGCACTGGATCCGTCGCGCCGAGGAGGTTCCCAAGCCTCGCAAAGCCACCAAGCCCTCGCGCGGGGCGAAGGAACGGCGACACAAGGTGAAGCAGCGTCGTAGCGATGTGAAGAAGACCCGGCGCAAGGTCCGGGGCGAAGACTGAGTCTTCGGCAAAACGGCCCGGGCGCTAGGCCGCTTCGCTCGTGGGCAGGCGCATCAGGAACACCACGATGCCCAAGCCCAAAACGGCCATGGCCATGCGCGCCGCCACCGGTTCGATGACGAATCCAGCCGAAATTCCAAACGCGATGATGACCATGGATATGGCCGAGACCTTGGCGCGGAACGGAATCGAGCGATCCTCGCGCCAGGCGGCCAACGTGGGTCCCACCAATCGATTGTTCAGGAGCCAGTTGTAGAACCGCGTCGAAGCGCGCGCGTAGCAGGCGGCGGCCAGCAGCAGGAACGGCGTGCCTGGCAGCAAAGGCAGAATGACGCCCAGGATTCCTATTCCCACCAGAACGGTTCCGGCCGCGACGAGCAACCAGCGCGCGCTGCGCGAGGTCAGGGGGCGGACTTCATGGCTGTAGTCGCGTTGTTCCATGCCACTTCGGGGCTTTGGGCTGGGGATTCAGACGGGCCTGACTCTACACTATAGGGTATGTTCGATCGAGCCCCGTGCGCGCGGCGGGGACTCCTGGACTTTTTCGGAGCCCTGACCCCCGGATTGGGAGACGTTCTTGCGGTTTCGACTCTTTGGATTCCCCATTCACGTCCACTGGACGTTCCTGCTGCTGTCGGCCCTGCTGGCCTACGGGCGCAATGACACCACGGCCCTGTTCATGTGGATTGCCGTGGTGTTTGCCTCGGTACTCATCCACGAACTGGGACACGCGGCCATGGGCCGCTCGTTCGGCTTGTCGCCCAGCATCCAGTTGTACAGCATGGGGGGGCTTACCTCGTGGTCCGGTGGCCGGCGCCTGGCTCCCCGCCAGAGTCTACTGGTGAGCCTGGCTGGCCCCGCCGCCGGCTTCGTGGTGGGCGGTGCGGTCTACCTGCTGCGCGACATGTTTCCCCTGAGCGAGTCGTTCTACGCCCGCGTGCTGTACTACGACCTGCTTTGGGTGAACTTCGGTTGGGGCATCCTGAACCTGCTTCCCATACTGCCGCTGGACGGCGGGCAGGCGCTGCGCTCGTTCCTGCAGATCGTGCGCGGGGTGGATGATCTGAAAACCGTACAGAAGATCTCCGTGGTGGTGGGCGGTGGGCTCGCGGTGTTGGCGCTGTCGCGTGGAATGCTCTGGGGAGCCATGGTGGCGGGCATGATCACCTGGAGCAACGTTACCGCGTTGCGCGGACCGAGGGCCTCGCAACTGTGATTGCTCCAGCGTGGATCGCTCCAGCGTGGATCGCGCCAGCGTGAACCAGGCCAGTCGCGATGCCTACTGGCGGCGCAACCTGCGCATCCTGGCCATCCTGCTCAGCGTTTGGTTCCTGGTTTCATTCGGATGCGGCATCCTCTTCGTCGACGCGCTCGACAACATTCGCATTGGCGGCTTCAAGCTGGGCTTCTGGTTCGCGCAGCAGGGTTCCATCTACGTCTTCGTGGTTCTCATCTTCGTGTACGTAGGATTGATGAATCGGCTGGACCGCGAGTTCGATGTGGACGAGCAGCCGCGCCGAACTGCATCGAGCGGAGGCTCGGCGTGAACGTACAGGCGTGGACGTTCGTGCTGGTGGGCATCACCTTCACTTTGTACATCGGTGTGGCCATCTGGTCGCGGGCGCGTTCCACCGGCGATTTCTACGTGGCCGGTAGCGAAGTCCATCCGGTCATCAACGGCATGGCCACGGCCGCCGATTGGATGAGTGCGGCGTCGTTTCTTTCCATGGCCGGACTCATTTCGTTCATGGGGCGCGACGGGGCCACCTACCTCATGGGCTGGACCGGCGGCTACGTATTGCTGGCATTGTTGCTGGCGCCCTACCTGCGAAAGTTCGGCAAGTTCACCGTGCCCGACTTCGTGGGCGATCGCTACTACTCCCAGACCGCGCGGTTCGTGGCCGTGGTGTGCGCCATCTTCGTGTCCTTCACCTACGTGGCCGGGCAGATGCGCGGCGTGGGCATTGTGTTCTCACGCTTCCTGAACGTGCCGGTGGAAAGCGGCGTGATCATTGGCATGGGCATCGTGTTCTTCTACGCGGTACTGGGCGGCATGAAGGGCATTACCTACACGCAGGTGGCGCAGTACTGTGTGCTGATCTTTGCCTACCTGGTGCCGGCCGTATTCATTTCGCTTCTGGTTACGGGCAACGCCATTCCGCAGATCGGTTTCGGCGGGCCGCTGTTGGACCAACCCGACACGTTCCTGTTGGACAAGCTCGACGGGCTGAGCCAGGAGTTGGGGTTTGCCGCCTATACCCACGGGCAGAAGAGCACGCTCGATGTGTTCTGTATTACCGCGGCGCTCATGCTGGGCACGGCCGGGCTGCCGCATGTGATCGTGCGGTTCTACACCGTGCCAAGGGTAGCGGCGGCGCGCGTGTCGGCGGGCTGGGCGTTGGTGTTCATTGCCATTCTCTACACCACGGCGCCCGCGGTGGCGGCCTTTGCCCGGGTGAATCTACTGCAGACGGTTTCCAACCGGTCGTACCAGGACATACCCGAATGGTTCCACAAGTGGGAAGAGACCGGGCTGCTGAAGTTCGAAGATCGAAACGGCGACGGGCTCGTGCAATACACGGGCGGCGCCAACAACGAGCTGACCGTGGACAAGGACATCATGGTGTTGGCGAATCCGGAAATCGCCAACCTGCCCGACTGGGTGATCGCGCTGGTGGCCGCGGGTGGTCTGGCGGCGGCATTGTCGACGGCGGCGGGTCTGTTGTTGGTGATCTCCAGTTCCATTGCGCACGATCTTCTCAAGCGTGGGATACGCCCGAACATCGACGAGCGCCAGGAGCTGATCGCCGCGCGTGTGTCGGCGGGGTTGGCGGTGATCCTGGCGGGCTACCTGGGAATCAATCCGCCCGGTTTCGTGGCCCAGGTGGTGGCGTTCGCGTTTGGACTGGCCGCGTCGTCGTTCTTCCCCGCCATTCTAATGGGCATCTTCTCCAAGCGCATGAACAGCTACGGCGCCGTGATCGGCATGGTGGTGGGCCTCACGTTCACCGCCGCGTACATCGTGTTCTTCAAGTGGATCCGCCCCGAGCTCAACGCTCCTGAACATTGGTTTCTGGGTATTTCGCCCGAGGGCATCGGCACCCTGGGCATGTTGTTGAACTTTGCCGTGGCCACGGCGGTATCGGCCCTGACTCCGGCGCCTCCCTTGCACGTGCAGCAGTTGGTGGAGTCCATCCGGATTCCGCGCGACGCTGGAACCTCGCACGAAATATCGGTTTAGGACAGATTTCGAGTTCCTTACGTTTCCTTTTGGAGGCTATCTGGTATCTTGGAATTCCTTCTGGAGGTGCCCGCTTGCAGATCCTTTCGGTCAACGTTGGACTACCCCGCGAGGTAGAGCATGACGGGCGAACGCTCAGCACGGCGATATTCAAGGAGCCCGTGTCCGGGCCCGTTCACGTGGGCGAAATGCAACTCGAAGGCGACACGCAGGCCGATTCAAAGAGCCACGGTGGTGTCTACCAGGCGGTGTACGCTTTTGGACACGAGAACTACGCCACCTGGCAGGACGAATACGAGCTGGGCGAGCTGAAGCCCGGGTCGTTCGGCGAGAATCTCACCACCGCGGGAATGTCCGAAGACATCGTGTGCATCGGCGACATCTACCGCATTGGCGAGTGCTTGTTGGAAGTCACCCAGCCGCGCACGCCGTGCTTCAAACTGGGCCTGCGCCTGGATCGGGCCGACCTGCCCCGCGCGTTTCTGCGTAGCGAATACACCGGCTTCTACCTGCGGGTTGTGGAGCCGGGCCACGTGCAGTCGGGCGATGCCGTCTCGGTGGAGCAACGCGATCCCGCCGGCGTTACCGTCCGTCAGGTACTACGACTCATGCACTTCGACAAGACCGATCACGCGGGTATGCGGCGCGCGGTGGCGGTCCCCGGACTGTCGCCCCGCTGGCGCGATGAATTCGACGAGCGCTTGGGCGATAGCGAAGAAGCCCAAGCGGAAGCCTGATGGCGGCGTCATCGCCAGTCGAAACGCGGGTCTGCATCGAAGAGCAGTTTCGCAGTTTCTGGCCACGCTTTGGTAGCTCACCGTCCATGCGATTTCATCGTGAGCCAGGCCTCGTACGCTGGTTCGCCGACGCACCGGTTCCCATGTTCAACGGCGTGTTCAGCCAGAACCTGAGCGATCCCGAAGCGGCGGTCGCCCAACACCTGGAATTCTTTCGAAGCCACAAGGCGCCCATGATCTGGTGCGTGGGCACGGGAGACGATCAGTCGGACATGGCCAGGTTGTTGGGAGTGGAGGGGCTGGCCTGGTCGTCCCAGCTGGTGGGCATGGCGCGCGAGCTGAGTGACCTGACGGTGCGCGGCGACACCGTCCCTTTGCGCATCGAGCGACCGGTTCGTGCGGAAGCCCTGTTGCCGTGGACGCGACCGTTCATGGCCAGTTTCGATTTCCCCAGCGAAGGCCGCGATTTTCTACTCGAGTACATGAGCGGGGCCGAGTTTGGCCTGGGGTGTGATGTAACCCACTACGTAGGTTGGGAAGCCGACGTGCCCGTGGTATGTGCGAGCCTGGTGCTGGGCGACGGCGTGGCCGGGCTGTACAACGTGGGCACGTTGCCCCAGCATCGCGGGCGTGGGTTCGCCACCGCGGTGACACTGGCCGCTCTGTTGGACGCGCGGGCCGCGGGTATGCACCTGGGCGTGTTGCATGCGTCTTCGCAGGGTGCGCGGTTGTACCGGAACCTGGGGTTTCGGGAGTACTGCCGGATTCCCATGTATGTCTGGGCGGTCTAGGACGGATCCAGAATGGGACCCGGGTCCCGTCTCCCGAACCGATCAGTGCTTGGTGAGGTCGTAGAACGCCAGGATCTCGTCGATCAGCTGTTCCAATGTTCGCCCGTCGTCCTCAAACGACTCATCGATGTTGCGCGGATCGAAATACGACCTGGGCCCCAGGTGCAGAGCCGGTCGCAGGTCCACGCGCGTGCGTCGCTGCACGACCTGGTCCATCGAAGAAGTGCCTTCGGGCAGATGGCGCATGAAACCCAGAAAGCGTTGGTCCTGCCACTCCAGCGGAAGCTGTCCGGTGTCATTGGCCGGACTGATCGCGGCGATGGCCAGCACGGTATTTCCCGGCCGCTCAAAGAGATGTTCGCCGCCGGAGGTATCGAGCCCAGTGCGACTCACGAACGCCCCGCCTTCCCGCCAAATCGCGCCCAGAGTAATAGCATCGACAAACCGGGGCGCGTGCTGAGCGTCGTCACCGACGATCCAACGATCGACCTCGATGGTCACCCTGGAATAGTACGCCGGCCCATCACCCGAAAGAACCAACGGCGTCTGGAAGTCGACGATCTCCCCCAACACCACCGCCAGGCCCGGCGTGGCCACCGGAAACCGAGACGAAAGCCCCGCACCGATCGATGGCGCCGCCCCACACATGAGCAACGCAACAACCAAGAGCAACCGAGCAAGATGTAGAGCGAGGGAGAGCTGCATAGGGAGACCCGAACGTTGGGGACCCCATAATCATACAGGGCCCCACTCCACGCTCGCCCGACGATCGCGTTCCGAAAATCTAGTTTGCTTAATTACAACAGGTTACCCGGGTGAACATTCGACCCGCAGAAGGAGGTCTTCGCCGGGCCGACTAGTCTGGTCGAGGGCTACCGGGCCGGCGGGAACGCTACAGAGCAAACCTGCGAAGCAAACCTGCGAAGCAGGGCGCGATGGGATGAATAGGTGCGGCTGAACGATTCTGATCCCGGCGCTCCGATGCCAAGAATGCAGAGCTCAATGCTATTTGCCGGGACAGCTAAGTGAAGACGCACCTATTCATCCCATCGCGCCCGGCCCTATCGCCCCCGGCACTTACCGCGTCATCTCCGTACTCCCAGACTTGTCATACGGCAAATCCAACTTCCCAAACTGCGTATCCAAAGAAAGATTCCCAGCCATGTTGTAACTGGTATCCGACTCTTTCAACGCGTTGAACAGACCCACGCCCAGCTGCAGCGGTGAGAACCCAATGGGGATCCGCAGCGTGGACTTTTCCTTGGCCGCGAACGACGTGGCCTGGTCCATCACGCCCTGCGTGACATCGGCCCCGGCCAGCGACAGCGAATAGGAAAGGTCGCTGAGTTCGAACGGAAATTCGTTGGTGTTGCCGATGTCGACGTTCATGACGCCGGCGATCGAGTTCAACGAGAAGTTGGTCCACTCGACCTTGCCCAGGTCGACCGACGGTGCGTTGGGAATGGGAAACTCGCCGGTGGTATTCAACGGGAGTTCGAGCGGGCCCAGTCCGGGTGCGTCGACGGCCAACGTAAGGCTGGCGGTGTACGGAACCACCTGGCCCGGTCGCAGGCGCGACAGCAGGTCGAGGGTTTCCGAGAAGTCGACGGAAATCGGTAGCTGGATGGTGCGGTTGCCGCCGGCGGGCACGCTGCCCTGCATGGCGGTGCGTCCGCTGAGAAAAATCTCGGCGTCGGTAGCCAGGCCGAACCCGATGTCGACCAACGGCAGGGCGACGGTCATGGGGTTGGTGATCTGGATGTCGAACACCAGATCCACGGCCTGCAGGTTCAGGTCGGCCAGGCGTGTACCGGTGATGCTGGCCGAAGGTCGCATCGAAGCATCGCGTAACGCGTCCACGACCGAAGCGCAGCCGGAAAGCAGGGTGATGCCCATAACGAGCATCACCCCACCCAAACGTGTGCGGAACGAGATCATCGACCGCCGCCGGCTTCGCGCTCGGCCACCTTCTTCAGCTCGTCGTTGGCCATGATGGCCAGTTCGACGCGTCGGTTCTGCTGCTTGCCTACCGACGATTCGTTGGAGGCAATAGGCTGGCTTTCGCCGTAGCCCATGATGGTGAACCGGGTAGCGCTGACCTGGGCGCCGGCCAGGTTGTTGGCCACCGACTGCGCGCGGCTGCGCGACAGGTTCATGTTGTGCTCTTCGGAACCGTCGGCATCGGTGTGACCCTCGATCAGGATCTCGGTGTCGTCGTACTTCTTCAGAATGGTGGCCAGGTTCGCCAGGTTGGTCTGTGCCTGGGGCTGAAGGTCAGAGCGATTCACGTCGAACAGGATGCCCGAGTCGAACGTGATCTTGATGCCTTCACCCACGCGCTCAACCGTGGCTCCTTCGAGATCGCGTTCGATCTCTTCGGCCTGATCATCCATGTAGTTGCCAATGACGGCACCGGCGGCACCACCGATGGCGGCACCCAGAATGGCACCCACGGCGGTGTTGCCCGATCGGCTACCGATGACTCCGCCAATAACGCCACCGGTACCGGCGCCGACAATGGCGCCGCTCTTGGTGGAACAGCCGGGAACGGCTGCAATCATGGCCACTACCAGGGCCAAACTTACTAAACGTCGCATGTTCAATTTCTCCGGGTGGAGGGTTCTTGTTAGTTCACGTTGTGCACATGCACATCGCGTTGGGGGAACGGAATGCTGATTCCGTTGCGATCGAATTCTTCTTTGATGCTTCGGGTCAGGTCGTAATAGACAGCCCAGTAGTCTGGGGTGTTGACCCAGGGTCTTACTACGAAGTTCACGGACGAATCGGCGAGTGCGTTTACTTCGATGGTCGGGGCCGGGTCCTTCAGCACCTTGGGGTGCTTGCCCACCAGGCTTTCAAGGACGCTTTTGGCCTTGGCAATGTCGTCACCGTAGCCAATTCCGGCCACAAGGTCCACACGGCGTGTATCATATGCGTTGATGTTGGTGATGGTTCCGCTGGTGACCGCGCCGTTGGGAATGATGATTTTCTGGTTGTCGGGCGTGTTCAGGATCGTAGTGAAAATCCCGATCTCGTTGACTTTCCCCTTTGATCCCGCCGCCTCGATGACGTCGCCCACCTTGAACGGTCGGAACGCCAGAATGAGGATTCCGGCCGCGAAGTTGCCCAATGAGCCCTGTAGGGCCATTCCCACCGCGAAGCCCGCGGCACCCATGACAGCCACGAATGACGTGGTCTCCACGCCGAATTTGCTGAGCGCGGCAATGATCGCGAACGCCAGCACGGCGAAACGGACCAGGCTGGATACGAAGCCGACAATACCGTCGGCTGTGTTCCGCTTCTGGAGCCCCTTGCGCACCGCGCCACCAATCACGCCGGACGCGATGCGACCGACGATCAGAATGACAATGGCGCCCACCACGCGGATACCGTACGTGGTGGCGAACTCCACGAGCTGCGGCAAAACCGTTGCCATGTCGATCTTGTCCATACTGAATGTCCCCCGGGCCGTTGCTACTGCGGTTTCAGGTCGGCGGTGGTTTTAACAGAGGATGAACGCCACGTCAAAGCAGCGCGTTCCCGCTCGGCCTATCTCCGTACGGTACTATCAATAAGCTGACTGTTCGGAAGTGTAGTAAGTCTGCCGTCCCGTTCCAGCACGGTCTTGGTGGCTGTGATCGCGGTCAACGTACCCGATTCGCCAAGCGCTTCGACCTCGTCGCCGGCGCGCATGAGTTTTCGCAGGTAGAAACCGGCCACGATGTTGCGCGTGATCTCACGTGTTCCCAAGCCGAAGCTCAGCGCGAACGCGGCCGCGCTGCCGGCCAGCGAGATTATTACGATGGTATTGATCATCGCGGTGTCGATGCCCAGCTGGGTGATGGCCATGATGGCCACGATGAACAGGATCGAAGCCGACACCGCGCGCCCCAACGCGGGCGCGTAGTCCAGCCCCGAGTCACGTCCGGACTGCTCGACGGCGCGGCGCGCGAATTGACCCACGGTGTTGCCCAATAGAATGATGAGCACGGCCGCGACGAGGTTGGGCAGGTAGGCGAAGAACGATTCGATGGCCTGGCTGATGACCGCCAGCCCCACGGCGTTGGCCGCCGATTGCAGAAACAGGATGACCAACAACAAGTAGATGAGTCGGGCTACCGCGCGGCTGGGTTCTTGTTTCACGCCCACGCCCTGCAGCGTGTTCGTTAGCCCCACGCGTTCCATAGCGGCGTCGAATTTGATGCGCGACAGCGTGCCGCCCACGACCTTTTCGAGGATTTTGGCCAGAATGATGCCGATGATCAACACGGCCAGGCCGGTGACCAATCGCGGTACCAGGTCCACCACGAACTGCGACAGTTGGTGGTAGATTTCAGTCAGGGATTCGCGGATGCCCACGTTTTCATTCACGAGGTTCCTCCTGGTCGTTCTCGGCTTTCCCGCTCGAGAAGAATTCGAAGATCATCGACAGGAATTCCATGAGTGTGTGGCCAAGCACGGGACCAGTGAGGTCGAGCAGCTGGCTACCGAACACCTTGCGGTCGATTCCGGCCCGTACACGACCCAAAAGCGATTGCGGCGCCGGCTCGGCCAGATCGGCCAGTTCGGCGATGGGCTCGCCCGGATCGATATCTATTTCGTCCTCGTTCATGGTATTCCGTCCTGGGCCTGCTCCAGCTGCGTGTACCGCGCGCGAAATTCTTCCCGCGCTCGCTTGATGCGCATCTTCGTGGCCGACAACCCGATCTTCATCTGCTCGGCGATCTCTTCGTACGCCAAGCCATCGTGATCACGGAGGATGAGCGGCACCCGCAACGTATCGGGCAGCGAATCGAGAACCTCACGGATTCGCTCTCGCTGCGTCATCTGCTCGAGCAGTCGATCAGCCACCGGGTTGACCTGCAACGCCGGTTCGCTCTCCATGTAATCTTCGTCGACGTCGACGAACGACTGCCCCTTCTTCTTTCGAATGAAGTTGAGGCAGTGGTTCACCTTGATGCGCTTGACCCACGCTCCAAACGGCGACCGGCCCTCGAAACTGGCCAGGCCAAAGTAGGCCTTCATGAAGACCTCCTGGGCCAGGTCCTCGGCGTCGGTTTCCGAGCGGCTCAGGTAACGACAATTCGTGGACACCGGCGTCTGATGTCGACGCACGAGTTCCTCAAACGCTCGTAAGTCCCCCTCGGGGGACTCGCGGGCCATGGTTACCAGGGCCTCGTCGGGCATGTCTGCAAATCGGGTCACGTACCCGTCCTAGTTCAGGACAGTGGCGAAGTCGAGAAGTCACAAAGGCTTCCCGTGGCAGTTCCCAGGTGTGGAGGCGCAATGATACGGCAGGCCACCGTGGTCGGCCAGAGGAAGGCGGCCATTGCCGCCGGAGGGTCTCGAACCGGGTTCGATCGGCCGATTTCGGCGGTTTCTGGGCTTCACGTCGCTGACTCCCTATACTGACCTGGAATGACTTTCACCTCCCCCTCCTGGAGACCGCACCGATGAAGGCCATGTGGAAAGGGGCCGTGATCGCCGAGAGCGAGACCACGGTCACCGTTGAGGGAAACCACTACTTCCCGCCCAGCGCGATCGCAGCCGATCACGTACGTCCCAGCGGACAGATGACCGTGTGCCCCTGGAAGGGCCAGGCCAGCTACTACGACGTGGTGGTCGATGGTGAGGTCAACGAAGGCGCCGCCTGGTACTACGCCGATCCCAAAGACGCGGCCGCTCAGATCAAAGATCATGTGGCGTTCTGGAAGGGCGTCGAAGTGGTGGCGTAGCCCACCCGTCTGGAGATTCACGTGCCCGATTCTGCCCCCGCAGTCCAGCCACGGTCAGAGGTCCTGCTTTCACGGTATCGCGCGGTGCGTGCGTTCACCGAAAAGATCCAGGCGCAGCTGACCGCCGAAGACTGCGTGGTGCAGTCGATGCCCGAAGCCAGTCCGGTGAAGTGGCACCTGGCGCACACCACCTGGTTCTTCGAAACGTTCCTGCTCGAGCCACGGCCGGAGTTTCGACCCTTCGCTCCCGAGTTTCGGGTGTTGTTCAACTCGTACTACAACACGGTGGGCGATCAACACCCTCGTCCCGAACGGGGAATCCTGACGCGGCCCACGCGCGAGCGCGTCTTGTCCTACCGGCATCATGTCGACGAAAAGCTGGCCGACCTGATTCGCAACGAAGCGATCGCCGAGCCGGTGTTGGAAGTGGGGATCCAGCACGAGCAGCAGCATCAGGAACTCATGCTCATGGACCTGAAACATCTGTTCTCGAGCAACCCACTTCTCCCTGCGTATCAACCCTACGTGAAGTCGGCGCCCCACCCGGGCGCGGAGGTCGCACCAGGACTGCAATGGCACGAGTCCCCCGGTGGCCTGGTGGAAGTGGGGCACCACGGTGGTGAGTTCGGGTTCGACAACGAGTTTCCCGTTCATCAGGAATTCCTGCGGCCCTTTGCCCTGGCCAACCGACTGGTGACCAACCGTGAGTACTTGAGTTTCGTGGAAGAGGGCGGCTACGAGCAGCCCGACCTGTGGCTATCGGCGGGGTGGGACGCGGTGCAGGAGTCCGGCTGGCGGGCGCCCCTCTACTGGGCGCAAAAAGACGGAGAGTGGTTCGAGTTCACCCTGGGCGGCGAGCATCCTCTGGAACTCGATGTTCCGGTGTGTCACCTCAGCTACTACGAGGCCGACGCTTTCGCGCGGTGGTCGGGGTACCGTCTGCCACGCGAGGCCGAATGGGAACACATGGCGCGGCACCTGCCGGTGCAGGGAAACTTCGTGGACCAGGGTCACCTGCATCCGCGGGTCGGTACCGAAAGTGGCGACCATCCCGCCCAGATGTTTGGCGACGTCTGGGAGTGGACGGGCTCGCCGTACGTGGCCTACCCCGGATACCGCGTGCCCGATGGCGCGCTGGGCGAGTACAACGGAAAATTCATGAGTGATCAATGGGTGCTGCGTGGCGGTGCCTGCGTCACATCGGCGTCGCACACGCGGGCTACCTATCGCAATTTCTTCAAGGCGCACGAACGTTGGATGTTCAGCGGGCTACGGTTGGCCCGTGATCTCGACGGTCACGAATGAGTTCGTCTTTGCTGACCGTGGGCATCGCCCAGGTCGCGCCCGTTTTCTCGGACCTTTCCGCCAGCCTCGACCGCGCGCACGACGCAGTGGCCGAGGCCGCCCAGCAGGGTGTGTCGTTGCTGTCGCTGGGCGAAACCTGGTTGCCCGGTTATCCCGCGTGGCTTGACCATTGTCCCGATGTGGCGCGATGGGATCACGCGCCCACCAAAGAGGTCTTCGCGCGGCTGCGAAACAACAGCGTGACGGTGCCGGGCCCGGCCGTGGAACGCTTGTCGGTCATGGCGCGCGATCATTCCATGGTATTGGTAGTGGGTGTAAACGAGCGCGTGGACGGTGCACGTGGGCACGGCACGCTCTACAATTCGTTGCTCACATTCGACGCGGCGGGCGAGCTGGTGAACCATCACCGCAAGCTCGTTCCCACCTACACCGAGCGGTTGGTGTGGGGCCCGGGCGACGCTACCGGACTGCAGTCGGTCGACACCAACGTTGGTCGCGTCGGTGGACTCATCTGCTGGGAGCACTGGATGCCCATGGCCCGGCAGGCCATGCACGATAGCGGCGAGCAGATCCACGTGGCGGCCTGGCCCACGGTGCACGAGATGCACCAGGTAGCCAGTCGGCACTACGCCTTCGAGGGCCGATGCTTCGTGCTGGCGTCGGGGGCGGTGTTGCGCGCGGGTGACCTGCCGGACGAGCTGGAGCTTCCGGCCGAGTTGCGCGAAGCTCCGGACACCCTGGTCTTGCGCGGGGGCAGTGCGGTGTACGGGCCACGCGGTAACGCGATTGCCGGCCCCGTGTTCGATGAAGAAACCTTGTTGGTGGCCGAGATCGATCCAAGCGAAATCGATCGAGAGAGCATGACGTTGGATGTGAGCGGTCACTATTCGCGTCCCGATGTATTTTCGTTCGACGTGAAGCGCCAGCGGCCCTAGCGCGCGGAAATCTGTTTTCTTCCGGTGGGGGATCAGTTGCTACAGGACTGCGCGGCGGTTTTGGTGGGTCCCATGTTCGGCGGCAACGTGGGTGCGGCCGCGCGCGCGGTGAAGAACACCGGCCTGGGTGAACTGGTCATCGTAGCTCCCAGCTACCCCGACCATGAGGAAGCCCTGAAGTTCTGCCACGGGGCCGAGGATGTACTCGAACAGGCGCCCCGGCACGACGATCTGATCGAAGCCATTGGCTCGCGACAGCGCGTGGTGGGGTTCACGGCGCGCGGGCGCCGGCGCCGGGCCATGCAGTCGCTGCGCGCGTTCGCGGCCGATTGGGTAACCCAGGCCCGCGAGAAGTCGGTTCCCACCGCGCTTCTGTTCGGGCGCGAGCGCGATGGGTTGAGCAACGAAGAGTTGGATCTGTGTACCGACCTGGTGTGGATTCCCGCTCACCCCGACCATCCCAGTTACAACCTGGCGCAGGCGGTACTGCTGGTGGGCTATGAACTGTTCACGGCTGGCCTCGAGGTCTTGGACGACGCCCCGCGCGCCCGGCCACGCATGACGCGTACGCCACGCCGTTCACCGCCGGCATCGGCGGCCGAACTCCACGACCTGTCGACCCATTTGCGGCAGGCGTTCCTGGGCATCGGATACGCGTATCCGCACACCGTGAATCGCCTGATGCGTAGTTATCAGGAAATGTTTTCGCGCGCGCGTTTGCACCAGCGCGAAGCCAAGATGATTCGGGGATTGGCGCACCAGATGCTGTGGGCCGTGGAGCAGATCGATCGGGCCAACGCGGCCGACCGCTCTAGAACAGAGCGGACGAAAACGGACGACGATACTTCTGGGTAATGGGGTCGTTGGGTCCCAGCAGTTGAAACAGCGCCACACAGGCGCGTCGCGCCGCCTCGCCCTGCAGCGAGCGGTCCGCCTTCAGGCTGTCGATCCATCGCTCGAGCGCCTTGGCCGAATCGCCTTCGACGAACGCGTGGGCGCCGCGCACCAGATTGGCTTCCGCGCCCTTACCCGCGGCCTCGCCCGAACTTCTGGCCAACTCCACCATGGGCAGCAGGCTTTCGAGGGCGTTGGTCACGTCGCGCTCGGGACGTTCCATGGGAATGGCCCGCGCCAGTTCCACCGCCCGTTCGGGCTGTTCGGCAAACAGCAAACGCGACAGCAGGGCCCGTGACGGTATGTGGTCGGGATGATCGGCGAGCACCGGTTCCAGGCTGGCGATGGCCTCGGACGACTTGCCGTCGGCCACATGGGCCAGCGCTTGCTCGTAGCCGTCGGGTTGTGCGGTGGGAAGGTGTTCGTCCAACCATCGCGTGATCATGGGTTCGGGCAAGGCGCCGGTGAACTCGGCCACCGGCTCGCCGTCCACGAACAATTTCACCGCGGGGATTCCCTGGATGCGGTAGGCCGCCGCGACGTCCTGGTGCTTTTCCGTATCGATCTTCACCAGCGTGAAGCGCTCGGCCTGTTCCTGCGCCAGTTTTTCCAGTACCGGACCCAGTACGCGACAGGGTCCGCACCACTCGGCCCAGAAGTCGACGAGCACCGGTTGCTCGTGACTGGCCTGGATTACCTCGGCCTGGAAATCGTGCTGTAGTTCGTGGTTCGACGCCATGATGCGCCAAAGAATAACGCCAAGAAGATTTGGCCACCACCCCCGGGGGACATGCTCGCGGGGCGGTGGCCCCTCGACTCCATTGTGGTTCAGGACGGAGCGGCGCAGACCATGGCTCCCGAGCCGAGGCGCCGCTTGCCGCGTGGGTGCGATCTCCTGCTTACTCGCTCCCACGGAACTCGGCGCACGGGGATCGCCCCGGCCATATGGTCCGCAACCGCTCCGTCCATACCGAACGGGCGTCAGATTTTTCTGTCGGTTACTCGAAGAGGGGTGTCGAGCGCCGCGACCGTGACCGGCCTTCGGGTGGGGCCAGCCGTTTGGTCTCCGGACCTGTGTCGGGTCCGGAGTCGAGAAACGGACACCCGGTTGGCGAGTCGGGTGCGTGTTGGGAATATGCGGAGCCACCGCGGCCAGGGCAAGCCCCTCGGCTTGCGATTTGTCGCGCTTAGCGTTGGCTGGACAGAATCTGTTCGAGTGTTCGCGCGTCTTCGATCTTTCCCTGCGCTTTCAGTCGCGATGCTATCTGTCGGTAGACTTGCGCATAGTCGGGATTCAATCGCACGGCCTGCGTTACGTGGGCAATGGCCTGTGCGGTCTGGCCAGCGTCGAGCAGGGTAATGGCCACGTTGTGATGGGCCGCTGCGTTGTCGGGGTCATCGGCCAGGGCGCGGTTGTATTCCTGCAGTCCCTCGACACGCCGTCCCGTGTCGACCAGGGCGGCCGCCAGATTCAGCCGCACGTCCACGGCCGTGGGCTCGCGCTCGCGCGCGCGGTTCCACACGGCAATGGCCGCGGCCATGTTCCCGACCTGTTTCTGGACCAGGCCCAACTGGTTGCTCACCTCGGTGTAGTCGGGGCGGCGACGTAGAGCATCTTCGTACATCACGATGGCCGAGCGTAGTTCGCCGGCCTGATGTTTGCGGTAGCCCACGGCGTAGGTCGTTTCGGATTCGTAGTCGATCTGCTCTTCACAGAATGGGCCTGGTACCGAAGCCAGCAGGACCACCGCCCCCACGGTAACCACGGGGATCAGCCTGAGCGCGGGCCCACGCGCGCGCGAAGATTTCGCATTGTTCCTGGACGACCATCGGCTCCACACCGCGCGCGCGCCCGCCACCGCGAAGACGGCCAGCGACGGCACCAGAACCACCCGGTAGCGTGCACTTACGAACACCGCGACGACCGCCGCGGCGTACAGAATCGGGAACATCCAGATTGGCGCGGGCACACGACGCACGTTGAACGCCAGGCCCAGGATTGCGAACGGCAGGAGCAGGCCGAACGGAAACCCGAACCCACCGACCTTCGCCACCAGGACCGTAAGCAGCATGGAGTAGTCGCGGGCCAGATACACGTCGACGTTGCGGGGAATTTCGCGCGAGTTCACCACCTGAAGAAACTTGCGTCCCAGTCCACGTAGCACGGCGGCCGGTTGCTCTTGCAGATTGTCGATTGCCTTCGTGTAGAAGAAACGGTTGTTCTCCCACACGTTTCCCAGCTTGTCCCGGCCCACCATGCGGTTCAGCTCGTCCCAGTCGGTGCCGGGGCGAATGGTCAGGGTGGAACAGGGGTCGGGGTGATTTCCGATGTACAGATTCACGCCGCCCGACGCCGGTAGCGGCGAACGCTGACCCGTGACGTCGTGGTTCGTATGCGCCACGTACCCGATCACCAGCATGAACGCGCCGGCCATGACCGCCAGGTGCCGCGCGCTGAGCGCGGGGCTTTTTCGAAACCTGACCACGGTAAGCCACGTCAGGGCCAGAGCCAGGGCGGGGATGAACGTGGGGCGCGTGATCACGGCCAGCGCGGCCACCAGACCCAAGAGCGCATCCTGCCCCAAGGTGGGCGTGTCGCGCGCACGCAGCCACTGCAGCAGAAACGCCGCACCCAGGAATGTGGCCCAACCGGCGGCGACCAGTTCGCCCTCGAAGAACACGAGGGGACCGTAGAACGCCACCACCAAGCCGGCGAAACGGCCGGTGGTCTCGTCGAAGCAACGCGCACCCAGTCGCGCCGTGAGCAGGCAGGTGAGTGCCCCGACCACCGCCTGCAGGATCTTGGCGGTCAGCAGGGTACCGCCGGTCTTGTAGACCAACGTAAGCCAGGCCGGATAGAAAAAGGGCTGCCAGAAGAAGCGATAGTCCATGGGTTCGCCGTTGGCGGTGGCTCGCGCCACCTGGTCGTAGACCATGGAGTCGATGATGGGGACGTGGAACGTGGGCAGGTCGCGGCTCTCGGCCAGGTACACCAGGCGCACCAGCAGGGCGGCCGCGAACACCAGCAGGTTGGTCAACGTAGACGAGCGCACGTGCCGAACCGATTCAGCGACCGGCGACGATCAGGTAGACGCGACTGACCACGACGAGCGCCAGGGTCGAGAAGAACGTCTTCATGTAGATGGTCCGCGCTCGTCGTTGGAAGAAGGCGATTTCATCGGACCTTTCGAGGTACTCGGTCTTTTCATCCATGTTCCGCACGCCGCGCGAGGCAAGGGCCACGCAGGTTCGAGCGGTAGCCTGGTAGAACGACAGGAACCCCATGAAGGCCACGACCTGCCAGAGAAAGCTCTTGGTGAAGAACGATCCCACCACGCCCACCAGGATCAGGGGCACGCCCAGGATCATGCGTCGTCGTGCGCCGCGTGGGCCGATATTGCAGGCTTCGAAGGCAGCTTCTGTCATTGGCATTCCGTTGGCCGTGGGTGGTCGGGATTCATCCCCATACTAACAGCCCCCGCGGCCAACGACACGCGCAGTTGGGGCGTTCGCTCACCGGCAAGGGTTTGGGTGGAACGCCGGCCAAGTTGGCCCGTTCCCTGCCTGTACGTTCCGTCATGATGCGAAAGGTACTGAACGCCGGTGGCGGCTCGAAGTCGATCCCCATGCCCAGCCACTACCATGGCTGGGAGCAGGTGGTCCTGGATATCGACCCAGACTGTGGGGCCGACATCGTGGCCGATCTACGCGACCTATCCGGCCTACCGGCCGACCAGTTCGACGCCGTCTACGCCAGCCACGTACTGGAGCATTTCTACCCCTGGGAGTTGCCCCAGGTTCTCGAGCAGATTCGGCACGTTCTCAAGCCCAATGGCTTTCTGGAGCTACGCGTGCCCCGGGTCGAGGCCGTGTTTCAGGCGGTGCAGGACGGGCATGGCATTCATGAGCCCCTGTACGACTCGGCGCTGGGACCCATTACTCCCTACGACATGATCTACGGTCACGGCGACGCGGTTCAGCAGGGTCGCGAGTTCATGACCCACAAGACCTGCTTCACGCTGAATGAGCTTCGTGCCACGCTGGAGTCGGCGCAACTGTCGGTCGAGTTGCTTCAGCCCACCGGTGGTATGCAGTACGAGCTGTGTGCCATTGCCCGCAACGTGGTGAACGAGCTGGCGCCGGTCTGATCGAAGGCGCGCCGCAACGTCACTACCGCAGCGCCTTGACCATGTACTCGTCGCACAATTCGTAGCCGCTGGCCGCGTAATACTGTCGCGTACCCACGGCGGCAATGATCGCCATCCGATGGTACCCAGCGTCCTTGGCCTTCGTTTCGGCCGCCGCCAGGAGGCGTCGACCCAGTCCCCGATGCTGAGCGCGTTGTTCATTGGATTTGCCCAATGCCAGGGCGGGACCGTACACGTGCACCTCGCGCACGAGGGCGGCGCCTTCCAGGGCCGAGATTCCCAGGTCTTCTCCCGCCGCTCGGCCGGGCTGGTGCGGTAACGACAGGCGAAGGTAGCCCGCGACCAACTCGTCGGGAGTCTCGAATCGTAGAAAGTGCTCGCGCGCGCCGTCGGTTTCGTAGGGAAGGTCGCGCAACGTGGCGCGATCGACGTCCACGGCGTCGCCGCGGACCTCGCGGCACCGCAGGCAGTTGCAGTACACACCTCGCTGTTTCATGAGCCGCTGGATGTGCTGGCGCATGTTCGTCATCTTGCTGCCGGCCACGATGTTGGGCGACGGAATGTCGCGGTACAGTCGATTGATACGACAGTACCTGGGCACCTGCTGCTTGCACTCGATCAGCATGTCGACCAGTTCGTCTTCGTCGTAGGGCTCGTACTCACCCCGTTCCCATACTTCGAAAAGCTCGGCGTTCTCGAGCAGCGCGGTCGAGTAGATCTTGATTTCGTCGGGGCGCAACGCGGTGTCGCTCCAGAGCCGGTCGAAGTCTTCGCGGTCGCTGGCCAGCGTGGCGCCGTGCAGGTTGGGCATCCAGTGTAACACCAGCTTGAAGCCGGCCGCGCGTAGCAGGCGCATGGCGTGCCGGGTTTGTTCCACGGTGTGACCGCGGCGGTTCATCTTCAGCACGCGATCATCCAGCGCCTGCGCGCCCATCTGGATCTTGGTGGCGCCCAACGACCGCAGCCACCGGATTTCTTCGGGGTTCACGTGGTCGGGCCGGGTTTCCAACACCAGCCCCACGTTGCGGTGATCGGCGGTTTCATTCACCGTATGGGCTTCTTGCAGGGTCGCGGTGTCGCGACCGTTCATGGCGTCGAACACGCGATGGATGAACCAGCTCTGGTAGTCGCGGGTGTAGCTCGACCAGGTGCCGCCCAGTACCAGCAGCTCGATCTTGTCGGTGCCGTGGCCGTTTCCGTCGAAGGCGCGAATGCGCGAGGCGGTCTGGTCGAAGGGGTCGAACGCGTGCTGCTCGGCGCGCATGGCTCCGGGCTCGTCGTGCAGATAGCTTTTGGGCATCCGCACGTCGGTGGGGCAGAAAATGCACTTGCCCGGGCAGGGGTAGGGCTTGGTGAGCACGGTAACGGGCGCCACGCCCGAAATGCTGCGCACCGGCTTCATCTGGATCTTGCGTAGTAGCCCGGGGTCGAACTCCAGCCGCCCCTGGTCGCAGAGGTACTTGTAGGTACGGACGATCTGGGCCTTGTTGAACACCGAGTTGCCGTCGCGCGGATGTCGGCGCAAGATGGAATGCAGCTTGTTGGCCGGCAGCGGATCGTAGTGGCGGACCTCATCGAGGATCGCCACCACGCTGTCGGCGAAGCGGTCCATGTCGGCGGGTGTCAGCTCGTGAATCATGAGCACAACAGTATAGGTTCATCGATGGACACGTCCATTGCCCGGCAGCTGGTGGAGCTGAATCGCCGGTTCTACCAGGAGTTCGCCGGCGAGTTCGCCGAGAGCCGCACGCGGCTGCACGACGGGATCGAGCGGTGCCTGAAGGCCCGGCAATGGTCTCAGGCAGGCTCGGTGCTCGATGTGGGCTGTGGCGACGCTCGCGTGGGGAGGGCCCTGCGCGACCGGGGTTTCGCGGGGTGCTACCTGGGTGTCGACGTGGCCTCGGCCTTGTTGCAGGTGAACGATCGCGCCGATCTGGAGCTGCGGGCGGCGGATATCACCCAGGAGGGGTGGAGCGCGGACCTCGACGAGTTCGAGCAGATCTACTGCTTCTCGGTGCTACACCACATTCCCACGGCGGCCTTGCGACAGCGACTGATGCTCGATCTGGCCCAGGCCCTGACGCCCGGCGGCAGCGCCACGCTCTCGGTGTGGCGCTTTCGGCACGTACCTCGGTTGCGCAAGAAGGTGGTTGCTTGGAGCCGGCTGGAACTGCGCGACGACCAGGTCGATGCCGGCGACTTCCTGCTGGATTGGCAGCGGGGCGGAGCGGGGCTGCGCTACGTTCATCACTTCGAGCCCGACGAGGTCGAGGACCTGTGTCGCACGGCTGGCCTGGACGTGGTCAACACATTCGAAAGCGACGCGGGCATGGGTGCCTACGTCGAGGTCCAGAAACCTAGGTAAGCTTGAAGTGTTCGCGTAGTAGCTCGTCGAATTCCCCCGGCTCCACCAGCTCGCGTTCGCTACGTTCGTCCTGATCGCTGACTACCCATTTGTTGTCGGTCAGGGTCATGCGTCCGTTGGGCGTGGCGATGGTGCACAGGCGTTGCCTGGAAAAGTGCGATTGCGGCGAGGTCTCGTGGTACCGGCACATGGGTTCGAACTCGTGCATTTCGTGAGGCTGAAGTTTGAAATGGTACTGCGTACGCCAATCTTCTCCGGCCTTGCGCTGGTGAAGGCTGAACTCGCCGTCGGCACCGGCTTCGAGACTGTAGTCTTCGCCTTCTTGTTCCTGGACCCGGTCCATGTCCACGCACAACGGCTGACGAAACCCATCGCCGAAACCCACGTCGGCCAACCAGCGTTGATCCAGATGCACCAGTAGCGCCATATGGTCGAACGGCGGACCGGCCTCGTTGGTGGTGTCGTTCACCACGCGGGCCGACAGCAGATCGACGCGGTATCCGAGGGTGCGTAGCAACCAGGCGAACAGACCGTTCAACTCGTAGCAGAAACCGCCCCGACGGCGGATGACGATCTTGTCGAACAGGTCGTCCAGATCGAGAGAAAGACGGCGCTGCGCGTGGATGTCGAGGTTCTCGAAGGGCACCGCAAGCAAGTGCTGTGTGTGCAGGGCGCGCAGATTCGCCAGTCCGGGTTCGGTAGAACCGCGAACGCCGATGCGCTCCAGGTATTCGCGCGTGTTCACGGCGTGGCTCCTTGCGGAAAAATCGGTCGCAATGACCTTGGTCCCAGCGGGCGCAGCATACCATTGACCTGGGCCCGTCACCCTCGCGAACTTGGTGGTAGCCGTTCGTCCCCCACGGTGCAGAGCCCGGGTTTCCCATGCTTCAATTGTCGTTCTCCGGTGAGACGTCGCATTCCGCGTCGGCCAATCAACTTCTCAAAGACGCCTATCCCCAGACCCTACGCCACGCGGCCCTGCTGGCGCTGGCCTTGATGGTCCTGGTGTTCGCGGTGTGGCCACCGGTCATCATCCAGCCGTACCGGCTTCCGGTCGAAGAAACCAGGATTACGGAAATAGACGTCATCAGTACCGCGCCGGTGCGGTTGCCAAGGACCGTGCGCGGGCTGAGCGAAGCGGGACCGGCCCCGGTCTTCGAGCCAGCGCTCCTGAATGAAATGCCGCCGCTCATGTCCATGACCGATCTGGGTCTGGCGTCCGAAGGTCCGGCGATCGCGATGCCGCGGCCGCCGGAACCGATCTTCGTGGATTTCCATACCCAACCCGAATTGCGCAATCGGGCCGTACCCGCGTACCCCGAAATGGCGCGGGAACTGGGCTTGAACGGTATGGTGGTGATCGACGCCCTGGTGGGCACCGAGGGGCGAGTGCTGCAGGCCATCGTGGTCAGCGGCGTTCACCCGATTCTCGACAAGTCAGCCCTGCGAGCCGCGCTCGATTCCAGGTTCGAACCGGCGCGCCAGCGCCAGCAGCCCGTCCCCGTCTGGGTACGGCTGCCTTATGACTTCAAGATGTTCTAGGCCCTAGGAGGCTTCGTCGGCGACCCACTGCACGGCCTGTTGCACCAACTGCGGCGCGTTGCTGATTCCCAGCTTGCGCTTGATATTCTCGCGATGTGACTCGACCGTCTTGATGCTCACGTTCAGCTCCTGGGCAATCACCCGCGTCTGCTGGCCGTGACCAATGAGTCGAAATACTTCGAGTTCGCGGTTGGTAAGGCGTTCGATCGGTGACTCGTCCTTGGTGTCCGGCTCCAGTGCCTTCTTCTCGATGGCCTGGAGCACCTGCTCGCTGTAGTGCTTGTTGCCACTCAGCACGGTACGAATGGCACCCAGCAACGAAGCGGGAGCTTCATCTTTCATGACGTAGCCGTCGGCCCCCGAGCGCCACGCGCGATCGGCGTAGTTGGCCTCGTGGTGGATGGACAGCACCAGGGTCTTCACGTTGGGGTAGCGCGACCGAATCGACTTGATGAGGTCGAGTCCGTTGCCCACCTTGAGCGTGATGTCGACCACGGCAAGATCGGGACGAAACTCGCTGATGGCTTCCAGCGCGGCCTTGGGACTGTCCGCTTCGGCGCAGACCGACATATCCGACTCGTGGTTGATGAGCCGGCCAAGACCCTCGCGGACAACCGGGTGATCATCAACAATCAGGATCCGGCGTTCTGTTTTGTTTTCAGACATGAGCTTCGTTGGTCTCCTTGTCCTGAGCCGCGTGGGGAACCGTGCACAATATAGTAGTTCCCTCTTGAGACTGTGATTTGATCTCCAACTGGGCTCCGATCATTTCTGAGCGTTCTCGCATGATCGCCAGGCCCATCGTGTCTTCTCCGGGGGAGCTGGGAGTGAATCCTGGCCCGTCATCGTGGACGGAGAGCTGAAGCGAATCTGGCCTTGAGTCTGCCGTTATTGTAATCGCCGACCCACCTCCGTGTCGCGCAGCGTTGTTCACTGCCTCTTGCACGATCCGGAACAAATTGGTCGAAGTTGTCTGATCCGCAATATATATGTTCGCGGGCGCCCGAACCTGACAGTCAACGTCGAATTGGCCGCTGGTGCTCACGGCCAGCGCCTGCAGCGAGGGGACGAAGCCATCCTCGTGGATCTGGGCCGGAAACAGTGCCCGGGCCAGGTCCCGCGTCTGCCGGACGGTGGTCTGCAGCAGCTGGGTGATCTCCTGGGCATCCTGGGCGTAGGGACCATCTCGCAGTTTCTGGTGCAGCAGGCTGGCCATGAAGGCGATACCGGTGAGCTGCTGGCCCAATCGGTCATGCAGGTCCCGTCCCATCTTCTGTTGCTCGTGTTCGCTGATACGCACCAACATGTCGCGCTGCAGCCGCAGCCTGGCCTCGGCCTGCTCCAACCGCAGGGTATTGGAGCGGGTCTCCCGCACCGCGGGCCGGAAGATGAACAACCCCTGCAGCAGCAGTACCACGAGAGCCAGCGCCAGCAGCGCCAGTTGGGCCCGCCGGCTGGCTTCCAGACGGGTTTCGCTCTGGCCGCTGAATACCCGAATCATGTCTTCCATGGCGACACGGTAGATGGGTTGGATCCCCTGAACGATCCCGGCCGACGCGGCCACCGCCACCGAGTTGAAGGAATCAGCCGCGGCCGCCCTCGCCGACTCGAGCCGGTCGATCGCGCGATCCATGGCCACCAGCTGCGGCTCGAGGGCGGCGAGTCGGGAGCTCGAGACGTCGTTGTTCACCGTCTCAGCGAGAAGGCGGTGGTCACGGCTGAATGCCACGGCCTCGGTACGTAGCTGGGGTAATGTTCTTTCCAAGGTGGCCGGATCGGGATTCTTGAGAATGGATTGGGCCAGGGCAGCTACTTCGAGACAACTGTGGATTTGGCGTCCCGCCTGGCTCACCACCAAAATATCGGCCTTCTGGTGGGCGAGTGATAGTTGTAGAAGGGCTTGGCCGCCGACGGCCAGTACGGCGAGACTTCCCAGCACGAGCACATACTTGATTGCAAGGCTCTGCGGGCGGGATTCTGCTCGGGGGCGTAGAATCATGACCCCGGCAGCCTAACACAAGTAGGCCGTCCCACGATTTGTAGGAGGATCCAGATTGCAGTTCCTCATGGGTTGCTTCGTTTTCGTCGTTTCGACCGGTTTCGCGACCACGGGCCTGGCCCAGCCTTCGTCCCTGGACCTGTACCGGGAAGGGGCCGCGGCCTACGCCGAGGCCGACTACGCCACGTTTCTGGATCGAACCCAGCGCGCATTGGAGCTCGAGCCCGGGCAGCCGCTGCTGGTTCGGGATGTGGCTCGCGGCCACGCTCGTCTGGGAGATTCCGAAGCCGCATTCGAGTGGCTGAAGCAAGTGCTGCGCTTGGGGGTCAGTCTACCGCTCGAGTCCTACGAAGATTTCGATCTGCTTCAGGAGGATCCGCGTTGGAAATCACTGATGACCGCCGTCACCCTGACGCGACGTTCCCAGGGAGAGCCCCTGGCCATGGTGCAGGCCGATGATGCTGGGTTGATACCCGAGGGTATTGCCTACGACGCGCAAGACGATGTGTTCTACCTGACCAGCGTGGCCCGTCGCAACATCGTGCGCATGCAACGCGACGGCTCGCTGGACGAATTCATCGCCGGCGATCAGCACGGGTTTCTATGTGGTCTGGGTGTACGCGTCGATGCCGAGCGACGACATCTGTGGGCGGTGTCGGCGGCGTTTCCCGAAAGCCCTGAGTATTCCGAGGGCGACGTTGGCCGCTCGGCCGTACACCAGTTTGATCTGAAGACCGGCGAGCTGATCCGGCGCTTCGACTGGACATCGGCGGGTCCGCCGGCTTCGAGTTTCAACGATCTGGTCATCCGCTCCGACGGTACGGTGATCGTGACCGACGCGGGCGTCGGCGCGTTGTACTCCATTGCCCCCGGTGCGCAAGAGCTGGAAGAATTCGTGGCGCCCGGAAGCATACGCGGCGCCAACGGTCTGGCCTTCAACGACGACGAAAGCACGCTGTACGTGGCTCGCTATGTGTTCGGCATCGACTGCGTCGACATGACCACGCGCGAGGTCACGCGCCTTCGTCACGCCAACGACGTCTCGACCGCCGGTGTCGACGGTCTCTACTACGTGGATGGGTCGTTGCTGGCCGTGCAGAACTACCTGGGCCTGGACCGCGTGGCTCGTTTCCATTTGAACGAAACAGGCACGGCCGTGGACCGTCACGACGTAGTGATCGCGCGACACGAAATGTTCGACGATCCCACCACGGGCGTGGTCGTGGGCGATCGGTTCCACTTCATTGCCAACAGTCAGGTCGTGACGTATCTGGCTGACTGTGCAAAGCAGAAGGAAGTCTCCGCGAACGAAGGCGGCGAGGACAAAAAAGAAACGCCGCCGGCGCAGTACGCACCAGCGGCGATCTTTGAGGTGAAGTACTGACCTCTAGAAGTCTTCGGCGCCGATGCCTCGTACCGAAACCATGAAGTCCTCGTCGCGCCGCAGTAGGGTGTCGAGCGGCTTGGCCAGGTCGCCTTCCAGTCGCACGACCACCAGTTCGTCGCGGTCGATGCTTATGACATACAGGCCGGTGAGATCGTCGTCGATGACCTGCGTCAGGACCATGATGCCCTCGTTGTCTTGATCCTGCGATACCATGACGACCTGCCAGCCCTCGTCTTCCAGGTCGTGGCGCAGTCCGTCGCTCAAGCTCAGGCTCGAGGCGTCGAACCGGCCCTGGACGTCGTATACGCCCAGGTGTACCTGCCGAATGCCGCTGAGCATGTGGCGATATTCTTCGCAGTCCTCGATCCATCCGCAGATGGATCGGGCCAGCGACACACTCTTCGAACCGAACCGTAGTTCAACTTCCGTGTTCAATTCGGCCGGTTCGATTTCCCAGGAGATGGCGTCGACCACTGTGTGGATGTCCGGGTTGGTGAAACACCCACCCAGGGTCAACGCCAAAACTGCAATCAGCGCTGCGTTTCGTGCGCCGCGCATCATCAACCCCCGCGCCGACGACGATCGCGTCGGTCATCATCGTCGCGGCCGGAATCTATGTCTTCCAGGTGGGGGATATCGAAGTGGCGGCCCACGCGGGCAATTTCGTCGAGCCCGAACTCGCCGACCACGTTCACGAAGACGGCTTCATAGTCGTCCATGAACAGAACGGTCAGACCCTGGAACGTGGCGTCGTCGGGATTGTTGCCGTCACCGCGGGAACCCATCTTCACGAATACGTTCACGTCTTCCTCGCCGCGAACCCGTACGATGTTCTGCCAGTCGCCGCTTTTCAGCCGCTTGTTGAGGTCGTCGACGAGCTTGGTCAAATCGCCCTCGGAGTCTCGGTCGTAGCTGAACATGTTTACCTTCACCAGCTCGAGCTCACGCATGAGATCGGCCAGTTCGGGATCTTCCGAGCCCATTACGGCCCCCAGCAATCCCAGCAGCGGTTGACTCAGGTCGATCTCGACCAGTTCGTCGCCGTCGGAATATTCGAGCACGTCGCCGAACTCGAAGTAGCCGGGGGAATTGCGGTAGGCTTCGTCTTGCGCGGCCACCGAGGCAACCAGCAACATCAAACCCGTCATCATCATCACTGGGATGGCAAAGATCGTTTTCATCTTTGTCGTCTTTCCTTCACGAGCGGTTGTCATTGCGAACACACGCCGGGGGCTAGCATTCGCTGCGGTGCGGGATCAGGTATGAAGAGTGTTCATCGGCTTCTGGACGAAAGCCTCGCAGCGGTACGGCCTGGATTCCCTTGCCCATGCTCTTGAACACGGGGTCGGCAATGTGGCCGCGCAACTGCGAGCCAACCAGGCCCGACGCACGATCAAGGTTCTGGGAGACCAGAGCCAACGCGATCTTCAATTCTTCGGCCGCGGCTTCTACCTCGGCCGCGGAGTACGGTTCCGATATCGATGACTGGTCCGATATCATCGGGGCCAGATGATTCAGCCGCCCCGGAATGAGGGCTACCAACAGAATGGCGGCGATGGCCGTGGCCGCGGCCGCCCAACGGGTAGAACGCGGGCGCGGCGACTGGGTACGGCCGGTGCGTATGGGCACGCTCCTACGCGGTGTCGCGTCGATCTGCGCCAGAATTGAATCGACCACGTTGTCCGGACACACCGGTGCGTGGGCGGTGGCTACGAGCGATCGTACGTAGTGTGCGTTCTCGTAGGCCTCATTGCAGTTCTCACACGCGGCCAGGTGCTCGGCCAAGCTGGGATCCAGCTGGCCGTTCGATTGGCCCTGGCGCACGGCCAACTCGATGCGTTCGAGCATGGCGTCGCAGGAAATGTTCGTATGCTTCTTCATGTCGTTTCTCCCGCCTGGTGCGGGGTTGCGGCCGGGTTATCGGCCGCGAAAGTGTCTCGAACCTTCTTGCGCGCGCGGTGCAGGTAGACCTTTACCGCGCTCATGGACAATTCCAGGGTCTCGGCGATCTCTTCGTAGCTCAAGTCGTGCATCTCCCGCAGGATGATGATCGACTGTTGCGGCTCCTTCAGCCCGCGCATGACCTCGAACACGCGTTCCATGTCCATGGCCAGTTCGGTCTGGAGCGCGCCCTCGCCCGCGTCGCTCACGTCCAGAATCTGCTCCCGCCGGGCGGACTCCATGTGCTCGATACCGACGCGACCGCGCCCCAGGACCTTACCGTCGGTCTTTGCACGCTGACGCACCTTTCTACGGCGGAGGAGATCGAGGCAGGCGTTTTTGCACACCCGCAGTAACCACCACTTGGCCGCCTTGACCTCGATCTCCTCCCCTGCGTTCCACAGAGAGATGAAGACATCTTGGGTCACATCCTCCGCATCTTCTGCATTTCCAAGCAGATAGAACGCGAAGCCGTAGATGGCGTCTTTGTGCTCCCGAAGGAGGTTTTCGAAGATCCTGCGATCCATTCAAGGGTCCCTACGCTGGCTTCGAGAGAGAAACGTCCCAGGGGTGGGGCGAGTTACAATCCGAGATAGTGGGTTGATCCGGGGTGGTCACTTCCCCCACAGTACCACCGTACCCTCTTTTGAGCCTCTCCCCCAGAGCAGGACCGATTTGATGATCCCAGCCATATATATGAGCATCGTCCTGGCCAGCGCGGTCGCGATGCTGGCTTCGGACAGCCTCCCCGAGGGGGTGGAGCAGCTGCTTGAGCGGGGCGGCATTCCCGCCATCTTCGCGCCTGAATTTGTCGAGGCCGACGAGGCCGAGATTGCCGACGACGCCTGGATCCTGGGCGTGGCCCTGGACGGCGAGGCCCGCGCCTACAGCCTGAACCTGTTGAACCGCCACGAGGTGGTCAACGATCGGGTAGGCGAGCACGCCTTCGCGGCGGTTTGGTGACCACTGGCAAATACGGCCGTCGTGTACGACCGATCATACGAAGACCAGGAACTGAACTTTGAAGCGTCGGGCGCGTTGATGGACGCCGCCCTGATCATGCGCGACCGCGAGACCGACAGTTGGTGGTCGATCATGACCGGCTCGGCCATTGGTGGCGAACTCGACGGATCGCCGCTGAAAGAGATTGCCGATGCCGGCACGAAGACCACCTGGGGTGAATGGCGCAAGCTGCACCCCGACACAAAGGTGCTGTCGGTGGATGGCGCCGAGCACTCCGACCGCAACCCGTACGAGAACTACTTCACGTCGGACGGGACGTTTCGCGATCTGAAGATCGACGATGATCGATTGGAGCCCAAGGCCAACATCTTTGCTTTTCGCTACTCACCGCTTCTTCCACAGAAACATCGCGTGCTCGAAAAGGAGTTCGCAGTACCACACTCAGCGATCGAAGGTGGTAAGTGGTTTCCGGTAACGAGCGATGATGGAGAGCAGGGCGTGTGGCTATATCGCGAGCCGGGTGTTTCGATGTTTGCATCGACTCAAGCCTATCTTGTGACCAGGTCGCTGGCGTCGTCGATTGCGGGACCTGAAGACGCAGCGAAGCTGGCCGCGAGCGACGATTCCGTCCGCGCGATCGCGGGATTTGATACGTTCTGGTACACATGGGTGGCGGTGAACTCCGATACAGAGGTGTTGCAGTGAGCTTTCCCGAACCGTTCTACCGTTGGCGACCGCATCCCTGGCATGGCCTGGAGGTGGGCGAGGGCGCCCCCTCCATGGTCAACGCCTACATCGAGATCACGCCGTTCGACCTGGTGAAGTACGAAGTGGATAAGGCCACGGGGTACCTGCGCATCGACCGGCCGCAACGCAGTTCTTCGCAACCGCCCACGTTGTACGGTTTCATTCCCCGCACCTACTGCGGAAAGCGGGTCGGCGATCTGTCGCCGGCCAGTCGCGGCGACGGCGATCCACTGGACATCTGTGTATTGAGCGAGCGGCCGATCAATCGCAGTGAAGTGATCGTGTCGGCGCGCGTGGTCGGCGGACTGCAGATGATCGACGCCGACGAGGCCGACGACAAGATCATCGCCGTGTTATCCAACGACAACGTCTGGGGCAATGCCACGGATCTCAAGGACATTCCGCCCGTGATCGTCGAACGGCTGCGGCACTACTTTGGAACCTACAAACTCATTCCCGGTCAGGAATCCACGGTCTCGATCGAAAGCGTGTACGGGCGAGAGGCCGCCGAAGCGGTCGTGAAGGCGTCTATGGCCGACTACGACGAGGCCTACGGGGAGTAACCGGTGGGCGGGTTCCAGAACCCCTTGAGCGACTCGCCGCCGGCGGCCTGCTGCACGTCGTTTTCGGTGATCGTGAAGGCCCGCTCGCGTTCGGTGCGGCCCACCTCGAAGCCCAGTTCCTTCGTGGCGATCAAATTCCACCGATAGTTGCCTACGTCATCGAAGCCCAGCGGATTGGGGTCGTAGAACGTGTTGTTGGTGGGGTAGAAGTGTGTCCAGCCGTCGAAGCGCACGATCTCTACCAGGTACTGTTGCGCTCCCCGCACCGGATTCCAGTCGAACCGTAGCTGCCATGGTTTGAGCTCCATGCCATCGGTGGGTCCAAGCGGGATGACCGCGGGTGTAACTCGGAGCACGCCGATGTTGGCGACCTGCCCTGCCCTGTCGATCGCCACGTTTTGAAGTTGTTCACCGGTCCATCCGTCACCGCGGGGGTAGGATGGGTCGGCTACGTAGCCGCCCACGGGCAGACCTTCAATGCGGAAGAAACCGTCGGCGTCGCTTACGCCCACCGCTCCGGGAAAGGCCTGTTTGGCGAGGCGCGCGTCGGTGCGTGGCGTCGCGCCGGGCCACAGCTGACCAACGCGCGGTCCGAACACCAGACCATCCTTGGGGAAGTTGAAGGCGAAGCGTCGCCACTCCAGAGCCACGGGAACCCCCGCCTTGGGAGCTCCTTCCAAGGTCGTGATGCGTCCGGTCACCACTCCGTCGTCTTCTCCGCGCTGGAGCCGAACCGTAATGAGTTGAGGAATGCGATTGCGTTCCCAGGGGCCCTCGAAGCCGCCTCGGTAGCCGGTCTTGGCCGCTCTCAAATGCGGCACCAGTACGCCTTCGGCTGTTTCGAGAACGGACGCGGGAAACAGCAGGAACCGGCCCTCGGCGTCGGTGACGTCGGTAAGGGCCGAACTGTGGCCACGGATCTCGGAAAAGAGGGTGAGGGTTCCTTCGCCCAGATGGGTCGATTCCACCACCACGCCCTCGATCGGTTCCTCTGTTTCAAAGTCGACCACGCGCCCCACCAGGCGCAGCGACAGGTCGTTCAGGTTGAACCCGGCCATCATGGGCAGGTCCAGTTCCAACTCGTCGCCTGGTTCTACCCGGTAGCTTGCTCTGGCCGTGTGGAACAACTGACGGGCCTCGTCGTACACCACGACCACGTAGGTTCCGCGCGCCACTCCGGTGAATTCGTAGAAGCCGTTTTCGTCGGGCTCGACGGTGGCGACGATGCGCACCTTCTCTTCGTTGAGCAGTGCGATGGCCAGGGCCCGGTAGGGCTCGCCATTCTCGCTTTTCACCACCTGCCCGAAAATGCGCGCGTCGGATACGCCCGGCGTGGTGCCGCGACAGCCGGGGCCGAACAATGCGACCGCCAATACCACGGCCACGGCGGCCAGAGCGTTGGACACTTGGACGTTCCCCATGGCGTCATCCTTCCGCACCCACAAGGGGCACGGCACGTCGCCACGGGCGGCGTGCTCAGGGGTGGAGTTTTCCGGGCCGCGTAGCCGGGGCCGACATGCGCGGATCGCGAGCAGGAGGTGCCTTGACTGTAAGCGATTGCTCGTCGCTCTGTCCCCGAATCTCGATCCGGACCTTGTATTCGCCGCCCGTTATGTACAGAGGCCAGCCCAGCTCAAACGCCTCGGCCCACGGGGTACGCGCCTTTGCCCCTTTGGTTTCAACGGTTTCCCCATCTTCACGCGTCTTGCGATCTTCTTCACGCACACGCTTTTTCTCGGCGTCGATCGCCTTCTTGCGGTCCAGGCGCAGATTCCATTCGAACGCGTTCATGCCGACGATGGCGTCGAAACTGACCGTCTGCAGCTCGCGATCGTCTGCGTCCAGCACGGTGAGCTTGGCCTTGCCGCCACGGGCGCTCCAGAACGTGAAAGTGGTGGTGGGAGCGTCGTCATCGTCGTAGAACCAACGGGAGTTGCGACCGCGCCACCAACGCTGGGCCTGCACCTCGTCCAGGTCGTACAGGTGGACGTCGGCCGCACGCACTTCGTCGTCCAGTTGTTGGATGGGGACCACGTCGACCACCCAGACGCTACGGCCGTGGGTTCCGGCGACCAATTCACCGTCGCGGGGATGAACCACCAGGTCGTGCACGGGCGTGTTGGGTAGCCCGCCTTGCAGCGCCGACCAGCTGGCGCCGATGTCGGTTGTTACGTACACGCCCCGATCGGTTCCCACGTACAACACGTTGGCCGCTTCGGGGTCTTCGCGGATCACGTTGACCGGCTCGGCGGGAATGCCCGCCGCAATGGACTGCCACGAGGTGCCCAGGTCTTCGGTGCGATACACGTACGCGGTCATATCGTCGTTCCGATACCCGTTCAGTGTAACGTAGGCCACGCGTTCGTTGTGTATCGACGACTCGATGCGTGACACCCAGCGGTCGCTTGGCAAGCCATCGCTTACGTCCTTCCAGGTGTGCCCGCCGTCTTCACTCACGTGGACGTATCCATCGTCGGTACCCGCCCATAGCAATCCGAACCGGAACGTAGACTCATCGAGGGTGGCGATGGTGCCAAAAGGAACGTCGCCGCGGTTTTCCGAGCGGGTCAGGTCGTCGCTCAACGCGGTCCAGGTTTCGCCCTTGTCCATGCTGCGAAACATCTTGTTGGCGCCGAAGTACACGATGTCCTGGTTGTGGGAGGAAAGGAGTATGGGCGTTTGCCAGTTGTACCGAAGCGGCGGATCCTTCAATTCGTTGCGGGGACGCACGCGGTGATTTCCGTCGGGACCACTGCGGCCGTAGTAGCCAAATTGGAATCCCGAGTACACGGTGGCGTCGTCGCGCGAATCGATCTGCACGTACATGCCGTCGCCGCCACCCACGCGGCTCCAGGCATCGCCTACCTCGGACAGGCTCGAGCCCTTCCAGGTTCCGTTGTCCTGAAGGCCGCCGTAGATGTGGTAGGGCTCGGCCATGTCCACGGCCACCGTGTAGAACTGTCCTACCGCAATGGAGTTCAGTACCAGCCAGCTTTCGCCGCCGTCGTAGCTGGCCGCCAAGCCGCCGTCGTTGCCGCTGAGGATGCGTTGGGAGTTGTCACCGTCGATCCACATGGACTGGTGGTCCACATGCATCTGTTGTTTGTCGATTCCGCGCCAGGTCTTGCCGCCGTCGTCCGAGCGCGCCATGGGCACGCCCATGATGTACAGGCGGTCAGGATCATCGGGAGCCACGCGGATGGTTCCGAAGTAGTAACCGTACGTGTAGCCCAGATCGCGAATGGGATCGGCGTGGGCCAGTTTCCACGAACGGCCGGAGTTGGTGCTGCGCCACACCTGCGCGCCGCGGATGTCGGTGTTGAACAACGAGGCGTTAGCGTCGTTCAACGAGTCCACGAGTTCTTCCACGGCGATCTCGTCGTTCTCGATCATCTCGGTAAGTTTGGGACCGTCGATCGAAGGGTGCAGGTCGTAGCTGCGCACGAAGTCTTCGACGGCCTCGGGATCCTGCGCCAGGAAATCTTCCTTGCTCATGTTGCGCATTCGCTTGGGCGTAATGGCCGAGTCGCCCAGGTCCCAGTCTTTTTCGGCAAGCAGTTCCTGGTTGTCGACGTAGGCGTACATGACCGAGGGTTCGTCGCGACAGATGGTCAGGCCAATGCGACCGACCTGCGGTCCGCTGGGCAGACCGTCGCCTGCTCTTTCCCAGCTCGTGCCCGCATCGGTGCTCTTGTACACACCGCTGCCGGTGCCGCCTTCCACGAAGTTCCAGGGTCGGCGCGAGCGATCCCACGCCGCGGCAAACAGCACGTCGGGGTTCGAAGGGTCGCGCACCATGTCGATGAAGCCGGTCCAATCGGTTTCACCCGACTGCACCTTGCGCCAGTTCTTGCCGGCGTCTTCGGTCAGGAAGATGCCGCGTTCGCCGGTGGGTGTGTACAGGCGGCCAAGTACGGCCACGAGCACGCGCTTGGAATCGCGCGGGTCCACCAGGATGCGGCCGATTCGATCGGTATCGGTGAGGCCCATGTGTTCGAACGTCTCGCCGCCGTCGGTGGAGCGGAACACGCCCATGCCGCTGTAGGACGAACGCGAAGAATTGTTTTCGCCCGTGCCCACCCAGATGGTCTGGGGGTCGTTGGGGTCCAGTGCCACGTCGCCCATGATCATGGTGGGCTGATCGTCGAACAGAGGCTCGAAGTCCTGCCCGTTGTTGGTGGTGCGCCACAGGCCGCCCGAGGCGAAGGCCACATAGAAGGTATAGGGCTGCTCGGGGTGGACCTCGATGTCGATGAGGCGGCCGCCCTGGTCCACGGGGCCTACGCTGCGCCAGGGGAGGCCGGCAAAGGCAGACTCTGACTCCAGTTTCTGGTGGAGTTCCCAGGCCGCGGTGCGGTCGGCTGCGTCGGTAGCGGGGTTTGGGGCGGGGCGAGCGGCGAGGGCGGCGGTGGCGAAACAAAGGGTCGCCGCCGACAGAAGCGCGGCGACGGTAGAGCGGAACAGCATTCAGCCTCCCCGGGCAGAATCGAGGGCAAGAATCTGGCAGCGATGAGTCTATCCGAGCGCGTGGCGGTGCGCATAGTAGCCCGCAGAGTGGCCTGCTCGGAGCGTATGGCGACAACAAGCGATAGAAGGAGAAGGAGAAACGAAAGTCGAGCTATTTGTTGTGACAATGGGTCTCGCGATCACAGTAATTATTGGGGACAGTTACTGGCCGTCAGTAGTAATGTTTACGTGCCACAAGAAAGGAGAGCGAGATGATAGGAACCATTTGTCGAACTTGGGTCGCCGTTCCATTGCTCTCCCTGTCTGGGTTCATCTGCCAGACTTCTGCCGGGTTGGCTGAGGCGGCGTCGCCGGAAGTGTTGCCGGCCAGTCAGATCCATACTCTCCGCTCTTGCGAAATTGCGTCCTCGGATCCTAGCCTTGCGGCTCAAGAAGTATTCCCGTCTGCTCTAGGTACCTTCGAGGCGATCCCGACGGATCCTGATATCGCCAATTGGTGGTTTTACGATACAGACCCAACTGATGGGCTCGAAGATTTCCCTGAACTTTCAACACTCGGGCTCAAGGAGTTTTGGTCGGTTTATGACGGCACCGACCATAGCGAAGTGATAGTTGTTCTCTTCGATACTGGAATCGATACCGATAACAGCGAATTCAAAGCGGATATCAGTACGAACGGCCCCGAAGATTTCAGCTCTCGCATCGTCTTGTTCGAATCGTTTAGCGGCGAAGGAGTCTGCGATCCGCCGTTCGGTTTCTTGGATGAGACCTCGCCCCGAGACACGGCGGGCCATGGGACTGCGATGGCGGGAATCATTTCTGCGATACCGAATGCGCAAGGGTCGGCTGGGATCGCCTATGACAATCCCCTCTGGGTGTTCAAAGTCGGTTCGAACTCAGGCGGAAACCTAACGCTAGACCTAGACCACCTTTTGAATGCCATGGACGAGCTTGCGCTCCGGGTTGCTCAGTTTCCGGACAAGCGATTCGTAGCATCGATGAGTCTGGGGTTCGAGGAACACGTTCTCTCTTCGCAAGACAAAGCGAACCTTCACTCGCGCGTATCAGCGTTGCATGCAACGAACAAAGTCATTGTCGTTGCGGCTGCTGGAAATGAAGAAGATGCCTTTTGGGCTGACGATGGATTCCCGAACCCTCCCATTTGCGTGCCCCCGGTCAGCGGCGCTGACTGGAAGGTCAAGTATCCAGCGGCTTTCTCAGGTTGCCACCTCTGGCCAGACTACGACTCTGTTATTGCCGTAGGGGCTGTTCGGCTGTTCGAATCGTCTGCGGAAAGTGAGTGTGAGTGTAACGGGCCGTCCACCTCAGCGACTGGTCGCGGATGGTCGGAATATAGTCGTTTCGTGGCTCCAGAACCGGGACATCCGTCATGTTCGCCGATCATTGATGTTCTGGCCCCCGGTGGCGCGAGGACCAACCAGAACAGCAGTGATCCCTCTTGCGAAGGACTAAACGTCTTTTCTACGGAACTCTGCGGGACCGAAGATTGTGCTGCCGTACCCTGTAGCCTTTTCGGTTACAACTGGGGAACTTCGTATTCTACGGCCATCACGTCCGCCGTCGTTGCGGGCATCTGGTCGCGCGATATCAGTTTACAGCCCGGGGACGTCAAAGACATCATCATGACATATGCTGATCGAACACCCGTTCACAACGGCGACAACGGCATCAGCGGTGATTTATTGGAATTCGGAACCGCAAACCAGTGCGACGAAATTCCGCCGAATCCAAACGATGTCAACATCGGGAAGTTGGGAAGCGAGAACGAGATCTTCGAGTTCTCAGGAAAAGCAGGCGGAGGCGTGTTGAACGCGGGTCGGGCGATCAGGCAGTCTGCCGTGCGGGACGTGGAGTACGTCTCGGGCGGAACGCTGGACGCAGATCTGACGCTCGCAAACAAGGACGCGTTTGTTCTCGCGAACACCATAACGGTTGCATCCGGCACGACGCTTACGATAGGCCCCGGCATCGGTTCTTTGCAGCCCGTTCTCGTCGAAGGCTCGACTTCAACCGTCGAAGTAGTTGTGGAGGGCACGCTCGTTCTTGCGGGCGACGTTAGTTTCGCGACATACGATCGTGATACCGATGTGGGAACATGGAAGGGAATCACGGTCGCTCCCGGTGGGAGCCTGGTAACGAATGGGCACCTACTTCGAATCAGGAATGCGGATGTCGGACTGACGGTCAAGGGTAGCGTCGATGCTGCGAACATCGATGCTTCCTACTGTAGAATCGGAATCATGTTGTTCAACGATATTTCGCTGGTGGCGAGTCAGATCAGTAATTGTATCGGCGGAATCAATTGGGCCGCGTCAGCAGATGCCACACTAACGAATTGCTCACTCGCCGATATTTCGGGGGACGCGGTCAGCAACACGATTGGTGGAGTCCTGTCTATCACGGGGTCTTCCATCACTGACGTCGCGGGGAGCGCCCTGGACGTACACTTTGCGTCGCTAACTGTGGAAGGGCAGTCTGTGTTTACCAATACCGCCGGGGTCATCGTCTCCAATCTTGCGCCCGGATCGGTTTTGCGTGATATGACAATCTCGTCTTCTACGTTGACGCCACTGATCGTTTCCGGCGGTGACCAAGTGTTGGGGCCCGAACTTACGATCAACGGCAGCGGTCCAGGTAGATCGGGACTGTTGGTTACAGGAAGCGCTGTTGTGGCTGGATCGGGGTTGCTTACTGTGGAAAACTGCGATGTCGAGGGCATACTCGTCGTTGATTCTGTCCTTGTAGGGACGTGGGAGGTGGTTTCGCGGTTCAACGGGGCTAACGGGATGAAGATCGACGGTGCGTCGGTGGTGTTGGGTCAGGGTACCAAGCTGTCGGGGAATGGAAGTAACGGCCTGCAGATCCTAGATGGGTCGGCAACTGTTACGGACGCCAGACTGAACAGCAACGGGGTCGCAGGGCTCTCGGTCGACGGAACGGCATTCGCTGAGGTCTCGGCCAGCGAGTTGAAATCAAACACTATCGGTGTGGCGGTTAACGCGAACGCCACAGCAGACCTGGGCACAGGAGTTTCGGGGGGCGAGAACGACATCAGCGGTAATTCGTTCAAGCACGTTTCGAATCTAAACTCGAGCACTACAGTTCAAGCGGAAAGCAATTTCTGGGGATCGTGTCCCCCGAAAGCCACGAAATTCATCGGGCAGGTAAACTATGCGGATCCAGAATGCACTCCTCCTTGATATTACGCTTGGGCTCGCCGCGCTGGCATCCAGCGCGACGCCAGCGGCCGGGGCGACTTTCGTGCCGACTGAGTCGACGCTCGTCACGGAGTCGCCCGCTGTCTTAGCGTTTCAGTTCGACATCGCGAACACTGACGAGGTGGTCGCTGCCTCGCTGGCCCTTCCTGATCAGCTGATCGGATGGTTGTCTGGTCTAGAAGACCCAATAGCACGCTTGAAGGTCGCTTGGGGGCAGGGGTCGGTTCCTTCGGTTTCAGAGTTGGTGTTGGCGACCACGAGCACTCCGAACGTCGAGTACCTCAAAAGCAATGGTGGGGGCCGGTCACTAGACTGCTCCCGTCTCTTCTTGGAGGGGATATCAGGAGCGCAGTTTTGGGTCGCAGTGTCCATAGATGACCTCACCGTGCCCTCTGAGACCGAATTGGACTCGTCTGGCGCTGCGCTGTCGACGCAAGCAGCTCCGATGGTCTCATCGAAGGGCAGATCCACGGCAAAGCGTACTAGTGTAGAGCCTGAGCAGATGAGGAAATCCGCCGAGCGTAGTCGTCTGGTGATGTTGCGAAATCCCATTCGGACGAATGCAACGATTCGACTCTGGCCCAAAGTGTCAGGTGAGATCTCGCTGGAGGTCTACAACTTAGCTGGGCGCAAGGTGTTCGTTTCCAGGCACAGGGTTTCCGCAGGGTTGCCGATGGACCTTGGTTGGGCCGGATCCGACGAAAAGGGCGCCTCTGTGGCATCTGGTGTATACTTGATAAGGGTTGCGGGATCTGGGATGGACTTGCGGGAAAAGATTGTACTCATTCGCTGAGGGTCCAGCGATGCTGAGCGTGGCTATGTCCATGTCCGTACGTGCGCTCCTCGTGGCGTTGTGGTTGCCTGCCACTATTCCGCTGGACTCAAGCGCGGCTACTGAGTCCTTCCGCATTGGAACCTACATCGGCATTGGTCTCCCCAACAACGTTCCGGCGGATGAGACGAATGTGTGGTGTCTAGGGATCGCCGTTGATGCGTCCACCGAGATTGCTGTAGCGGCGAACTCAGTCGTTCGTCGTATCGACTCCAATCATAACATCATAACCGTCGCCGGAATTCGCCCGCCCAACTTCGCTGAGAACAACGGTGGTCTGGCGATGGAGGCCGATGTCAGCTCGGCGAAGGATGTCGAGTATGGCCCGGATGGGAGCGTCTATTTCTGTGACTCTTTGTGGGACGTGATCCGCCGAATTCTTCCCGATGGGACTATCGAAACGGTGGCGGGGACCTGGGGCGTCGAAGGTTCGTCCGGGGATGGGGGGCCTGCGACCAGCGCTACATTGGAGGATCCTCGCTACCTCACCATTGGTCCGGGCGGGCGAATCTACATCTCCGAGAAGACGCGCGTGCGGCTCATCGACGCGACGGGCACTATCCTGGCGTTTGCCGGAAATGGGGAGCGGGGCCAGTCAGGGTCAGGCGATGGGGGGCCGGCTACCCAAGCCTCCTTCGAGCAACCTCAGGGCTTGATTCTCGACGCGCTGGGCCAGCTCCTGATTGCCGATGAGGACGACGGTCGAGTACGTCGAGTAAGACTCGACGGCACCATCGAGACGGTGGCGGGCTCACTCGGCGGAACGACGTTCGACGGTGACGGAGGCCTCGCGACTGACGCTCGCCTTGGTCGTTGTGTGGCGGTCGCCTTCGATTCAGAGGGCAATCTCGTGATAGGCGATCGCTGGAACGGTGTGGTTCGGCGAGTGGACTCCGACGGCATCATTCACACCATCGCGGGAACCGGAGTCCGTGGAGACTCAGGAGATGGCGGTCCGGCTAGATTTGCGCAGATGGACGAGATCTTTGATCTCGATGTTGATGATCAGGGTCGAATCTACGTTTCGGACTTTGGTTCTTCTCGCATCCGTCGTATTGATTTGGATGGCACGATTCAGACGGTTGCGGGCAATGGGACTCCCCTATATGGCGGGGACGGTGGTCCTGTCAGCGACGCGTCCTTTTTCATCCCCTCCGACCTTGCTTTCACCGACGGCGGTGAAGTGTTCATCGCCGACCGAGGGAACTACCGCGTTCGGCGTGTAGATACGTCGGGCGTCGTATCGACGTACGCGGGGATTGGAGAAGACGGGTGGGACGGTGACGGTGGCGCGGCAATCGATGCCACCATGAATCCCAAGGACCTGGCACGCGCCCCCGACGGTACCTTGTACGTCCTTCAAACCGCACCCCGCATCCGTCGCATCGATCCCGATGGTACGATCCATCACTTCGCGGGCACGGGCGAAAACGGCTACGCCGTGGACGGTGGTCTCGCCATCAACGGCGAGATGAACCGGCCCGAAGATATCTTTCTGGCTCCCTCAGGCGAGTTGTATGTCGCTGACACCGACAACAACCGCCTCAGGGTCATCGGGTTGGATGGACGCATCCGCACGATAGCTGGCAACGGAAGCTTTTCTTCAACTGGTGATGGTGGGCCCGCGATCGACAGCACGATGAATCGCCCCGGGGGGGTCCTCGTGACTGACGACGGGCGTATTTTCGTGGCCGAGTTGAGTGGCGCGCGCATCCGCATGATCGACACGAACCAAGTCATTCACACCATTGCCGGGGGAAACGGTGACGGCTTCTCTGGCGATGGAGGTCTCGCGACAAGTGCGCAGCTCTCTGTGCCTGTCGGAATGTATCGCGATAAAGCTGACTATTTCTATTTCGCGGACCGAGGCAACCTGCGCGTTCGACGCATCGATCCAGCGGGAGTTATCGAAACTGTAGCTGGTGCCGGTGGCACGTCGTACAACGGTGACGGAATCCCCGCCGTCGACGCTAACATCCGGATGCCGCTCGAGATCGTGCCCGGACCCGAAGGAGTGCTCTATGTGACCAGCGACCAGGCGGGCCGTGTGCGGATGCTGATTCCCGACACCGGGGTGCCGGTGGGATTCTCCGGTTTCCTGGCTCGCACCAGCGGCTCGAGGGTCGTCCTCAGCTGGGACGCAGCTGACGCAACGGCCATCGCCTACAGTGTATTGCGTAGGTCTCGCGTGTCTGAAGTCTTAGATACGCAAGGCACCAGCGATCAAACAGGTCGGGTCGAGATCGTCAGCAACCCGGGACAAGGAACCTGGACCTACCGGGTCGAGATTCGTGAAGAGTCAGGTTACCTGCTTGCGGCCCTGGGTCCGGTGACGGTCGAGGTGATGGCAATCGTTGACTTTCCTCGGATTGCCAGCGTCTTTCCCAACCCCGCTAGTCCCGCTACTACCGTGTCTCTCGATGTGCCGCGTTCCCAATCGCTGAGCGTACAGGTGTATGACCTGCGGGGGCGTCGCGTGGCCACGCTGATGAACAGCGTGGCCCGCGCGGGAACGCATCACGTGCGCTGGGACGGGACCGACGAGAGTGGTCAGGTGGTGAGCAACGGCGTGTACCTGCTGCGTGTTTCGGGTGACCGATCAGTGGCAGATGCCCGGCGCATTACTCTGTTGCGGTAGATCAGAGCGCCCTTCTCAGAAGTCTCCGTCGCGCACGTACGGGTGACTCCACAGAATGACCTGCAGCAGTACCGACTTCTGCCACGCCTGGTGCATCGCCTCGACCTGTTCGGCGCTGTGACCCGACTTGGCCAGAAACGGCTTCAACGTGGCGGTAATCGGGTAGAACAGCGCGGGCAGGTAGCGAAAGTGGATATGGTCGATCGCGTTGGCCTTGTCGGTGCGGTTCTTTCCCGTGCGATGGTGACGAACAGCAATGGCGTGTTGGTAGTTCAGCCAATCCTGGTCGTGCTTCGCCCGCGCGGTGTCGAGGATCCACTGCCCGAAGCGCTTGCGCACGGCGGCCAGGTACTCCATGTCGGGCTTGCCGTCGGCGCTCGAGAAGTACTGCAGTAGCTGGGGCTTCGAGCCCACGAAGCCGTACCACACATCGAGGATCTCCTCGACCTGCGGAGCCAGGATGGCCTCGGACATTCGCAGTGCCTCGCGATCTTCGTCGCCGAACAGGAGCGACTCTTCGATCAGCGCCAACTCTTCCGGACTGATCGGCGAGGTGGGCAGGTCGGGGCGTCCGTGGGTGTATCCGGGGATCTCGTTCATGGCGGCCTCGGTGGCTGGAGTAGCGAGGGTCAGCGCGAGGCCGCAGACCATGGCGAGTGCTACGACGATTCGCATGGCGAACCTCCTGGGTTTGGGAATGATAGTATCGAGTCGATACGATAGAACGATTTCCGCTCTCGTCAAGGTCGTATCGAGTCGATATCATGTGGCTATGAAACTGTTTGAACTCATCGATCGTCTGGGACTGTTGCTGCGCTCGTCCGACCGCCGGTCAGCGGCTCGTCATGGCTTGCAACCAATTCATTTGCAGGCACTTAGGTTTCTGGCCCAGGCGAATCGCTACAGCGACACGCCGGTCGCGGTGACCGAATACCTGGGGCTGACCAAGGGCACGGCGTCGCAGACGCTGCTGCTGTTGAGGAAGAAGGGTCTACTTTCGGCCTCGCCCGACGCCGACGACGGGCGCAAGACCCACCTGCAGCTCACCGCGGCGGGACGCCGCGTACACAAGGACACCAGCCCGCCGGCTCCGCTTCTGGCGGCGGCCAAGGGGCTGGGATCGACTGCGGAACTGGAGCGTGACCTGGAAGGCCTGTTGCGCGAGCTGCAACGCGACAACGACGGCCGGTCGTTCGGCATCTGTCATACGTGCCGTCATTTCCAGACCCAGGGCGCCGGCTACCAATGCGGGCTGACGGGCGAGCCGCTGCGCCGGGTCGAAATCGACCTGCTGTGCCGTGAGCACGAGGAGCCGGTGTCGGGATCTTGACACCCGGGTGGGTGTGCCCCAGTTAGGCCTGCTCTTGGAATAGTCCGATGTAGTCTCGGTAGCTGAATTTTCGGTTTCGAGCCTGTCCCGTGACTTCGTGCAGGACGCCGATATCAGGGCGCCACCACGGCACGGGCCACGTTGCTCAAATGACTCGATCGCGGTGCACTCCGCTTGCCACTCCGGTTGGATCTGACGCAGGCCGGCGGTAAACGCGGGAGATGTACGAGCACCCCCAAACAACACCTCCGGAAGGCCCCGATCCCAGTCTCCGGAGGAAATCATGCGGCGATGCCTGCTTGTCCCTGCTTCGCGGTTCACCGCGATGGTGTTGTTCTGTGCCTTATTCGCCGCCTGCGCCAGCGATCCGGTCGCGCCGACTCCCGACCCCGGACCTCCGGACGTCTTGCCGCCGAACCCCGACGGTATTCTCCTCGAAGGTGACGACAGCGGCCCCGCGCGCACTGCGATTGGCAACCTTCCGCCCAGCCAGGTGAATCCCGCCCACCTGGTGGATGGCTTGTTCACATCCCGACTGGTGGCGATCGTCGCACCGGGGGCCACCACCCGTGCCGTCAACGACGCCCTCGTAGATCATGACGCGCGCATCGTCACCATGATCCAGGGCATACCGGTTGTGACGCTCGTGATCGATCCGGTCGAGAGTCGCGCCGAGGCGTTGACGCTTGCGGCCAGTCTGGTCGCGACCCAGGCCTTCTCGTACGTGGGCCCGGCCGGCGACGGCGACGGCTTGAGCATCGAAACCACTCCCCAGATCCACGTCGCGGGCGCGAAGGACGCTGCCCCCGCGCAGGTGTTGGCCCGGTTGAGCGCGGCGTGGAATGCACGCTCGTTGAGCGGCGATATCGGCGGCACGTCGATTCTGGTGCCTGACTACTACGTCGATGACACGCCGCATCCCGACATCCCCGGTCAGCAGTTCGTCTCCATTGGCGGGTTGGTCGTAGGAACCGTCGGCGGATATCTCGGCGACATTCTGCCGGAGTGGGGGAATCTGGGTACGTACAGCACGGGCGTCGCGGTCGGGCGTCCAAATGCCGACAACTTCGTTGCAACTCACCCCGAACCCACGAACCTCACCATCCTCTCGCTCCCCGTCGCGTTCCTGCCCATAGTGGACAGGGTCTTCGCCATGCGAAGCGCGATACCCGAACAAGGCGATGTCGTGATCTGTCACGCCATCGACTGGACGGACGATTTCGATGTCGCTGGACCCTATGAGCGCGCCATGGCAGCTTTGGTTTGGCGTGCTACCACGCAGAGCATCGCAAACCGAATCTTCACGAGCAGTACGGCCGGCGACTTTGGGGCCGCGCAGGGTGATGCGGCCCTGGCCCGGTTGGCCACGCCCTTCGGCCTCGCGGCCTCCGATGAAGACCTGGCTGCTCTGGCCGCGCGTGACCCCGACATCAGCGAAGTCAAGCTCGCGGCCTTTGAAGAAATGCTCGCGACCACGCCCGGGGCCGCGACACGAACCACGAACAATCTGTCGGTAGGTCATTCGCGGGCCGACGGTAGCGAAGCCCCCGAGTCGGGCGTCGGCTCGGACGTACGGATGGTCGGCGAGAACGTTCTTGGGCCGTGTCGTGTGAGCGACGGCGATCGCTGTGACGGTACAACCGGGGACTACGCCGGATCCCGAGCGGCGACATCGCAACTGGCCGGTCTTGCGGCCTATTTGTGGCTTCTCGATGTCGAGCGGACGGGACCACAGCTCCGTACGATCCTGCACCACGCGTATCTCGTCTCGGCGAATCCCGGCGTGGTCGATGCCTACACGGCCGTGCTTGCTCTGGACCCCACCGTGGAATCGGGTCTCCACATGCCAATCCGTACGGCCATTCTGGACGTTGCCGGAGACAGTGATGCACCGGGCGAGAACCTTGTATTCGACGAACACGATATTCGTCTCTACACGATCGCGTTCAGCGACGGCGAAGACGCGGTCGAACCGGACTACTCTCGTTACGATCTCAACGGGGACGGATTCACCGGTGGTGCGACACGCACGGCCCGCTTCGACCTCGACGGAAATCCGGTCTCTTTCGACACGGTGAGCTTCGTGGCTGGAGAGCAGGATTTTCAGCTGAATGAGAACGCGGTCACCGATCTCGAGGTGTTGTGTTACTACGCGCACTCTGCGCTTTTCGAAGGCGACCCCGAGTCGCGCGATCTGTTGCTGGGTGAGTGCTCGGGGACGCCGCAGGACTACACGGTGACCACGCAGGCGCAACTCGACGAACTGTCCGGGATTCGCGAAGCGCGAAACCTCCAGGTGGGTCCGGCGATCATTGGCGAAGCCAGTGACATCACCAATCTCGATGCTCTTTCGGAGCTGAATCAGGTTGAGTCCTTAAGTGTATTCAACAATCCAGGGCTGCTCACGCTCGCGCCCCTTTCCAATCTGACCGTGGTCACGGCGGAGTTCTCGGTGCAGGGAAACGACCTCCTGCCAAACCTCGACGGTCTGCAGGGTCTGATCGACATCGAGGGCGGAATCAAGTTACGCCTCAACACCTCGCTGAACAGCCTGCTGGGTCTGGAGAACCTGGTGGCGACGAGATCTCTGGCCCTTCTTGAATGCGCCGGCGTTACCGATCTGCTCCCCCTGGCCAACCTGACCACCGTCAGCAGTCTGCAGATCTTCCGGTTTGACGGCCTGACCAACTTAGCTGGTTTGGGCGGGCTGACCGGCAGTGTGGGCAACATTCTAATAGACACCAACAGTAGCCTCACGAGCCTGTCCGGACTTGGACCCATCGCGGACGTACTCGGGGGCCTCACGATTGCCGGCGAGGCTCTCACCGACCTGTCGGGACTCTCGTCGCTTCAGACGGCCGGTTTCGTTTCGATTTCTGGATCCAATGTTTCGAGCCTGAGTGGCCTGGAAGGTCTGACCTCGGTAGACACCATCAAGCTCCAGCGTCTTGGCATCACGAATCTGCAGGGACTGTCGGGGCTCACCACGGTTCGCAACGGTCTGGATTTGCATGACAACCCGCAGCTCACTTCGCTCCAGGGATTGAGTGCCCTCGCAAGCGCAGACCAGGCCGGAATCAGCATTCGAAACACCGCACTCCGAAGTTTGGACGGCTTGCAGGGAATCCGTTCGCTTCGGTCGCTCTCAGTGGGAGCAGGCTCCGTTTTGGACTCGACACTGGAGACCCTGGACGGCGTGAACCTCGAGAGTTTGCGCTCTCTTGGACTCATCAACCTCAGCGCACTGACCTCGGTTGCTGCCCTGGGCGGCACCGACGTGCACGGCAACATCCTTGTCTTGTCCTGTGCCCAGCTCGAATCCCTCGCAGGCCTCGAGTCCGCACGGGAGCTGGACGCCATTGGAGTCGGCCTGACGCTGATGAACTGCCCGGTTCTGGATAACCTCGACGGTCTCGCGGGTTTGCGCACCGTTGTTGGAAACGTGAGAATCGAGGATCTCGATGCCATCGAAGGGTGTGCCATCAAGGACTTCGTGGATGCAATCGACGTTGGAGGGGAGATCACGATTCCCTTCTGTTGTACGGGGATATGCAAGTAGGGCTTCGCGAGCGGGCAATGGATGCCCGTTCCTAGGCGGAACTGGTCCTGCAACTGCAGAGTTTGACCCCCGGTGCTACCGAATACATACTCCCGCGTGCCATCACCGGGATACGTCGCGACCGCGGCTACCGGTCAGTTGCAATCGTGCCGGAGGTATCCATGCGAGTTTCACTTTTCATCTTCGCCCTGCTCACCGTGGTGGCGTGCGACGAAGACAACGGCGGCGTTCCCGGCACCGAAACCGTACCGGAGGTGATTGGACTCACAGCTGTTCAGGGCGACACGCAGCTCACGCTCTCGTGGACCAATCCAAGCTTCGAAAATTTCGCCAGCGTGGAGATCCGTGGCGACAGATTGGCTGCACCGGTGGACGTGACCGACGGAGACTCTGTCTACGTCGGTGATGACAGTGGCGTTACCGACACCGGTCTCACCAATGGTGTGCGCTACCACTACACGGCGTTTGTGCGAGATTCCAGCGGCGGGTACTCGGCTGGTGCCTCCATCAGCGCCGTGCCCAACCCCAGCGGCCCCGTGCAGATTACGTTCGCAGGTGTCGGCGGTGGGGGCGGCAGCCGCGGCATCTTCGACCCGTCGCTGGCGGTGGATCCTGCGTCTGGTCGCATCTGGATGAGCTACTCGGAAGTGCTCGATTCGCCCATGTGGCCGGGCCAGAACGCCTGGATCCAGACTCGCCTGGCGTATTCCGATGACGCGGGCCTTGGTTGGACCGACAGCGGCAATGTGGTCAACGCCGCGCTCGACGTAACGCTGCCGGCGGCGGCGCCGAACAACGCGGGCACCTGGGTGAATGAAGTCTCGACGCTGGTGCACGACCCGAGCGCCCCAACCGACGAGCGCTGGAAGCTGATGTGGCATCGATACCTGGCGATCAACGGCGTACGCGCATTCAACCACGGTTGGATGGCTTTGCGGACCGCGCCCGACCCATCTGGGCCATGGTCGGCCGAGCGCAAGCTGTTCGTGGGGTCACTCTACGATCCGGCGGACGATGCGATCATCGGCCCGCCGGAAGTGCAGCTTCATCTTCTGCATCCGGATCTCAACAGCGGGATCGTATTCAGCGAGCCGGGAATGCTGGTGAACTCCGATGGCCTGTACGTGAGCGTGCTTGCGGCCGACGGTACGACGGCCGCGGGGCGCGTAGTATTGGTTCGCTTGCCGACCGGTGGCACTTCGTGGGAGTACATGGGCACGTTCCTGGTGAACGCGACGGATGGGCCGGCGCTGGGATACGACGGGCTTTCGGCGCCGGCGTTGTATGAGCAGGATGGCGACTACAATTTGATCGTCACGCCGCAGACCGCGGAGTTCTACTCGGGAACGCTGTCGTTTCGGATCACCGATCTGAACGCTGCCACGATCGAGCGCGAAGCTGGAGTGCCGCGGTCCTTTTTCACGCATTTCGGGGCGAGCGGGAGCTTCAACGGGGCTTCGGCTTACCTGCCCGAGGCTACGGCGAGCGGGCTGATCTATAGCGAAGCGCAGGCCGTGGCACCGATCGTGTTTGAGATCTACGCGAGCCGGCGGAATCCGTGAAGCAGTGGTGGTGACCACGCGACCGCCTTCCTACTTCGCCCCGGATATACTGAGCGAAGCGGTCGCGCTGAAATCGTAGCTCGACGATCCCTGCGAGGGATACCCGGAACTGTCTGAGAACCGCAGGTAACCACCCGCGTGAACTTCGAAGGTGTACTCTCCAGGCGGTAAGGTTCCTGTGGCTCCGATCAAGCGACCCGCGGCATCGTAGAGGAGTTTGACGGGGCCTTGTTTCTTGTTTGTAGGGTCGCAAGGCGCGCCGTTCTCGAAGCATATTTCGATCTCTTCTTCTTCGTCGAAGGACTCTCCATCAAGTTCCACCCAGGTCTCAATAAATCCGCCACCGGGCGTAACGTGGCTGATCGTGAAGGAAGCGGGCTCAGTTCCCCACACCACGAACTCGAGGTCGAGATGATTGCCGCTGCTGGCGCTCAAGCCATAACGCCCAGAGTGTGGGTTGCTCAGGGACGCTGAACCTTCGCCCTCGGCAGAATATGAGGCGCCAGAAAACTCCTGTCCCGAGAGCGTGATGTTCGAGGTGCCCCGAACGAAACAGGAGCCGCTGCCGTCCATACCCTCGGCCGTGCCGCTTCCGTTGGCCGTTCGCACGAATTCGAAATCCCCGAAATGCGTGACGCCATGGTTGTTGCTCTGATTGAACTCCCATCTCGTTTCGTCGTCGACGGGATCTCCATAGTAGAAGGCGGTCTGGGCGTCCACCCAGGACGAGCGTTCCACGATGTTTACGGCATTGGGTCGGGTGGCCTCCACTGAGGCGCTGGCGAAGGCCTTGTCGCCATCTCCGGAGTAGGCACTGACCTCGATGAAGACCGAATTGCAATCTTCTTCCAGGGTCACGTTTGTCTGGAAGGAGCCGCCGCTCGCACCAAGGGTTGCCGAATCGACCTCGATGTAGGCACAGCCGCCGTCGATGTCCAACTCGATATCGTCCACGCTTCCGGTCGACGTCACGGTGACATTCAGGGACGTCGGCACCCCGGGCTCGATTGTCGTCGGAAACGAGAGGTCAATCGTCAGCTCGTCGTTCCGGTTCGCGGTCAAGGATTGGGTTTGCTGCATACCGAAGTCGCCGGTTGCGGTCACGGTGACGGTTACCGAACTGCTTCCGTCATCCAGCATCACGAAAGTATCGAAGCGTCCGTCGGTGTCGGTGACGCCATTGACCGGATCGACGGTGCCGCCGTCGGCGTCGCACTGGATCTGAATCCCTTCGGCCCATGTGACGTTGCCCAGCGCGTCACGGTAACCGGCGCGAACTCCCAGGCCGTTGGTGCCTCCGGCTGAGATGCTGGATGACATGGAGGCGTCGAGCACAAGCTGATTGCCCACAAAAACCGAGACCGTTGGCGTGCTGACAATGTCGTCGCCGAAAGCGCCGGCGTTGTAGACGTAGCCGGGCGGCATGGGCAGCGAGGTCACGGCCGGACCCGAGGCGGGCCGCGCGAAAATCCGGCCTTCACCGCTGGCGTCCATCTCGGCGCGCCAGGCCAGGATGTTGTCCACGGGGTTGATGATGTCGGGAGTGAGCGTGCTCAGCGCCGCGAAACGATCGCTGGTGACCTGTGTGCGCCAGGTCATGGGCGGTATCGAGCCCACGTCGATGTCCATGTTCAGTTCAGGATGGGCGTTGCTATAGGCGCCCATCAAAGTGCGCACGATGCCCAGGTACCAGTCGGCGGTGTTGGTCAGGAAGTCGCGGAAGGTCTGGGGCGCACTGCCGTCAGTGGCCTGGCCCAGACCCAGCAACAAGAGATCGATGAAGTCCTGGACGCCGATGGCCACCGGCTGGTTGCTGGCGTCCAGCCAAAGCTCGGTCTGGGGCACGTCGCCTGGCACCACCAGTGGGTTCGCAAGGGCGATCTCGAAGGATGTGATGTGCGCGGGAAAGTAACCCAGCGCCACCTTGTTTATGGCGAAGTCGGCCAGTGAAAGCACGGCGCTGATGAAACCGGCCGCGGGGATGGACACGCCGCCGATGCCAATTACGCCGCCGACCAGGCCAACGGTGTTGCTCCAGGTCTGGTTTGTGTCGGCGATGACATCGGCGCCGAAGTCACGGAGCACCACGTAGAATTGCATGCGCAACGCAAGTTGGTAGTCCAGCAGGTTGGTTGTCTTTTCGGCATTCAAGGCCAACGCTTCCGCTTCGTCGGCCAGCGTCGCGCTGTACGCGGCCAGCCGCTGGGTTTGATCCTGCAGCCCGCTCGACGCAAAGACGCTTTCGATCGTCGCCAAGGCCTCGGGGTCTGTGTTGCCCAGGTCGCTCAACAGAGTCGGCAGGGAGTAGGTGTGGTCGGCGGTGAAGATTTCCTTCAGCGCGCCCAACCACGAGCTGAGATAACCCGCTTCGGGGCTGGGCTCTGCCTCCAGGGCCGAGACGAAGCGATCCAGATTGGCCACAACCATTCCGAGATCGTCACTCACGCTGGTGGCTGCGCCGGGTGCAGCGGGAGGCGCCGTAATAGTCAGCGCTGCTGCCGCCTCGCCGATCAGGCGGTCGTTGGCCATGAGTTCGATATCAACTGTTCCGGTCAGGGGCGTGGCGCTTCCCGCCGCGGTGCCTAGAACCATGGGAATCGCGGCAATGATATCCGTGCCCTGCAGGCGCAACAGAGCGGGCTGGCCTCCGATCGACAGGCTCAAATCTGCTGCAGCGAGTCCCTCCAGGTCGGCACCGGCGATCCGGACGGCCGTGCCGGGGGCACCGGTTGCCGGAGAAACCGCCAGGACCGCCGGCGCCGGTGGTAACGGCGTTGGGGCGGTGGAATCCGAACAGCCAAGGGGAAGCGCGATCAAGGTAAGAATGATGAGCGGAATGATGTGGCGCGACATGGGCGGCTCCTCGACGGGTAGGCAAGTCTGGGGCTGATTGGAATCAAACTGATGGTTCCACTCAGAACGCGAGATTGACGGAGGATTCCCGCCAGGGAGTTTCGCGGTCAGCTTGGGCAGGCCCTCTGTGTGCGGTCCGCACCATCTCGTCGTTCTCCTAGGCAAGCCAGGCACTCCGGCCTGGAACCAACTTTTTCTGCCTGGAGGACTCCGACCATGTTTCGCCGCCTTTTCCCCTTCCTGGTCTCGATTTTGACCCTTTGCGCTACGGCCTCCGTTGCGGCCGTTGGCGACCACGCCTGGAGCAACGGCTACGGCACCAATGGCAAGACCGACGTGGACGGCCAGGGTGCGTTTGTTTCGGCTGGCGTCTTCTTTTCGTCGGCCAGCTTTGGCGGTCCGACCCTCACCGCGCTCAATCCCGATGGCGACATCTACCTCACCCGGCACAGCACGTCGGGAGTCCACCTGTGGAGCAAGCAGTTCACCCCCGACGGCGGCGCCACCGTCGACGCGATCGCCGGTGACGAATCCGGGAACATCTTCCTGGCCGGGCGGCTGTGGACCGGTGAGTTCGGCGGCTCCGGCACGATCGATTTCGGCGGCGGTCCGCTGACCGGCCCCAACCAACTCTACCTGGCCGGGTTCGACCTTGCCGGCAACCACCTGTTCAGCTACCTGGTCGGTGACGGATCCTGGCGTGACCTGGCCGCGCGGGCCGGTGTGGTGAGTGGCACGGGCTACACCTACGGCAGTATCGACTTTGGTGGCGGTGCGCATTCCAGCGCCGGTGGCGCCGATGTCTTCGTCGGCTCCGTCGACACCGCCGGAAGCCATCTCTGGAGCGGAACCTTCGGCGATGCCTCGGATCAGGGCGGCATGGCCGTTACCGTGGACAGCTCCGGCAATACGGTGGTGGCTGCGACCACGTTGGGCGACGTGGACTTCGGTGGCGGCACGCTCACGCCAACGACCATGGGACTGTGTCTCGCCAAACTCTCGAGTGTCGGTGCCCACCAGTGGAGCCAGATCTTCGAGGGATCCTTCAACGGCGGCTTCGGCTTCAGTGCGACGATGGACATCGACGCGTCCACCAACAACGGCCGGATCGCGGTCACCGGTGAACTCCGCGACTCGGCTTCCTTCGGTGGCGGCCTCCTGACCAGCAGCGGACTGGCCGATGTCTTCGTGGCTCAATACGAATCCACGGGTAGTCATCGTTGGAGCGCAATCCATGGTGGAACGGGCGCCGATACCGGGCACGGCATCGCCTTCGATCCCAGCGACAACGTGTTCGTGGGCGGAGTCTTCCGCTCGTCGGATTGCAGTTTCGGAGGCGGAGTGTTCTCGCCGTCGGGTGGTTTCTCGCCCGACTTCTTCGGCGCACTCTACGACGCCGACGGACTCCACCAGTGGAGCAACGCCTACGGTTGGAACGGCCAGTGGGCGATCTCCGCGCACACCGATCCCCAGGGCAACCTGTGCCTGGCTGGTGGCGCCAGCGCGGGGATCGATTTCGGCGGCGGCGGGCTCGCATCGGCATCGTTGTACCACGCGGAGTTCGAGGGGATCCCGCCAGTCGTCGTCGCGGCTGGTGACCTGCCACGGGCCACGGTGTTGATGCCGGCATCGCCCAACCCCTTCAATCCCCAGACGACGCTGCGCTTCCGCGTGGCCGTGGATGGTCCGGTGGAACTGATGATCCACGACGCGGCGGGGCGACGGGTTTCTACCTTGGTATCCGAACCGATGGCGGCGGGGGAACACGCCGTGACCTGGACCGGTCGCGATGGTCAGGGACGGAGTGTGGCCAGCGGGGTCTACTATTCGCGCCTGGTTACCCGCGACGGAACGCAGGTTCGCTCGCTCGTGCTGGTCAAATAGGACCCAACGCTCGAGTGGCCCACAAAGAACAGCGTCGCCCGGCTCCACCGGGCGACGCGCGTCATGCGATGCAACGAATACCTATCCTCCTGCGCGGGCCATGGAACTAGAAGTCTCCCTCTAGTGTACGGATGGCTCCACAGGATTACCTGCAGTCGACGCGCGGCGCGAGGATGGCTAGGTCGTATCGAGTCGATATCATATTGCCATGAAACTTTTCGAACTCATTGAACGCCTGGGCATGCTGCTGCGCTCGGCCGACCGCCAGGCGGCCACCGAACATGGGCTACAACCTATTTATTTGCAGGAACTTAGATCCACCGGCCCCGTTCCTGGCGGCGGCCCAGGGGCTGGGATCGACCCGCGAACTCGTTGGTGTCGCGAACACGAGGAACCGGCGTCGCGATCTTGACACCCGGGTACTCGCCATCGACTCTTGGTGCGGTTCCCCCCTCCCCAGGAGATCGCGTGCGCAAGGAAGTAGTGCTGGTAACCGGAGCCGCGGGCGAAATCGGCCACGGCCTCATTGCCCGCTTGGCCGAGAGCGGCAGCAGCTCCGAGATCATCACCCTCGACCTGCGCGACCTCGAGCCCGAAATGCGCAAGTACGTGACCCGCTCGTACCTGGGCTCGGTGCTCGACGGCAGCCTGCTCGAGAACATTCTGGCCGAATACAAGGTCACGGGCATCTACCATCTGGCCGCCCTGCTCTCTTCGCGCAGCGAGTTCACGCCGGTCACCGCGCAGCAGGTGAACGTGGACGGTACGCTCAAGTTGCTGGAGTTTGCGCAGGACCAGTGGCGCAGCCACGGCGAGGTGATCCGTTTCTTCTATCCCAGTTCCATCGCGGCCTACGGGCTACCCGATGTGGCTACGAAGAATTCAGCCGGCGCCATCGGCGAGGATCAATGGAACACGCCCATCACCATGTACGGGTGCAACAAGCTGGCGTGTGAGCACCTGGGCCGGTACTACGCGAAGTACTACAAGCAGCTCGATGCCGAGGACCAGTCGGGCCGCATCGACTTCCGCTCGTTACGCTTTCCCGGTCTGATCAGCGCGCAGACCGAGCCTTCGGGTGGCACCAGTGACTTTGCGCCCGAGATGATCCATGCCGCGGCGCGTGGTTCGGGGTACTCGTGCTTCGTGCGCCCGGACACGCAGATTCCGTTCATGACCATGGTTGACGCGGTTGCGGCCATCCTGCAGCTCATGAAGGCGAAGCCAACGAAGCTCACTCGCCAGGTGTACAACCTGGCGGCGTTCGCGCCCACCGCGCAGCACATCTACGAACTGGCACTCGAGGCGTTTCCCAAGGCGGAGATTAGCTGGGACGTCGATGAGAAGCGTCAGGCCATTCTGGATTCGTGGCCGGCGCAAGTCGACGACGCGGCAGCACGTAAAGACTGGGGACTCAGTCCGCAGTACGGTCTGGAGAACGGGTTCAGCGAGTATCTGATTCCGACGATCCGTGAAACGTATCGGCGCTAGTGTCATGGGGTTGCGGTTGAAGCTGGACTACGCCGCTGCCGGTGCGATGGGATTCGTCCTATTCCTGCTTCGTTTTCCTGCGAACATCCTGAGTCCCACGAACCTGGAATGGGTGTACTCGCGACCTGACCCGTCGATGTTCCACCTTGGTTGGAGGTTCTTTCGCGAGGCACCGCTGCAGATTCCTCCCGGTGCGGTACCGGGATATCTGTGGCCCGCGGGAAGTTCGGTGGCCCTGACCGACTCCATACCTCTGGTCGCGTTCCTTCTTCGTCCACTTTCCAGCGTTCTGCCCGGCGACTTCCAGTACCTCGGAATCTGGCTAGCCGTGAACTCCGTGCTGCAGTGCGTATTCGCGTTCGCATTGGCCCGACTCGTTACGCCCTCACGCGCGGTGGCTGCGCTGGCGGCCGCGTTGTTCTTCCTGATGCCCAGCTTCCTCGACCGTTACGGGCACGTTGCGTTGAGTTCCCACTGGATCATCCTGGCCGCACTGGTCCTGTTGCTGGGGAATCGTTCGTTGTACGACGCCAGGTGGCGGTGGCTCACGCTGTTGTTCCTGGGTGGGCTTGTACATCCGTATCTGACACTGATGGCCCTGGCGGTGTTCGCGGCCCACGTGCTGCGTGATGTGCTTCAGGTTGAACACTCAACCCAGCGGGCACTTACGCATGTGTTCGCTCCTGGACTTGGCCTGGTCGTTTTCGCATGGTGGCTGTCGGGTTCGTTCGTCTACGGCTTCGGCAACAGTCTCGGCGAAGTTGGCTTTGGTTACTTTTCCATGAACCTGAATGCGCCGTTCAACGCATTGGACACCTCCACGTTCCTCAAGCCATTGCCCATGGCGACGAGTGGCCAGTACGAGGGTTACAACTACCTGGGCCTGGGCATCATGCTGGTGATGGGAGGGGCTTTGGCTCTCCAGCTGGCGACGCGGTCCTTTGCGAGGCCCACGACACCCCAATGGGTCTTGGTGGGTCTGATGTTGTTGCTGGTGGCCCTGTCTCTCAGTTCGAAGGTTACCTTCAACCAACACACGCTGCTCTCGTATTCGTTGCCGGAATCGCTGACATCACCATTGCGATCGAGCGGTCGATTCTTCTGGCCGGTGGGCTACCTGATCCTTTTTGCGTCGCTGCATGTGTTGTGCAGGGGACGTCAAGTTGGCGTCGCTACCTTGTTGCTGCTGGCGATCGCGTTGCAGGTGGTCGATGTGAAAAGCATCGTGGTGTCTCGTGACGACTTCTCTGATCTGGAGTACGCGACTCGTTTCGATGATCCGATTTGGCGGTCGCCAGCGTTGCAGGATGTACAGGTCATCAAGACGTTTCCGCCCTACGAGGTATCGACCGAACGCTGGCGCGATTTTCGGGACATCTCCCAGCTGGCGCTCCAGCTCGGAGCGTCGACGACCGCGGCCTACGTGGCTCGCAAGCCAGACCTGACTATGCACGTCCGTGCCATCGAACAGGAACTCCTGGTTGGGCCGGTTGATCCCACGTCTATGTACATTGTTCGGGGTTCATCCCTGGTGGATCACGCCGAAGCCATAACATCGCGAATGGATTGCACTGTCATTGATGGATACAAGGTCTGCTTTCCGAGGCTGGCCGGGTTCCAGCCCACCACGAAACTGCAGTTCCGGCGTACAACTCTCGTGGAGTTCTTGCAAGCGCATCGCGAGGGCACCGTGATCCTGACCGTGCGCGGTGACCATTCCGATGCACTGGATGTTGCCGCGAGCGACTCGCTACTTGCGTGGGGTTCGGCGCTTCCCGACCGCCCGCCCGGGTCTTCCTATTTCGCCGTTGTTCGAGATCTCCAGGTTGTCCAACAGATGGGTCGCGACAACGATGAGATCAGAGTGGCTTGGAAGGTGGGTCAAACTCTGCGCGGCGTGGAACAACGCAAGGAGCTGTTCATCCTGTCGGCGGGGGAGAAGTACGGCAATCGAGCCTACACATGGTTGGAGGGCGACGAGCAGGGCTTCAACCACGCGGGCATCAACGCCATCGCCATGACCACCGTCGATCAACGTTGGGTCGAATCGGCCGTGTTTGCTGAACCAGGTGGAGGGGTCGCGGCTCGATTGAGCCCGTGGCGTTAACCTCAGAATGCTGGACCCACGCAACAGTAGTCTCTTCGATGTGGTCCGCCGCTGGGTCAGAGGGAGTTGGCAATCGAACGTCCTTCTCTTCGTCTTTTCTGTTTCCATTCCCCTCGCATATTGGCTAGCCAACTACGCATTCTATTCGTCTGAATATCTGTACGAAATCGGAGACATTGCAGCAAATGGGCTGAAGATAGATTCGGCCGAAACGTTCTCCGAGCGGTTGGGTCCGTACTCAAGATTCAAGTTCTCCCACATAGGCCCACTTTACTTCTATCTTCTTGCTTGGTTGGAGAACCTGTTCTGGTTCCTCCCCACACGTTTTGGGCAGCTGCTTACGGCTGATCTCCTACTGAACGGAATTTGGCTCGGTCTACTCAGTCTCGCTCTAAGGAACGTCCTTCAAAGTCGCGGTTACGCGATGGCAGCGACGATCCTGGCTTGGGCGTGGCTCAGCCTTCTGCCGCCGTTGTACGATCTGTACCCTCCCATGTCGAGCTTGTGGGGCCCGAACGCAGTCGTGCTTCCCATAATTGTCATGGTCGTGGCATCCGGATTGGTGGTTGCGGGTCAATGGGGATGGCTTCCGGTGGTGGCCCTGACGGGCACCCTTTGTGTTCAAACGCATCTCGCGACGGTACCAGTTGTGTTGGGTCTGTCCGTGGTAGCTGGCCTGGCCGTCCTGCGTATGTTGCCCCAGCAGATCCGAGGCATTGCGCCGTATGCAATCGCCGCGACAGCGATTGTTGTTGTAGCGTTTTCGCCGGTGATTCACGAGCAGATCAGTTCCGACCCAGGCAACCTGTCACGTCTGAAGAAATTTATTGTGGAGGGCGATGCCGCGGGAGCCAGCTATCGCGACGCTCTGGCAATGGTTTTCACTCCTGTTCGTACTCCATGGCTGGCGCTGCCACTGCCTCTTCAGTTGCCTGTAACCGCGGTATCGGTTGCCCTTTCGGTGCTTGGAATCGGTGCGCGTCTATCACGCCAGCGCAAAGAGATTCGGACTGTCGCCCTTTGTGTTGTGGTGGCATTCGCCGCCGCGGTAGTTTCGGCCACCAGAGTCCAAGGCCAGCTCCACAGCTTTCTGTTCAATTACACGTTCGGTCTGGTCGCTCTCACCTGGTCGTTGGGTTTGTGGGGCCTGGCCCACGTTGTTTCACGTAGCTCGGGTAGAGCCGGTGCGCGGTGGTTCTTCCGATCGCTCGCGTTGGCGCACGCAGTGAGCATTCTCATCTGCATCTTTGGGGCGACCCGGCAGGGGTTTCCAAGGGCGCCGGATCCCAACGACGGGTTTGCAGCGATTGCTCGCCAACTTCCGCAATCCCGAAACGTTTCGGTCAGGATAGTGTTGGAACCGTTGAAATCAGATCATCAACTTTGGAAAGACATGACCGCCAGTACGCTCTGGCTGCGTCGGCGGGGATATGCGGTCTTCCACAACAAATGGTGGACCTTCATGACCTGTCATGGCACCGGAGCCACGACCGATATCCATGGGACATTGATCATTACCGGCAGAGACCTGCCGCTGGACGATGAGGCTGACTTCGGTGAATTCCGTACCTATTTCGTTTCCCAACCCCACGCGCGGGGCGGCCCCCCCCCCCCCGGGGCGGGGAGGGGCCC
>JAJDAC010000052.1 GCA_029262065.1 Candidatus Krumholzibacteriota bacterium | reverse complement strand
GCGGCGCTGCCGAAGACCACGACCGACAAGATCGACTATCAGAGTTTGCAGACACCGCAGAGGCAAGAGAACGGTAAGGAACGACCATGAACTTCGACTGGGACGACGATCATTCACAGATGCGCGAGACGATCGCGAAGTTCGCCAAGAACGAACTGAATCACGATTACATCAAGCGCGAACAGAGCGGCGAGTTCAACCATCGGGGCTGGCTACAGTGTGCCGAGATGGGCATCCATGGCCTGCCGGTTCCGAAGGAATACGGCGGCATGGGATTCGACGCCTTGGCCACCATGGGCATGCTCGAGAGCCTGGGGTATGGTTGCAAGGACAATGGATTGATGTTCTCGATCAATGCGCACATGTGGACGCTCGAACTGCCGCTGTTGGGGTTTGGCACCGAAGAGCAGAAGCAACGGTACCTGCCGCCGCTTTGCTCCGGCCAGATGATCGGTGCCAATGCGATGTCCGAACCAGAATCAGGGTCGGACGCATACGCATTGTCGGCGACTGCCGTGGCGCGAGGCGATCGATACCTCTTGAACGGTAGTAAGGTGTTCGTCACGAACGGGCCCATCGCGGACCTGATCCTCGTGTTCGCCACGGTCGATTCCGAACAAAAGGCCGAGGGCATTACCGCGTTCCTGGTCGAGAAGGGGAGCCCGGGCATGACGATAGGATCCCACGCCAAGAAGATGGGGTTGAAGACTTCGCCCATGAGCGAGCTGTTCTTTGATGATTGCGAGGTGCCCGCCGAGAATCGACTCGGTCGCGAAGGCGCCGCCAGGATGCTTTTCGCCGACTCCATGACCTGGGAACGAAGCTGTATTCTGGCGAGTGCCGTGGGGTCGATGCAGCGTCTGTTGGAAACATGCGTACAGTACACCCAGGAACGTAGGCAATTTGGCGAGCCCATCGGCAAGTTCCAGCTCATTGCCAGCAAGCTGGTAGACATGAAGCTGCGCGTCGAGACCTCCCGTGCCTTGCTGTACCGGGCCGGCTGGATGAAGTCAAAAGGGAAGAATATCTTCCTGGAAGCTGCCCTCGCGAAACTTCATATCAGCGAAAGCTGGGTGAAATGCGCGGAAGATGCCATCCAGATCCACGGTGGCTACGGTTACATGGTCGAGTACGAAGTAGAGCGGGAGATGAGAGATGCCATCGCCAGCAAGCTGTACTCGGGCACTTCCGAAATCCAGCGCATGATCATTGCGCCCTTGCTATCGTTGTAGCAGTGCTATCCGGATCACGCGGACGGTGAGAGGTGCCGCGTTACAAATCAGGCGGCGCCTGAGCCCTATCCGTGACGTCGATCATCTCGGTCGGAGCCTTCGCGGTGGAATAGTAGCTTCGGTTGTCGAGGTCCTCGAGTTCCCCACCGAAGTATTCGCGGAATACCAGGCGGAACAGGTTCACCGGTGTGAGTGAGGGGTGGATCTTTGCGTTGCCCACGCCGGGAAGGTGCAGGGCCATGAGATTGCCAAACACTTCGCGATGATCGGTGTCGGCCTCCGACTGCCAGGCCAGGCGAGATCGCGGCCCGTGGTCTCCCATGAGGATGATCACCGGAGGCCGCTTGGCGTTCTGCAGAATCTGGTCCACGAGCTCCTGGACGCGCTTGTTCACGTAGGTCAGTTGGTCGGCGTATGCGGCAACGTACTTTTCATGCGTGGTCCATTTCCCGATCAGCATATCTCCGTCGCGGTCGCTGAATCCGCCCCGCGGATTTCTCGCCTCTCCGTTCGGGCCGAATACGAACGGAGGGTGGGGGGGCTCGATGTGGGCGAACACCATCATCGGAGACGTTCCCATCTCCGGCGCCCGCGGAATGTTCTCGAACAAGTACTCGATGCGCGAGCGATAGGTGTCGTAGTTGCCTGCAACATGCTGTAGGCGAAGATTCACAATGGGGGTGTTGTCGAACAGCATGCTTTCGAATCGGGAGATCTTCGTGCCGAAGCGGATGTACACATCGGCGGTCTCCAGTTCCGATGGCTTCAGTCCCGAAGAGAAGGCGACGATATTGTACCCGTTCGCGCGAAGCTCGTCGAATACGACGCCCGACCGAAAAAGGTCGCCAAGATGATTTCGGTTGGGACGCCCGATTCCGTGGTGCCTGAGTAGGGGCGACACATATTGCATGTTGAACATCGACGCCATGGTAAGGGCCGTCTGCGCGTAGTTTGACCGCGATCGCTGGACGATCCGAAACCCCTCGTCTTCCAGATAGGAAAGAAATTCCTGATTGTCGAAGTCGTAGTAGTTCTGGAGAACGTCGCTCCGGCCGTAGGCGTCGAGCACGATCACGTAGACGTCGGGGTGTTCGGGTTTTCCCTGTATGGTGCGCCGCAACGAATCGAAGCCGATGGATCCGGTGCCCAGATGCGCCCACGCCACGGACGACAGGCTCATGACCGCGAGCAGCAACGCCGCGACGTTGGCGCCACGCGTGAGCCCCGCGAGATCTGACTTTGATCGCAGAATCATCACGGTGGTGGGCACTAGCAGGACGAGCCATGCGTAGCGGAGGATCGGCTCCCAGTTCGAGGGTAGGACGTTTGCTACGTGCGCCTGCGAAAAGAACAAAACCAGGAAGGCCGAGACCAGGAGGGCCGATCTCCGGATGTTGCGACCAAAGATGAACAGCGCGGCCCACGCGGCGGCCGCTCCGGCGACGATTCTGAGTAAGGTCGGCCAGACCTCACCGAAGCCAACCTGGTCCGCGTTCTGACCGTAGAGAAACAGTGTTGGATGCGCGGCGAATAGAATGGGATGGATCACGCGCATCCTGGGCGGAAATCGCAAGGCTGTCTCTCTCACGTGATGGGTCAGTGGACCGATTGGGTCCTGGGAAATTGTGGCACCAAGGGCGCCTTGTTTCGGTAAATGGATAAACTCTGTGGCAGTTCATGTCCAATGCGTAATCGCCGGTGGGGGCAAAAAGGGATCATTCGCTACCTCACCAACGTCACGCGGCCACTCACGACGCCGGCACCGGCGACGATGCGGTAGGGATACACTCCAGATGCCACTGGCTGGCTGCGCATATCGAGCCCGTCCCACACCACGGCTTTCGGGCCAGCGGCCTGCTCACCTAGCTGAATTGTTCGCATCAAACGTCCCCTGGGATCCAGGATTTGCACCCTCACCTCGGCCGCGCGCATGAGCGTGAACTTCAACTCGGTCCTGGGGTTGAATGGATTCGGATACGCGCCATGCAGCACGATCGCAGCGGGAAACGGCGTTCCCCCAGCACTCGTCACGACCTCAGATCGCAACGTGGGCCGATCAAACGGAAACGTCTCGTTCGCCACGCGTGGATCCCGCAAGCCGTTCATCAGAAAGTCGATCAGGAGTGGGCGCGCAAACGCCGGAATGTTGATGATCGCAATGTGGGAATCCTGGTTGTCCGGGAACGACTGTTGTCCGTTGATCCCCAGGTAGAAATCGATCACCTGCTCCAGCGTGGTGCGCACACCGTTGTGCATGAACCGTGGCCGCTGTCCGACGTTGCGCAGCGAAGGTGTCTTGAATTTTCCCCGGTCTTCGGTCAGCCCCGTGACCAATTGCCGTCCAAGATCCTCGGCGGGAGGGCGGACGCCCGTGGGCATGAATGTTTCGTTCGTGGTTGCGGGTATTTCGTGACAAGCGCGGCAGGCCGATAGGTCGGACAGGAAAATCCCAAGTCCCGAAGCCTGATCCGCGGTCAGGGCCGTGGTGTTCCCCGCGTCGTACACATCCCACGGGGTTTGATCGGGCACCAGCGTTCGTTGGTACGTCGCGAGCGCATACGCAATGCGCGTGGGAGTGATCGCCGGATCGCCGAACGCGGCCGCAAAAAGATCTCCGTAGGTAGGATCGAAGGCAATTGCCGCCGAAACATCGGGTGGAAGATTCGTCGCCAGTCCCAGGGGCACCGCGGTTGCGAGTTTTCCTGTAACGTCCACCCAGCTTCGATTTTCGAACGCCATCTCCACGGAACTGAGGATGGGTTCGAGAGCCAGCGTCTCGAGCGCTCCACCGGTCGCGATCAACACCTGTCCGGTGAGTGGGTCCTTGAACTCCGAACTGGCGTGGCCATCCCAGAACAGCTCTTCGGCCCACAGCGCTCCGAACACCGGTAGTGAGCGACGTGACGTGACCTGCGGCCCGAAGCCGAAGTCAGGATCCTCGACCGCCACTCCCGTGACGTCGGCGCGTACGATGCCCGGCGACCCGCGTACGTCGTCGGGCGTGTTGAACACTCCGTCGGAACCCGGGTGGATTCCTACCCGGGGGTCCACACCACCGCTGGCCGGAATGTGGCAGGTGCCGCACGCCATGGAGTTGTCGCTCGATAGTTGTTCGTCCCAGAACAACATCTTGCCCAACACGCGCTTTTCTTCAGTGATCGGGTTCTCGGTGGGGACCGGCACGGGAGGAAGCTCGGACTTCGCTGGAACAGCGAAGAGCAGGAGTAGGCCAAGAAACGCTATGGGCTTCAACAAGGGCTTCAGCATGACTACTCGACGAGGGGAGAGGAGAGTCTGAGTGTAGCCTGGTTCGGACGCGTACGGAAGCACGCAGTAATCGCCTTCGAGCCAGGCATGTACTGGTGGAGAAACGGGGGTCAGTCGGTGGTTCGTTCGGCGTAGCCGTCGCGTCTACTCGACGAGCGCGACCGAGCGCTGCTGCGAGCCCCACGGAGTCTCCACTCGAACCTGGTACACTCCAGATGCCACTCGTCTATGGAGGTCGTTCCGGCCATCCCACGACAGGCTATGCCGCCCGGCGTTTCTGGCGCCCGACAGAAGCGTGCGAACCTTGCGTCCGCGTAGATCGAATACCAGGATCGTGACGTCCACGTCCCTTGCCAACTCGAAGACGATGTTCGTCGTGGGATTGAAGGGATTGGGATACGGCGCTTCCACTGAGAACATCGGGATGCTTGGCGTGGGCGCAGCCGTGGGCACGGTAGTGCTCTGCTCAGGCGCGAACGCGGACGTTGCGTAGCCATGATCGAGAGCTTGTACCGTGCAGTACAGCGTTTCTCCTGCGTGTGCCGAAACATCAAGGCTCCAACTCGTTCGACAGCCGGCATTGCCCATCGCGGGAACCATACGCCGCCCCGCCGGAGTCGACATCGACGGCATTACATCATTGGCACCCGTTGACGTCCCCACGCGCAGGTTGTAGGTGAGACTCACATCAGCAGTCTCTGCGTCGGTCGCCATGTCCCACTGCATGGTCAGAACGTTGTTGCTCAACGACACGGAAAAGTTGCCCGGTACCGTGGGCGGCGTGTTGGGCGTTGCCGCCTGGCTGAGATAGAGGCGCGTGAAATTCTGGAACAGGCCCCTACCAGATATCAGCGCGTCGAGATCTCCGTCGTTGTCGAAGTCGGCCAGCTCGGCTGACCCCTGTTCGACGCCCTCCATGTCGGGAAAGATCGTGGTCCACGTGCCGGCGTCATTCTCGGCAATGACCGTGAGGTCGTTGCCCCCGACCCAGCCCGTCATCAGGAAGTCTGCATCGCCATCATTGTCCATATCTCCAGCGTGGGAACGGCCGAAGCTCAAGCCCGGGGCGCTCTGCGTCTGCGAGAAGTCACCGTTCACGTTGATGTGGACGCCCCCGAAGGTGGTGGTCGTTTCGCCAGCGTAGATGAAGTCCAGATCGGCGTCCGCGTCAACGTCGGCCCAGGCGATGGTGCCATCCGTCCCACCCAGGATGCCCGTGGACAGGGGGGAGAAGGATCCCTCGTCGTTGCGGTAGATGTCGGCGAACCTGCCTCCCAGATCGTCGGAGGTCCCCATCAGGAACAGGTCGTGGTCACCGTCGTTGTCGTAGTCGATGAAGGCAGCGGTCGGAAACCTTACGGAGGGCAGTCCGAGAGTTGCGTCGACGAACGTTCCGTTCTCATTGCGGAATA
>JAJDAC010000051.1 GCA_029262065.1 Candidatus Krumholzibacteriota bacterium | reverse complement strand
TGGAATTCCCCCGATTACATGGACACTTCGGGGGGCAGTTTTATCGCTGCCTCGTAAGCCTCTGGACTGATGTTGCCAAGATGCTTGTGACGGCGACGTGAATTGTAGAACATCTCGATGTAGTCGAAAACATCTGCGCGTGCATCGTCCCTAGTTCGGTAGACCCTGCCGCGAATTCTCTCCCTCTTGAGTGAACTGAAGAAAGACTCGGCTACGGCGTTGTCCCAGCAGTTGCCGCGCCGGCTCATGCTCGGCACCAGATCGTGATCTCGACAAAACCGCATCCAGTCGTCGCTACCGTACTGTGATCCTTGGTCAGAATGCACGAGCACGTGTCCGCGAAAAGGACGACGGCGAACGGCCATGAGCAAAGCGTCGATTGCCAGCTCACGGGTCATCCGCGACTGCATCGACCAACCGACGACCTTCCGAAGGCAGAGGTCGATCACGACCGCGAGATAGAGCCATCCTTCCCAGGTGCGGATGTACGTAATGTCCGTAACCCACGCTTGGTCTGGTTTTGCCACATCGAACTCACGCTTCAAGTGATTCGGCGCCACGGCCGCCGGTCGCCCCGAGACGAACCGATGCTTTTTCCGCATGGGCTTGGCGGATATACCGTTTCGCCGCATCAGTCGAGCCACTCTATTCAAGCTGGCGATTTCGCCCGCTTCGCGCAGATCAGCGTAGATACGAGGACTGCCATACGTATGGTCACTTTCCTCGTGGAAACTTCGGATGCGCCCAACGAGGCGGCGATTCTCCAGCGCGCGTCTTGAGTCTGGACACGCGCGCCAGGCGTAGTAGCCACTTCGCGCCACCCCGAGCATCCGGCACAAAGTTGAAACACGATGGAGTCGACTATGGTCCCGGATGTAGGCGTACTTCAATCGGGGTCGTTCGCGAAGTACGCCGCGGCTTTTTTTAAGATGTCCCGCTCCTCGCGGGTCCGCAGAAGATCCTTTTTGAGGCGCTTGATCTCGGCTCTAGCCTCATCCAGGTCGACGGCTTGTTGTTCCTCTTTCGGAGGCTTTTCGGCCCGAACCCAGCGGTACAGGCTGTGCGCGGTGATGCCTAGACGCGCCGCAACATCGGCCACGGAGTGGCCTCGATCGACCACCTGGCGAACGGCTTCGCGCTTGAACTCATCCGTGTATCGTTTGCCTGACATGAACTTCTCCTTGAGTGCAAATCATAGCCCAAGAAGTGTCCACTGAATCGGGGGAATTCCATGGTCCTACTTGGCAACTCCACCGTATCTTTCACGGACAACGACATAGCGGTAGACGGGCCCATGAGCGTTCAACACTTCGGCCATGAAGGGCAATTCATCCAGCAGATCGATCTTACAAACAACTATTGGGGGATCTCTTCAGCCGACTCTATCAGGCAACACATATGGGACGTCTCTGACGACCCCGCAATCCTTGCTCGAATCAACATCGAGCCAATTCGGCTCCAGTCAGTTCCCACTAGCAGAACCTCAATGAGTAGTTTCCGAAGCCTATTTCAAAGGCGGCAACAAAAATAGCAAGTGCCGCACGCTAGGGATCAGACCAAAGACTTGTCTGCCAAACATAGGTTTGGTATACTCTTGCTGTTGCACGTCCCAGCCTCCCCGTTGCGGACCGCGCGATGTCTTCCCTCCGAAAACTTCATGCTGTGTCGGTTGTTGACATGGCCTTCTTGCATCTCGTTCTGAGATTTCTCGGAAACTCCGAGCGTCCATCCGGTGCGTCGCGCTTGGTAGACAACTGCGAGCGTCCATCCAACGCGTCTACTCCGCTCGACTGCAAACGTCCAACCACCGACTCCGAGCGTCCATCCAGCCTGTGTCGTTTGGTAGACAACTGCAAACGTCCATCCAGCCCCCCGGTGACTCACAAAGAAAAACCCCCCGGTACTACAACCGGGGGGCTTCTTCACTCGAAAGTCGTACACGCGACAACTACGCCGGCAGCTTGTACCCGCCGCTATCAATCATCGCTTCCGCAATCCGGCGACGCATACCCGCGGTGTCCACCGGCATCGGCTTCGCGAAACGCTTCAGCCCGGCCAGCTGCATGCGCAGGTCGTCGCCCTCGCTTATGTGACACAGCGCCTCGCGACCGAACTGACCGACGCGCTCCATTACGTCGTAGGCCAGTACGCCCACCAGGTCGCGCGCCATGTCCACCTTGTGGCCAGCGGCCTTCGCCTTCATGGCTCGCAGCACGGCGCTCTCCAGCGCGAAGGCCTCCATAGCCATGTCGGCCAGCCACGACAACACTTCCTGCTCGTGCTGGATCTTGGGGCCGTACTTCTGAGCGGCTACGCCGGCTACCAAGAGGAACGCCTTCTTGGCCTGCTCGGCCATTTCCAGCTCGGCGGCAAATTCGGGCTTGTCGCCGTCGCCGTTCATGTCGGGGATGGCCATGAGCGCATCCATGACACCCTTGGTGGCGGCCATCAGGGGCAGTTCGCCCTTCATGGCGCGCTTGAGCATGATGCCCGGAATGAGCATGCGGTTGATCTCGTTGGTGCCCTCGTAGATGCGGTTGATGCGCGAGTCGCGGTAGTAGCGTTCGACGGGGTAGTCGGCGATGAAGCCGTAGCCGCCGTACACCTGCACCGCTTCGTCGACAACCATGTCGAGCACTTCGCTGCCAAACACCTTGATGATGGAGCACTCGATCGAGAATTCCTCGATGGCCTTGACCACCTCGGCGTATCGATCGGGCGCGTCGTCGGGAATCTGCGCAATGGCATCGTCGATCAGGCCGGCGCTGCGGTACAACGCGCTCTCGGCGCCGTAGATGCGCGCGGCCATCTGGCCGAACTTGCCCTGGATGAGCGGAAACTTGGCCAGCGGCTGGTTGAACTGCTCGCGCTCGAGCGCGTAGTTCAGGGCCGAGGCCATGGCTTCCTTGGCGCCGCCAATGGCGCCCGCACCCAACTTGAAGCGTCCCACGTTCAGGATGTTGAAGGCGATGACATGACCACGGCCACGCTCACCCAACAGGTTGTCTTTCGGAATGCGCACGTTGTCCATGATGAGCGAGCGCGTGCTGCTGCCCTTGATGCCCATCTTCTTCTCTTCGGCGCCCGTGGAAAGGCCCTCGGTGCCGCTGGGAATGATGAACGCGGTGAAGTCTTCGCCGTCGATCTTCGCGAATACGATGAACATGTCGGCGAAGCCGGCGTTGGTGATAAACTGCTTCTCGCCGTTCAATACCCACTCGTCGCCGTCCAACTTCGCGGTGGCCTTGGCGGCCAGGGCGTCGCTACCGCTGCTGGTTTCGGTCAGCGCGTACGCACCCAGATACTCACCAGTCGCCAGGCCGGGCACCCACTGGTCCTTCTGCGCCTTCGTGCCGAAGTACAGGATGGGGAGCGTGCCAATGCCGGTGTGCGCGCCGTGGGCCACGGGGAAACTGCCGCCGCGCGCGAGGTTCTCGCACAACAGCATGGTGGTGGACTTGTCCACGTCGAGGCCGCCGAACTCTTCGGGCACGTCGGTGCACAACAGGCCGATCTCGCCCGCCTTCTTCAGCAGCGAAGGCATGAGGCCTTCTTCCTGGCCCTCCAGGCGATCCATGACCGGCTGCACTTCGTTCTCGATGAACTCGCGCGTGGTTTGCGCCAGAAGCTGAGCTTCCTCGCTGAAGTCTTCGGGGGTGAACACTTCGCTGGGAGACGCGCTCTGAATGAGGAAGCTTCCCCCGCGGTGCTTCAGTTCAATGGTATCGCTCATGGCCTTCTTGCTCCTTCGATTCTTTGTTGCTTCAGCGGTCGAAATCCTAGGTTTGGTCGTGGCGTATCAGGCGGCCTCGAACGTGGCCGCGGCACCCATGCCGCCGCCCACGCACATGGTCACGATGCCCTTCTTGTTCTTCTGGCGACGCATCTGGTGCAGCAACGTGGCGACCAGTCGTGCGCCGCTGCATCCCAGCGGGTGTCCCAGCGCAATGGCGCCGCCCATCGGGTTTGTCTTCGCGGGATCCAGATTCAACTCGCGCATGACCGAAAGCGACTGGGCCGCGAAGGCTTCGTTCAACTCGATCACGTCGATCTCGTCCAGCGTCCAACCGGCGCGTTCCAGCGCTTTGGGCACCGCGTCTACCGGACCTATGCCCATGATGGCTGGGTCCACACCCGCCACCGCGTAGCTCTTCATGGCGCCCAGCGGTTTCAGACCCAGTTCCTTTACCAGGGCGTCGCTCACCAGCAACACCGCGGCGGCGCCGTCGGTCAGCGGGCTGCTATTGCCCGCGGTCACACTGCCGCCTTCCCGAAACACCGCTCGCAGCGTGCCCAACGCCTCCAGAGACGTATCGCCGCGCGGACCCTCGTCCACCGTCAGCGACGTGCCGTTGCCGTCGATCGAAACCGTCAGTCGTTCGTCGTTCCACGCGCCCGACTCTTCAGCCGCCAGCGCGCGTCGGTGGCTTTCCAGCGCAAACGCGTCCTGGTCGGCGCGGTCGATCTCGTACTTCGTGGCCAGGCGTTCGGCGGTCAGACCCATGCCCATGTAGAACTCGGGCTTGTTGCGGGCCAGGTGGGGGTTGGGAGTAAACACGTGCCCGCCCATGGGGATCTGGCTCATGCTCTCCACGCCACACGCCACAATGGCGTCGGCCATGCCCGTTTCAATTTTCGCATGTGCCAGGGCCACTGCTTCCAGGCCCGAGGCGCAGAAGCGGTTCAGCGTCATGCCGGCCACGGCGTCGGGCAGTCCCGCCCGTTGCGCAACCACGCGTCCCAGGTTCATGCCCTGTTCGGCTTCGGGAAACGCAGTGGCGGCGATCACGTCGTCGATGCGGTCCACGCCCACTTGTTCGTTGCGAGCCAACAGGCCGGTCACGATCTGCGCGGCCAGATCGTCGGCGCGCAATCGCACCAGGCTGCCCTTGAGGGCCCGGCCCATGGGCGATCGCACGGCGTCGAGAATCCAGGTCTTGCTCATTTTGCTTCGTTCTCCGTTTCCGGTCCCTGCGTGGGGCACCGGTTGTGACTAGTTGCGCAGGGGCTTACCGGTCTTGAGCATGTGTTGGATGCGTTCCAGCGACTTGCGCTGACCGCACAACGAAAGAAATGCTTCGCGTTCCAGATCGAGCATATCCTGCTCGCTCACGAACGCCGGGTTGTGTCCCTCGCGATGCGCGCCGCCGCTCAGAATGGCCGCCAGCTTCATACCGATGAGGTGGTCGTGCTCGCTGATCTGCTTCGCCTCGAGGTAGTTGAACAACCCCACCTCGAGCAGCGCGTACGTGTCCTTGCCGCCCACGGGAATCTCGCTGCGATCGGGTGGGGCGGTGTAGCCGGTGTTGGCCATCGCCATGGCCTTGGCCTTGGCGGCGGCGATCAAGCCATCGGCGTTCATGACGATCGAGTCGCCCTTGCGTAGGAACCCCAGGTCGCGCGCTTCGGCCGCGCTGGTGGAGATCTTCGCCAATCCAATGACCTCGAACGCGCGTCGCGCCGCGTTACGCGGGTCGGCGTCGGGACCCAATGAGTCCAGCATGCGCAGGTACATGTCCTTCGTTCCGGCGCCGGCGGGAATGAGTCCCACGCCCGCTTCGACCAACCCCATGTACAGTTCGGCCGAAGCGCACACGGCGTCGCCGTGTAGCGTCACCTCCGCGCCGCCGCCCAACGCCATGCCGAATGGCGCCACCACCACCGGGCGCGCGCAGCGGCGCAGTCCCATGGTCATGTTCTGGAATTGGCGGACCATCAGATCGATGTCTTCCCATTCGCCTTCGATGGCGCCCAGCAACAACATGGCCAGGTTGGCGCCGGCCGAGAAGTGAGACCCCTGGTTGCCGACTACCATGCCCTCGAATTCGCGCTCGGCCAGTTCCACGGCCTTGCTGGTCATGGCAATGGTGTCGCCACCAATGGAGTTCATCTTCGAGTGGTACTCGAGTCCCAGAATACCGTCGCCCAGGTCCCACAGGCTGGCACTGGAGTTTTTCTCGACAACGCGCGGTCCGTCTGGCGTCTCACGCAGGTCGAGAATGTCCGGTCGTACGGGCACGGCTACGTTGCCCTCTCCCGTCAGGGCCAGCGTGCTGCCCTCCTGGTAGAACGAAGTGGCACCGGCGGCAATGTGATCAAGCACCCACTGCGGCGCGGGCGATCCTTCGGCCTCCATGCGCTTGGCCACGGTTTCGAGTCCCAGGATGTCCCAGATCTCAAACGGACCCAGCTTCCAGCCGAAACCCCAACGCATGGCGCGATCGACCGAGGCGACGTCGCCGGTAACATCGGGCGCGACCAGCGCCGCGTAACGCAACGTGTCGCGCAGCAACTCCCACGCGTAGGCGGCGCCCTTGCCTTTTTTGGTCTTGGCCAGCGCGATCAACCGCTTGGGCAGTCCACCGGCCTGACGAATCGCGTCGACTTCGGGCAACCGTGGCTTGGCCTTGGCGCGGTATTCGAGTGTCTCCAGATCCAACGTGAGAATCTCGGTGCCCTTGTCGCCCTTCACCTTCTTGTAGAACCCACCGCCGGACTTCTGGCCCAGAAGGCCCTTGTCCAACATGGCGCTCATCTTTTCGTGCGGTGTGAACGCGGCGATCTCGGGATCGTTGGGGGCGCCTTCGCGCACGTTGTGGGCCACGTGCAGCAGCACGTCCAAGCCCACCAGATCCGACGTGCGGAACGTGGCGCTCTTGGCGCGTCCCACCAGCGGGCCGGTCAGCGCGTCGACTTCTTCCACGCTCAGGCCGTGATCGATCATGAGCTGGAACGAGCGCATCATTCCGTACACGCCAATGCGGTTGGCAATGAAGTTGGGGCGATCCTTCGCGTGGACTACACCTTTGCCCAGTGCGCGCTCCCCGAAGTTGGCCATGGTCGAAACCACGCTGGGGTCGGTGTTGGCCCCGGGGATCACCTCGAGCAGGTGCATGTAGCGCGGCGGGTTGAAGAAATGCGTCCCCAGAAAGCGCGACTGCACGTCGGCCGGCAGCGCCTCGGCGATGCTATCCACGGGGATGCCGCTGGTATTGGTACTCAGAATCGCGTGCGGAGCCAGATGCTGCGCCACCTTGGACAAGAGCGACTGCTTGATGTCCAGGCGCTCGACCACGGCCTCGATCACCCAGTCCACCTGGCTCAGCTTGGCCAGGTCGTCCTCGAAATTGCCCACCGTAATTCGCCTCGCCAGGTCCTTGTGGAACAGCGGCGCCGGCTTCTCGCGCGGCAGGGCCTTCAGGGCGGCTATGGACAGGGCGTTGCGAGCCGCGGCGTCGTCGGCGGGGGCGTCCTTCGGGGGCATATCGAGCAGAACCACGTCCAGGCCGGCGTTGGCCAGGTGCGCCGCTATTGCACGACCCATGACTCCAGAGCCCAGGATTGCCGCCCGCCGGAACACGGCAGGGGCTTTGCGTGAAGCGTTGTTCATTTCCTGATCCACGTTCGGAGGGAATACGGTCAGGCTTTCAGGCACAGCAGATCTCCGTTCAAATGTTGATACTAAAGACGTTAACTATCAGTCTGTGCTTTTGGCCCACCGGGTCTCGCGCCCGGCTGCGATGCGGTGTATAATGAATACTAATTCATTTCTAGCCTATCCCGCAAGCACAGGAAAGCAGCCGCTCATGCCTCGCACACCACGTGCCCAGACCGACAAACGGCAGAGGATTCTCCAGGGAGCCATCGAAGCGTTCTCGGATCAGGGGTTTCACCGCACCCGGGTGAGTGACGTGGCACGGGCGGCGGGCGTGGCCGATGGCACGATCTACCTGTATTTCCGCAACAAGGACGAGCTGCTGGCCACGATCTTCGAGACGACGCTCGACCGCTTTTGGCAGCGGGGCGAGGAGCACCTGGCCAGCGCCGAGGATCCGGTGGAGGAGATGCAGCGGCTGGTCAGCCTGCATCTGCGGTTCCTGGGCGAAGATCGCCGCTTGGCGTCGGTCTTTCAGGTGGATCTGCGCCACAGCGTAACCTTTTTGGGCGAGGTCAGTCGCCGCGTCCTGCGGCGGTATCTGGAGCGGGTGGCCGAGATCATCGAACGGGGACAGGTGCTGGGCCGGTTCGTGCCCGGTGATTCCATGCAGCTGGCCGGCATGGTGTTCGGCGTGCTGGACAGCCTGGCCACCACCTGGGTGTTGAGCCGCCGCAACTACCGGCTCGAATCACAGATTCCCCTGGCCCAGAGTTTCGTGGGCCGCGCTCTGTTGCCCGAGCCCGCCGCCTGACCGCGCCGCCCAGCCCAGCGGCCCGACCTAACCGCCTGACCCAGCCGGTCCCCGTACGGTTGCGACGCCCTGGCTTTCGGGTACACTCCTGCCCGTATCCGACCAGAATCCGGGGAGAAAGCATGCAGCCGGTTCACGAGCGCGAAAAGCTCAAGACGTACTACCAAGACGAAAAGCTCGCACAGGAGTACGTGGCCAAGCGGTTTCGTGATCCGCGTGGCGCGGTTATCCATCGCGAGCAGGTAGACGTGGTCAACGGCATCATCGCCGAGCACCGCATTGCCAACGCACTCGAGTTGGCCCCAGGGCCGGCGCGGGCCACGCGCGAGGTGCACGGACTCACACGCGGCGTCGCGGTGGACGCCAGCCAGCAGATGCTCGACATCGCGCGGGCGGTCGTGGATCCCGCGGTATGGGATCTTCGTCAGGGCGACATCTACGACCTGGATCTGGGCGAAACATTCCCCCTGCTCTTTACCTTCCGCTTCATTCGTCACCTGAAGCGCGATCAACGCGCACGCGTATACGAAGTAGTACGACGACACCTCGACACCGGCGGTTGGTTCGTATTCGACGCTCCCAACGTCACCGTGGAGCTGCCGTTGCGCACGGCGCATCCCGAGAAGTTTCCGGTATTCGACGAACTCTGGCAGCAGGACGAGCTGCGCAAGGAGCTGGCCGCCGAAGGCTTCACGGTGGAACGTCTGTGCGGCAGCATGAAGTGGCACGGCATCCAGCGAGTGGTCTCGAAGGTGTTCTCGTACGGTCTGACCGGTGTGGGCACGGCCATTGTCGGCGCGCTCGATCGTCTGCCCGGTGACGAACCGCTGGAGTGGACGGTGGTATGCCGCCGGTAGGTCCGCCGCCGCCTGGCCAACGACCAGAAGGACCAGCACCGGTGGTGTACGCGTTGTCGCGTGCCTACGAGCCGGTGTTCGAAGCGGCCTCGCGCGAAATTGCCCACCTGAAGAGCGCCACCGATCCGGTGGTGGTGGTCTTGCCGGTGCGCTCCAACCCATTGGTTCATCGCGTCGACTCGGAGGGTTCCGCGCCCGTGGTCACGACGCATCCGTTGGGGCTGCGCATGCGCCGCCGCGTTCGAACCCTGGTTTCGTCGTCGTTGCTCCATGTGTTTGCGCCGTTGCCGCTGCCGCGGCGGCTGCTCGACCTCAGCACGTGGGCGCCGTCGATCCTTACCGCGGTTTCGGTGGGCGAGCTGAACTCCGAGCAACAGGCCGCGCTCAATGTCTTCAGAAAAATCGTGGTGGAAAGCGACTCCGACGCGGTGGCGCTGGGCCGGCAGGGTGTAGTCGCCGATCGTCTGCACACGATTGCGCCATGTACCACGGTGCCTCTGCTACCGCCGGCCACGGGTACGTTCACGGTAGTGTTCGCGTCGTGGCCGTTCGAGCCCGACGAGGTACAGAGCCGGGGTCTCGATCTGTTGGCTGACGCCGCGCGAAGCCTACCAGACATGGCGTTTCGCGTGCTCACGCGACCCGGTTCCCGCGTCGATCCGTCCACGTTGGATTTCCCCGCCAACGTCCAGGTGGACGATACCGTCTACGCAGACGCGTCGGACATATGGCGTTCGGCCCACGCCGTCGTGGCCCCGTTTCGCGCCGGCAGCAAGTGCAAGTCGGTGCCCAACTCCGTGGTCGACGCGATTGGCGCGGGGCGTCCGGCCGTGGTGGGCGAGGGCATTGGCTTGGCGCCGGTGCTCACCGAAGATAGCTCGGGCCTGGTGGCGGGTTCGCAACCCGGCGACCTCACACGGCAATTGAAATCGTTGCGAGCTGACTACGAACTGTTTGCCACGGCCGCGCGCGAGTGCACCCGGTTGCGTTTCGATCTGGAAACGTTCCGCCGGTCGTATCGTGCAATCTACAACGGGCTGCGGGATTCCTCGCGTTCGTAGGCGGCATGCATCAGCACGGCCCAGAACACCCATAGGAACGCCAGCCGAAACGTGGGGAACACGAAGAAGTACGCCAGCGTTGCCACCAGCCCCAGAGATAGCGTGACGGCACGTCGTCGCACCAGGGCCCGCAACATCGTGAACTGGATGCCCATGAAAATCACGAAGCCGGCGATGCCCTGCTCGGTGAGCACCTCGAGGTACACGTTGTTGGGAATCTGTTTCTTGGTCGTGAACGCCACCTGTAGCCACGGATAGTACTCGGGGTAGTTGCCCCAGAAGTATCCGAAGTTGCCAATGCCCACGCCCATGGGGTAGTCACGGAACAACCACCAGGCGTGCACGGTTTCGTTCACGCGCCGCACCAGCGACACATTGCCCGAATCGGTGACGCCACCGACCAGCAGCAATGAGAACTTCTCGATCACCAGTTCCTGTAGCAGGTTCGTGTTCAAGACCAGGGCGATCAGGGCCACGCCCACGCCTACCTGCATGATCTTGATGGCGCGCGGCACGCCACCGCGTAGACTGGCCGCGGCCAACAGTATGAGCATGCTGACCATCGCCGCCGGTGACGCGCTCATGAAAATGCCCAGCGCCAACGCCACGATGGAAACGTCGAACAGCCGATGCGGATACCGACGCTGCGCCCAGAGGGCAAACGTCAACGAGACCACCAGGTACAGGCCGAAGAAATTTCCTTCTTCGAACGGCCCGCTGCGTACGAGGCGCAGTCCCATGACGTCGATGGTCTGAATGGGGGCGAAGCGCAACGCCACGGCCAGGGGTAGCCCCGCCAGATTCACCAGGTTCAGCCAAACCGCGTAGCCTACCGAGATCACGCTGCCCCACGTCCAGTAGTACGCCATCTCACGCATGGTCAAGACGCGACGCTGCATCACGGTCAGGAATACCACGAGCAACAGAATGTCGAGGGTCAGGTAGACGGTGTGGAAGATCACGTTCACGGCGGGGGAGAAACGGCCGGTGGCCCACTCCAGAAACGTGAGATCCAGTTCCAGGACCGCCAGGAATCCCCAGGCCGTGGGAAACAGCGACGCGAACAGGAAGATCCACCACGTGCGTACGAGGGCCGCCGAGCGACCCACTTTGAACTGGCCTTCGCTGAGCGCCGCGACCAGCAACAGTGGGAGTAGGATCTCGTAGGGCTTCAGCGCGAAGCCGATGGGTAGCGAAAGCGATTTCGTGTAGGGCAGGGCGATCAGTACCGCGATCGCCAGATTGCGCAGGCTCAGCGCGCCCATCGTATCAGGCCGTGCGCGAGCGCGTTATGTCCTGCCAATTGCGGCGCAGATACTCCAAGCCGAAGCTGGCGAAGATGGACGACGCCAGTCCCAGTAGCGCGAGGATCTGGATTGCCCGTCGCTTGCGCGGGCGGATGGGACGGGCGGTGGCCGTAGGTGCGCCGATTTTTTCCAATGGCGTGAGCGAAGCCAGTCGCACCTTCATGTTGCGCAACTCCTGACGGTGATCCTGTTCCTCGCGCGCCAACTCGAACTCGCGTTGCAGACGTAGCTTCGCGGCTTCCTGTTCGAATTCGAGTGCCTTCTGAGGGACGATTTCCTTCTTCTCGAAGCGAAGCTCCGACATGCGGCGATCGATTCCCGTCTTGCGTTCGCGCAATCGTTGGATCTCGCCTTCCCACTGAAGGATCTTGCCGCTCTCGTCGATCAGGCCCAATCGCAACTCACCGATATCGCGAACCAACGATGAGATCGAGTTCGTGTACAACAGCGTGGTCATCGTATCGGCACCGCGATTGTTCGCCAGCAAACTGTCGCGTTGCGCGAGCACCGTTCCCTCGTTGGCTTCCCATCGGGTCAACCGGTGTTCCAGCGCACCCACACTGGCCCGTGCGTTCTCGATCATGCTCTCGTACGCCAGGATGGATCCGTCGATGAGCGCGCGCGAGGCGACCTGCTCGTCGATCTGATCCTGCACGATCCTGGCGCCGGCCAGCGTGATCTGCCGCGATTGCTCGGCGGCGGCGATCTGTAGATCGATGGTGCCGCGCTTGGCTTCCATCTCGGCGATCTTGGCGTGCTGCTTCTGGATGTTGGCCTGCACCCGCACACGCATGAGGTGAATGCTGCTGAAGGTGGTATCGCTACCCGCGAAGTTGTTGAAGGCATCAACGGAAGCGTTGAGGATGTCGACGGCTTCTTGCGGACCCGGCGACAGGGTGCTCAGGGTAACTGTATTGCCGCCTCGACTTTGCGGGCCACGGGGCACATAGCTTGCACGGATGATGGGCAGGAACTCGGTCGGGTCCTTCTGTAGTAGATTGGCCACGGCGGGGTTGAAATCTCCGCGGCGATACCACTGGACGATGTCGTGGATGCGCCACTCGCGCTCGGGTTGCCCTTGCACGGTGAACGTGGAGATTCCAGGTTGAACCGTATTGGTCGCCAGATAGAGCGGCGTGACGATCTGCCCGTACGCGAATCCGGCGACGCCTCCCGCCAGCGTCATACCCAGAATGAGCCCGCGATGGCGCCACAGTATGTTGAGAATGTCGTTGAGGCCCAAACCGGCTCCTGGACTCGAATCTGAGCCCGTGCTTTGGACGTTAGAAGTCATCTGAGGAGAACCCTCCGGGGCCCAACGGGTGCAATGAAGCGATGATCGGCCGCGTTTCCATGCTGGTCAAGGGGCATCTGGCCAAGACCCTGTGGTCCTGCGTTATATTGTTCCAGGGTGCAACATTGTTCGTTCTGCCCCTTTTCGGCGCGAACGAGCCAGGGAGATCGCAATCAGCATGCAGCGGCCGCGCTTCCAACTGATCTTGGCCCCAGTCGTACTTGTCGCCGTTCTGGTGGTTCCGTTGCTGGCGTGGGCCCAGCCACGGTCGGCGGTTCCAGATCCCCCCTTGCTTTCAGATCTCGATGCACAGGTCCAGGCGGTGTTCGCGCCGCCCGGCTGGTCTACTCCCGTTCGCTTGCCGCTGCGGTGCGCAACCCCAGTGGTTCGCGCGGCCCAAGACAACCCGGCCGTCCTCAGTCCAGCGTCGCTCGATCTGCTCGCTCGGTCGCTCGCCTCGTTGGCCAAGGACGCCCAGTCGCACGTGAGCCCCGCGGGACATTTCATCGTGAACTACGAGACCGACGGTCCCAGCGCCGTGCCGGCCGCCGACGACAACGCGAACGGGGTTCCCGACTACGTGGAGTGGGTTGCAGAGGCCTTCGAAGAATCCTGGTCGCACGAAGTCGACGTGCTGGGTTACACGCGCCCGTTCCTTGGTAGCCAGCGGTACCGCGTGGATCTGGTTTCCATGAACTCCTACGGGCTGACGCGTCGGGACACCCAGGAGTCGGCCGGCACCGCGATTCAGGTGAACAGCGACTTCGCGGGCTTCTACCGGCAATACCCCGAGTTGTCCAACCAGGATCCGCAGGGCAACGTGCGCGGTGGAATTCGCGTGACGGCCGCGCACGAATTGAAGCACGCCATCCAGTACACGGAAACCTCCTGGCAGGTGCCGGCGGGATGGTTGGAGCAAGACGCCACGTGGATCGAGGACATCGTTTTCGACCAGGTGAACGACTACTACAATTATCTGATCGATGAACGATCGGGATACCAGTCGCAGTTCGTGTTGCCGTCGCGTTCGTTGAACGTCATGTCGTACGAAGGCTGCACCTGGCAGCATTTCCTTTCGCAGTCCTACGGCAACAGTCTGATTCGTGAGTACTGGCAACGCCGGTCACTGGTGCTGGGCACCGAGGGTCCGGCGCGTAGTTTCGCGGTGGTGCTGGGTGATCGGGACGTGGACTTCGACGACGCCTGGGCCCGCTACGGCGCCTGGACCTATCTGTCGGGCGACCGCGCTCGCGTGGGTGAGGGCTTCGAAGAAGCCGTCGACTATCCCACTGGCAATCTGGCCGATCCCGAAGCCACCTGGATTCCCTGGGAGGGCGCGGGTTCGCTACGCATGCTGGCGCTCGATCTCCATCGGCTGGACACGGCGGCGATGGAGGGGATACCGCGTTTCGATTTTCGCGGCGACGCCGCGGTGCCCTGGGGTGTGAGCCTGGTTCTTCATACAGCGTCAGGGCCGGAGATCTATCCGGTCAACGTGACCGCCGGTGTGGGATTGCTGGTGATCGTGGGTCGGGATCTGTCCCAGGTGGACGCGGCCGCGGTCGTGGTGGGTAACGCCTACCATGACACCAGTGTGCTGGTGAGTTCGGACTACGACTTCACTCTGAGTCCCGACGGCGGCATCGCCGTGGACCCCGCGCTGGCGGTAGGGGTGGCGCCCAATCCGTTCCGCTCGCAGGCGCGGGTGGACTACACGGTGGTTGAAGCCGGCGTTACCGAAATTGCCTTGTTCGACCTGCGGGGCCGTCGCGTCCGCAGCGTCCTGGGCGAGTTCGTCGGGCCGGGGCAACAAACGCTCTTTCTCGAGGGTGTCGACGACAGCGGACTTCCCCTGGCCGCCGGTCGCTACGTGCTTCAGGTGCGCAATGGTGGCGCCGCCGCCAATCGTCTGGTCACCATCTTGCGGTGACGATCCCTTGTTTGTTGTGAAACATCATTCTTTGGCATCAAAATATGTTGTGACAACATTGTTCACAACTGTTTCGGGTCATCGTCCAGCCATGGAAGATTGATTTAACTATTTTAATTACAATATCTTACATTGTTTTTCGGCTGCGACATCAAATTGGCACCCGTATTGCCTTAGCAGTAGATCAGGACACTCGCGGAGCATCCCTGAACGATAAGTTGCTCCGCAAGCGTCCTCGCCTGATTTTGCGAGAGGTCAGGCGGAACTCGAGACACCTCCGGTACGGAGTCCAAGGCAAGGCGGCGTTGACGCTCAGGCCAACCCCACCGGACGTCACGGACGGCTGAGCCCTCTTCGGAGAGCAGAGCGCGGCGCCGGGACGACGCACCGAAGGATGTCTCGATCGAAAAGAGTTCCTGGGGGTTTGGCGAAAGCCCCTCGCGACTCCTCCCCGGAGTCCTTGGAACTCGAACTGGCTGTCGACGTCGCCTGGCGAGAGACGACGCAGACATTCCCGGGTACGCCCGGGTCAGCCAGAACTGAAGGCGGGGCGTCCTTGGCGAGAGGGACGCCCCGTTTTTTTTGCCCATCGGAGAATCTAGTTCGAGCGCGACGCTTCCGATTGTAGCCGCGATTGCAGCCACTGCGTTCCCTGGCTCAGAAGTGCGTCCAGGTCTTCCCGGTATTCCTCGGGCAGGCGTGGGAACGCATCGACGGCATTGGCCTGGGCGGCCCGCCATAGCTCATCGAGCACGCGTCGAACGCGTTTGGCGGCGCGGTGCGCGTGGCGTTCGCCGCCGGCCATCTGTTCGATTGTGTCGCGCACGTTCTGCGTGCTGCGAAACGTCTGCAGGATCTCGCCGTCCAGGTAGTGACTCAGCTGCACGCGGTCCACGACCGGTACCCGATCACCGTCCAGACGGCGGGCCCTCAGTTGTCGGCTGGTCTCCAGCAGGTTGAACCCCGAGGCTCGCCAGGCCCGACGCACACCGGCACCGATGGACAGATTCTCGGTGGCTCGCGCGGGCGAAGGTGGGCCAGTGCCCGCCGTGGGCTGGGTTGGAATGTCGGTCGGATCACCCGCGATCCGTTGGCTACGGAACACCTCTTTGAGATGCCGTACCTGCACGACCCCGTCGCCGCGGCTACGGATCGCCAGCGCTTCCACCATGTTCTGTAGTTCGCGCACGTTGCCGGGAAAGGAATGACCTTCCAGCCGCCGTAGGACTTCGTCTTCGATGACCGGTTCGGGCCGTCCCTCGTCGGCGTAGAAGCGTCGCAGGAATTTGCGCGTGAGCACGGCCACGTCGCCGGCGCGTTCCCGTAGTGGCGGTAGTCGCAGTGGAAACACCTGGATGCGATAGAACAGGTCCTTGCGAAACGAGCCCTGCGTAACCGCGGCGCGCAGATCCACATTGGTGGCGGCCACCACTCGCACGTCGACCGAATGCGTTTTTTCGCCGCCCACGGGCCGGAACTTTCCCTCCTGCAACACACGCAGTAGGCGGGTTTGGCTGGCCAGGGTCATATCGCCGATTTCGTCCAGGAACCGCGTTCCCTCGTGCGCCAGGGGGAAGGCGCCGCGTCGATCGCGTACCGCCCCCGTGAATGCGCCGCGCACGTGACCGAACAACTCGCTCTCGATCAGTTCCTTGGGAATGGACGAACAGTCCACTACTTCGAACGGGCTGGTTTGTCGTCGGCTCAACGCGTGGATGGCCTTGGCAATCAGCTCCTTGCCGGTGCCGCTCTCACCCTGGATCAGGATGGTGGCCCGGCTGTCGGCGAACTCCACGAGATCGGCGAACAGCGACAGCATGGCTGCACTCTCACCCAGAATGGTGCGCAGCGGCGGGTGTTTCTGGCGCAGCTCCACCAGATCCCGGTGTACCTGGCTGGGGCTGGTGGTGAGGGTGAAATCGGCCGCGGCTCGAGCCGCCGCGGGCATGGGTCGCGCGGCCCGTTCGAGCGCCATGCCGTATAGCTCGGCCAGACTGGCGAACAGGTCGAGGTCGCGCGCGGCGTAACCCTCGGCCAGCAATCGACGCCCCAGGCCCAGCAACCCCATGAGACCCTCGCGGCCGGTGAGCGGGTAGACCACCGCCACGTCCAGTTCGCGCAGAACATCGTTCGCGTCCTGGAGCAGCGCCGCGTGGGGACCGGGCCTTGGCTCCTCGTCCACCCGAAAGGGGCGCGGGGGACCCGCAGTCAGAAACGCCTGGGCCAGGTTGTGACTGATGGTGAACAGGGGCCCGTTGTCGACCTCCAGGCCGAACTGTTGAAACACATGGACGCCGCCGGTTACCGCGTCGCGTCGTAGGACGCAGGCCGAGCTGGCCCCCAGCACGCCGATGGCCGACAGCAACACGCGGCGCGCCATATCATCGGCGTCCTTGGCCCGCAGTAGCTCGCGACTGGTTTCCACCAGCGTCAACAGCTCCAGAAGCTTGCCCTGTAGCTCGTCCCGGCTCAGCTCGGCGAAATCCAGGTATTCACCGGTGAAGGGGGCGCTGTCGTCGTAATCGGCCAACGGTTCGCTCTCCATCGAGATCGGTACGCGGTCCAACGGTTCATTTTCGTCGATAGGACCGGAACCTACCATGAGACACCATCCTCGGCCACGGCCAGAGGGTGGTCGGCTTGTGCCCGGCCGGTCGAGGTTGGTATTCTCATGGCCTCTCCGTTTCTTCCCCCTGGAAGGTCGTGGTCTCTTTGGATCGCTACGGGTCTCAAGCGCGCCGGCGGTTCGCGGTGCTCGCGTTCGTTTCTCTATTGGTCTCGGTCGCGTCCTCCTCCCACGGCCAGAACGCCTACGTGCAGGTCGATTCCTTCGGCGAGTTGGGTGCCGGCAATGGCCAATTCGACTTTCCGTACGATGTCGAGATCATCGGTGTTCAGCTCTACGTGGCCGACAGCAACAACAACCGCGTGCAGGTATTCGACCTGGGGGGCCAGTACCTGTTCCAGTTCGGTGGTACGGGTTTCGACGACGGTCAGTTTCGTCGCAATCGCGGTATCGCCAGCGGCCCACCGGCGGCCGCGGCCATTTTCTGCACGGATGCCAAGAACGATCGCATCCAGAAGTTCGACGCCGACGGCGCTCACCTGGCCACCTGGGGTTCCATTGGCGATGCCAGCGACCAGTTCTTCCGGCCGCGCGGTATCGCCGTAGCCGCCGACGGCACCGTCGTCATCTGCGACAGCGACAACCAGCGGATGAAGCTCTACAACGCCGACCTGTCGCTACGGGGCGTCTTTGGTGGCGAGGGCAGTGGTTCCGGTCAGTTCCGATCCCCCTTCGACGTGGCCGTGTCTCCTGATGGCGTGATCTACGTGGTCGACGTGTTCAACACGCGCGTGCAGATGTTCGACCTGCAGGGCAACACCCTGGGTGAATTCGGCACGCCGGGTCAGGGTCCGGGTCAGTTCCTGGCGGCCAAGGCCATCGCCATCGACGCCGCGGGCAACGTGTTCGTGGCCGACACGGGAGCGCCGACGCTGGGATTCGATCGCATCCAGAAGTTCGACGCGCAGGGTCAGTGGCTGGGCCAGTTTGGTGAACACGGCACGGGCGATGGCCAGATGAGTTTCGTGACCGGACTGGTGTGTGACACGGCTGGCCGGGTCTACGTGGCCGACAGCTTCAACCATCGCGTAACGGTGTGGGCGCCCCTGGCCGTTCCCAGCGGGAAGACCTCGATGTCGGCCTTTCGTGCCCGCTTCCAGAACTGAGCCGGCGCCGCTTGCCGCTATCTCGGGCAGCGCCTACACTCGCGCGCAGAGGGTCCATAGGCGGATCCAGAGTACCAGAGCCCGCACCGGGACCGAGTTTCGTGGGAAGGGATTGAAGCGTGCGCAGGATCGCCAGTTCGGTGAAGACCAACACCGACGAGTTTCGCCAGAACGTCAAAGCCAACGAAGAGAAAGCCAAGGTGCTGGCCGAGCGGCTGGCCACCGCCCGTCTGGGCGGCAGCGAGAAAGCTCGCGCGCTGCATACCAGTCGCGACAAGTTGTTGGTTCACGATCGCATCGACCAGCTTCTGGACCCGGGCAGTCCGTTCCTCGAACTCTCCGCCTTGGCGGCCCACGAAGTGTACGCTTCGCCGCTGGCCGCGGCCGGCATCGTGACCGGTGTGGGGAACGTGCACGGGCGACAGGTCATGGTGGTCGCCAATGATGCCACGGTAAAGGGCGGTACCTACCATCCGCTTACCGTGAAGAAGCATCTGAGGGCGCAGGAAATCGCGCTCGAGAACCACCTTCCTTGCATCTATCTGGTCGATAGTGGCGGCGCGTTTCTGCCGCTGCAGGCCGAGGTATTTCCCGACCGCGACCACTTCGGCCGCATCTTCTACAACCAGGCGCGCATGAGCGCCGAGGGATTGCCGCAGGTCAGCGCGGTGCTGGGCAGTTGTACGGCGGGCGGCGCCTACGTTCCGGCCATGAGCGATGAAGTGGTCATCGTGAAGGAGCAGGGCACGATCTTCCTGGCCGGGCCGCCGTTGGTGAAGGCGGCCACGGGAGAAGAGGTGTCGTCCGAAGACCTGGGTGGCGGTGACGTGCACACGCGAATTTCCGGCGTGGCCGACCACCTTGCCCAAGACGACGGTCACGCCCTGCGCATTACGCGCGACATCGTGGAGAATCTCACCCGATCGCCAGGCGCTCGCCTTGAGCGCGGTGAGACCGAGGCCCCGCACTACGATCCACGCGAACTCATGGGGATCGTTCCCGACGACACGCGTCGATCCTTCGATGCGCGCGAGGTCATCGCACGCATCGTCGACGGCAGCCGCATGCACGAATTCAAGGAGCGCTACGGGTCCACCGTGATTTGTGGATTCGCGCGCATCCACGGTTATCCGGTGGGCATCGTGGCCAACAACGGCGTTCTGTTCAGCGAAAGCGCACTCAAGGTCACCCACTTCGTGGAGCTGTGCGGCGCGCGTGGCGTCCCGTTGCTGTTCCTGCAGAACATCACCGGCTACATGGTGGGTCAGAAGTACGAGGCGGGCGGCATCGCCAAGGACGGCGCCAAGATGGTGAACGCGGTGGCCAACGTGGCCGTACCCAAGTTCACCGTAATCATCGGTGGCAGTCACGGCGCGGGGAACTACGGCATGTGCGGGCGCGCCTACCAGCCGAGGCTGTTGTTCATGTGGCCCGGCGCCAAGATCAGCGTCATGGGTGGCGAGCAGGCGGCCGGCGTCCTGGCCACCGTGAAAAAGGATCAGCTGGCGCGCGACGGCAAGACCATGTCGGCCGAGGAAGAGGCCGAGTTCAAGCAGCCCATTCTGGACAAGTACGAGCAGGAGGGTAACGCCTACTACTCGACGGCTCGCCTGTGGGACGACGGCATCCTCGACATGTTGGAGACCCGCGACGTCCTGGGGTTGTCGCTCGAGATGTCGCTCAACGCGCCGATTGCGCCATCGCGCTACGGCGTTTTCCGCATGTGATAGGCCAGGAGCAGGCATGAACATCCACCTGATCGACGGCACCTACGAGCTGTTCCGTCACTACTTTGCCCTGCCGTCGGCCGAGGACGACCTGGGCAACGAGGTCGGGGCGGTGCGCGGCGTACTGCGATCGGTATTGGGAATGCTGCGTGACGGCGCCACCCACATTGGCGTGGCGACCGATCACACCGTCGAGTCGTTTCGCAACGACCTCTACGATGGCTACAAGACCGGCGAAGGCATGGAGCCCGAGCTGTGGGAACAGTTCGGGCCGCTCGAAGACGGTCTGCGCGCCATGGGGGTGGTGGTGTGGCCCATGATCGAAGTGGAAGCCGACGACGGGCTGGCATCGGCCGCGCGTATCGCGGCGGCCGACTCCCGCGTCCACCGCGTGTTCATATGCACTCCCGACAAGGATCTGGGTCAGAGCGTCGTGGGTGACCGCGTGGTCCAACTGGACCGACGCAAGCGCACCGTGCGCGACGCCAATGGAATCAAGGAAGCGTTTGGCGTGTTCCCCGAGTCCATTCCTGACTATCTGGCGCTGGTGGGCGACGCCGCCGACGGTTTTCCTGGCCTGCCCGGTTGGGGGGCGAAATCGAGCTCGACCGTTCTGGCGCGCTACGAAACGTTGGAAGCCATTCCCAAGCAGGAACAAGAATGGGACGTGAAGGTGCGTGGCGCGGCCCGTCTGGGCCAGGCGCTGCGCGACAACTGGGAAGATGCGCTGTTGTTTCGCACGCTGGCGCGTTTGCGATCCGACGTAGACCTGTTCGCCAACGTCGACGAGCTGCGATGGCGGGGGCCGCGGCCCGGGTTTGCCGATTTCTGCGCCAAGTTGGGGGCGGCCGACATGGCCGAGCGGGCCCAGCGACTGGCACGGCCAGATTGACCCTGGGCGGGCCCACTCGACGTATCAGCCCCCGATCTCGTCGTTGGCATTCGAACGCAACCGCGATGGTAGCGGGACCACCGCGGTACGTTGCCAGCGATCGGCCAGCGGCGCCGCCGCGTGATCCATGACGGCACCATCGGCGAAATAGGGAAAGTCAAACGACAGGGCATCTCCGGCCGCGCACCCCGGCATGGGCATGAGGCGGGCGGTCAGCGGTTTGTGCAGCCGCAGGGCGATGGCCGCCACGTCGGTCAGGATGGCCGCCAGTTCCAGCTCGGAAATATCGCCGGGAAGGGGAACCGTGTCCAACCCGGTGCCGCAGACACACGAGTACAGAAGCAGTTCGTTGAGTCCCAGGCTTCCCTCCGCCGCGCGCTGCGCCAGAACGGTGTCTTCCAACACGGGGAGAAAAAGGCCGGAGAACCCCGCGCGCGGGAAGCGGGCGGTGTCGATACAGGCCGTCAGCACGGCCGCAGCGGCTACCGAACCGCTGGCCCCAAGCGACGCGGGGGCCAGGAGTTCGAGTGCGCCGCCCAACGACTGCGCGTTGGTGGGGAACGGCGCGAGACTGAAATCGATGCCGCCGAAGCGACGGTCGCCGGCTACCGAGGCGGCCACGTCCGCCAGTTGTTTCGCGTGGCGTTCGATCGAATCCACGAGGGCCGTTCTGGCTTCGTTCACGTCGTGGCTCGCGGTAAACGCATCCACGGCCAGGTCGGCCGCCTCCACCGCCACCGCGAACGCGGGCGAGCCGCCGTCGTGGTACGCGGCGGGCAGAAAGGGGACGCCCGGTTCCACGTTGGCCAGCGCGGTGAAACGCAGATTGCCGAAGCCGTTGGGTTCGATCGGCGCGGCTTTTTCGATTACCCGCGCAGCCCGGGTTACCGCGGCGGTGTCGATGCCACGACGGGGATGGGCGATTTCGGCGGCGGCGAAGATCGTGCTGGTGGCGGCCAGGATGTCGACGATGGTTTCGGTGTATGCCGCCGCGTGTTCCAAGCGTGTGGCGCCGACGGTCGCGTAGTCGATGCCGGCATCTTGACACCGCGCTTCGAGTTCGCGGGCGAACTCCACGGCGTGGCTTGCCTCCACTCGATCGGCAAACGAGCCCAGGGCCAACCGTACCGTCTGTACTTCGAAGCCGGCATCCACGAACCGCGCCCGAGCGTCTTTCAGAAACGTGGCGCTGCCCTGAACGGCCTCGGCCAGGGACTCGGCGCAGGCAAACGCGGTTATGGATCGGATTTTCATGGGGCCTCGGAATCCACTTCGATGAACACCATCTGCGCCGGCTGTATATAAAGCAGGCTGGCCTCGATGGTCACGTCGTGCATCGAGCGGGCCAGCAGTTTGCCGAGCGCGTGGGCGTAGATGCGCAACTGTACCCTGTATTCCTCTTCGGTCGCCGCGTGGGCGCGGCCTCCCGACTTGAACTCGAGAACGTGGGCCCATTGAGCGTGGCCGTTCACGAGCCCCACCACGACGCGATCGAATCGACCCTGCAGGATATCGTTCCCGGCGCGGACTGCGAAGCTCTTCTCGCGCCAGACCCGAAGCTCCGTTACCTCGGGCCAGCGGTGGCGGTAGGTGTTGGCCGAGAACCAGCGTTGAAGATCGACCTGGTCGAACACCTCGTGTTCGGTGCCGCGGCCCAGCCACTCCACGGCTTCGAGCACGCGATGCATGTGCACACCATGCCGGGCCGCGGTAGGTTGCGACGCCGCCAGGATCTGCTTCGCCGTGATGCGCCGGTTTTCCCGCACAAGTTCCGTGGCCGTGCGCACGGGATCGACCGCGCGGGCCACCGGCTGAAGTCGCGGAGGCCGGTCTGGAGTGGGCGCGGCCACCGTTGGGCCAGGGTCTTTCGGGCCGTCGTATGCGCCCGCTTCGAATAACACCGCGTTGGCCGGCACTTTCGTATCGCCGACCATGGCGCCGCGCACCAGGCTACCCAGTCGAGCCGGCAGCTTGCGTTCGTTGGCCGCGGACGGTTCGAGGATTACGTGGATCGCGTGGCGGGCCCGGGTCAGGGCCACGTACAGGAGGCTAAGCGACTCACGCAGCTCCTGGCCTCGCATGCGTCGACGCGCGCCGTCGAAGGAAGGGTCAACGCGGCGTAGCGCCGGCGACGGAGTGCGTGTGATCCAACTCGGTGGGGCCAGAGGCGTTGGTCGGTCCACCAACACCCGGGCCTGGTGGTGTCCCACCAGCTCCTGTCGTAGCTCGGGCAGGAACACCACGTCGAACTCGAGTCCCTTGGCCCGGTGGATCGTGAGCACCCGCACGGCGTCGGCGGCGGGTTCGCTGCTGGCCGCCACCCGCGCGGCGCGCACGAAATCGTCGGATCGCAACGAAGGTCGACGGTCGCTCTCGAATCCAAGTTGCGCCAACTGTTCCAATCGGCGCCGGTCGCCCGGCGAGCAATGCGGCGCCAGCCGCTGGGCCCAGCGTTCGATCAGTGGACCAGAGCCAATTCCCAGGCGCTCTTGCCGGAGCGCTCGCAGGTTCGTGGTGGTTTCGGCGGTGGATCCAACCACATCCGCCAGCGGCGAATCCAGGATCCTCGCGAGGGCCACGGTGTCGCCGGGATGATCCAGCAACGTGAACAGCGACAGGATGATTTCGGCGGCGGCGCTATCGGCGAGTGGGCTTCCGGCTTCGTCACTCACGCGCACGCCTTGCCGTCGTAGCAGATGCTTCATGTGATTGGCCGCCGCGTTGGTTCGAACCAGGACCGCGGTCGAAGCGTTCGGCATCTGCCGGGCGACCTGTGCAACACGTTCGGCCGCGCGCATCAGGCACCCCTCGGCCCCTTCGGCGTCGTTCGCTGTCTCGACCCTGACGTAGCCTGAGGCGTGCGCGCGGGCCGCCACGTGCGGCGTGAATTCCCATTCGAAGTCCACGTCGCTCAGCCCCGCGATGGCGGGGTTGCGCGATAGGTTCGTGAACACCTGGTTCACGAATTCCAGAACTACCGGCGCGGACCGCCAGTTGGTCTGGAGATCGCGCCGGGTCAGCCCCAGCTGCCGTTCCAGCGATTCGAAGATCCCGGCCTCGCCGCCGCGCCAACCGTAGATGGCCTGTTTGGTGTCGCCGACACAGAACAGTGATGTGTGCTCGTCCGAATGCGAAGTGATCTCGCGCGCCAGCGGCGCCAGCACGTTCCACTGGGCGCGAGCTGTGTCCTGGAACTCATCGAGCAGCAGGTGTCGTACGCGGGTATCCATGCGCACGAACAATGGGGTCAGATCATCCATGAGTCGCAGGTTCGAAAGGAAACGGGCCAGATCCGCGAAGCCCAGTTGGCCGCGTTGCAGTTTCAGCGCCTGGAGATGGTGATCGTAACTGGCGAGCAGCGTCGCCGTGCTCTCCGTCTGATCCGCCAACTCGGCACGTAGCACCGCGCGAGCATGATCCAATAGACGCTGGTAGGCGTTGACCCATGGAGCCGGCAAGGCGAATCCTCTATAGCGGGATTCGCCATCGGCTACCTTGGCGGCAATTCCACTGGAGACGAACTTCGTCCAGTGTCCGCGGCTGGCTCGCCGGTGGTCGGTGGCCAGCGAGTTTCGTACGGCCATCTTGGCGCCGGGCGGCACCTGGGCCAGGACCGCCAAGGCACTTTGCATCTGGCCCGCGTCCAGGCGGGGCAGCGGATCGAGCTGGCGCCACGCCGATGCATCGCTTTCCACGTACAGGTCGTGAAGCTCGCGTGTCACACCGCGTAGCTGTTGCATGACACTACGTGACGACCGGCCCTTGTCGAGCAGGCGTAACAGGGGGATGAGGCTGCGTCCCTCGTGCTCGATGACCTGTTCGAGGGCCGTCTCGGTGAGCACGTGGGCATCGGCTTCATCCAGAATGCTCCAGTGCGGTGGCAGGCCGGCTTCGAGCCCGGCCACGGTGACCATGCGCACGAACATGGCGTCCAGCGTCTGCACCTGAACGCGATGCAGGCTGTCCACCAACTCGCGCAGTCGTCGACGCACCAGTTCGGGTGGGAGCGAGGCCAACCCCAGTTGCTTGCCCAGAGCGTCGCTTTGCGGCGCATCCTGGGCCGCGCGTGCCAGGCGCACCAGCGTGCGCTCGAGTATTTCGCCCGCGGCCGCTCGGGTAAACGTGGACGCCAGAATGGAAGAAGGATCCTCGCCGTCGAGAACCAGTTTCAGGAAGCGGTTGGTGAGTTGGAACGTCTTGCCCGCTCCCGCCGAAGCGCGGATCATTTCGTGCGTCGCCGGCCGAGGATCTGGTTGCGGCTGCGTCTTCATCGAGCCTCCGCTTCAAGCGCGGGAACCAGGCTCCGATATTCATCCCACGGGCCCGGCGATTCGCTCGGGGGCCAGAACGCGCCGCGCCTCAGGTTGCGTACCACGTCGCGCGCCGCATCCATGGCCGAAGCGAGTTCGTGGTTGGACCACGGTGCCACCAGATAGTCCACGGTTTCCGTTTCGCGCGGCAACGTCAGGTAGGCCAACTCCAGAACCGCGTGTTTCTTGCGTCGACGCAGGTCACCGCTCACCAGATGGTGGTAGAGGGGGAGTTGGAGGTCGATCCACTGCTCCTTGTGCCGGTGTCGGCGGTCGGGCGTGGCACTCGTGTCGCCGGTCTTGTAGTCGATCACGGCCACGGCCGAGCTGCGTTCGTGCACGTCGATACGATCGATGCGACCGGCCAGGGTGACCGGGGCGTCGTCGACGTCCAGCCGCGAATGTTGCGCGGGCCACTCGCGTTCCACCGCGTCGATGCGCCAACCCTGCCTCCGGCGCTCGGCCTGCCAACGGGCAAAGGCCAGCAGCCGGCGGCGCATGTGCTCCACCTGCAGAAGTACCGCCGGGCGCGTGGCGGCGCCGTGGCGCTGCGCGACCTCCTGGTCGAGGGCTTCGAGCAGGAATTCCTCGATGCGCTGCGCATTCACTTCGTCGCGTACCGGCGAGCGCCCGAACATTTCGAGCACCCGATGCAGTAGCCGACCGAATCCCAACGCGTCGAGTTCGCGGTGATGGTCGTTGCGCGAGGTGAGATTGCGAACGTTGCGCAGGTAGTAGCGATACGGGCAGGCCAGGTACTGGCCAAAGGCCGTGATTGCCAGGCGCGAGACGGTCATCGGCGCGTTAGCGGGAGGCTGGACATCCAGCGACGAGGCGCGCGGCTCGCTTTGGCCCCATGATGGTGCGTGGGTTCGCGCGTCGTCCACGTCGAGGAATCTCAGGACGCGGGGCGCCAGGTCGGCGATTTCCGTCATGAGCAACAGTCGACTGGGCCTCAGCGGATCACCCGTATGGCTGCGCCGGCCACACGTGATGCGATGCACTCGGCGCGAGTGCAATAGGGCGTGCATCGAATAGGCGTCGCGCGCGAACCGTGCGCGGTCGTCGGGAATCGCCAGCTTCGTGCGTAGCGAATCGGGCAGAAATGGATGCGTGGTCGAGCGACCAGGCACCCACTCTTCGTTCATGCCGCTTATGAACAGATGCGGCGACTCGTCGAGCGGAAGTTCTAGCCAGCCCAACAACTCGAGATTTCCGTCGAGAACCGCGGGCGCCAGGCTCTCGTGCGAGATCTGGCGCGCCATCCACTCCAATGCATCGGCGCCGCCGCAGATCGTATCCAAAGGCTCCTTTACTTCGGACAGTACCGCCCAGAGTTCGCGTAGGCGGACCAACTGTTCCGCTTCGTGCCGGACCGACTCGTTGTCGCCGCCGGTATCGCCCAGCTCGGACTCGGCGTAGATGGCTTCGAGTACGTCGCGTACCGAAGAACTCCAATGGGCAAGCGACTGGTGACCGGCCCGCATGGGAGCGATAAGTTTGTGCAGGTCGTCGCGCACCGCGCGGACGACCTGGGCCGATTCGCTACTCCCCGTCAGGCGGTCGAGCCGGTAGGGAAGGTGTTCGCG
>JAJDAC010000050.1 GCA_029262065.1 Candidatus Krumholzibacteriota bacterium | reverse complement strand
CGGCAAGTCGACCCTGGCCCAGGCCATCATGCGAACATTGCAGCCGCCGGCGGTCATTTCGCACGGTGAGGTGTGGTTCGAGGGCAAGAATGTCCTGACGATGAGCGAACCCGAACTCCAGACCATGCGGTGGCGCCGCATGTCCATGGTGTTCCAGAGCGCGATGGATGCGCTGAACCCCGTAACCACCATCGGCGAACAGATCATGGACACGGTGCTGGCGCACGGCGCCGGCAACGCAAAGCGCGCTCGCGAACGGGCGGCTGAACTGTTGGAATTGGTCGGCATTCCGGCCAGCCGTCTGGATAGCCACGCCCATCAGCTGTCGGGCGGCATGCGGCAACGGGTGGGCATTGCGATCGCGTTGGCCCTCGAACCCGCGCTCGTGATTCTGGATGAACCCACGACCGCTCTCGACGTAATCGTCGAACGCGAGATCCTGGAAGAGATCCAGGCGCTCCAGAAGAAACTGAAGTTCGCGGTGATCTTCATCACCCACGACCTACACCGCATGCTGCAGTTCTCCGACCGCGTGGCCGTATTCTACGCCGCGCGAGTGGCCGAAGTGGCGCCCGTGGCCGAATTGCGGCGAGCACCCCGACACCCGTATACTCAGGGGCTATTGCACGCATTTCCTACCCTCGAGGAAGACTCCGCGGAGCCCACCAGCATTCCCGGCAACCCGCCTAGCTTGGAGCGACCGCCGGGAGGCTGCCGGTTCCATCCGCGGTGCTCGGTGGCAATCGCCGAATGTCAGACCCGGGAACCCAAGGCAAACGAAATTGCCTCCGGTCACCGCGTGGCCTGTCTCCTCGTCGAGTAGCGGTTCCGCTACATCGAAACGTGCAGGTACGTGCGTATTTCCCACTCGCGGCCGTCGTCGCCGGGAGCCGTGGGATCACAAGTGAGTTCGCCGTCGGGACCCAGAATCTGCTGAGGACAGTAGCGCGGTGAGTTCACGTCGAGCGATCGGATGAGTCCCCGTACGCCGAACTTGGTCTGGGGAAAGCCGAACCACCGGGGCGTACCCAGCGAATACGAAATGTCGGCCATGGCCTGCATGGGGTACGTAAGGTTGAAGTCCCGATTGAAGTCGTACGGTCCCCAGTCGTTGATCTTCAGGAAGCTATCGAGAGCCAGCTGGTTCCACGTGATCCGGAAGTCACCGCCGTATCGTTTGACCAATCGCGGGTCATTGCCTATGGGTTCGCCTTCGCCCGCGAAGAGATTGGCGGCGAACCGTACGCTTTTCGATGGACTGCCCACGATGCGACCGTGGACTTCCCAGAGGTCACGCGCCGGCGTCCCGCCTTCGAAGGCGAAGGTGGCGCCGTTTTCGAGAATTCCAATGGCTGCGTCCACCGTGGTCGGCATGTGTCGAAACACCACACCGGCCGCGGCCGAAAACGAGGCATCCTCCTGCACCACGTTGTCCCAGGCCCAGGCCCAGGTCGCTGGAGTGGGGTCGTACGTAATGAGAAATTCGCCGGCGGTCATCTCGCGATTGCCGCGTACCGCGAACGGATCGTCGATGATGTTGCGAGGTGTGGTTGGACGGTTGTCAGCATCGCCGGCGAAGAACGGCACCGGGCCGGCCAGTGGTCGTTGCCACAGGAAATTGGGGCCGAACTGCCAGCTGCCGAAGTTCGCGGCGATTCCCGAAAGAAAGTTGCCCTGGTTGCCCGAACCCGAGTCCTTCAAACGCCAACCCGTGAACGTTATGGTTTCGGTGGGTCCGCCGTCGGCCACGAGGCCCATGTAGGCCCCCTGGCCGTACCAATGCCACTTGCCGGACTCCCAGGTTAGCTTGCCCTTCACACCCAGGGTGTCGGAGTCCTTGACCTCATCTTCGAACGAAACCTGTTGTCCATCTTGCTCGCCGATGATGTTGAACTTGTCACCTATCTTGGTGTTGCCCGCCCAGATGCCACCCGCGGTCAGGTTGAACTTCCCACGCTTGGCTTCGAACTGAAGCGTGCCCTTGCGCGTACGTTGTTCGGGAATGGCGATGGTGCTGTTCACGGTGCCCTGGCTGGCTACATCTTCCTGGTAGACCGCGGTGGTGGCAAGCGGCCCCAGCTTGAACTGGTACTTGCCCAGGATGGCCGGGTTGGCCCCCCACCACAGCTGGGGACCGAACGCGACCTTCAGACCCGACAAACTTCTCTTGCCCGTGAACTCCATACCCACGGGAGCCTCACCGTTGTAGATGTCTATGTTCTCGCCGTAGTAGGCGTTGCGATACAGCCCGAAGAAATCGCCCTCGAACTGCCAATGCAGGTGCCCGGTCCGATAGAAACCATCCAAGCGAAACCAGGGTTCGTCCCATGACACGCTACCCTGATACACCTTCACTCTCTCGATGCCCGACAGGTCCTCGGCTTCAGTGCCCCCATCAAACTGAACACGCCGCGCCAGCCCCCGGTTCTCGTAGAAGATCTGATCGATCGGGTTCCTGGCCACATTTCCCAGCACATTGAAGGAGACCTTGGCCAAGAGGTTGTCGGCCGGCTTGGCTTCAAACTCGGCGTAGAAGCTCTGCATCTGATCGAAACCCGTGAACGACGGGGCTGAGTCACGCGGGTTCGCCGAATTCGGAATGTCCGTGCGATCTCCGCCGGTACTGAAGGTCTCAAACTCCATGCGTACGCCCGACAGGTGCACACGGTCGTAGGCGTCGGCTAGCAGACTGGCCTTGTCGCCACGGGCGAGCAATGCGCCGCCCGCCGCTTCAATTGAACCGAAGTGACGTCGGATGGCATCCAGATCGGTGGATTTTGCGTACGGATCGAGCTCGTAGGCCTGCCGGAGGCAGTAGTAGGCAGCACGAGGGTAGATGTCGTATAGACCGCTGTTCTCGGTGGGTCCCTTCGCGCAAATGCCCCACCACTCCTCGTTCATGTTGTTGGCACCCTCGACGAAATCTTCCCAATATCCGCCGTTGGGCCAGGACGCGTTCGTGTCGTGGATGTCCAGGCGCTCTGTTTGACCAAACTTCCACCAACCATCGGTCCACTGAAAGGTGAGACCACCGATGCAGTTGCCCACGCGCCCCTTACCCGCCGTCATCTCGTATATTTCCTGCCACTGGCCAATCAGGTACTTGGCCTGGGTCAGCTGGTCTTCGCGCCCCTCCTTGGCGTTGAACGCGTCGGCACCAAACTCGGTGTACATGACGGGGATGCCCAACTTCTCCTTCACCACGGCATACAGGTCGCGCGCGGATATTCCGCGGTAGACGTTGGTGCCGAACACGTCGATGTTGCCGCATTCCTGCGCAACCAGGTCGATGTACTGGAGATCACCGTTGGCAATGGCCACGGGGCGTTTCGAGTCCATCGCCTGGATGGCCGAGGAGATTTCTCCGTACAGCGAATACAGATGCTTCGCGCGCGCCGCATGGCGTTCGCCCTCGGGAAGCGCTTCGATTTCGAAGGAACTCCACGTCAGGCCGTAGTTGTTCTCGTTGCCCAACAACCACATCAGTATTCCCGGCGTGTCCTTGAACTCTTCGACGATCGCCAGGATCTCGGCCTTCACGGCGCTGCGCAGTCGCGGATCGGAATAGTCCACCGCGGGGATCCACGTACCATCGATGGTATATCCGTACCGCGCCATGGGGTGATTCAGAACGGTATGGATGCCGTAGCGTTCGTAGATGAACTTTACCCAACGGGGCGGGATACCGTTGTACAGGCGAATTGCGTTTACACCCATGTCGCGCAACAAAGGCATCTCGCGCGAGAGCGCGGCCTCGATGAATGCGTCGGTCTGGTTCCACAGGCTGAAACTGTAGTTGGTGCCAATGGGAAAGTAGTCCCAGTTCATTCCCTGAACCAGAAAGTCGCGACCATCTACCTGGAGTCTGTGTCCCTGGTCATCACTTACTACCTTGACCGTGGCGACGGACGCCTCGTGCTGCGCGTAGAGCTCGACACTCTGGGTCGCCAAACCAACGGCCGCCAGCGCAAGAATGGAGACAGCACGTGTAAGGGTGGATTGCGCGAAATTCAATGGACTCTCCTCGAATCGGGATTACATGGCCCCTTGGGCCGTGGTATTCGCCTGAATGAAATCGCGGTACCAGAACGCGCTGTCCTTGGCAATCCGCTGCTGGCTGGCGTAATCGATCCAGTACAAACCGAAACGCTTTGCGATGCCGTGGCCCCACTCGAAATTGTCGAGAAGCGACCAAGCAAAATAGCCGCGAACATCCACGCCCGCGGCCATGGCTCGCTGGGTCGCGGCCAGATGGGTTCTCAGATACTCAACGCGACGCGTGTCGCGCACTCGGCCGGCGTCGTCCGGGCCGTCCGAATAGGCTGCCCCATTCTCGGTGATATAGATGGGCGGACAATCGTACTCGCGGTCCAGTCGCACCAACAGATCATGCAGGCCCTGGGGATACAGTTCCCAACCCATGTCGGTGAGTTCGTCCTGCGGCGCGGTCACGATACTCTCGGGCTTGCCTTCTCCGTCGGTGTGCAAGACGGCGCGGGTGTAGTAGTTCACACCCAGGAAATCCAACGGCCGCGCAATGGCTTTCAGGTCTCCGGCCCGAACGAAGGAGAGTCCGTCGTCGGGCAGATGACCTTGCTGGATCCGATCCTGAACAGAATCGGCCGGGTAGGAGCCTCGCAGCAACGGATCCAGAAACCATCGGTTGAATTGGCCGTCGAACCAGCGGGCCGCGTCCACGTCAGCGGCACTCTCCGACGCTGGCATACTTGGCGTGAGGTTCAGAACGATCCCCACCTGCGCCGCGGGGGCGTAGGAACGAATCATCTCGTTGGTCCACCCGTGGGACAGCAATACATGGTGTGCGGCACGCAGAGCACGCTCGGGATCTTCCCACCCCGGTGCGTGCGCGCCCTTCTCGTAACCCAGCGTCGCGATGCACCAGGGCTCGTTGTGCGTCACCCAACTGGAAACCCGGTCCCCAAGCCGCTTCACGACATGCGTGGAATACTCGACGAAAGCGGCGGCCGTATCCCGGTTGCTCCAACCGCCACGGTCTTCGAGCACCTGAGGCAGATCCCAGTGATACAAAGTAACGAACGGTTTGATGCCCACTTCCAGCAGTCGATCGACCAACGCTTCGTAGAAATCCAAACCGGCTTCGTTCACCGGGCCCGTGCCACCAGGCACAATCCGGGGCCAGGCGATCGAAAACCGATATGCACCCACGCCCAACTCGCGCATGAGTTCGATGTCTTCACGCCAGCGATGGTAGTGATCGCACGCAACACGCGCGTTGCTTCCGTCGGCCACCCGGCCCGGCGTGGCCGCGAACCGATCCCAGATGGATTCGCCACGACCATCCTGGTCGTAGGCCCCCTCTATCTGAAAAGACGAGGTCGCAACGCCCCAGAGAAAATCGGCGGGAAACCCTTTGCGCTTCATGACCTGCTTAGCCCACGGTTTCAGGATAGAGATGACAGCGAACCGCTCGGCCCTCGTACTCGCGAGGAGCCGGATCGACGGTGCATGCATCGAACACGTCGGCGCAGCGCGACGCGAAAGGACAACCCTGCGCGGCGGTGGAGCTATCGGTCTTGGGAGTAACGGAGTCGTCGCCGATATTGGCAATCGAACTCAGTAGGGCCTTTGTATAAGGATGCGCCGGCGATCGCACGATGACCTCGCTCGGGCCGTCCTCGACCACGCGACCGCGAAACAGGACCAGGATGCGATCGGCGAGATACCTAGCCGAAGCCAGGTCGTGCGTAATGAGCAAGATGGCCAGACCGCGTTCTTTCAGTCCCGCCAGGAGATTCAGCACGCCCAAACGAATCGACACGTCGAGCATGGAGGTGGGCTCATCGGCCACCAGCAAGTCGGGCTCCACGGCCAACGCACGCGCAATGGCCACGCGCTGGCGTTGTCCGCCAGATAGCTCGAAGGGATGCCGGTCGATGAAATCCCGCGCCGGTTCGAGGTCCACGCTCTCCAACAGTTCCACTGCCCGCTGGCGGGCCTCAGAGCGAGACGCCCGCTTATGCCGAAGCAGGGGCCGAATCAGATGATGGGCTACATCGTGGACGGGATTCAGGGACCCAAACGGATCCTGGAAGATCATCTGCACCCGCCGGCGGTAGGCCAACGAGGCCCCACGCGGCTCGCGGGTCAGCACGTCTTCGCCATCGAGCAGAATGGCGCCTTTGTCGGGGGTCTCCAGGCGCATCAGCATCTTGGCGATGGTGCTCTTGCCGCTTCCAGACTCGCCCACCAGTGCAACTGCTTTTGTTTTAACCAGTTGGAAGCTGACTTCGGACGCGGCCACGACGGTGGGACCGGAAGAGAATATGCCTTTTGAGGTGAAAGTTTTACGAAGATCGCGAACTTCCAGCAGCGGCGGCGGGGCAGTTGTTCCGTCACGTTGGACCATTTTAGTTGGCCGAACCTCGATCATGGGACTTTGTTCGATGCCCGAACATAGTGTAGGATGGTATCTGGGCTGTCAAGGCAGGGTAGACCCTGCTGCGCCCAGCCCATCCGGTTTCAGACGATAAGGGCAGCGACGAGTTCTGTCTCGTCACACAACCGTGCTCCAGATACAGGCGAAAAGTCTCTCTCGACGCGGAGACGCCGAACTCGCCCGGCGCCTCCGCACTTCGCCGAACCGACGAGCCAGGCATTCCCAAGGAGGAATCCAGAAATGAATCGTGGTCTCTCACGTTTCCTCTCCGTACTAGCGTGTGGCGCCGCCATGTTGGCGCCTAATCTTTCATCTGCTGCGACGAACCTGCTCGCAAACCCCGGTTTCGAAGATACCGGTGGTTCGTACGACGGTTGGTTTACATTTGGTTCCGGCGTACAGATTTCCACCGCGGCCAACGACAACATCTTCCAGTCCGGGGCCGCCGCCTCGAAGGTGTTCGGCGAGTTCACGGCCTGTCCGCTCGAGGTATTCGACGTGGGCGGGTATGGTCAGTTGTTCACACCCACGGCGGGCCAGGAATACACCTTCAGCGGCTCGACGTTCGTTGCTGATGTCGACCCCATGTTGGGCAGCGACACCTGCAACTCGAACCGATTGATAGCCAAGATCGTGTTCTTCGACGCCGCCGTGAATGGGGCCGAGATCCAGGCCAATGAACTGATCATCGCCAGTTCGGCCAGCCCCACCGAGCAATGGAATCCGTTCACTTTGAGCGCGGTAGCCCCCGCCGGCGCCCTACGGGTCGAGAGTCTCATCCTCTACCTGCAGCCCGGCTGTGACACGGGCGCCGCCTTCGTCGACGACCTGTCGTTCTGCGAAGACACGCCGACCGTGCCGGCTGGCAACCTGCTGGCCAATCCCAGCTTCGACACTGGCGTAACTCCCGCTTGGTCGATCTTCGGCAACGTGTTCTCCGAAGCCCGCTCCTTCGGTTTGCGTTCGGCACCCGGAGCCGCCAAGCTCTTCTCGACGTTCGTCACCGACGCGCCTTCGGGAATGTTCCAGTCGTTCGCGGCTAGCCCGGGCGAGCAGTTCGAGTTGAATGCGTTCTCCATGACGACCTGCGTGGAAGACCCGATCTACCTGGCCAACGACAACTACGCCACGGCGCGGATCGTGTTCCGCGATAGCATCGGCGATGAAATTCCCGTTGTGGGCAACGAGGAGATCCTGACGGATGCCGCGTCGCCGCTGGGCAATTGGACGCAGACTTCGGTCAGCGCCACCGCGCCCGCGGGAACCGTCACGGTGGAGGCCTTCATCCTGTTCATCTCGCCTACCCTGATGGGTGGTGCGGTGTTCGTCGACGACGTCTACTTCGGGGCACCTCTCGCTACCGCGACACCACCCACCGTGCTGGACGCCCGCTTGGAGCAGAACTACCCCAACCCCTTCAATCCCTCGACCCAGATCCAGTTCAATCTGTCGCGGGATCAGCAGGTCGAGCTGTCGGTGTACGACACGGCGGGCCGCAAGGTGGTAACGCTGCTGGATGAGAACCGCGGTGCGGGTTCGCACTCCATCACATGGAACGGGCGGTCCCAGCGGGATATGCCAGTGGCCACGGGTGTGTACCGCTACGTGCTGCGCACCGAGTCCGGGCAGATTTCACGGACGATGGTGCTCATCAAGTAGGTTCTGGACCAGTTTCGTTCTGACTTGGCGCCCCAGCCGACCTTCTCGGTCCTGGGGCGCCCTCGTTTCCGGGAGGCTTTCTTTTGGGCGCGCAAAGAACCCTGGCCGTGGTACTTGCAACTCTGGTCCTATTGTCGGCCATGTCGTGCGCGAAACGCCACGTAGGCCACGAGGCCTCGAACCAAACCCTGACCGACCGCCGGCCGTTCCTGGCCACGCACGAGGGACGCTGGATCGGCAACGCCATATCGTATGGGCCTCACCGCGACGGCCAGCGTCCCGGCCAGGTAGATCCTACCCGGGAACAGATCCGCGAAGATCTGAAGATTCTCCTGAAGCACTGGAACATGCTACGAGTGTACGGTTCCGAAGGACCGGCCGAGATACTGCTCGAGGTCATCCGCGCCGATGCCGCCGACATGAAGGTAGTGCTGGGGGTGTGGATCGCGCCCGAAGAGAACCGGGACGATCAAGGTGCGGTGACCGAACGGTTCCCCGACGCCCGACGCGCCAACCAGGCGCAGGTCGACGCGGCCGTCCGACTGGCCGCCGAATACCCCGGCATCGTGCGAGCCATCTGCGTGGGAAATGAGACCCAGGTATTCTGGTCGGCGCATCGAAGCCCCGCCGACATTCTCATTCGGCACGTACGGCGGGTGCGCGCAAGCACCATCGTGCCGGTATCGGTGGCCGACGACTTCAACTTCTGGAACAAGCCCGAAAGCCACGCCGTGGCGGCCGAGATCGATTTCATGATGCTACACGCCCACCCTGCATGGAACGGCCAGCTACTGGATGAAGCAATGGACTGGACGAAAAACGTTGTTCAGAACATCCAGAAGGCTCACCCTTCGGTCCCTGTCGTGCTCGCCGAAACCGGATGGGCCACGCAACGGCACACCGAGGGAGAACAAGCCCAATTGATCAAGGGAGCGCTCGGAGAAGAAGAGCAGCGGATTTTCTACGACCGGGCTACGGCGTGGGCGCGGGAGACGAAGACTCCCATGTTCTATTTCGAAGCATTCGACGAAAACTGGAAGGGTGGCGATCACCCCAACGAGGTGGAAAAACACTGGGGACTCTATCACGCCGATCGAACGCCCAAGCTGGCGCTGAAAGCACCGCGCAAATGACGGCCGAAGTGCGGGGCGACTTCGTGCAACTCGATGGCGAGCAGTACTACCGCATTGCCAACTATGACCACATGCGTCCGTTCTTGATGACGGTCGCCAACGACAGCGACCTTTGGACGTACCTGTGTTCGTCGGGCGGTCTGACCGCGGGCCGCGTGAGCGCTGAATCCAGCCTGTTCCCGTACGAAACGGTGGACCGCCTGGAAGACGCCCACCACCACACCGGCCCCGTGACGGTTGTGCGCGTGACCCGCGCTGACGGCTCGCACTCGGTATGGCGTCCGTTCAAGCGGGCCACGGCCACTCCCGACGTGCAACGCAACCTCTACAAGAACGAGGCGGGAAATCGGGTTGTTTTCGAAGAGATCCACACGCAGCTCGGGCTGACGTTTCGCTACCGCTGGTCTGGCTGCGACCAGCTTGGACTGATTCGCACCGCTTGGCTCGTGAACGATAGCGACCAGTCGGTCTCCGTCTCGTTGCTCGATGGGCTTCGCAACGTGCTGCCGTACGGCGCCGAACTGGCGTTGTACCAACAGACGAGCAGTCTGGTCGACGCGTACAAACGCACCGACTGCGAACCCGATCTGCCGCTGGCGATCTTCTCGTTGACATCCCAGATCATCGACCGACCCGAGGCGGGCGAGGAACTGCGCGCAAACTGTGTATGGTCCGCTGGTCTGGACAACGCACGAATTCACCTTCGATCCGAGACCGTCGCGGATTTCGAACAAGGAAGGCCTCTGCCGCACGCCAACGTACTTACCGGACGTCGCGGGAACTTCATGGTGGAAGCGAGCTTCAAACTGGCCAGCGGCGAGAAGTCGACATGGCACCTGGTAGGCAACGTGGGACAGAGCCACGCCCAGCTGGCCAAGCTAGGAGAGCAGCTCCGCGAAAACGTGGACCTGGTACTCAAGATCGAGCGACAGCTTGACGACGCTACCCGAAACCTGACTCGCAACGTCGCTTCCGCCGACGGCATACAGGTGACGGCCAACCCCACGACCGACGCCCACCACTTCGCAAACGTGCTGTTCAACAATATGCGCGGCGGAGTCTTCCACGCCGACTATTCGATTCCCACGCAAGACTTCGTGGAATTCCTCCGCGTGCGCAATCGGCATGTTTCCGAACAGTACGCCGACGACCTCGTTGCACTTCCGAGCGCCACATCGCGCACCGCACTGATGGCGCGGGCCGAAACATCCCACGATCCAGATTTTCGCCGTCTGGTACTGGAATATTTGCCACTGACGTTCGGTCGCCGTCACGGCGACCCCAGCCGTCCTTGGAACAAGTTCTACATTCGACCACGATCGGCTGACGGCCAAGCGGCCATAGGGTACGAGGGCAACTGGCGCGACATCTTCCAGAACTGGGAGGCCCTGGCCCTTAGCTACCCCGGATACCTACAAAGCTTCGTGGCCAAGTTCGTCAATGCTTCGACCGTGGACGGGTTCAACCCCTACCGGGTAAATCAAGACGGCTTCGAATGGGAAGTCTTCGAAGCCGATCGCCCCTGGAGCCACATTGGATACTGGGGTGATCATCAGATCGTCTACCTGCTGCGACTGCTCGAGTGTCTGCATCGCCACGAACCCGCCGCGCTCAAATCAATGCTGACCCGGCCAGAATTTTCCTACGCGGATGTCCCCTACCGGCTTGGGTCCTACGAGTCCATGCTGAAGGATCCTCACCATACCATCGTGTTCGATGAATCCGCCGCCGCCCGTGTCGACGGCCGGGTGCGAAACATGGGCACCGACGGCAAGCTCGTTGCGAACCCCCGTGGGCAGATTGTCCACGTGACCCTGTTGGAGAAACTGCTGGTGCCCGCGCTGAGCAAGTTGTCGAATTTCGTCCCCGATGCCGGTATCTGGATGAACACGCAACGACCAGAATGGAACGACGCCAACAACGCGCTGGCGGGCTATGGCATTTCAATGGTTACGCTTTGCTACCTGGAACGCTATATGGAGTTCCTGGCGTCACTCGTGGACGGCGACGAATCGTTCCTGATTTCGACCGAGGTCTTCACCTGGATGAAAGAACTGGGATCGGTGTTCGACGCGATCGACCTGTCCGCGGGAAATTCGACGCCGCCTCAAAGACAAGCCATCATGTACGACCTGGGAAGGTCCTTCGAAACGTACCGAACGGCCGTGTACAACCGCGGTTTCTCGGGCGAAGCCAAGCTCACCGGAAACCAGGTGCTGCACTTCGCCCAGCGGACGCGGTTGGTCCTCGAGCACACCCTGAATCGCGGACGCCGACCGGACGGACTATTCCATTCCTACAATCTATTGGACCCGCTCCCCCATGGAATGGGATTTCGGCATCTGTACGAAATGCTCGAAGGACAGGTAGCCGCCCTGAGTGCCGGATCGGTCACGCCGCGCGAAGCCATCGAACTACTGAAGGCGCTATTCGCCAGCCGGATGTATCGCGAGGATCAGAGGAGCTTCCTTTTGTACCCGGCCCGTGAGCTGCCCCCGTTCATGGAACGAAACATCGTGCCCGAAGAACTCGTGGCCCCCATCCCCCTACTCGTGCGGTGCCTGCAAGAGCAAAACCACTCGATCGTGGAGCGAGACGCGGCCAACCACGTGCGGTTCAACGCAGACTTCAACAACGCCGGCGACCTGGACGCTGCCCTCGATGAACTTGCGGCCGATGCACGGTGGCAGGAGCAGGTCGGCCGCGACCGCACCGCGGTGTTGGATGCGTTCGAGGCGGTGTTTCTGCATCACGAATTCACCGGCCGATCGGGGCGCATCTATGGCTACGAAGGATTGGGCAGTATCTACTGGCACATGGTCGCCAAGCTTCTGTTGGGCGTCCAGGAACTGTTGATGCTGACTCTTGACACCGAGGGGTCCTCGGACGTTACGGCGGAACTCACGGGCTACTACTACCGAATTCGCGACGGCCTGGGCTACTTGAAGACGCCACAGGAATACGGCGCATTTCCCACCGACCCCTACTCTCATACACCAGCCGATAGCGGTGCCAAACAACCAGGCATGACCGGCCAGGTGAAAGAGGAAATTCTCATTCGCTTCGGCGAGTTGGGCCTACGGGTGGGCAGCGGTCGCGTTCGTTTCGACCCACGGCTGCTGGCGAGACGAGAATTCCTGGACAAATCGACCACCTGTACGCTGAACACACTGGAGGGAACCACGAGGTCAGTGGAAATCCCGACCAACGGCCTGGCATTCACGTACTGCCAGGTTCCCGTGGTGTATCAGATATCGGCTGACGGTCCCTGGATCCGCGTGCTCACAAGCGACGGTGAGAGGACCGAGTACGCGGGTATCGAACTCGACGAAGGTACGGGGAAATCTCTCTTTGCTCGCGACGGTCGTGTCGTGCGTATCGATGTAGGCGTTTCCGAAGCCCACCTGGCAGATTGAGGGGTCGATTCACTACGAAGTAGCGTATGCTTGCTTCATGCACTACCGACTGCTTGCGACACTTGTCGTCGTCATCGTTCCGGCGACCGCGTTCGGCCACGACTCCCCCACCCAGAACAATCCACACGCGTTGGACAGCCGGGTTTTCCCCGAGGACGTACAACCCGTCGTCGAGCGCGCTCGGTCGCACTGGGCCAACGGCGACTGGGCCGCCTCGCTCTCGGATATCGACCTGGCCCGCCAACTGGGCGCGAACATGCCCGAGCTCGACGTGTTGGAGGGCCGCGCACAACTGCAGGCCAAACATTTCCGATCGGCGTTGACTTCGCTGGATCGCTACGCCAAGCACCAACCACGCCATGCGGTGGTCCACCTGCTTCGCGCCCGCGCTCTGGCCGCACTCGACTCGTCGATCGCGCTGAGTGTCTACCGGCTCGCCATTGACCTGGCCGACAAACCAGGCCCATCGTTGTTCCTGGAAGCCGCCGAGGTTGCCGGCCAGCGCCCGGCGACAGAAGACGCGCTGGCCATCATCGAACTTGGACTGGAACGTAGAGGATCGATAGCCACATTGCAGGCGAAGGCAATTGAACTGGAGCTCGCGCTGGGGCGTCCCGAAGCCGCCTTGGAACGCGTGTCGGAGTTGATTGTCCGCGCGGCTCGCCCCGAACCGTGGCTCGTACACCAGGGAGACATTCTTTGGAATCTGGGCCGCACCGCTGAAGCACGGAGCAGCTACAAGGCAGCTGTCATTGCCATCGAAAACCTTCCAACGACTCGGCGAAATGGCGCGAGGACGGCGCAACTTCGTATCCACGCCAACGCTCGCCTTCATTCCGCCCGTGCAATGGATTCGGACCAAGGAACGCCATGAGAAAGTTATTTGCTCTCGTCTTGTGCCTGGCGGCCACCCCAGCTTCAGCGATCGACGAGCTTGGGTTGGGCGCGAGCATGACGTACCTGGCCAATCAAACCGATCCGGGTGTCGGGGAACTGTGGACATCGACCGGTTACGACGACAGTGCGTGGAGCACGGGCACATACGGCGCGGGCTACAACGCCGGTGCGATCATCCAGACTCCCGTGCCCGCCGGTACGTCTTCGGTATACACCCGAGCCACGTTCAACATCGCGGATGCATCGAGCGTGCAGATACTCCTGTTGGGCGCGGACTACGACGACGGCTACGTCGCCTGGATCAATGGGGTGGAAGTATTTCGTTCGCCGGAGATGCCCGTTGGCCAGATCGCCTGGAATACGCGACCCGCCTTGCACGAATCGAGCAACGGCCCCACACCAGTGTACGCTCCTCGAAATGACATCTCGTCTTCGGGTATTCCTTTGTTGGTCGACGGTGACAACGTACTGGCTATCGCGGTCTACAATCAAAGTACCTCGTCTTCCGATCTGGCCCTCGTACCGCAGCTGCGCATCGATCCCGCCGAACTGATTTCGCGCGGGCCGTACCTGCAGCAGGGCACGTCGAACGAAATGACGGTGCGTTGGCGCACCGACGTGAACACCGAAACCGTGGTTCGCTACGGCACCATACTGGGAGCCCTGAGCCAAACCCAGTCCGTCGCGGGAACCCGCACCGAGCATGAAATCTCTATTTCGGGCCTGAACGCCGACACGTTCTACTACTACTCGGTGGGCACCTCGACTGGTGCCCTGGCGGGTGACGACGCGGATCACTACTTCCTGACGGCCCCGGTGGCCGGCAGCCAAAAACCCACGCGGGTTTGGGTGTTGGGCGACTCGGGAACCGCCGACAACAACGCGGCCGCGGTACGCGATGGCTACTTCAACTACACCGGGTCCACGCACACCGACCTATGGATGATGCTAGGCGACAATGCCTACGGCAGTGGCTTCGATACGGAGTACCAGGCCGCCGTATTCGACCTGTATCCGTCCATGCTGCGCAAGAGCGCTCTGTGGTCCACCCTGGGAAACCACGACGGAATCTCGGCTGACTCGGCCACGCAGACCGGTCCCTACTACGACATCTTCACGCTACCCACCAATGGGGAAGCGGGAGGAGAGCCTTCGGGGACCGAAGCCTACTATTCATTCGACTACGCCAACGTGCATTTCATAAGCCTCGAATCGTTCGAAACCGATCGATCCACGGGCGGCGACATGCTCACGTGGCTGCAAATGGACCTGGACCAGGTAACCGCCGACTGGATCGTGGCGTTCTGGCACCATCCCCCGTACACCAAGGGTTCGCACGATTCCGACACCGAACCTCGCCACGATGAAATGCGTGAGAACGCACTGCCTATTCTCGAGGCGGCCGGAGTCGACCTGGTGCTGGGTGGCCACAGCCACGCCTACGAGCGATCGTTTCTGCTCGATCAACACTACGGGCTTTCGACAACGCTTCACGACTCAATGCTGGTAGACAGCGGCGACGGCCGTATCGGAGGGAACGGCGCCTACCGAAAACCACTCGAAGGCGGTGCGGCCAATCAGGGCGCGGTGTACGTCGTTGCCGGCAGCTCGGGCAAGATAGGCGGCGGCACTCTCGATCACCCCGCAATGTATACATCACTGAACTTGCTGGGCTCAGTCGTACTCGACATCGACGGGCTCCAGTTGGATCTGACTTTCATCAACACACTGGGCCAACCCACCGATTGGTTTCGCCTACTTCGCACTGACACAGCCACCGCCAACGACCCCAGGATTGTTCGCCTCTCCCGGCTGAGCTCGGTCGCACCGAACCCGTTCAATCCACGCACTACCGTCGAAGTCGCGCTGGCCGAACCTGCGTTGATGCAACTGACCATCTACAACCTGCGCGGAGAACGCGTGCGTCAATTGGCGAAGGTATACAAGGGCGCGGGGACCCACCGCGTGACCTGGTCGGGGGTGAACGACGCAGGTCAGGCGGTGGCGAGTGGCGTGTACGTATTGGAGCTCCGGGCCGGTACCCAGGTAGACCGACAGAAACTTACGCTGGTGCGCTAGCCGGTGGGGCTACCACGCGTCTTGATCAAACGGCACGAATCGATCCATCACGCGCGCGAGTCGAAGCGCGTACCACCCGATATCTTCGTGCGAGATGGCTACGCCGGTCTCCCGCTCGATCAACCATACGGTTCCGCGCCGATCCAGCAACTCCACTCCCTCAGGGACTTCCGCCTCGTGGTTCTCCCACATGTATCGGGCAATCTTCGACCAGAACATCCACGGCTTGCCCATGAGGGAACTGACAAACCAGTGTTCATTGTCGATATCGCGTAGGTAGGCTTCGTCCGAAGCCAGATCGATGAGCCCCATTCGGGACATCCAAGGGCGCTCAGGATCGGGAAATTCGGCATCCGAGTCATGCTTGGCACTCAGATCCTTGGTATGGTCCACGACCAGTTGGATTTGCTGCAATGCCAGAACTTCAACATCGCCCGCGCCAATGACCGCAATTCCCATGAACGCCAGAAGAAGTGTAGAAACATTCATCTAGTACCTGGCCTTGATAGCACCCCAGGAAGACGATTGCGTGGGTACGCCACCGTGCCCCAGGATTGGCGTCGACCATTCCATGAATTCGATGATCGGCTCGGGAGTGCAATGACGCCACTCGGTGACGTACTGCCCAATCCCGAAGTCGGCGGCGACCGCGTCTCCGTCCGGATGTTCGAACGCCAGGTACATGGCAAAACTCACGGCCTCCCACTCGAAATACTTCTGAGGTGGAGTCGATGCAGACGCCGATACTTCCCCATCGAACGTAGCAATTTCGGGGCGCGCCAGGATGGCCGACGCATGTAGACGCCGCCACCACCCATTGCAACCTTCGTAGTAGGAATCACAACCGCCGCCGCCAGTGTAGTACTCCCCGGCGTCCACATCCACCAGGTGGTTCCAGGCAAGCGACAGTCTGGAGAGATCCAGTCCATCGTAGAAGCTCCCGTTGTCGAACAGAAAATCCCGGATTCGAAGATCGAAACTGATCCCACCTCTGGGCACATACGCCCCCGGAACTTCCCCTTGCACGGGATCCTGCGTATACGTGGACAATAGAAAGTGTTGCTTCGCCGGCACGAGCCCGTCTCGAATGGTACCGTAGCCAACAATTACATACATATTGCGCTGGGTCCCCCACAGCGGAGAGTACGCGGTAGGACCAAACACGTACGCCGACTTGGGACCATTGCACCCACCCAGACAACCACTCTCCCAGGAATCACAGAACAGGCCGGGAAGTATGACGTCCATGAGTTCGTCACACCCCTTCAAGGAGTCGTTCTGCCATTCGTGCACGGTCTCCAGGTAGGAAAACTGACCCGGACCACCCGTGCACATTCGCGGCACGAGCAACATTAGACACACCATGAAGCCCCGAAACATATCGGCCTCCTGACAACAAGAGTTAACGAGCGACGCGGTGCGCTCGATTGGAGGAGGCTGACGGGATTGGTGTCGCGCGGGGAAGGATGCACGCGCGTTCGGTGGAGGGAGTGGAAATATAGTACGTGAAGCGCCGCTCAGTCAAACGGCCTGCCGACTATCCTGTGTTTTGGAGACCCGCGGCGATTCCATTGACGGTGGTAACAAGCGCACCAAGCAGAGCATCGTCGGTGCCGTCGGTGGCCCGCCAGCGCCGCAGAAGATCGATCTGCAACAGACTCATGGGATCGACGTACGGATTGCGCAGTCGAATCGAGCGCTCCAGGGTAACGTCGTCTTCCAGCAACCGCTCGCGGCCTCTGGCTTGCAGCACCATACGGACCGTCCGCTCGTATTCCTCCCGCACCATCGAAAAGATGGGTTGCCCCGCTTCACCCGCAAGATCGGCGTAGTGGGTAGCGATGGGCATATCAGCCTTGGCCAACACCATTTCCACGTCGGCCAGTAGCGCGAGCAGGAAAGGCCATTCGTCGGCCATCTCCATAAGCGACGCAATCCCCTCGCGCTGACAGAAGGATTCGAGCGACGTGCCCAAGCCATACCAGCCGGGGAGCAGATGGCGCGATTGGGTCCACGCGAACACCCATGGAATGGCCCGCAGATCTTCGACTCGTCGTCCCGACTTCCTCGACGACGGCCGCGATCCAATTCGCATTTTCTCGATGACGTCGATGGGGGTAGCCGAACGAAAGTAGTCGACAAACCCCGGGTGCTCGTAAACCAGACCCCGGTAGGTGGCCCGGGCCTCATCGGCGATAGTCGACATTGCCTTGGCCCAATCCGCTTCGCGCGGATCGTGCATCGGGCTGGCCGTGGCTCGCGCGACTGAGACCGCCGCCCGCTCGAGCGTCCGCATGGCAATACCGCGCAAGCCGTATTTGGCCGCGATCATCTCACCTTGCTCGGTCGTACGCAGACGGCCGCGCAACGACCCTTCGGGAGCCGAGAGGACCGCAAGGTGCGTCTTGCCTCCGCCGCGACTTATGGTACCGCCACGTCCGTGGAAGAATGTGATGTCTACCCCCGCGTCATTCAGCGGAGCCAGCAACGCGGTCTGGGCGCGATGCAAAGCCCAGCGCGATGCGGCGATTCCCCCGTCCTTGTTGCTGTCGGAGTAGCCGATCATGATCATCTGGTGATTGTCGCGCGTGGCCAGGTGCGTCCGGTAGCCATCCACCGACAAGAGTTCACGAAGAATGGCGGGGCCGGCTTCCAGATCTGGAACTGTCTCGAACAGCGGCGCCACGTCCAAAGGCACGACGTTGTCTTCAACCAGCCCCGCATGTCGCGCCAGAAGCAAGACGGCCAACACATCATCGGTACCCTGCGACATGCTTACGATGTAAGGACCAATAGCCCGATGCCCATACTTCAGCTGGCACTCCTTGATGGCACGAAACACCTCGAGCACCGCATCATCGGCGGCATCGGGCAAGAACGCTTCGACCGGCGGGGTCGCCAACGCCTGGCTCAGGATTCGCGTCCGCTCGGGGGCTGACCGCTCAGGGAACTTCGGGTCGCCCAGAATCCGACCAGCCACGGCGCGGTGGACCTCGGCGTGCTGGCGCACATCCAGCGTGGCCAGGTGAAAACCAAATGTCTCCACTCTTCTCGCCAGACGTCGCACGGAGAACAGTCCTGCATTCGACCCACGGTTGGCCGCCAGACTCTCCTCGATCAGGGCAAGGTCCTCGAGTAGTTCGTCAACTCCAGTGTAGGCATAGGCCCTCTCATCGCGCGTAGCGACGACACGCGCTTCGATACCGCGCAGCAAAACCAGATAGGACATGTCTCGTTGGCGCCGCGGGATCCGTTCCATGGCTGCGGGAAACATGCGCCCATAGGCGGCGGCGCGGTCCACCACGGCGGGCGCGATATTCACGCGGGCTTCAGACTGGGTCAGGAGACCCGACACGCGGTGAAGCTCACCGCGGTAGCGAGAGAGAATGACTTCGCGTTGGCGGGCCAGCGTGCCGCGAATGGTCTGCGCCGAGACGTTGGGGTTGCCGTCCATGTCGCCACCGACCCACGATGCAAATCCCAGAACAGCCGGGGCCCTTACCGTTTCGCCGAACACTTGCAAGAACGCATCTTCCAGCTGCTCGTACAGCGGCGGGACGATTCGATAGACCACGTCCGACAGAAAGAACAGCACGAACTCCAACTCGTCGGCCACCGTGGGCCGCTCGGATGGGTGCTCCAGCGTTTGCCAAGCCGAGGTAACCTCGGCCCGAATGCGCGCGATGGCACGACGCTCCTCCGACGGCGGACGCGATGGATCGAGGCGATCCACCAAAGCACGGGCAATGCGTTGGCGCTTCTCGAGAATAGCGGGCCGGGTGTTTTCGGTGGGGTGCGCGGTGAACACCGGCTCAATGCGAATCCGCGCCAGGATCTTCATGGCCGACGCGGCGTCGTGGCCGGTTTCCTTCAAGCCTTCGAGCAGATCATGGAAGCTGTATAGCTGGGGCCGGCCCCCTTCGGAGGCCAGACGCTCGTACTCGCGTCGCCGGCGGATGCGATGGATCGTCTCTCCCAGATTCACGACCTGGAAGTAGGTGGCGAAACTGCGCACGACAGCTTCGCAGATGTGAGGGTCGCAACCACCAAGGCGCGTGGCCAACTCCGCATCGGCTTTGGGATCACCCTCTCGCCGGCGAATCGCCGCCGCGCGGGCGCTTTCGACGATTTCGAAGAGGGAGTCGCCCCCCTGCTCCCGGACGATATCGCCGACCATGGCTCCCAGCAGCCGCACGTCATCGCGCAGGGCGACATCTTTAGTAGGAAAATCGATCTCTCGCGCCACTAGCGGTCCTTTGGGATTGCGTTTTCTACGTCGTCGAACACGTGCAACGTACGCGAATTGTGGAACCACGACCACAGGACCGATGTTACGCGTCCGAGGTCAGGGCGTACTCCGTGGACAGGCCCCCGCAAGTACATGTATAGTCACCAGTGGCTGCCAAACCCACACGCGCGATGACCAATCGAACCCCTGGACGTCGCCCCCGTCGCGCCTTTCTTCGAAAGGCACTTTCATGAAACTTGAACTCGTACTCGTGACGCTCGCCGTTGCGTTCTTCTTTTCCACGCCAGCGCAGGCCAAGTTTGTCGATGTCAGCGCTACCACAAACGGCGCCACAATCCTGGTTACGCCAGCCGGCAACGGCGAGAGCCTGATCGGTCTGGCGGCCACCGTGCAGCTTGTGGTTACCAGCATGTTCGATGGAACTCCCGTACCCGGTTACCCGCTTCAGGATCTGTGGCTCTGGGACCATGATGTGACGACCCTCGGCACCTGCGGCGGCATGCCTCCCAACGTTGCCGACGCGAACACCGACGCCGAAGGGCGCACACAGATTTCCGGGATCATGATTGGCGGAGGGCATTCGCAGACCGGGCTCACAGCGTACGGAGCGGGCTCGCCCAGTTCGGACGTAATCCCCATCTTCATCGTGAGTCCGGACATCAACGGGAGTCTTTCGGTCGACCTGGCCGACCTTGGCATTTTCGCCGACGACTTCAACGACCCAACCTACCAGTTCCGTTCGGACTTGAGCCACGACGGAACCGAGGACCTGGGTGATGTGGCCATCATGGCCGAACACATGGGCGAGCGCTGCCCGTAACCCCTCCCGCTTGGCTGCGGCCGGAACTGCGGCCGCAGCAGGCCCTCGCATTGGGGTTCCCGGTTCGGTGTCGACTACCGATCGGCCAGGTCTTCTCCAGCCAGCTTTGCGCAATCCGAAGGAAGCAACGTGAAGCGCAGCTTTTCCCTGGCGCTGGCGCCCAACCGTTCGTAGAAGCGCGCCGCTCCATCGTTCCAGGTCGGCGTTTGCCATTGCAGATTCACCGCACCCCACTCAAGCGCAGTGCGTGCGGCATACTGCATCAGCACGCGTCCCCAGCGCTGGCCTCGATGCTCCTCGCGTAGGTATAGACAGTCGAGATGCAGGTAGCGACCCGCGTCCCACGTCGACAACTCCAGACTTACGACGGCGAACCCAGCCAGGCCGTTGGGGGTGTCGACCACCCAACACCGGATCCGGTCCGAGCGAAGCACCAACTCGGCCAATTGCGCCTCTCGCTCGCGTTCGACGAACTCGGCTCGCTCGTAGGCCGCGTGTTCGCGACATAGCTCGATCATGGCGGGAAGATCTCGTTTCTCGACCGCCCGTACTACTGATTCACTCATCGCTGCCTCCAGCCAAGAAATGGATCGCGCCTCCCCTAGGTGGGGTTGGACTACGATGGTATCGCTCACGGCGTCGATTCGGCGATTGGCAAAAATGCCCTTGGTGCGTATAATTGTGCCATGAAAAGAGACCCCATGAACACGGTGACGTTGGCCTACGATGGTCTGTGCACCTTCGAATTCGGCATCGTTGTCGAACTGTTCGGGCTGCCACGCCCCGAGTTCGAACATTGGTACAACCTACGCGTGGCGGCGGTGGATCCTGGTCCCCTGCGGGCGACGGGCGGCGTGCTCGTGGACGCTCCCTTTACCCTGAGGGTACTGGACACGGCCGGAACCATCGTGGTGCCGGGCTGGCGTGGCCCGCAAACTCCGGTACCCGATACATTGTTACGCAAACTCCGGCGAGCGCATGATGAAGGCGCCCGCATCCTGTCTGTGTGTTCGGGGGCATTCGTCCTGGGCGCCGCCGGGCTGCTCGATGGCAGGCGGGTTACGACCCACTGGCGATTCGCGGAGACACTGAGACAGATGTTTCCGAAAGCCCACGTCGATCCCGACGTACTGTACGTAGACGAGGGCAACATACTCACATCCGCCGGCAGCGCGGCCGGTATCGACATGGGCCTACATCTGATCCGCCGCGACTTCGGAACCACCGTGGCCAACGCCGTTGCCCGACGACTGGTGGTACCGCCCCATCGCGACGGTGGGCAGAAACAGTTCATCGACACTCCAGTTGAGACCGATCTCGACGAGAAGGCCTTTGCCTCGTTCCTGGACGAACTCCGTGCCGACCTCACCCGCTTGCACAGCATCGAGAGTATGGCCGCGGACGCCAACATGTCCACGCGCACGCTGGCTCGAAGGTTCAAGGCCGTAACCGGCACCACGCCACACAAGTGGCTCCAGATCGAGCGTGTTCGCCTGGCGCAGACACTGCTGGAAACCACGACAATGCCACTGGAACGCATAGCCGAGCGCACCGGCTTCTCCGACCCACAGGTTCTGCGACTGCATTTCAAACGGGTGGTAGGTACGCCTCCATCGGCCTACCGGCGAACGTTTGTGGCCTGACGGGAACCATGCGCCCCGCACAACGTATTGAATGCACCCCCGCGTGAGCTTCTGGAGAATTCGATGATCCGAATCCTGCTTTCCCTGGCCCTCCTGCTCGCCTCCCTGCCAGCCAATGCCATTGTGATTCGCCACGATCGGGAGGACGCTTTCTACCGCTCGCTGGCCGCCCAATTTCCCATGGTCTGCGAAGTCGGCGGCGGAACCGGTACCCTGATCAACCCACACTGGGTGCTGACCGCGGCCCATGTCGCCGAATCGTTCCCGCGCAAGGGTGGGCACGTGACGTTTGGCCAGCGGCGCGTGGAGGTCGAATCGGTTCACATCCATCCCAGGTACGCAGACGGCGCAGATCACCGCGATCTCGCGCTGCTGAAATTGGCTACGGCGGTAGAAGACATCGAGGCCGCCACGCTGTATCGCACGCAGAACGAAGCCGGACAAACGGTGACGTTCGTGGGCAACGGCTACACGGGCAACGGCAACGACGGACCCAGTCCCGGAGAGCGCGTTTGGCGTGCAGCGCACAACACGGCGGAACGTGTCGAACCCAATTGGGTGGTGTTCCACTTCGACGCACCGCCCGCGGGGGATGCACTGGAAGGAATCAGCGGCCCTGGTGACAGCGGTGGCCCGGCCTTCGTGGAAACCGACGACGGCCTGGCCGTGCTGGGCGTGAGCGCCTACAACGACGGTACCGTGCAATGTACCTACGGCAGCAACGAATTCTATGGCCGGGTATCGACCGAGCTCGAGTGGCTCGAAAGCGTCATGCGCGGGGAGGAAACGCCCCGCGAGCCGCAGGTTTTACGATACGACGAGAACGAACAGGGCCAGGCCACGGTCCAGCGAGAAAAACTCGAGATGGTCCCGCTGAAACAATCAGACGATGCGAGACTGTGGAGCGTCGTTGGTTCCCTGGTTGGCGCCGTCCACGACGATGCACGTGAAGACTACGTCGCTCTATTCGACTCAGCGTACACCGCCAAGCGTGAAGAAGCCGGTGATTCCGTGGTTTCGATGTTCGACTTTCTGCGGCAAGTGCGAACCGCCCGCGGCGACATCAAGACCTTCCATCCATTGGCGAGAGAGGGAGTCCAGATTCCCGACTCGAGCTCCCCCATGCGACCGGTCACGTTTCACCTTGCCGATGGTATGGCCGGTTATTTCGGAATTGCGCTCGACCAGAATGGACTCATTGACCACCTGTCGCTGTTCGTACGCGAAGGCATATGCGAGGAAGGGTCGGCTTGCTCTCGTGCGCGCCCTCTGAAATCGGCGCGCAAAGAGCACTGAAATCGGACGTGCGCACCTTACCCGTCCAGCGACTCGACGATCTCGTGGTCGGGGGGCGCCGGAGCAGGCATGAAGTTCGCCGTCAACCAGTCGAATTGTTCGTCGAGCGAGCGCCGGTAGCCAGCCACCCGAACCGCCGTCGAGCGCCTCACCTCATCGGCCGAACGTTTCAAACGGCCGAATGTCTCCGTCATGTCGTCCAGTTCGACCGTTTCTATATCCAGGCAATAGTCCTGCTGACCCAGATCGGTCATCAGGGAACCGATCTTTCGATCGTACGACAACGCCATGGTGGGGATCCCATGCGCGCACGCCAAAAGGGTTCCGTGCAAGCGGCTCGTCACCGCAAAATGCAACCGCGGCAAGACCTCGAGGAGCTGATCAACAGTCTCCGTCGGCGTGTTCAGAATGCGCCCGGCCGTTTCTGGACACGCTCGTTCGACCGCGGCCAAGACGTCGGCCACCGTTCGCTGATCGGAGATGTCGCTGGTGAACATCACTATGTCGTGTCCAGTTCTTGAGAGCCAAACCACGAACTCAGCGAAACGCTGCACCACCGCGTCATAGACCGAAGAATCCCGGCGTGACCACATGCGGGGATCACAGAATGCAATGGGACTCACGCCGACGATCAGTCGCTCCCCGGGAAGCGGAGCCCGCGCCGTGCGCACCGGCAGGCCGAACGCCAAATCGGGAACCACGAAGTGATCGTGAGACAGATTCCAGTCAATCGCCAACGAGCTGGACTCCGCATCTCGAAAGGACCTGGAGGCCGCCGCCGCGAGCGCCCGCCTCATGAAAAAACGGCTCAGTCGCGAACGCAACTGGCAGACCCCCACCCCCACGACGGCCATGGGGGTTCTGGTGGCGAGGGCCACCCGAGACCACTTGAAAAGGGCGTACGGGTGTCCCCATGGCCCGCCCCACTCGTCGTCGATCTGGCCTCCGCCGGACACCAGCAGAAGATCGAACTCGGCCAGGCACTCGCGCGCGTGGCGTGCGTGGCGAAACTCGCACACCGCGTCGTACATGCGGTCGTGCAGCGGGCCCGTGCGTCGAAGCAGGGTCTTTGCAACTCCTTTCGCCGACGCGACGGACAGAATGTGGGGCCGGGATTCGGAACCGTTGGTACGGTGGAGTTCGGGTACGCCGGCACTTTGCGCCGCGGCACGCGGCTCGGACGCGCCGCTGGTCGCCGGCTCGATCGGCCATTCCACCACGGGTACCCGGGTGTCGACGTGATACCCCGGCGTGATCGAAAACCCCGAAATGGTCTCGGACGGAACATGGTGACGCTGGGTCGTATCGACGGGATTCAGCGAGAAGATTCTGATGATCGCGTCGGGGCACCGGCGCCGGATGTTCAGGATAACCGCGTCCTGAATGGCGGCATCTCCCAGATTCCCCCACCCCGAGGGAGTAATCAGGCCAATCTTGGGAGCCCGGTGGACATACTCGGCGGGACGCGGAATTCGACCCAAGCCGAATAGGCCACGCGTCCCACTGCCGTGGGGAATGACCTGAGGAAGTCGAGAAGTCATGAGCGCTGCAACTCTAACTAGGACGCGAGAGAAATACGGGGTGACGGTAGGTCTACCGAAGCTGCGTCAAACACATTAGCATTGCCGGTAGGCGAAAGTGTTGGCGTTGTTTTGAATAGCCGAAAGTTCTTCGAAAGCACTGGGATTCCTCCCGATCTGGGGCTCGCTCAATGACTTTCACCATCCTTATCGTAGAAGACGATCCCAAGATCGCCGAAATCGCCGCCAAGAACCTCGAGGCGGCCGGCTTCCAGTGTCATGTCGTCCCCGACGGGCCGACGGGTTTGAAGGAATTTCGGGAACGGCAACCTTCGCTGGTGATCCTGGACTTGATGTTGCCAGGAATGGACGGCCTGGAGATCACCCGGCGTGTGCGTGAAACCAGCCGAGTTCCCATCCTGATGCTCACGGCTCGAAGTTCCGATGCCGACAAGGTTCTGGGGCTGGAAATTGGCGCCGACGACTATATGACCAAGCCGTTCAGCACGCAGGAACTCGTGGCCCGGGTGCGGGCCTTGCTTCGCCGTTCAACCTACGAAGAAGATGTTTCGCTGCAGTTCGGTGATCTGGCCATGGACGTGGCCCGGCGCGAGGTTTCGTGTGATAGCCAACCGTTGGATCTCACCAGTCTGGAGTTTGACCTACTTCATCTACTGATCACCCACCCCGGCCGCGTCTATAGCCGTGAGGCTCTGATGCATCAGGTTTGGGGCGAAGATCGCGTGGTCGACGAACGATCGATCGATAGCCTGGTCAGCCGGTTGCGGCGCAAGATCACACGTGCATCGAAGAAGGGGCACTACGTGCAGACGGTCTGGGGAGCAGGGTATAGATTGTCGGAACAGTCATGAATGTCCGCTCCCCTAGCTTGTTCGTGACGTTCGCCGCCTCGTTCCTGGCCGTGCTCCTGTTGGGCGCGGTTCTGCAAGCCCTGGTGCTGGTGTGGCTGGTACAACCGCTCTGGGATCAATGGGAAACCTCCCGGGCCGGCGGAATATCAGCGCGGTCCGCCCGCGAAATCAGCCTGGCTGGACCGCAGGTCCCTGACGGCACGATAGCTGAAATCCTGGCCCGCAACTCGATGGGCGAGGAAAGGCTTTCCTTGGCGTACCTCACCTCCGACGGGCGCGCCGTGGGCTCCAGTGAACTGCCTCCGGTCGCGGGAATGTTCTTCCAGCGATTGGTGCAGAACTTCGAAAACGGCAACCCCGAGCTGGCCAACCCCGACCCGATGGAGCGTCCCGCCCCCGATGGCCGGCGCCGCGGCTTCGGACCGCCGAACGGTGGAGGTGGCCGCGACGCCCTCTTCGACCGCCGAGGCCAGCCCCGACGTCCGCTTCGCGTGGTCAGCGTAGACACGGTGCGCGAGGACGACGCTGTCGTTGGGCGCGTCATTGCGCTTCTGCCGCCGCTGCGGTGGCACCAATTGGGAAGAGGTTCCTCGCGCAATCTCCTGGGATTCGTACCGGTGGCCATTCTCCTGTCCGCGATCGGCGGGCTGGTCGTGTTCCGGTTGTTGGTGCGTCGCATTCGAAGCCTGGAAGTCGTGGCCGACCGCTGGAGCCAGGGCGACCTGGACGCGCGTGTCCCCAACCCCGGGCAAGACGAACTCGGACGGTTGTCGACCCGTCTGAATACCATGGCCTCCAACCTGTCCCAGGCACGCCAGCAAATAGAGAGCAACGAGATTCAGCGCCGCCGCCTGCTCGCCGACATTTCGCATGAGCTGGCCACGCCGCTCACCTCCATCCGCGGCTACACGGAGACTCTGCTCAACCCCAGCATCGAGATCTCGGACGAGGAGCGAAAACGCTACATGGAGAACTCCTTGGAAGAGGCGGAGCGCATGGATCACCTGGTACAGGGACTGCTTGACCTGAGCCGGCTCGAAGCCGGCGCCACCAACACCAACCGCGAACGAATCGACTGGTCGTCGCTTTGCAGCCACACGTTGCAACGATTCCGGTCGCAGTTCGAAGAAGGCGAACTCCGGCTGGTGTGGCAAGGCGACGACCAGCCGGCGTGGATCGAGGCCGACGGGCGCCGCATGGAACAGGTAATCGACAACCTCCTGAGCAACGCGCTGCGATACGTTCCCCGCGGTGGGACAGTTGAAGTGCAACTCGAGACCTTGGCCAGCGAATCTGGTGCATCGACCCACCGCCTGCATGTCCGGGACGACGGACCCGGTTTCACCGAAAACGACCTTCCTCTGGTCTTCGAACGTTTCTACCGGGGCGATCGCGCCCGCACGAGCGAAGGAACGGGACTGGGGCTGGCCATCGTCCAGGAAATCATTCAACAGCACGACGGCCGCGTGAGCGCGCAGAACCGCAAGAACGGAGGCGCTTCGGTCACCATCGAGCTTCCCTCCGCTTGATTGCATCCCCGTTTGCACCGGATCATGGGCGGCCCGCGAAAGCCCATACTTACCCAGAACTTGCCGCATCCCTGCCACACTTCTGCCACATCTCGTGCGTAGGTTCAGAGAGCGACGAACGGTACGGCTCACGAGGAGGAACCAATGTTGGCAAAGATAGTGTCAGGGATGGGCGGGGCGTTGACCCTGATTCTGGCGTCGGTGGGTTGTGGAGGGGCCACGACGCTAAGCAGCGCGTGGCCTCCCACCAACGTAACCATCGATGGCGAGACCCAGGAATGGAACGACCAGTTCGTGGTGTTCGACGATGGCAACGTGGATATCGGCGTATACAACGACGCCGAGTTTCTGTACGTGTCGTTGATCCCCACGACCGATGAAATGAGACGGCAAATCGAGCGACAGGGCCTCATCGTGTGGCTCGATACCAGCGGCGAAAAGAAACAGGACCTGGGCATACGCTATCCGGTGGGCTTGAAGCCCGAACAGATGGCGACGTTCCGACCGGCACCTGGCTCCGGTCGCACAAAACCCAGTCCCAGCCAGATCGAAAGCATGCAGAAGGTCTTCCAGGAGTCACTCGGTGAACTGGAATTGCTACGCGGCGATGACAACGCCCAGCGTCTGAACATCGACGACGTCAAAGGGCTCGAGGTGAGCGTTCAAACCACGGCCGCTCGATTGAGCTACGAGATCAAGATTCCGTTCACCTCCAACGAGCCCGGAGCAATCGCGATCAACGCGAAACCGGGAGATGAGATTGCGCTGGGAATCCAGACGCCAGAAATAGACCGGGAGGCAATGCGCGATCAGATGTCAGGGCGCGGCCATCAGCGTCCAGGCGGCGGCGGACGCTCCCGGGGTGGCATGGGCGGCGGAGGCGACCCAGGTGGCGCAGGACGGGGTGGGCGCGGAGCCAGAGGTGGGTTCGGCGGACCGCCAATACCCGATCCTGTGAACGCCTGGGTGATGGTTCAGCTGGTAGAAGCCTCCGCCGCCACGACTTCCGATCCTTCCAAACTCAACACACGTATCGCCGGCACGAAGGAGTAGATCATGCGAAGGCATCAACAAAATATCAGCCTGGCCCTGGGACTTTTTCTTCTCACGGGAATGACAGGCTGCGGAACCACTACCGAACCCGAAAACGCAAACGCAGCCGTCGCGAGCACGGCCGTACCCTCGCTGACGAAAATCACCGCCGACCTGGATTTGACGACCAGCCAGGCCGAGAAGCTGGTGGCACCACACACACGTTGGAGCGCGGCCGAGAACCGCGACCAGCCATCCGATGGCAATCCGGCCGTCGGATTCATCGCCGAATCGGCGCCCATACTCGACCGAAGCCAACTGCTGGGATTGATCGTCAACGTACGCGAGAATCGCGTTCAGGAAAACGAGACCTTCCGGAGCCGCCGGGGCCGAGGCGGCCGAGGAGACCAAGGCGGCATCGGGCCAAGAGGCGGCATCGGGCCAAATGGTGAACGAGGCCAAGGCATTGGTTTGGTGCTCGACCTCACAGACGAACAGAAGACTGCGATGCAGGAGATCCGGGAAAGACTGCACTCAACCATGAGCGCTCTGCATCAATCGCGCATCGACGGCAGCATCACGGTCGTGGAATTCCGGACGGCCGCTCGGGATGCGCGGACGGCCATGCGATCGGCGGTCGAGGCGATTCTCACCGACGATCAGGTCGCGGCACTCGAAGCGCACCAGTTAGCGCGCATGGTCGAACAGCTCGAGCGGCGCATCGAACGGTTCGACGCAGCGACATCACGCAAGCTGAGCCACCTGACGCAGATCCTGGGGCTGGACGAGGCCCAGGGGACGGCGATCGCGCAGATCCTCGAAGCGGTGAAACCCGAACTCTCGTTGGTTCTCACGGGGCTTCAGAACGATGAGGTCTCAAGCGAAGACGCGAGGGCCACGCTGCAGAACCTGCGTGAATCCACGAGGGAGGCGCTGATGAGTCAACTCAACGACGATCAACTCGAAGTCTTCGAAGAGCTGAACACGCTGAGACATCGACCGCGGTTCGGCCGGCGCGGACCTTCGTAGCAAACACCGTCCAATAACCCCCGACGGTAAGAAACGGCCCCTGGCTACCACCAGGGGCCGTTTCATGTTCCGTCAACCCAGGCCGACTTGACCCCCACTCTCCGACTGTGGTACCCGTCACAGTATCCCCTTCGAACCCGCCGCAGAAAAACCGCCATTTCTCTTCGTCCGTTGCCTCGGGAGGCACCGCAATGTCGAAGCTACGTTTTCTATTCATATGGCCGCTTCTGCTCGGAGAGATGGTCGTAGGGGTTGTCCGACACGGGCTGCGCTGGATTCGAAACACCGAGAACCTCGTCCACGTCATCAACCTGCTGGTCATTGGCGCGTCGACCTACTTCTTGTTTGGCACCATTCGACTGTTCATGCCCAACATGCCCGAGAGCATCCGACTGATGATCACCATCATCATTGGTGTTCTGGAGTATCTGGCGCTTGAACACGTCGCCACCGTTCTGCGCACGTCCGAGCGACACGGCATCCTGCCGCTCGATCTCGGCGTGTTCGATCGAAGATTCGTGGCCATGACCATCGTTCTGATGATCGCGGCCACCTTGAACATCATGGGGTCGTATATCGATGTCCACTACCGCGTGGCGGGTGCCGAAGCTACTGCCCAGTTCGAAGATCACCGGGCCCAGGACGTTCATGAAGCTGTCCTGGCCCAAGCCTACCCCGAGCTACGTGCCGTGCAGGACGCCCTGACGCGATCAGCGGAAACCTACGGTGCAGTAGAAGCCATGGCACGGCGGGGCGTGGAGCAACAGGATGGTGAGTGGGCCGATTCGTTCTACGGCGTAGGATCGGGCACCGGTCCCCGACACGAAGCTCTCACCCGCATCGCCACCGCCGCGGGGCAACAGGCTTCCGCCTTTCGGCAACACAAGTCCGACCTGCTGGAGGCAATTGCAACGCTGCAGAACTCGTATGCGCTCAGCGACGATCTGGTGCAACGGGATGTTCTGCGACAACGCGAGTACGATCGCATTCGCACGCAGTACGATGCGCTGAATATTCCAGGGCCACAGTTCACGAACGAAGTCCAGGACGCCATCCGATCTATCCATACCGTGCCGGCCGGAGCCGAAGAACGCATTCCAGCTCTCGAAGACCAGGCCGTTCTGTTGATCACCAGCCGCGGCCTGACCGAGGGGCCAACCATTTCGGAGCGGGACGTTTCGACTCGCGTGGCCATTGGCGCTCTGTCCAGCCACATTCGCTTTGCCTGGTTCAACCTGATGCGCGGCGGTACCGAAGCGTTCATTGCCGCCGGGGTAGCGCTTGTACTCGATGGATCCGTGCTGCTCATCAGCATGGCATGGTACGCGTTTTTCCTGCTTCCCTACCTGGTGGCTATTCTGTTGCGCGACCTGTTGGGGATCACCGTCACGTCGATATCTAGGGCGGTGGGAACGGTGTTCGGCCGGGCGGCCGTGTTGCCCAGCGAAGTAGCGATCATCGGCGCGACCGAGTATCGCGAGGCTTGGCGCAGCGCGCGCGAAGGTTGGATCCTGCGCCGCGAGAAGAAGGGCCCGCCGGCCGAGGAAGTACTCGCCGAGGTCATCACCACTGCCGACATGTCACGGGCCCGGCGTGTCATCCGGGTGTTCGCCCGCGCTCGATTCGAACCTGCGGTGGAAGCACTGGGCGGACCGGGGTTTGTGGTGGAAGACATCCAGCTGGACGGACTGACGCAAGACGACGGGTTGGTCTGGAACGCCGTGATCACCGAGCTACTTGCATCGCACACCACCCCCGCGCTCCTTCGGCTGGAGACCAACGAGGGCAGAGTCTCTTATCTCTTCCGGCCCGAAGTCATATCGTCGGTCAAGCGACTGCTCGATGAAATCGATCGCGCGCAATCCGAACCCGGCATCACGGACGCAGTGAAGAAGACCTGGGATCGCTACCGGGAAGACCTGTCCGGGGCAGATGCCTAGCAAACGGGGGGTGCCGGTCGACATTTCCTCGACAGACACCCCCAAAGCTATAAAATGAGCCAACATGCGCCCCCTCCACAGACGTTTGGAGATCACATGGCCGCTCAACCCGGCACGTTCTGTTGGTTCGAATGCGCTTCCACGAATCCCCCGACCGCCAAGGCGTTCTACGCCGAGCTCTTTGGTTGGACGGCCGTGGATGTTCCCATGCCCGGCGACGCGGGCGGAACGTATACGCTGTTCAAGGTCGGGGAAAAAGACGTCGCGGGTCTGTTCGAACTAGGCGGACCTCAATTCGAGGGAGTGCCCTCGCATTGGATGACCTACGTAGGAGTGGCCGACGCGGATGAAACGGCGGCCCGGGCAACCACCTTGGGCGCTGAGGTTCTCCAGCCCCCCATCGAAGTTCCCGGCGTTGGCCGCTTGGCGCTCTTCGCCGATCCCACCGGGGCCCACATCGCGATCTTCCAGCCCGGCGCCCACGATGGAACCGACGCGGAAGTGGCCAACCTGGGATGGTCCGAACTCCACACTACCGACAAGGAAGCAGCCAAGGCCTTTTATACACAACTGTTCGGGTGGAACGCAAAAGAAGACCCGTCGGGGCATTACACGGAGTTTCAGGTTGGGGATCGATCTATCGGCGGCATGATGGCCATCCCCGACGCGGAGCGGTCGCACGTTCCTCCCCACTGGCTCGTCTACGCGCTGGTCGGTGACTGCGACGCATCGATGGACACGGCGAAGCGACTGGGCGGAAAAACACTACTTGCCGCGCAGGATGTCCCCAACGTGGGTCGCTTCGGCGTAGTTTCTGATCCAGCGGGAGCAGCAATCGCGCTGATCAAACTGACCGGCTCCCATTCATGACCCGCGCGGCTCGGGTTACACCGTGAACTTGCGCAAGGTCCTCGCTACGGTCGCAATTGCCGCCCGCCAACCAAGGCAAACGTGTGATCTCAGGCCTTCAGAACCCAGCCTGGCCTTGGACCAGCTCTCCCAGGAGGTCTAGACTGGAGGAGAACTCTCGAGTTTCCGGTGAGATTGATCTGGCAACCGGCTGAGGAATTGGGCAGCGGAGCGGTGTTCATGAAGGAAGAAGGGGTTCTCGAAGATGTCGCCCTGATCTTCGGAGGACATGTAGATCGTCACCACGATCCCGGGACGATCGTGGTGACCGACGGAACGGTGAATGCCGCCACCGATGCGTTCTTCATCGACATCCACGGACAGCAAGGCCACGGTGCCAGGCCTCACGAGGCTCTCGACGCAATCGTCGCGGGTAGCCTGCTGGTCACCGCGATTCAGACCATCGTGTCACGCGAGGTCGACCCCGCCCACCCGTCGGTGGTTTCGGTGGGAAGCTTCCACGCCGGACAGGCCTCGAACGTTATCGCGGGTACCGCGCGATTGGAGGGCACGATTCGATCGCACGATCCTGAACTTCGCGAGTCGCTGAAGGACTCTGTACGACGTATTGCCAACGCAATCGGACAACTGCACGGAGCCGAGGTCGAGATAGCCTTTCGGGGCGGCACACCGGCCCTGATCAATCGGCCCGACATGACCGAACTCTCGCGGCGGGCCGCCCAGCGAGTGCTTCCCTCCGAACACATCCAGGAGTTGCGCACAGCGAACATGGGAGGCGAAGACTTCGCCTACTTCCTGGAAGACGTACCCGGATGCTACGTCCGCTTCGGCTCCAAGGTACCAGGGCGGGAGCTCTACCCCGCCCACTCGAGCAAGTTCGACTTCAGCGAAGTGGCGCTAACCACAGGAGCCGCGTGGCTGGCGAGCGTCGCCCGCGAAGCATCTGAGCAGCTGTCGACGGGGGTGCCCGCGGGGAAAACATCATGAATCGCAGGTACTGACATCCCTGGTTCGACAACGTCCCGACATAGGCGTCATCGTCTACCAGAATCTGGCCGTCAGCCTGGGGCGTAAGCTCCAGCGCGCGGACCGAAGCATGGGAAACTGACCCTCCCTCCCTCTCGCGAAAGAATCACCACTTTGGATGCCCCACCCGGACTGACCGCGGATTTTCCGCTCGCTCCCGTACTCATGGGTCTGTTGGGCGGACTGGCGTTCTTCCTGTTTGGTCTGGATCAGATGACCGACGCCCTGAAGATCGTGGCCGGAAACCGAATGAAAGGGTTCTTGGCGAGGGTCACCACCAACCGGGTCAAGTCGGCGTTGGCAGGGGCTTTCGTGACTTCGATCATCCAATCATCGTCGGTCACCACCGTCCTGGTCGTTGGCTTCGTCACCGCGGGACTCATGACCTTGCCCCAATCCATTGGTGTGATTCTCGGGGCCAACATCGGAACCACCGTTACCGCGCAGATTGTCGCGTTCAAGGTAACGCACTACGCCCTGGTGCTCGTGGCCGGCGGCTTCGCAGTTCTTTTTCTGGCCAAGAATGACAAGATCCGGCGGTACGGAGCGCTGATCATGGGGCTGGGCATGGTGTTCTACGGGATGCAGCTCATGAGCGACGGCACTCGCCCACTGCGGTCCTACCAACCGTTCATCGATGTCATGCAGCGCATGAGCAATCCGGCGCTTGGAATCCTATGTAGCGCGCTGTTCACGGGTCTGGTCCAGAGTTCATCGGCAACGCTGGGGGTTGTGATCGTTCTGGCTAGCCAGGGTTTCATTTCGATCGAGGCCGGAATTGCCCTGGCATTCGGTGCCAACGTGGGTACCTGCGTCACGGCAACGCTGGCCGCCATCGGCAAACCACCCGAGGCGGTACGCGCGGCCATGGTGCACGTGATGTTCAACGTGCTTGGCGTCATTCTGTGGGTAGGATTCATCGATCAACTGGCCACGTTCGTCCGTTGGCTGTCACCGCCGCTATCAGGCCTGGAGGGTCCCGACCGCCTCGCCGCGTCGGTGCCGCGACAGATTGCCAATGCACACACGGCATTCAACCTTACTAACACGGCCTTGTTCATATGGTTCACGGGGCCGCTCGCCAAACTGACTACCCGGCTTGTGCCCGACCGCCGCGTGCACGAGATAGATCCGGTCCACCCTCGTTTTCTGGACCCCATCGTCCTACAGGCGCCCGACCTGGCCCTCGACCGTGTCCGCCGGGAACTCGAAGACCTGGGTCGACTGGCCATCGAGATGCTCGCCGTGGCGCGGACAGCCATTCTGCACGGACGCCGCGAAGACCTGGAAGCGCTGCAGCACAAGGACGACGATCTCGACGCACTTCATGGCGCCATTGTGACCTACCTGGGGAAACTGTCCATGGAGAGCATCTCCAGCGAGCAGTCGGAACAGCTGCACGACTGCCTGGCGGCGGCAAACTACATTGAAAACGTGGGCGACGTCATCGAAACCGACTTGTTCGAAGCGGGAACACAACGCCTGCGATGGGGTTTTGAAATGAGCCCGGCCACGACCGCACTTCTGACCAACTTGCACGATCAGGTGACGATGGCCGTGGAGCGAGCGGTGACGGCATTTGTTCAGGACGACCGCGATCTGGCCAAGCGTGTCATGCAGGAAAAGGGATCGATCAACCAGCTGGTTCTGAAAGCAGAACGGCACCTGGCGCAGCGCCTGGTCGCCGAAGACGCCAATCGTCTGGCTGCGTTTCGTGTGGAGACCGACATCATCGAGAACCAGAAACGGATCTACTACTTTGCCAAGCGCATCGCGAAAGTCGTAGCCAAAGTGGATATGCACTACCTGCAAGAAGACCCGTCAAGCGAAGACACCGAAGCATGAAACGCTAACTCAGGAACTTGCCGTGCTTCCGTCGCTGGGCTTGCATGATTTTCAGTTCGTCTTTGCCGTTGATCGCGATTGCCGGATCGGGTTCGAAGCTGAGCTTCCTGCTTCGCCCTCGGTAGGGAACCGATCGTAGAATCGTCTTCATGGATTCAATCCGGGCCAGGTGTTTGTCGTCGGATCGAATGACCCACCACGGCGTGTTCGCGGTGTGAGTGCGTTTCAATAGACGGAATTTCCTGTCGGTGAATTCGTCCCAGAGGCCCTGCGCCTGCAGATCGACCTCGCTGAGCTTCCATTTGCGAAGAGGATCGTCCTTACGGCGTTGGAAACGACGCTTCTGCTCCTTCTTGGAAACCGAGAAGTAGAGCTTTATCAGGTACGTATCACCATCGCTGATGAAACTTTCTTCGTAACCCACCACTCGACGCATGAATTCCCGGTACTGCGCATCGGTGCAGAACCCCATGACCGGTTCCACCATGGCCCGGTTGTACCAGCTTCGGTCGAAGAGCACCGTCTCACCCGCATGCGGAAAGCACTCGATGTAGCGCTTCATGTGTAGTTCGGTTTTCTGGTTGTCCGATGGCTTCCCCAACGCCACCACCTGGTAGTGCTTTTCGTTCATGTACCGGACGACGCGACGCATGGTGCCACCCTTGCCCGACGCGTCTCGCCCATCGAACAACACGATCAGCTTCTTGCGGGTTCGCTCGAGGTGCTGCTGGAGTTTTATCAGCTCGACCTGATACGGTTTCAGATCTTCGCTTTCCAGGTAGCTCGTCAGCGCCGCCTCGGCGAGTTGAGTCAGGTCCCGACTACGCATTTCCTCGTGAATCTTGCGCACGCGCTTCTTGATCTTCATGCGCTTGCCGTCGACTTCCACGCGTTGAACCACGTCGCGGATCAAGGCAGTCGACCCCGTCGGTTTGGCCGAAACGGTGGGTCGGGTCTCTTTGGCGGCCATTGCACTCCCCTGCGTGTACGCGATTGCGCCTGCGAAATCTCTGAACCAGGCCCGTGCCTAGTTTTTGATTGTAACCGTCGCGAGTGCCTCCCACCAAGGAACGGGCACTGCGAATTGGTGATCTCCACCCAGGATCACATGGGCCTTCAACACCGAGGCTCTGGTTTACCGTGGCCAAGACCGATATTTGAACAACTAGAGGGCCAGCCTTCGCCACTGAACAAACCCCTGTTCACCCCTTGGCACCGCGATCGCGTTCAACAACTCATCCGGCCTCGCAAAGAAGTACGCGTGGGCCTGATGGGTTTTCCCGTCGCCTAGCGTTACCGGAACCAGCCGCCGAACGTAGCGGTCGATTCGATTCTCCTGGTTGAACGTTTCGATTTCGTCCAGCACCTCGAGTACCCTGGCCATGTGCTTGGGTTCGAACGACCACAACTCACCCACGATCGGGTCGGACCCATCCACCAGTCCTGGATACTCACCGAAATCGTACAGGCGGCCCTGGACCGTAGCCGATTCGATGCAGAGCGGCTCATGGGGCCACATACGCCCGCGTTTCTCGGCCCGTTGAAGCGTTCCGTAGACAAAGACCCCAGAGGATCCTTGAAATTCCGTGGGATTGGCGTCGGTCATGACCAACATGATACCCTGCTGCCTCGGCCCTGACCAATGACCACAGGAGTGAGACCCATGCATGCGACCGAGACCCTCAGCGAAGAGCACCAGACGATTCTCCGAGTACTCGCGTGTGTCGAGAAGCTCGTGAGCGACGAGGCGTATCGGGAAGAACCAGTAGCCACATTCTCCGCCATCGTCGACTTCCTGAGAACCTACGCCGACCGGCTGCATCACGGGAAAGAGGAGTCCCTCCTTTTTCCCGCCATGGAAAGCAACGGCATGCCGGCCGAAAACGGGCCCACGGCGGTCATGCGCCACGAGCACGAAGAGGGGCGGGCCCTCGTACGGCACATGGCCGAGATCTGCGATGGTCAGGGCTTCAGTGTGTCTGCAATCGCAGATCCCGGAATGCAGTTCGTTACGCTGCTACGTGGACACATCGGGAAGGAAGACAACATCCTCTTTCCCATGGCGGCACGTATGCTACCAGAGCACCAATTGACACAGTTGGCCAACGCCTACGCGGCCGCGGAGTCGCGAGATTTCGAGGCCGATGTCCATGACCGTTACGAGGCCTGGGCGCGCGAACTGGCCGGGCGGCTGGGCGTGGACCGGGAAAAATTCGAGGTCCAACCGGGGTGTCACTAGAATCGCGCCTTCACCGCGCCCCAGCTGTCCTTTTGCGTCGCCACCACGGGGCAAGGCACCGCGATGACCTCGGTCACGTTGAGGTGGCAGCCTTCGACATTACCCAACGTGCAGTCGATCGAGCCAATCAACTGAACGGGAATTCCGCTTTCCACAAACGGATCCAGAATGGGGTCGCCTACCTCCACGGTAAAAAAGTCCCAGCAGCCGCCGTCGCAGGGTTCCAACAGCCCCGGCGCAATATCCGACGTGATAAGCCCGTGGCCCACGACCGGATCGCCGCAGGTAGCGTAGTCGACGGGAGACGCCATGTCGAAGGAGGGCCACAGAGAAACTTCGTCACCGTTCGATTTCAAACCAATGACCCGATAGCGATAGGCGATGCCGAACACGGCCGATGCGTCGGTCCACATGACCGTGTGGGCGCCAGCCGCGAGCGTACCGTACTGGATTTCGTTGATGCGCACCGCCGAGGCGCAGTTTCCCAACTCGCTTCGTTCCAACGCCAGGCCTTGCACGCCCCCATCGAAATTGACACCGATGGTCATGGAAATGAGAACCGACGTGGGCGCCGTGATACCACAGATCAGATCCAACTCGAGGTCGCTGAACTCGGGTGGTTCACCTGGAACGTCCGCGGGCGAGGGCACGGCCAGCAAGAGAATGGAAAACACGATCAATAGGCGCATTGGAACCTCCATCGTCCGGGTACCGGGAGGATTCGTAGTATACCACGCCGCAACCGGGCTACCTCAAGGCTCGTCGAGCACCATTTCTGTGAGCGCCTCGCCCAGCTGCGCCGCGAAATCGGCCATTCCCGTGTGGGAATTGCTGCACATGATCACCAGGTCGTCGCCTTGTGCACCAATGGTATTGATGAACCCGCGGTCATTGCCCCCTTCGGCCGCGAAGACCCCCTCAACTCCGTACTTTTTCTGGGCCGCCGGGCCCAGGACCTTGCCGCTCTTCATGAAGTCACGCCAGCGGCGCAGGTCCCGCGGCGTGGAGACCATGCCACCACTGCCCATGACCAACCACGACGTCTCGCCCCAGTGCTGCGGCGAGTTCACTTCACCCCACTGGTTTCCGCCCAGGCCCACGGCCACCTCGGAGTCCGGAAACGACTTGGACAGGGGATAGTTGCCCGTCCTGGTCATGCCGGCGGGCTCGAAGAACGTCTCGCGCAGGTATTGTTCGTAGGGCTGACCCGACACGAGCTCCACCACCGCGGTCAGAACTCCCCACGCGCAGTGTGAATGCTTCTCGCTGGTTCCTGGCTCGAACAGAAGCGGCGCCGACAGCACCCGCCGCATGAACTCATCGCGGCCGATCCAACTGAGATCCAGGTTCGCGTCCACTTCCGGTAGGCCGGGGAAGTCAAGCAGACCCGACTGCCCAGTCCGAAGGTGTTCCAGCGTTATGGATTGCTTGTCGGTTGGCACGTCGTCGAAGAACTTGGTGATGGGATCACTCAGGGATAGTTTGCCCGACTCTTCCAACTCCAGAATAGCCCCGTGCGTGAAATCTATAGGAGTGGAACCGATGGCAAACAACGTGGTCGGTGACACCTTGTGCTGGCGTTTGGGGTCGGCGTGCCCGTACCCACGGTCCAGAACCACGTTTCCATCGCGCACCGCCAGAATCGATCCGCAGAAGCCCTTCTGTTCGGCTTCAAGCATCGTATCCCCAAGGGTGTCCCAACTCACGCTCGGCCCCGCCGCTCGCGCCTCACTACTTTCGAGCGTGATGTCCACGATCGCGTATGGATCGTCCTTTTCCAGACGCACGGCCACGACCGACTTCTTGGCCCGGTTGGAAATATGGAGTCGAACCACGCCAGCTCCGTCGATCATGAGACCAACGCCACCAAGGGGAGCTACGGCGTCCCGGATGTTCCGCAGGTGGTCCAACAAGGCGGCCTCATCCGCGAACGAATCGCGGTAGTCCGCGGCCAGGTGCTTGTGCGCATAGTCCAGCAACGAGGCATCACCTTCGCCCTCGATCATGTGCTCGGTCGCCATACTTCGCATTTCGCGGATCTTCCCGGTTTGGCCCGCGGACGGTTCGGCAATCGCAATGAGAAGCAGTGTGATGAGCCAGAGTCTTGATCGCATCGTTGGTCTCCTATCGAGCGGACGGTGATACCGGCATGGTACGCTCCTATTATCCGCAGGTCGCGCACGGGAAGTTGTCAAAGCAGTATTAACGCTCGTTAAGAATGTAAAATACCCCATTTCATTCCTGGTCACGGATGACTCGGTGAGCTGCCCCTGCGATAATAGAATCATGAGATCACGATTGCGCAGTTGGTGGATCCCTACCCTGGTGGGGATTTTGTTGGTCCTGCTTCCCGTACTGGCGATCCTGCAATTGCGGTGGATCGACGCGTTGGGAGAAGGCGAGGCTCGCCGGCTTGCAAATGCAATTGCCACGGGCACCAACCAGGTTGCCATGGACTCACAGCGGGAACTGACCGAGTTGGCGAGTCTACTACGCGGCACCGGAGAAATATCGGCTGATTTCGGATCCGAGCTGGCGCGACGGTGGGACCAATGGCGGTCATCAACCGCGCACCCCGAGCTGGTCTCCCGGATACTATGGGTCGATCCACGGTCACCAACCACGCCATGGATTGTTGATCCCCAGACTGGTTCCATTACGGCCGAAGAATGGAGCCGCGGCCAATCAGAATGGCAACGTGCCGTCACGTTGATTCTTTCGGACCGGTCGTCCGATGAGTCGCCGGTCGTGGTTCCACACGATCCGCCCGGCATGTTGATACCACTGTTGAGCCCCGACCCCGTGATCGGACCGTATGCCGCGGTCGTACTACTGGACCGAGAACAGATGAAGACCTGTTTCTTTCCCACCCTCGTCGCACACCATCTGGGCCAGGACCTGGACGGGGCCCTCGACGTACAGGTGCTATTGGGTGGGGATATCGTCTACGACTCGAACGGCAATCTTGGCCAAGAACTCCTGCCGGCCGACGCCGTCATTCGCCTGGGGGGAACCCAGGAAAGGTTGGAACGCTCGAGTGGTGGCGATCGACGGGTCGTGTCGTCACAGGGCGGTGAAGATCATGCGGTTTCCATTCTGGAAACCGAACAACGCGTGCACGACACCGACATGGCATCGGACACTCGCTTTCGTCGGGTGGTGGTGTCGCCGGTTTGGGAATTTCGGGCACGCCACACCGCGGGATCGGTGGCCGCGGCGGTGGCACCGGTGCGGCGTCGCAACCTGGCCATGGGACTGGGAATTCTGGGACTCCTTGCGCTGACCACGGGGTTGCTTCTGGTAGCTGAACAACGGTCGCGACGAGTCGCACGACAGCAAATGGACTTCGTGGCCGGTGTCACGCACGAGTTGCGGACACCTCTCACCGTGATTCAGTCGGCGGCCGAAAACCTCATTGACGGTGTCGTGGAAGGGCCCGAGCGATCCCGGCACTACGGACAACTCATCTACGACGAGGGCCGGCGGCTAGGCGACCTTATCGAAGGAGCACTGACCCTGGCCGGCGCCAACCGCGCGGCTACGCGAGTGAAAGTTCAGCCCGTGGAGCTGGCCGAATTCCTACCTACTGCCCTGCAGCGATACTGGACGAGAAACAATCGGAGCGGATCGCCTCCCCATCCGGAAATGTCGGCACAAGTAGCGCCCGTACTAGCTGACCCCGGCGCACTGGAGCAGGTGTTGTCCAACCTACTGGGAAACGCCCTCAAGTACGGCGGCGACCCACCCGAGGTCGGCGTTCGGGTAAGTTCCCCCGATGCGTTGCACGTGGACATCACGGTGTGGGATCGAGGCCCAGGCATTCCAAGCAGCGAGCAATCGCAACTCTTCGAACCGTTCTTCCGCGGACGCGCGGCGCGTGAGGCGCAGCTACCGGGATCCGGCCTTGGGCTCAGTGTCGTCAAGCAAGTAGCCGACGAACTCGGCGGCTCGGTAAGAATGACCAGCAGTCCGGGCGGCGAAACCGCGTTCAGCCTCCGCCTTCCGGTAATATCGACATGACCCATATCCTGATCATCGAAGACGAAGCCGCGTTGGTGGACGTTCTGACCGATCGCCTGCTGGCCGAGGGGCACCTGGTTTCGTCGAGCCTCAATGGCGAAGAGGGCGAACAGCTGGCTCGCAACAAGACCTATGACCTGCTGATCCTGGACCTCATGTTGCCGGGGCGAAGCGGCCTGGATATCTGCCGCAACCTCCGCGCCGATCGCAACGACACGCCCATTCTCATGCTCACCGCCCGCGGCGAGTTGGCGGATAAGGTCGTGGGACTACGCCTGGGAGCCGACGACTACCTGACCAAACCGTTCGAAATGGCCGAGCTGCTGGCGCGCGTGGAGGCGTTGTTGCGACGGACCAGCCCTTCCTCCACGGACACACTTCGTTTCGCGAACGTGGATATCAACCCCGAGCGCGGTGAGGTCAAGCGTGACGGAGTGCTTCTGGAACTCTCGGTAAAGGAATTCGACCTGCTCGTGTACCTGGCCCAGAACCCTGGAGTGGTTCTGTCCCGCGATCGCTTGTTGAGCGAAGTGTGGAACTACGACATCCCACCCCCGACGCGCACCGTCGACGTGCACATTTCCTGGTTGCGCCAGAAGCTGGAACCAGACGCCAGACGCCCCCAACACATCCGGACCGTGCATGGAGTGGGCTACAAATTCGTCCCCTGATCTTCAGCGGTGACGGACGGTGCCAGGTCGGCCACCTCGCAATTTTTCTTGGATTTTTCTGCGCGTTCGGTCTCGCCCCGTCGCATCTGTATATGACCCCCCCACACACCCGAAACTGGGAGAACTGAAAATGGACATGAGCATCAACAACACTGTAAAAGCGACACTTACGGCTCTTTCTCTGACTCTGCTGGCCGCCTGTGGTAGCGACAGCGCCACCGGCCCCACGGCCCCCTCGCACAGCGCCAAGACCGTCCAGGACGGTTTCGAGCTCACGATCAGCACGGCCAAGGCCACCTACGCCTTCGGCGAGGACATCGTGATCCACGCCAACCTCAAGAACGTTTCGGGCCAGGATCAGGAGCTCGACTTCTTCCGCGGTCGTCCCGCCCGGTACTCGAACGTGAACGTCAACGTGCAGGATGACACCGATTTTTCGGTCTTCGCAGCGGGTGAAGGCGAGTACGACCAGTACACGCTGAAAGCTGGCAAGAGCCTGCACTACGAGTACACCTGGAATCAGGATCACCGGATCACGCGCGATCCGGTGGACCGTGACTTCTACGAAATCAAGGCATCGGCGGGACTCGAGGACGGAAGCGCACTGCGGTTTCCGAACCTGTCGATCGAGCTCGACTGATCGTAAGGCTGACTCGATGCAAGTGAAGCCCCGGGCCTTTGGCTCGGGGCTTCGCGCTTTCACTTGAACTCCGCGCTCGCATGTCGTAAGTTTGAAACCGGTCAGGGCATTTCCCTCCTCGACTCTGATCGTTCTCCGCAAATCCCTCCATAGTAAAGATATCGATCCGACGTAGTCGTTCGGGTGAACGCCGGGGTGTCTTCTCCAGCGACGCATTCTTACGCGCGGCGGTCGAGTCTTCATGTTCGTAAGTCTAGAATTCAAGGAGACGATCATGACTCGTGCCTTTCAACAACGCGGTCGCCTGTTCGCCGTTCTCGCAGTGATTACGGTGTCGATAGTCGCTATTGGCCTGATGGCCCCGGTTGGGTCGGCCGTGGGTTCGGGTAGCACCACCTGCTACAAGTCCGACAACGGTTGCCGCGCCACCATCACCCTTACCGAATACACAGGACCGCCGCCCTACCCTGTCTGTGAGCAAGGTGTCCCATTTGTGCTGGTCTCGTTCTCGACCGATTGTGTCGCCTCTGGCTGTTCGGGCGGACCCGAGACCGCTATCCTGTGCGGATCGCAGAACAATGTGCTCACCTATTCGGCGTGTGGCAAGACCCACACGCTGGCTCTGACCCCAGGTACGTCATGGGAAGACGTGCTGAACGGTCATTGCGGTGGACTCCGCTACAACGCCAGTTAGAGCCCTCAGAGTGGGGATGGCGGGTTCTAATGAATCCGCCATCCCCGGTCCGCGTGGAAATTTCCTGAAAAGTGCGTCATGATGTGAACGAATTTGCGAGCTGCGTACACATGTGTGTGAGGTCAGCACATGTCGGCCTCCCTCACCGAGCTGGGTGACCAGAGAAACGCAGGTCGCATCCGGATCGTCATCAGGGCCCAGGTCTTGGCGACGCCCGGTCTGGACTAGAGGGAAAACCAGGGAGACGACCCGCGAATCAATGGGCACCCAGCCCGGCGGTCTTATGGAACACGGAACCAACAAGGACCCTTTCGACAACGACGAACTGCTCTCTCGATGCATCGAGGGTGACGATCTCGCTTGGCGGGAACTGGTAGCTCGGTACAGCAATCTGGTGTACTCAGCCGCCATGCAAACGGGAATCGACACCGATGTGGCCAACGACGTGTTTCAACAGGTGTGGATGGAGTTGCATCGATCCCTGGATAGGATCGACAACCTCCGCGCGGTGCCGCGATGGCTGGTGGTCACGACCCGACGTATCGCCTATCGCAATGCCGTGGTCGCCTCACGATGGCTTCATGACGTACAAGAAGACAGCATCGAACCGGCGCCCGGTGCCGATGCACACCTCGTGGCACTGGAGCAGAGGCACGAACTCGAAGTAGCCCTGGGCAAGATCAGCGACCGCTGCGAACGCCTACTTAGAATGCTCTTCTACTCGAGTCGAAAGTCCACGTATCAGGAGATTTCAGACGACATGGGACTCATGTCCCACAGCGTCGGTCCGCTGCGAACGCGGTGTCTACGGAGCCTACGCAAACTCCTGGAGTCCGAACAATGAAATGGAATGACCTCCTCAATCAATATCAAGACGCCATAGACGTAGACTGGGCGCCCGCGCCGTCTGATTTGGTCGATGCCGTTGGCCAAATGCACCGAGATGCGCCGGTGCCTCGGCCAAGCGATGCCGACACAGCCCATTCCGTGTCACCAACCGACGTTCGCGCAGCCGGCACGCACACCCAGCCGCAGAGCTCGTTCGTGACGCGAAACCTCGACGGCATCGACGTTACAGTGAGCATTCAGCGGCCGACCGGTGAACATCTGTCCGTCATCAAGGGCCGGAGCTGGTTGAACCCTCGCAGCGAAGAGGTCATCCTCGTGGTATTGGCTCGCCACCAGAGCGTCATGGCCACTCATGAGGTTGCCCACGGCGAAGTGTTCGAGTTCGAGGAAGTGCTGTTGCCGGGTTGGCGCCTGGAATTCCACCTGGCCGACGGGTCGGTAGCGATTTTCCGACCCGAATCATGACCCCGTCTGCGCGAACCCTGGCCCGGAATGTTCGGCGGTGGATCGCTGCGCCGGCCGACGCAACGTGGGTAGATCAGTGGGCAGCGCGCGGCGCGGAACAGCCCTTCAAGCGGTTCTACGCGGCGCTCATGACCCACTCTCGCGTGGACCCCGCCGAGGCATTGCAAGCGCTTGACCGAGTCCGGCCATCGGACACACGACGGTTGATGCCCACCGAACAGACTGCGCTGCGTCGATTGCGCGGCCACCTCTTCACCGCCCTGGGAAAATACACGGACGCCGATTCCGAGTACCGTCGAGCCTGGCAGGACTTCGAGAAGCAAGACGACGGTGAGCAGATGGCCATCACCGGAATCGGCTGGCTAAACGTGCTTGCCCAGCTGGGCCGCTACGAAGAAGCACGGCAAATCGCCGAATTGACGCGACGGCGAATTCCACGCAACAAGCCGATCCTGAGAGCGCGCTTACACTCCAATCGCGGCAACACGGAGTACCTTTGCGGCCACTTCGAGTCGTCGGCACACAGCTATCGCAAGGCCCGAAACACGTTTCGCAGAGTGGGGTTCCAGCAAGATTGGGCAATAGCGACCTACAATCTGGGCCACGCGCTTATCTACCTGGCGCGTCCACACGAAGCGCGACGCGAGATCGAGAGTGCACTCGACGAGTTCGTGCGTGGGCGCCGTCGCGCCCAGCAGCTCTACGCTCAGTTCAGTCTGGCGATCGTGGATCTACTGGAAGGAGACACGGGCGCCGCGCAAGAGTCCCTGGAAGACCTCCTATCCGAGTTCGAAAAACTAGGTGACGCGCGCGCCACCGCGTCGGTGCAGCGTGAGTTGGCTCAGTTTCTGGCCGCCGTGGGCGCGCTCGAAACGGCCCATGAGATGGCCGGTCGGTCTCAGGCCGCCTATGAAACTCAGGGCCTTTCCCGCTCGGTAGCCCATCTGGCGTTGCTGCGCGGTCGCATCATGAGTGCTCTTGGGCGGCCATTCGAGGCTCGGTCACAGATTGAATCGGCACTGAGGCATCTGAGAGACAGTGGCGACGTGACCGCCCGACATCGCACCGAAGTAGAACTTGCCTCCATTCTTCTGCAGCACCACGAGGCCGACGCAGCGCTCGCCCTGCTGAAAACGGCCGGCCGCTATCTCACACGCAAGGATCCCAAGATGGGAGGACTCCGGTGCCGACACATCACCGCCGCTGCTCATCTGGCCAAGGGAAATCATGCGCGGGCCTTTGCAATCGCACGACAATCCCACTCAATGGCGCGCACCTATCCCATGCGATTCGAGAGGCCCTGGATGGCGCTGATCTGTGCGCAAGCCCAGGTCGCGGCGGGTGACACCCGCGGCAGCCTGCGCTGGATGGGACGCGCTGTCGACGGAGTTGAACAGCTACATATGACCCTGGGAAGCCGCGTCATCCAGACCCTCATCGCCGGTTCCCGCGAAGACGTGTACGAACGAGCTATCGACTTGGTGCTGAAGTTGGGCGGGCCAGCCGCCCCTCGCCGAGCACTCGACCTACTGAGTCGAGCGAAGGCTCCACAACTGATAGAGGCCATGCTGCGCAAGGACACCGGCCTCGACCCCGAGCTGCGCGCATCGATCACTCGCCTACGCGAGGAACTTCTGGATCAGACCAGACAGACTCCCAGCGATATCCGCTCGCAACAGCTCGAACGATCCCTCACGGATCTCGACGCGAAGCTCGCGCGCAAGCTGCGCAGCTTTCCGGCCACGACCAGGCGCGCAATCGAACGGCGCCGATACGAGCAGTGGGCGCCGCACTTGGGAGATCGGGCCGTCGTTTTTTTCGACGCGCGGGAGTCGAGTTGCGCAGCCTACGTTGTCGATTCCGAACACGCCGTCGAACGAGTCGATCTACCCCGGGCGCTAGAAGCGGTTCACGAGTCATGGCTTCCAGTTAGGCTTTCCTTGGAACAGGCGTCCCACCTGCCACTCTCGCGGCGTGATCAGATTCTCGACGAAACACTTCAGGAGGCCAACCGGGCCCTCGTCGAGTTGCGGCAGGAAATTCTGGACCCATTGCCCTTGCAGAGGAAGCGAGTGGTTCTGATTCCCTCGGGACCTTTGCGTTCTCTTCCGCTCGAGTGCCTTCCGATGTCGGGCGAATCGCCGTTCACGTTGTCGCGACTACCTCATCCGGCCCTTTTGCGGAGGGATCGATCGCCGCGGAAACGGGAAGGCCGTGTCATGCTCATGCACGACGGTTCAGAAGGCTCCAAAGCAGAGATCGCACAATTGCGTCACCTGCTTCGCGGCGAGGGGTTCCACGTGGATACGGCCAGCCGCCGCCGCGAGTACGAAAAGAAGCACGACGCGGTGTCGCTGCTTCACGTCGCGGCGCACGGTTGCTACGACCCCGGCCGGTGGCTATCCAATGGCCTTCGCCTGGCCGACGGATGGTTGGGGTTCGAGCATCTCGATGCCGCGCGTTTGAACGAGGCTCTCGTGTTCTTCGGTAGCTGCGAATCGGGCCTGGACTATGCTTTGCCCGGCTTCGATCCCGACGGCTGGATGTCGGTAGCATTCGGTGCGGGCGCCAAGGAGATGGTGCTCACGCTCTGGCGATTGGACGATCGATCGGTGCAGGCATTCGCGAAGAAATTCTATGGGCACTGGACCACGGGAATGGACGCGGCGGAGGCAGCCGATTTGGCTCGGCGCGACCTCCGCCGCGAAATGCCCCATCCCTTCAGTTGGGCCCCGTTTCTGGTGGCCTCGTAAGAGACCTACGGTCCCATTTCGTAGGCTTCGAAGGGATCGACACGACCGGAGTGGACGGCGGTGGCCGGTGTGATGGGTGCAGTGTGCACGCGCAATTCGGCCAGCGGGTCATTGGCCAGGTACGGACCCGGCCCGAGCATGAGGCACGCTGCTCCTGATGCCACCGCACATGCCATGGAGGTGCCATCTCCCACTGCCATGCGTTGGTTGGGGAAGCTGCTTACAATTCCCTCGCCGGGTGCGGCGAATTCCACGGCACCGCGTGCAGAGAAGGCTGACAAGGCGTCGGAAGCGTCGGTCGAGGCCACCGACCACACGGAAGAATGCGTCGCCGGAAATACCGGGTCCGCACCCGTGTTACCCGCCGCTGCGAAAATTTCGATGCCAAGAGCTTTGGCACGATCGAGAATCGCTTCGATCACCGGCGAATTGTCGTTCAGGCTCAGGCTAATGTTGATGACGTCCACAGCCGCGTTCTTGGCTGCCATCAACCCCACCGCCAAGGTGTAGTCGCTGCCGTTGCCGTCTTCGCCGAGTACTTTGTAGGGAACTACCTTGGCGCCAGGAGCCACCGTCAGAATGGTTCCGGCCACGTGGGTGCCGTGGCCGTACCCCTCGTCGGTCAATCCGTCGAAGTCATCGTCGCGGTTGTTCTTGGCTTCGAACGGATCGCCCAATTCGGCGACGGGGTCGAGTATCCATCGGTTGGCCAGATGGGAATGGTTGGGATCAATACCTGTGTCCAGGACAGCCGCCCGTACCAGTCCACCCGCAGCCGCGGCGTGGACCTGGTCCAGAAGCATGGGCGCGAGCGAGGGTTGGGTACGAACGTTCGTCATGGTCAGCTCGCCCTCGTAGAAACCCATGATCAAGTCGATGGGCCCCAGGCTGATGGCCAGGTTCTGTTGAGCGAGAAAAACGTCGGGATCGTTCTCAAGATCGACTGGGTTAACGTTGCCCTCGAGCAGGGCCAGATCGCCCGCCGCATAGTAACCACTCACCGTCAGCTGGTTGCGAGAAGCCACGGGGCCGGGGGCAACTCCTGGCTGCATGAGGACCAACCAAGAGGGTGTGCCGGTCTTGTTCGGGGCTAGATCGGCGGTTTCGGTAAGAGGGGATGTATTTTCGACCAAAGCATCACCGCAACCGACCACCATCAACATGACGGCGAAGGCAACTGCGGCAATACGGTGATTCCGGAACAGGTTCATTCGAGTTCTCCCGGTGCATGATGTACGGAAACAACATTCAGCTGCGACAAACGCGCGCTGACACCATGGGTCATGGTGGGTTGTAGCTTCGCGTCCGGGTCGGACTAGAGGGTATCCTGCGCCCGCGGCGCGAAGATGGGAGAACCCGGACACCTCAATGGTACGGTTTACTTGGGTGCTTGGTCAAATCTGTGTTGGTTCAAGCAAGCTGTCTCGATGGCATGTCGTCGTAGATCGCGTCGCTATCAATACTGGCTCTTGAGCTGCCCCCAGGAAACCTGCCCGGCCGAGGCCGGTAACTCCAGATCCTTCGTCCCGAAATCGATGGTGGAACTGTCGTCAACGTCATCGTCATCGGAATTCCTGAACGCGTAGAAGCCAATTGCGAACACATACCTTCCACCGCCGATGGCGGTCGCGTAGAAGTTCGCCCCGTTGGTAAGCACGCCCCCATCCCGAAACCACTGGGTCACTGCGTTGCCATCCCAGACGAATCCCTGCCCGGGCTGAGATGCCTCATCGTACTCCCCGCCTGCAATCGATCCAACGACGGCACCGGACCCACCCAGAGCAGTATCGGTCACCGAGAAATCGAGAATTCTGTAGGTACCGGCCGGAGCGGTGCCACCGATCAGGAGCCCGTCGGTGGTGATCTGTCCCATCTCTCCGTTCCAGCTCCAGTTCCAGCAGATCGTTTCGGTCGGTTCCTTCAATGGCGTCATATCGACCGTGGAGCTGACGTCCGCGTCACCTCCGCTAAATTCCCTGAACAGGTACAAGCCTATTTCGAACAGGTACCGCGTATCGCCACTACCACTGACGTAGAGGTTCGCCCCGTTGGTAAGCACGCCCCCGTCCCGAAACCACTGAGTCACCGCGCGGCCGTCCCAGAAGAATCCCTGCCCGGGCTGAGATCCCTCATCGTACTCGCCACCGGAAATCGATCCGACAACGGCGCCGGACGCGCCCAACGCCGTGTTCGTTACCGAGAAGTCCAGGATACTATAGGTACCGGCGGGTGCAGATCCCTCTGCGAGAGCCCCGTCGGTGACAAACTGCCCCGCTTCGCCTTTCCAACTCCACTTCCAGACGATGCTGGCCTGAGCCTCAACCGTGCAGACGCAGAGGGAAGTAAGAAGAAATAGGGCAATCACAGCGACGCGACTCATTCCGAGACTCCTTGGCAGAACATGACTGGATTCGGGAGCATCATGTACCCCTTGCTCCAGACTGTTTGAAAGGAAGCCGGAATCTCCCGACGCTCTTTCGGCATGCGCACGAGCGGAGGGGCGAACATTGCCACCCCTCCGCTGCCTTGCGTTACTTGAGCAGAGTCAGCTTCCTGATGCTGCGAATCCCGCTACCCTCCAGCTTGGCCAAGTAGGCTCCGCTGGAGACGATGCGCCCGGCGGCGTCGATGCCGTCCCACACCACTTCGTGGCGCCCGGCATCCCACTCTTTTGCAACCAGCTCGCGCACCAACCGGCCGCGCAGGTCATAGATGCCCATGCTGACAAAGGTGCGATCAGCCAATTCGAAAGAGATCGTCGTCCGGGGATTGAAGGGATTGGGATGGATGCCCACGATCCTGTCCCGCCGGTTCGATGCCGGGGTCGAATCCGCGCCGGTAACACCGTCGTCGATGGTGATCTGGTAGGTGGCGGTCAGGTCCTTGTCGGCCGAACCCACCTTCCATACCGCGAGACAGTATTTCCCCTCGGCGGCGAGGTCCACCATCAGGCTCTCGTCGGCTCCGGCTTCCTCGACCCACGCGATGCCGCGCGGCACCCCCAGATCGCGTGCGGCCAGATATTGTTCCGGTGCGTGCAGAGAGACTCCGAGGTCGGCGTTGCCAGACAGGTTCCCGATTTCGATCACGTGCCGGCCGGCCGACAGGGTCATCTCCCGCAGCTGCAACACTTCGCCAGACACCAGGGCGAAGGGTCCCAACGTGCCAGAGGGTTGATCTCCCAACCAGGTCGACTCGACCAGGGTTGCCGTGTAGTCCTCGTTGCCTTCCATACGGATCACGCCCGCGTCGTACTGGCGCGGCTGCCGGAAGCGATGGTTGACCAGGACGAAGTCGACCAAGCCAACGCCCGCCGACGAGGCGACCTCGACCTCGGCGAAGCCACCGTACATTCCGTACAGCGATGCGTCCTGCTTGTGCAACCGCAGGTCGACGTCGCTGGACGAACCCGGAACCACCGCGAGACCGTGCCACCTTCCGTCTTCTCCCGCCGGCGACGGGATGGGAGTCGTAAGTCCGTCGGAGTTGAAGAACAGCGTACCGAACACGCTCACGTCGGCCCAACCGCCGGTGAGGTCCGGAGGAACCGCCCGGGTGATAGTACTTCCCACCGACATCGGCAGGCCGGTCCAGACCCACTGCCCACCGGCGACGTTGTTGGTCTCGTCGTTCTCGTCCTTGATGTCCAGCGGATCCAGCCGGTGGGTCAGGGAATGGCGTCCGCCGCGGATGGTGAACGGGCCGAGGTTGTTCAGGGAAAACTGCGCGTGGCCAAGCAGGCTGGCCGTCCGGCTCATGAGCAGCTCGCCGTCCAGGTACTCTTCCATGGGAACCTGCAGAACCGGATTGGCCCGCAGGTTGGCCATGGTCACGTTGAGCCAGGTGCTCCCGTTCCCATACAGATCATCGGGGATCACGACCTGGATATCCTGGCCATTGGGCAACGGACTCGGCACGAACGTCTCGACCCAACCCGGAGGGGTAACGGTCGCGGGGTCCGGACGGGCCGGCCGAACCAGAACGTCCCACGATGTGGCCGACGCAGGCCGCTCGGGATCCGGTTGATCCTTCGGATCACGCCAGACCACGATTCCGTGTTTTCCTTCATCCAGTACCACGAGCTTGGTAGCCAGACCGTTCGCATCCGTGTCGTCGGCCTTGGGTTGGTTGTGGAGGTTGAACCAATCGTTCTCGCCGTCCATGACGCGCAGCCACATTCTTCCCACCGCGGGATCCGCCTGCAGGATGACCTCGACCTCACCCACGTCGGCGGGAAGCAGGTCGAAGTGCAACACCGTGACCCGTTCGTCCTGCGCCCACGAGCTGGTCTGGCTCGCGTTGAAGGGAATGGGGGTACTGATCAGGGTCTGGATCTGGTACCCGCCGTAGGTTGCGGTTCGTTCGCTGTCCCAACGTTCCGTAGCCACGTCCAGCTTATTGACGCGAATACCGAACCCGTTGTAGAGCACACCGTCCAGACATCCCACGGCTCGCTGGGAATCCACCTTCTTGGTGGCCAGCTCAAACCCCTGCTGCGATCCGTTCGACGCCGAATGGAGGACCAGGTCGTAGTTGTCGGCTTCGTTGTCGGGCCACATGACCACGCCGCCGAATCCGGTCTCCACTGCGATCGAGATGCCATCCGAGTTGTTTTCGATCCCACCGCCGGCATGTACCCACGGCGGGGTTCCACGCCCGAGCGTAAATCCTGATGCCACTCCCGGAAGGCTCCACACCCACTGACCCACATGGCGGTTGTCGAACTCATTGGCCTCGGCCAGGTCTTCCCCGGAGTCCGCCCAATACCCGATGGTATGGCGACCACCTGGGACCTGGAGCGGCCCGATGTTGTTCCATGCGAGGTAACCCATTCCCCCCAGCGGGTTCGCCGACGAAATGGACAACACCGTCGCCAACACACCGTCTACCGTGGGCGTGATCTCGATCAGCCCCGGCGGCGTCGCCTGTTCCCCCGAGTTGAACAACTGCAGGTTGAGGTAGGTCGGCGTAACCGGACCCAGGGTGTTGGGTGCAATACCCCGCCCGCTGGGCATCGCCGACGAGTTACTGGGCACCAGCGGCGCGTCGAAGAAACTGGGGTGGTGTACCGCGACCAGGTCGGCGGGATACGGATCCCGCACGGTGATCGGACCAAACGAAATGTACGACCCGCTCCAGTTGCCGGCGTTGTCCACCGTGCGCACCGAGAAATAGTACGTGCCTGGCCCCAGCTCCCCGGTGGTGTAGGCCTGGGTGTTGCCGACCGGTGCGGTGGAGTCCAGATCCACGCTGGCATCCGGGAAGGTCGGGGTGTTGGCGATGTACAGGCTGTATCCCCACACCCCGGAAAGATCGTCGCTGGGCGTGGTCCACTGGAAATCGATGGTCCCGTCCGGCGAATCCCCGCTGGTGATGTGACTGGTCGACGTGAGACTGCTCACCGTTCCCGGGGGGGTCACGTCGAAGTTGTAGCCGTTGTTCCAGGCGGCGTTCCAGATCCCGTTCCCGAAGGATGGGTGACGGGCCCGGAAAGCGTTGATGAATTGCCACGGCGTGATGGGGTCGTCGATGGCCGCGACATCCAACACGGACTTCGATCCAAGCTGGAGGTAGTCGAACGAACGTCCTCCACCGCGTGGGTCGGAGTCGCCATCACCATCGGCAAGGTCACGCATCAGGCCGGCCAGCGCCCCTTCGGTCTTGGAGGGATCATCGTAGGCGTTATTGCCACCACTCCCAGACCAGCACTTGTCGTTGGTCTCGAAAGTCCTGCCATTGATCGCGTCGCCATCCATCCAGCCGTAGGTGTCGTCCACGTAGACCGTGATACGATCTGCGAAGAACTGCGCGATGCCCTCGGACCAGGCTACGCCTTCGTTCTCCTTGCACCAGGTACAGTGCTTGCAGTCGTCATCGGAATCACAGCGGTCCCCGGCGTTGCAGTACTCCCCGCCGTCGGAGTCACCGAAGTCGTCGATGAAGTGATGCCCATACTCGTGCCACATGGTGCCGTCGTTCCAACCCCAGGTGCTGGGTAGATGGATCTCCTCCTCGAACGACTCGTAGTGCGGCCAGTCCGAATCCGGGAACAAGATATCAACGTCGTCGATGTGTCCGTAGCCCAGTCCGTACAGCCAGCGCCAGGCCCGTGTGACCGACGTGATCTGGTGCATGACCCGTCGCCCGGTCCAATCGTGGGCTGTGAAGTCGGGCAGGTTGACCGTGCCGGAGCTAGCCTGGTTGGCAAACGTCGGGGTGATCCATGAATAGATGGGTTCGAAGAACGAAGGCTCCTGGACCTCGACCTTGGTATTTCCGGCCAGAAACTCGGCGTAGATGTCCGGATTCTCACCCGTGAAAAATGTCACGCTGAACCGACCTTGCTCGTCGGTCGACGTGCCGCCCAGGTAATCGTCGGCACCGGAGTCCTCGTCCCACAGATGGACGGTAACGCCATCGGCCCCGGTCCATTCCTGACCCCAGCGTTGGTACACGATCCGTCCATGGACCGTAACTACACCCTTGGCCAAACCGGCGGTGTCCTCACCCGTGTCGTCCAGACCTTCGGTCGTGGTCCCGAGCCGATCGCGTCCCGCAACGTCTGGCCTTGGCAACGGATCAGGGGAGGCCTCGGAGGATTCCTGCTTGCCCGGCACGAAGATTCCCGGTGGAGCCTCCACGGCGTTGCGGAGCGCGCGCGATACGGGGATGAAGTCCCGTCGGAAGACCTGATCGTCCACCACATACTCCAGGTAGAACCCGGTGGACAGATCCAGGCAGGTGAGCTGGAACGGCAAGTCGATCGACTCCCCGGCCGCGAGCGTGTAGCCGATCGTATCCAACGAGAGTTGGGTCCAACCGTCGTCGTCGGAGTCGATGGCACTCAATGCAAACGAAGTGGCTCCGCGTGACGAAACGCGAAAGACGCCGTCGTAGGTGGCACCTTCCAGCGGCGAGGAGCCGGGCAAAAGGTCAATGGTAAGTCCGTGCGTCCGCAACCCCGCCTGGGCATCGGAGGCCAGCATCAAGAACAGAATCAGGGTCGACAGCCTCCTCATTGTTTGTCCTCCCCGCGTTGGGAGTAGAGAGCCTCGAGCCGCTCAAGGGTGTTTTGCAGCTGGGAGGATTTCTCCGCCTGACCCTCAGCTTGCGCCAAGGTCAACTGGAGCCGCAGGAGATCCAACTCGTAGCGTTGCTTGCGTTCCTGACTCACCTGGTCGGCCGCCAGTCGTTGCTCCGGGGTCTGCGCCGATTTCGATACCTCGCGCAGCTCGCCCAGATCGCGATGCAGATTTTCCCGGAGAGAATCCAGGCCCTCGCGAAAGGCCTGGCGAGGAGAAATCTTCGGCTGGACCAGTTCCACTGGCGCCTTCTGCTCAGAGGCAGGGGCGGGCTCGAGAGCCTCGGAGGCCAAGGCAGCGGAAGTCAGCAGGCTGATGAGGGCTATCGCAATGGTCAGTTTTTGCATGGGTCCTCCTCGGGGACGGGGGCGGTTCTGACCTTTCTAATGAGGAGGACACTTGGAGGACCCCATTTGCACAGGGGATGGGACGGACACGCCAAGCAGGAGTATGATGGATTCCCCTAATCAACTTGGAGACCGGAATGCGAACGCGGCGGCTACACATCCAACGACCCCTGCTGGGCTCCTTGATCTGCATGATCGTATGCGGCTGCGCGAACACCGCGACCCCACCCGACGTCATCCTGATCACTATCGACACGCTGCGCGCCGACCGCGTCGGTTGCTACGGCTATTCGGAAGCTCTCACTCCCACCATGGATCGCCTTGCCGCCGAGGGCCGGCGCTACGCACACTGCGTCAGTCCGGTGCCCATCACACTGCCGGCGCACGCGTCGCTCTTCACCGGTCAGTTGCCTCTACGCCACGGAGTGCGCAACAACCTCACCTACCGGCTACCGCCAGAGATACCCACGCTGGCCGAAGCCATGCGAACCCGTGGTTACCAATGCGCGGCGTTCGTCGGTGCGTTTCCGGTAGATTCTCGCTTCGGTCTGGACCGGGGATTCGCACCCTACGACGATAGCTTTTCCGGATCGGAGTTGAAGATGTTCGACGTCCAGGAGCGGGCCGCTCCTGACGTGGTCGAATCGGCGCTGGCGTGGTTGCGACAACAACCAAAGGAAACGCCCGTGCTCATGTGGCTGCACTTCTTCGAGCCCCATGTCCCGTACACGCCGCCATCCCAACTGGCGGTCCGCTTCGCCGATTCCCCCTACGATGGCGAGGTCGCCGCGGCCGACGCAGCGCTGGAGTTGTTGCTCGCGCAATGGCCGCGATCTCGCTCTCGGCTGACGTTGGTCACCTCCGACCACGGCGAGGGGCTGGGCGAGCACGGCGAAGATACGCACTCCCTGTTCCTGTTCGAGAGCACGCTGCGTGTTCCGTTGATCGTGCACTGGCCCGGCGAGGTCGCAGCCGGAAGCGTGGTGCAAACCCCCGTTGGGCTGATCGATCTGGCGCCGACGATTCTGGCGTGGGTCGGCGGAGATCCGACGACTCAACTCCAGGCCGACGGGACCGTGCTTGCGATCAACGGGACTACGAAGCCCCGGGAGCTCTACTCCGAGACGCTCTACGGCTACGAGGCATTCGGGTGGAGTCCTTCGTTCAGCCTGCGGGCCGGACAGCACAAGGTGTTTCGTTCGGCGCGTTCGCGGGCCTACGACCTGACCACCGACCCGGACGAAGAAACTGATCTTATTACAAGAGCGACCTGGGCGGCGCCATTGCTGTCGCAACTCGATAGTCTGGTCCGTGCCGCAAACAACGGTTCCTCCGATCGATCGTCACGGCAACCATCGGTCCAGGAAGCGGAGGCCCTGGCGGCCCTTGGCTACGTACAGGGGGCACCACCCAGGGTAGATGACACGCTGTTGCAGGCCACGCACAAACGTCCAGATCCCACTGAACAGCTCGGCGAACGCAAGCGCGTGCGCCGCGCCATGAAGCTGATTCGCCAACGCCGCCACGACGAGGCATTGTCCCTGCTGCGCGAAGTGCTCGCCGCGAACGAAGAGAACGGTTTCGCGCGAAGTCTTCTCGCCGCGTGCCTCCGAGACGCCGGCGACTCCCAAGGCGCGATCGCAATGTATGAGGTGGAGGTGCGCCGACAACCGACGGGGGTGGAGCCGCGCATCGCGTTGGCGCGATTGCAACAGGCAGCGGGCGACACGGAAGAAGCCAGCCAGAGCTTCGCGTTCATTCTGGAGTTGGATCCCCCCGACGTTAACGTGTTCCTGGAATGCGTACGCTTCCTGTCCGCGGCCGGTTCATTGCCCGAAGCAACTTCGTTTACCCGGCTTCGTCTTACACGAGGGGAAGACGACAAGACGCGCTCGTTGCTGCACGTAGCCATGGGATGGCTCTGTCTGCAGGCGGGAACGCTCGATGAGTGCCAACAAAACCTCGACGCGGCCGAGCGACTCGACCCCGACGCGCAGCTGCACCAGCTGAAGGCAAGGTACTTTCGCGCGCGCGGCCAGTGGGCTCTATTGCTCGCCTATCTTCAACCCATGCCGGCCGCGTTGGCAAACGACCCGCTATCCTTGGCGCTGCTGGGGCTGGCCCACGAACACAACGGCGATGCGACGAGGGCAATGTACTTGTACCGGGAAAGCCTGGGGCGTAGCGAAACCGTCGCGTTGGCCCACAGTCGCCTCGCCTGGATCCTGGCCACGCAGAATGACGCCGCGGACCAGGCCCGAGCACACGCCGCGCGATCGCTGGATCTTCAGCCCGGCGAGGCCGACTACCACGATGTGTACCTCGAGGTCCTGGAGCGCCTGGGCCTGATGGACGATGCGGCTGGGCACGCGCAGCAGGCCCGCGCTCGCTTTCCCGACCACGAGGGATTGAAGCAGCGAACCGAGCGGTACGCCCGACGTTAGGAGCGAGTTTGGCAGCTCGCTGGTACCTGTCGCCGTGGCAATCGATCAGGCCTACCTGCGTCGCAAGTCCGTCGCGAACGACGCCCAGTCCAGCCCTTGCTCTTTGTCCAGCCGGGGCAGATTCACCTGCATCAACTTCGGGTACTTCCTTGCGCCGCCGCAGTTGAACAAGACGACGCTCTCGTGCGGCGACAGCCAACCCGAATCGAGGAGATGCCCGACCGCGCCCACACAGGCCGCGGCTTCGGGACCCACCGAGATGCCTTCGGCTGCGGTGGCGACCTTCATCCATTCGACAATTCGGCTGTCCTCTACCGCGATCGCACAACCATGGCTTTCCCTGACCGCGTCGAGAATCATGAAGTCGCCGATGGCCGCCGGCACCCGCAGACCCGACGCGATGGTGGTTGCGTGTTCGAACGGCTGGGCGAACCGCTCTCCCGAATCGAACGCCCTGACGATCGGATAACAACCATCCGATTGAACCGCGACCATTCGGGGCATGCGTTCACTTTTCAACCATCCCAACTCTTGCAGCTCCTGGAATGCCTTCCACATACCAATGAGCCCCGTGCCTCCGCCAGTCGGATACAAAATGACATCAGGGAGCAACCAGTCCAGCTGTTCGGCCAACTCGAGCCCCATCGTCTTCTTACCTTCCAGCCGATACGGTTCCTTCAAGGTGGAGAGGTCGAACCACCCCATTCTCTCGCGTCCATCGAGAACAATCTTCGCGCAATCACCGATCAGTCCGTTGACCAGGTACGCGCGCGCGCCGGCCTGGACGGTTTCGTACTGGTTCATTTCGGGCGTGTCTTCGGGCATGAAAACGAAGGCTTCCATTTCCCCCCGGGCTGCGTACGCCGCCATCGAACCGCCGGCGTTGCCCGCGGTAGGAATTGCAACTCTCGTCACGCCAAACGACCTGGCCATGCTAATGGCGACGGTCTGGCCGCGGTCCTTGAATGAACCAGTAGGCATTTGGGATTCGTCTTTGATGAACAGGGTACTCAGGCCCAATGAGCTACCGAGACGATCACAACGCAGTAGCGGCGACATGCCCTCGCCGAGCGAAATGATGTCTCGTTCGTCCTCGACCGGCAGTAGCTCACGATAGCGCCAGAGGGTGGGCGGTCGTTGGCGCAGCGCCTCCTTGCTCAGCGTTCTGGAGACCTCCTGCAGGTCATATCGGACCCAGAGCGGCCTGCCCTCGTGCAGAGTATGTTGCTCGCGCGCCGGCAGGCGCGTTCCATCGATTGCGGCCTCGAGGTGGCTCACGTATGCCGACATGCCGACCCAGACCTCTCATTCGAGTGAATAGCCGCGAACTGCGTGAGTATAGTACCAAGCCAGGATTCTGGGTTTCGGATAAAGCACGCTCCCACCCACGAACTGAAAACCAACGCCCGTCACAAAATTCGCATGGGGGTCCTCGAGTCAACGCTGCACAATACCCAAGTCGGGAGAAATGCAGAATGGCTCATGGACTCACCATGCTTTCCCAGCTGAAGTCAGACCCCAGCCGACAACCCCTTGTCGGCATGAGTCGCGTCATGCGCGAGTTGCGCAACCGGATCGAAGTCGTCGCACGGTCTGACCCCCAGATCACCATCCTGATTCGCGGGCCTACCGGTTCGGGCAAAGAACTGGTCGCCAAGGCCATTCACCAGCAGAACCCCAAGACCCGCGGCAACGTGTTCATCGCCGTGGATCTGAGTTATGTGCCTCGAGAGCTGGCCGGCAGCGAACTGTTCGGGCACGAAAAGGGCGCGTTCACCGATGCCCGCGAGAAGCATGTCGGCGCCTTCGAAACGGGAGGCCAAGGCACGGTGTTCCTGGACGAAGTGTCCAGCATCAGCCTGGCGTTCCAGAGCATGTTTCTGCGCGTTCTCCAGGAACGTGAATTCTCGCCGCTGGGGTCAGCCCGGAACATTCACACCAACGCTCGTATCATCGCCGCCACCAACGAAGATCTCTGGGCCAAGGTCCAGAACAAACAGTTTCGGCAGGATCTGTACTTCCGTCTGAAAATGCTGGAGGTACAGGTACCCTCGTTAGCGGACCGCAAGACCGACATTCCGCTGCTGGTACAGCATTTCATGCAGAAGCACGCCCACAAAGTGGGCTGCGCTACCAGCCTTCCGATTTCGAAAGAAGTCTACGCGGTGCTGCGAGGCCGGGAGTGGCCGGGCAACGTGCGCGAGCTGGAGAATGTCGTTATCCAGGGAATGGCCTCGGCCGCGCTGCGCGGCCAGGTTTCGGTAAGCGACCTACCGCCCGAAGAACGCCACGTCGATCCGTTTCGCCTGAATCCCAGCCGTGCTCTGCTCGAGCTTCCCTACCAGGAAGCGAAACAGGAAGTGATGAACGAGTTCAAGCGGATCTACTGGCAGAACCGCATCGGTTGCGCCGGCGGCAGTATTTCCCGCGCGGCCCGCGACGCCGGCGTGCTTCCCACCAGCTTGCATCGAATGCTGAAGGAGCTGGGCATCAGTGGACACACCGAACACTGAACGTCGCGGACACAGTTCATCAACACCAGAGATACGATCCACGGCAACGGCAGTTGCTTCCCACACTTGAGTTTACTGCGCAACGCGTTTCAGGAACTCGTGTTGAGTGTGCGCGGCAGCCGCTTGCGCGTGATGGCATGTGCGATGCTTTGTCGGGCAACCGACAACCTGTTTTCGCTGCGCCGACCGGTAGGCCCCTGGAATCCATGCCCCCCATCTGCGTAGCCCCAGCTGAGCTAAGAAAGGTCTAACCATGACTAGCTGTTACGCCGGCTGGGGAAGAGCAACTTTGGCAATCGTACTTGCGGTTGCATTGCTTGCCCCAACCCAAGCCCTGGCGATGGTTGATGTCTTCTTCGAGGAGAACACCTCGGTTACCCCGGGGGACAATGACAAGGAATTTCCGGTCTACATTCGCAACGTTGCCCACGCGGAACACGAGATCTTGAGCTACAAGATGAAGATCCGCTACAACCTCCCCGACAACATGCTGTTCCCGCGAGAGCGACAGGGAGCACCCTTCGTGGTCCACACCGGAACGCTTCCGGAACTAGCGGGCTGGGGCTCCCCGGTCTACTACGAGGATCCGCCCGGATTGATCACCATTGTGGCGGCCGGCGCCACTCCGCTACCCGATACGGGCACGATTCCCCAGGATCCGGATCTTGATCTCCTGGCCAGGTTCATGTTCGAGGTCAACGCGGGCGCCGTTGCCTGTGACGCCACCGACATCGAGTTGGTGAGCCTCGAGTTCAACGAGCCGAATTTCGCCATCACCACCATGCTCCACAGTGGCGAGGCGTACGTGGACGACTACCACAGTAGTGGTGCTATCAAGTTCTGGCGGAACGATGAGCCCGTGGATCGCGTTCGCGTGATCCTGCAAGCCCAACAGGTCATCGACACCGTGTTCACGGACGGCACGGGCAACTACAGCTTCAACTGCCTGCCCTACGGTCTGGGCGATCCCGAGCAGCCGAAGCCTATCCGCCTTTCGCGGCCGTACGTGGAAGAAGATGACGATGCCACCGGGAACCTCAGCATTGGTGTGACCGATGCCTCGTTGATTCTTCACTTCGTCATCGGCAAGCCGATTCCAGTGGAGCTAGGACCCAACCCGTTTGGGCTGGTTGATCTTCCTGACGGATCGGACGCAGCCCAATACGTGGCCGATGTCTCCGGCGACGGATCCGTCAGCCCCTACGATGCAGCGCTGATCCTGCAGATGCTGGCCTCGCACCCGGCGCAGAACTACCGGTTCCCAGCCCACGGTGGCGAGGAATGGGTATTCTGCAACCACAACGGCTCTGACTTCAACGAAGGGCAGTGCGGTGCAAGCTCAGGAGATCGCGGCGACGAGTTCGTCGCCATTCTCATGGGCGATGTAGACGGCAAATGGCGTCAGGGACGCGGCAAGGCGCCCATGCACGTCGTTGCCATGCACATGGGTGACACGTCGATCGATCATGACGTGGCTACCGTGCCTGTGACCATGGACGCCAACACTGGAGTCTTCGGCGGCGTCATGGAAATGACCGTGGATCCCGGATCGCGTTTCCTGGGCGCCCGCGGCGCCGGGCTGTGCGAAACGTTCATGGTGCACGGCAATCAGCACGGCACGTCACTGCGGATCGCTTTCGCGGGTTCTGAACTGGTCCAAGGACAGGACAAGGTACTGGAACTGCAGTTCGCCACGACTACCGGTAAAGTGGAACTCACCCACGTGACCGCTACCCTCAACGACGGATCCGTCGAGGCGGTCATTTCGCAGTCTTCGGGTGCGGGCGCCACTCCGACGCTGTTCAAGGTATTCGGCAGTTACCCGAATCCCTTCAACCCCAAGACCACCATCTCGTTCTACCTGCCCTCCGAACGCGCGACGAGCGTTCGCATCTATAGCGCCGCCGGGCGCTTGGTGAGAACTCTCGCGCAGGGAGAGCTGATGAACGGCCTGGTGAACATGGAATGGAACGGTAGCAACGAGAGAGGAGTGAAAGTCTCCAGTGGGGCCTACTTCGTCCGCGTTGAAGCGGGCGAGTGGTCGAGCTCTCACAAGATGACTCTGGTCAAATAGACATTGACCAGACTTGCCGAGAGCCCAAGTCCGGGGGGCGCATGGTTCCCCCCGGACCCCCCAGGAGGAAGCCCCGATGTCCCACCACTGCTATCGATCTACTGTACTGACCACAATCACGGCCTTGCTTCTGGGAATGACCGCGGGTTCTTCGCGAAGCGCAGTTGAGATCCTGGAGTTCGACCGAGATTCTTTTCCCCAACTCACCGTTGATCTGCGGGTCACCGACCCCTTAGGAAATCCACTCTGTGCCCTGGAAGCCGGGGATCTATCAGTCAACGAAAACGGAGTGCCCGTGCTCGACCTGCAGGTGGACCCCCTGAGCGGGGGCAACTGCGGCCGCAGAGTTGTCCTGATTCTGTCGGCAGGAGCCCTCATGGCCGGCCAACTCGACGGCGCCCGGCAGCTCGCACTGGACCTGTTAGACACCCTTGGCCCCCAAGACCAGGCATCCCTGGTGGTGTACGCCGGTTGTGCTGCCGTCGAAGTGGAAATGACCTCGAACATGCAAGCGGTGCGCGATGCACTGAACCAGCTCATTGCCCAGGGCGGCGCGGCGATGGCCGATGCCGTGTACCTGGGGCTGACCACCGCCTGCGCCCAAGGCGCTACTTCAGCCGTCTACATTGGCAACGGCATCGACCTTCAAAGTCAGGATTGCGCGTTGCCGTTGAACGGATCCTACGACGGAACGCTGGACGACGACCGTGAACAGATATTGACGGCCATTGGAACTTGCGACACCAGGTTCTTCGCGGTGTCCACGTGGCCATTGAATGAAACCTGGTTGCGCAATCTGAGTCACGAACTGGGTGGCGAGCACTACCGCATTGCAGACGTCACTCCCGTCGAGCAGACGGCCATGTTGGGCGGAGCCACGGCCGACTGCTGCCTGCACCGAGCTACGTTCGCGTCGCCTCTGGCCGACACCGACGGAACTTCACGCGAGCTTTCCATTTGTTGGCAGGCGGACTGCGCGACACTGACCTACGTGGCTCCGTGCGACCCGCCGTTCTGTCCGCCGGACGCACCTCTGGAATTTTCGTTGCCCGAACTCGATACCATGGCCGGGCACGAGGTGGACATCGATTTGCGGATTGCCCACGGCGAACACTCGTACATCACTTCCTACATGGTACGTGTGGTCACGAGCGTTCCAATACTCGAGGTGCTTAGCGCCCAGCACGACGCCGCTACCATGGCGGGCGAGGCCGGCTGGGGTGCTCCGGTGTTCTACCAGCCACACCCTGGCGAGATTCGCTTGTCCGGCGCTGGCGTCGAGCCGCTTCCGGCCGCGGGCACCCTCGTTCGACTGCGCGCCAGGGTTTTCGACGATGCTCCCCTGGAGTGCGTGGACCTGAGTTTCGAAGAGGTGGTGTTCAACGAAGGGCACCCGGCGCCCGTTCAAGTGGACGGACAGCTGTGCGTGACGAAACGCTGCGCACCAGGCCGCGTGAGCTATTGGTCGGATCCCAGTCGCGGTGTGCCGAATGTGCTGATCAGCCAGCAGCAAGCGCGCGTGCTACGGGCGGTCTCGGCCGACGACGGGTCATACGAGGTATGCCTGACGCACGGCGAAAATGTGCAGTTGAGTTTCGAACGCCCCTTCGATCAAACCCCCACCATATCGGCGCTCGACGCTGCATATGTGCTTCAGTGTGTGGTCGGAGCTGAAGATCCGAGTCTCGCCGACATAGCGGTGGGCTGCGGCGAAGACATCATCCGCCCCATGGATATCGCCGCCGACGTTTCGGGCGACGGCACCATCAGCGCGTACGACGCGTCACTGCTGCTTCAGTTCGCGGTAGGTGCAATCGATGCGTTTCCCGCCGGTGGTTGGAAGTTCTTCTGTGAAAACGTGGAGTTGAGCGAGGGGGACACGATCCCCGACGTGGTGGGCGTCCTTACCGGCGACTGCACGGGAAGCTGGACTCCGGAGCCGCCCGATGTAGCGGGCGCTGCGCCAATGAAAAGCCAACACAACCGACAGGAAGGGAGGTGAGCACCGTGAGTTCTTTCGTTCGTTTGGCAGGAATCATTCTTTGCCTTTGTCTGGCCAGCGCCGCTCACGGAGCAACCGTGGAGGTCGTCGACGTATCGATGGAGGTCGGCCAAGTAGGAACCACCTATATACGGTTTGTTCCCTCCGGAGATCCGATGAACGTCTATGGTGTATCCGTGCGGTTCACGTTTGATCCGCAACTGGTCTCGGTAGCCGCGGTTCGCACGGGCAGCGATCTCGCCGCCTGGGGCGGGCCGATATTCAACGTGTATGAGGGAACGTTGGCCATCGCGATTGCCAGCGCCTTCCCCGCGACCGATCCAGAATACCTGTTCGAGGTGGATCTGGAGGGCGTGGCGGTGGGAAACAGCGTGCTGGGCCTGTACTCGGCGGGACTGAACGAAGCCCAACCCGACCGCGAATCGGGCGTGGCCACCGTGGTGTCGCAACAGCTGGGATGCACCGTTGGCGCCTACGCCGACGTGGCGGGAGCAGTTCAATTCCTGCAGCCCTCGGCCGCCCAGGGTCAGCCGCTGGAATTCGACGTGTACTACATTCTACTCACCGATGATTCGGCCACCGACGTGGCTTGGCAACGCGAAGTCACGGGCTTCGGCAGTGGACTGGGAGGCGACCTTCTCAGCCTGGACATCGATGCCGTCCCCACGTACGGATCGTCGTTGGCCACCGATCCCGAGGGATATCAGCTAACCCTGGATGGGTGCGTCCCGGGGTTCGGCAACCCCATCGTGCTCATGCGCGAGACGTTCCAGCTTGCCCCGGGAGCTCCGGGGGGAACCGTGCGTGTGCTGGCCAACACTCTGGAAGATCCCCAGTTTTCCGTGTTCGAGACCTGCGTCGGCGGACGGGTCGTCTGCAACGGCCTGGACCTGATCGTAAGCACCCCGGTGCCCACCACGTCGCGCAGCTGGGGAGGAATCAAGGCCATGTATGGCCGGGATGGGTAGCGTCCAGTTCCCATTGTTGCGGGAGGGTCGTGTTGCAGGATCAACGCGACCCTCTTTCGCGCATTTCACAAGAACCACGCGATCAATCTACATCGCGGAACTAACGGAGGACGAACAGCTTCGACACCACTTTCCAGGCACCGCGACCAACGTAGCTTATCGGCCCCAGAACACGCTTGTGCTGCAGCTTGACCGACAGAGACGCAAACGCCACATCGGCTTTGAGTTGTTCGAAGTGCGCCTGCATGGTCTCGATTGTCGCCTGAAGTCGACTCAACTCTTTTTCAAGCGAGAGTATTTCGTCCATGTCGTCGGCATCTTGCAAAAGCTTCCGCACGGTCTCGCGCAGCACAATCTGATTTCGAATCCTGGATGCAAGATCGATGTACTGCTCGGTGACATCTTCGGCCGAAACCGAACGGCGTTCCTCGTAGCCAAGTTCGGCGATAGCGTTCATGACGTGGCCGAGTTGACCAGCGGGAACCCGACAGGTCAAGGCAGCGCTCGTGTCATTGGCCACCGAGCGCTCGACAAAGCCGCCGGCAGCGTTGACGACGCTCTCCACCTCCTTGGCCACTTCGCCCGGGAACTCAGCAGAGACGACGATATCGCCCGAACGGATGACGTTGCGGTCGGCGCTGGGGATCTGGACGGAGGATTCGAACGGTGGGAGATCGGCGGCGGATCCGCAGCCAATCGTGAGTGAGATACTTAGAAGTACGACTAGGACGCGGATCGGGACTGAGAAACGCATGGTTACTCTCCGGGTTGCCTGGCGAGCAACCCTTGAACACGCGTTTCCGGAAAACGTTCCCCTCTAGATGGAGCCGTGTCCGTACGCCGCCTCGATGACCGGCCCAGTCGTCATTCTCGAAGATTCAACTCGTACCTGACACTTCGGCCCGCACCCACCAGCCGCAACACCTCCAGTTTCGCCAGCTCCGACAGATCCCTCGTAGCGGTGGCCTTTGACACCTTCGTGATCGATCCGTACTTCCTCGCCGTCATTCCCCCCACGAAACCGACGGAACCAGATTCGAGCATGCGCTGCACCACCTTGAGTTGACGTTCGCTCAGCACGTTGCGATGGCGCTGCAGGAATCTCGCCTTCTGGATGACGAAAGCAATCGTCCGCTCGGTCTCGACCTGCGCCTTCAGGATGAGGTGGACGAAGTACTTCACCCAATCCGAAATCTCATTGGATCTCTGGGCTCGTTCCAAAGCGCGGTAGTAGTCACGTCGCTCGGACTCGATGGATCTCGAGAGCAGCACGAGCGACGGGTAGCCGAGACTCTCCGACAACGCCTTCTCGGCGACCGCGCGTCCGATGCGTCCATTCCCATCTTCGAACGGATGGATGGACTCGAAGTACAGATGAGCGATCGCCGATCGGATAGCCGCCGACTTGATCTCGCTGGCCGCACCCGGTCCAGTGGTGTTGAACCACACGATGAACTTCTGCATCTCAGCGGGAACCCGGTTTGACGGCGGAGCCTCGAAATGAACCCGCGGCCGCACACGTTCGGCTCGCGATACGATCTGCATGGGCTCGTCGTGCGTCCGCCACACGCCCCTCGCCGTGTTTCTATACCCACGCATGAGGGTGGTATGCCAATCGAGGATCATTTCCTCGGTGAGTGTAGTTTGAAGTGTGCGCCGCACGGCCAGGATCAGTTCGGCCGCTCCTTGTGCCCTCGCATCGATCGTTTCGTCGCCGGGGTCTTGCAGACCCAGATGCATCCGAATCGACGACACCACATGCTCAACATGCAGTCGTTCGCCCTCGATTTCCGATGTCTTGAGAGCTTCGACAACGAGCAGATCAGTCAGCGTGTCGTTCCTCTCGGATTCGGCGAGCGCCCCCATTGCACCGGCAATGCGGCCAGCGTTCTCACGGACCTGGTAGAGACTCTCTTCCAGAGCCGATGCATCGAAACGGAATTCGGGCCAGTCCGGTTGCTGCCAGTTGTAACGCATGAGCCGAATATACGAAGTAATCGGCTCATTATCCAGTTAATAATGAGCCAATTATTGTTTCCAACCGGCTCACAAGAACGACGGACAAGCTGGGCTGGAACCATAACTACAATTATTGGAACAGGTTATCAAGGGAGCGGCCAGAATTCCACCTGGCCGCCCCTCGACAACTAGTCGCGGCTCAGTCGAAGTACGCCTTCACCGCTCCCCAAGACTCCACCTGGGTTGGAATCACCAACTGCAGTGAGGTTTCGATGCAGAAGTTCGACAGGGTGGTGTGCCGTTCGGCGAAGAACAGATCGAAGTCATAGTTGCTGCCCGGAACTATCCCAATTGAAGCAGCCACGGCGTCCAGATCGACGCTTCCGGTTTGCGCGACGTGAACGCCTCCCAGGTCGATGACCAGCTTGTCGTTCAGGAACACCCAAAGATCGTCGTCGCCCGTAAACGTAAAGACCTCGCCGCCTCCGTAGAAGAACTCGGCGTGGATTTCGTATGTGAAATGGTAGTTGTGGGCGCGCCCTTGATTCCCAAACAGTTGGTCATCGAGAGGGAAGAACGAATTGCTACAGAACTCGAACACGCCGGGGCTCGCCGTGGACGTGAGGTCAATGGTGTGCGTGGCGGTCATGTTGACCCCAGGCACACTACGGTACCATTCGTCGAATGCGGCCTGACCGTGCGTGGAGGGATTCCCGGCGAGTCCGGCGTAGACCGGCTTCTTGTCTACACCCAGATCGGGCAGCACGATTCCGGGGTCGGTGGCGATGACCGACTCGAAGTCGGGGTGGCTATCGTTGAAATCGCGGATGTTCCCTTCGAGCGAAAACTGCGCGAAAGACACGGCGGAGAAGAAACAGAGAATCGCGATATTGAAGCCAAGTAGCGTTATCAAGCGACGTTTCAAAATCGACCTCCAGGGCCAAGCAAAGGTGTAGAGTCAGGGCGCTTACCGAATACCGGGGCAACCATTGGAACGTGGGGCATTCTATTAGAACCGGACCTACTTGACCATCGTCATCTTTCGAACCGCGCTGAACTCACCGGCCTCGAGCCGATAGAAGTAGGTGCCCGCCGCTACCGCGCCGCCATCGTCGTCCTTGCCATTCCAGGTGACTCGATGCGATCCCGCCGACATGGCCGCCCCATCCAGCAGTCTGCGCACCAGCCGGCCGCTGACTGTGAACACATCGATGCTGGCCGTCGTGTCCAGACCCAACTCGAATCGAATCTGGGTAATCGGGTTGAAGGGATTGGGAAAGTTCGGCTCCAGCGCTGCAAGCGGCAGCATGGTCGGTGCAGCAGTGGGTGCAACGGAATAGAAGCTCAGGGTAGAAATGTCGATCGGATAGCGTTCAATGGTTTCCACGCCGCTATCCTCCTGGAAGTACGCGTAGATGATCTCGAAATCACCCGGCGCGAACTCGAGATTGTTGCCACCCCATGTGTTGATGACGTCGCCTTCGACGCCGCAGTACCGTGCGAAGAAATCGCCGGAGGCCGCGTCGATCTGCGGCAGTCCGTAAGTAGGAAGCGGCAAAGGAGCGACTTCGATGAAGCCGTTGATTTCACGCACGGCCACCGGACCCACGTTCATGTGGAACACGTCCACGATGCTCGCCATGGGACCAAAACCAATGAGATCGCCGCTGGATCCGTTCGGTTCGAAAATGAGGGCCTCGTAGTCCAGAAGGGTCGGCGGAACCCCGGCCGGAACGAACTCCTGGCACTCTTTCACATTCCAACCAATCGCGCTGGCCTTGGCCGAATTCGAGGCGCACGAGCCGTCGTACAAGACATGGTTGCCGCGATCCACACCCTGAGGATCGCAGACACTGGTGATCTTGCAGTACACCTGGGCCGCGCCCGCTTCCTGCACCATGAGAGCCATCAGAAGGACAACCAGCGGGAATACCTTGGAAAAGCGCATGAACTTGCTCCTGGGATTGGGCACGGGTAGAAAATGGGGGCCGGTTTGCTACCTGAACGATCCGGAGCGGAAGTCCTAACGAGAAAAATCAACCGGGGTCGCCGTAGAGAAGAAACCCCGCCCAGTACGCCGGATGGGCCCAGATCGTGCGGCCCTCTTCGTCTTGCCAACGCCGCAGCCAAGCCTGGGCCTCCTGTAGAGCCGCCGCGCGGTCGAGGCCGCGCTCGAGCCAGTTCAAATAGAACCGCTCCATCAGCACGCGAGTAGGGCGGTCGGCCACCCTCCAGCGACTCATCAGGAGCGAGCGCGCGCCGGCCCCGAGGAAGAACTGGGCAAAGCCGGTGTAGTCTGATCCGGTCGACGGCGAGCGAACGGTGTGGCATGCGCTCAAGGTGACGAGAGATGCGTCCAGCGACCATGTGGAGAGAATGGTATCGGCTCGCAGTTTTCCGTTGGACAGCGCGAGCCAACTACGCTCGGGAATGCGCGACTCGACCTGGGCGTGCGTGGCGAAATGCAGAACGTCGAAGCCGCCAAGCGAATCGTTGGAGGCAAGGGCCTGCAGAGCCTCGAGAGTCGCGGTCGAACCGCCGAACCGGCGCACCGAGGGGAACAGGGATGCCAACGCGCGAACCTCTTCGGCGGCGCCCGGAAGCTCCGCCAACGAATCCGATCCGTTCGCCTGGCTCACGAGCAACGCGCGGCCGCCGTTCGCTCGCGTTGCGGTCTCCCGCCACTGAGCGTGAGCAACCGGCGACGGCGAATAACTTATCCGGTACCGCTCCCCGAACCACGTTCCATCGCTCGACTGAAGCAGCTCGGCGAGAACCCTGCCGGAGGGCGGCAACAGGACGACCCGATCCACTCCCTCGAGGGCATCTTCCAGCGGTTGCCAGAACATCGAGCCCACCGCGCGTGCGTCTAGTTCCAGCTCATCGTCCACCGCGACGCCGTACGGCCACGTGCTAGCCACCTGCATGCGTCGACGGATCCTTTGCAGGGCCGCCCAGGCCGTTTCTGCTTGGGGTGTCGGTACATCTCCAGACAACGCAATCCAACGCGGGTCGCCGTTGTCGCGTAGGACTACCGCGTGAACGTTGGGAAACTCGGAGCCCGGTGAAGATCCAGGCGTCTCGACCCACGACAGCATCGCCGTGCTTGGATCCAGATACCGCTGGACCCGGGAAAGCGGCCACTCGTCTGAGGCTGTGTCTTCATCGACTACCTGACGCTGCTGCATCAATCGCTGGACTTCACGGACCAACCCATCAATTTCCTCACGTCGCAGAGGACCGGATTGCGTGGGATCCAACGAAACAGGAACCGAGAGCAGATCGGCCGAGCGAGCGGACAACTCCAGGTGGCCGGTCGACGTGGCCCCCAGGCCATGCTTCAGAAGATTCCAACTCTGGAGCGAATGCCCGTTCTTGTGTTGCCACAACGCCAGTCTCGCGCGGTGCTCGTGCACCGCGAAACCGCTGCGCGAAGTGCCCACAGGCAAACCGCGCCGAGCTTTGTTGCAATGCTCGATGGCGTTCTCGAGATGCTCGCCAGCCGCGGCGGAGTCATGCTCCAACTCTCGAAAACGAGCGAGATTCGCTTCGATCGTGCACCGAAGGGGATGGGTGGTAAGCCCCAGCTGGTCAAGAACGGTCGTTGCTTCGAGGAAACCTGCCTCTGACTCTTCCAGGTTCTCCAACAGAAACTGAACCCATGCCAACCAGGTAAGGTTGTTGGCCAACGCAACGTTGGGCAACGACGACTCGAGCCTCAACCGAAGTGCCTTCTGGTAGAAAGCCAGTGCCTCGTCGAGTTGACCGACCGATCGCAGGTGGTTGGCCCACGCCTGCCAAACGTCGGCCTGAAGCTCGGGGAACGCATTGGGGTGGGCCGCCAGCACCTGCTGGGCCTCGTCATAGCTCGCCTGCGCCCGCGCGAACTTCTCTTCGGCCCCGTGGCTCTTGCTGAGCCGCAGCTCCTGGAAGCAGAGTTCGATCCGAAGCGGGTCGGTTGGGTCGAGCTCCGCATCAGCGACTTGGCGACAGCGCTCAACGAGCACCGCGGCCTGATCGCGCCGACCCGCGAGTCGATTCAGCTCGACCGTGCGAAGCATGGCGCGCAGCGTTCCCGGATCCCGCGGGCCCCGCGCGCGCCAGGACGATGCCAGTTCGTCCACCGATACGGCCACGGCCGATAGCAGGTCAGCGTCGTCCGGAATTCGGCCGGCGCTCGACGCATCGGCAAGAATAAGGGCCAGGATGCCCGCCAATGGAGCCAACCCGTTTCGGATACGTCGGTTGTCGAATTCCATACTACGACTCTACACTCACCGTGGGGGTCAGAGGAAAGGCGAATCGGGCATGTCCAACCGGGATACGGGAGCCTCGCGATGGGCCGAGGCACTCGTCGAGCATAGCCGGCAACTCCTGGCGATGCCCGCCGGGGCGGGCCGCGAACAGCTACGCGGACGAATCTGGGAGATTCTGAGCCACGCCCTCATGCGCGCCCTAAGACGGCACTCGTCGACGGTAGGTCAACTCGGCGAAGATGACCTGCGCGATCTGGCCGCAGAAAAAGCGTTGGATCTGCTGCGCCGAATCGATCAGGGAGTATGGACCCCCCACGAATCCGAGTTGGCACAGGGGGCCAGCTTCGTTTCACGCGTCGCGCGCAACGGTCTGATCGACGCGCAGCGCCGGCACGGACGCCTGGTGCGTCCCATCGATATGGAGACCGACTATCATGAAGCCATCGAGCGCCAGCGAGGGCCGGCCCCTCCGCCGGCGGCCGAGTCGGAACAGGAGGATTTCGTGAACGCGTTGCTCGAGTGCTCCGAAGGCCTGAAGCCGCGCTCACGCCATGCCTGGTTCTTAAGAGTGTGCTACGAAATGTCGAGCGCGAACATCGGCGCCCACCCTGAGGTGGACGCCAAGGCTACGAACGTCGACATGATGATCTCGCGCGCCCGTGACCAGGTCAGTGCCTGTTTGAAGCGAAAGGGATTTGGCCGCGACGACGTTACTCCCGGAAGTTTCGTTGCCTTGTGGCGTGGCTTCCAAAAAAGTGAGCACGCGAGCCTCGACCCACGGGGGAAGTTTGATGCAGCACGATCATTTGACTGACGACGAGCTGGTAGACCTGTCCCTGCGTCTACTGGCCCCAGAAGAAGTGCAGCGTTCGCTCGAGCATGCGGAAGCTTGTTCGGCGTGTGCCAATCGTCTGCAACAGCACCTGGGCGATGTCGAAAGCCTGCGAGGTCGCCGCCCCAGCGCAGGCCAGACGACGAGTGGCGCCCGGCATCGCCCGCGCCGGATGCGATGGATGGTCAGCGGTGGCGCGCTGGCCGCGGCGGCCATCGTGCTTCTGATGTTGGTCCCACGCGGGCCGGACCATCTTTGGCTCGACGTGTCTCCCGAGTTGATCACCCGTTCGACTGAGGCATCAGCACCCGCGGCGTTGCGCGCGGGCCTCGAACGGTACGCCGACCGGGACGCGCCGGGCACGATCGAACTTCTCCAGGGCCTTGAATTGTCACCGGAACTGGCGCGCGTTCGCGATTGCTACCTGGGCAGCGCGCTCCAGCAGGCGGGTCGCGCACGAGAAGCAGCCGAGGTCCTCACTCCGCTGGTCCAGGAGGGGCTTTTGCCCCAGCCGTGGAGGAAACAGGTTGCGGACATGCTGGCCGATCTGCAGAGAACGCTGGCTGAGTGAAGGCCGGTCCCCTGGCGTGTGACGCGACGTCCTGGCGTCAGCCCCACCCGTCAGGGTTCATCAGCGAGCCGTGCCGCGAGGACCAAGGGCTTCCTGCGGCGCTGAACCATCGATCAAGAGACCGAATGAGTTGACCACGAGCCCCGCCGTACCTGTGATGCCCAGCACCATGTGACCGGTGCTGCCGAGTTCCACGACGCGCGCGCTTCGGTCAAACCCACCCGCCCAATCGCTCCAATAGGAGTCGGACAGGTTCAGCTTCGCCTCGTCCAGTCCCAACTCGTCCAGGTACGAGAATCGCACGCGCAAGGCCAGCACCTTTTCGTCCTCTTGCACCTGCATGCCCGCCACCACGTATCCGGGTTCGGCCAGGAAGACATGCTCGCCGTCGACCGCGGCTTCGCGATCAAAGATGCCGCGCAAGTCATCGGCTACGCGCAGACGCCGGTGCCATTCGCGGTTGCTGAACGCGATGCCCAGCAGCGGCCGCTGTCCGGTGTGGTAGTGGATGAACTGGCCGCCGAAGTCCTTGCCCACGCGGTCTGTTTCCTGGGCGAATTCGAAATCGGCGGGCCTCGGAAAACGCGAGTATTTCTCTTCGCCCGATCCGTTCCGGACCGATTGTACGCGTGAGCTTTCGACGCTCGACCCCGATCCACCCCACCCCAGAAGCGTGCTGGCGACCAGTCCACACACGATGAAGAGGGGTCCGAACGAGACCGCCGGTCCCCATACCCACCACGGCGTGGTGGGTGGACGCTTGGATGGACCAGGCGGGTTCTGGCGCGAGTGGAACAGGTAGAATAAGGCCAGCCCCAATTGCACGAGCAACGTTACCAACGTGGGAGCCATCGCCAGCTCGGCCGCGCTCTTCCCCGCCATTTCAAGCTGGTTGACCTTGCCCTTCATGACGAATAGTCCCAGCACCGCGGAGACCGAAAACACGGTAATGAGGCGCGCCAGGAACTTGTGCCGCGACGCAACGGGCGTGAGTGCGTAGACAGCGACCGCGAGCAGGACGGCGGCGACAGCAAAGGCCTGTAGTGCCCCCATCGCGCGATCGCCCACGAAAACCGAGTTGATCGAAATGGCCTCGAGCGCCGCGGTCAAGGCCGCGAAGCAGTATAGGAACCAGTTGATGAGCCCACGCCCGGTACCATTGGTCCATGCGTTCTGGGGCTTGGGAATGCTCGTGCTCAAAGTCTACCTCCGGCGGACATGGATCGGCCGAGGTAGATGATGCAAAAAGAACGCCAATTGGCCCGTATTGCCGTCACACGGCTTCCCATCATCGGTCCAGGAAGCAGCTACCTTACCGCGGCACAGGTCTGGGTGTTCGGCCTCGGTTCGACTACCGAATGAGATTGAGCTTCATCGCGTCGAAACCAGACTCCGACTGGAGTCGAACATGGTACACCCCCGAAGCAGCGGGGCTTCCCGTCTCATCGAAACCGAGCCATGGCAACTCAGAGGAGCCCGCTGGAAATGTCTGATCGGCCAGACGCTTTACGCGCCTGCCCGCTGAATCAAAAACAGTCAGCTGTACGCGCTGAGGCCTACCCAATTCGAATTGGATCATCGTGCGTGGGTTGAACGGGTTGGGGGCAGAACCAACGAATCGGATGGTCCAACCCAAGTCAGGAGACCGCACCGTCTTCTCCGCCAACAGTTCGCCGGATTCGCTCGACCCCTCGAACAACCGGTAGCGGACCTCTCCGTCGTGCTCCAATGCCGTGGCGTCGTGCGCCTGATAGAGATCCTGGCCCAAGCGTTTCACCGGAACCCGCCAGGCGCGTGTTCCTACCGTTGCCTCCAGCGTGAATCCCTCCCGTGGTTCGACGGGCGCCACCCATTCCGCTCTCACGCCGTTCGATTTCCATTGCACATCGAAACGCATCAACCGCGTCGGAACGGACTCCAGGCAGTGCTCCGGAAACACCAGCAATCCAAACGAAGTAACCGCGACATAGACCGAATGGTTCCGCACGGAGATTCCGATGGGTGGGCCAGGGAGTTCGTGGTGGGCTACCTGCCAAATCGTCCCCGGGGTGTTGGCGTCCAGCACGACCAGAGTTCCACCCCCCGCTTGGCTGGCACCGAGATAGATACCCCCATCGCCGAGGACAAATTCCGTGACGCCCGAAACGGTTGGAAGCATCTGAATCTGTTCAACCGCTGACGGACTGGAGATGTCGAAGACCCGAACGATACCGTCGGAATCGGCCGTATAGATGAAGTCGCCGGCGACGGCTCCAAACTTGAGACCCGTCACCCGATGGTCCAAAAGCACGCTCGAATCGACGGGGTTTGTGATGTCGAACATCTTCAGACCCGCGGTCGATACCGACAGAAGATGATTCTCCTGGAGAACCAGGTCATGGATGGAGTGACTTGCATCGTTCTCATCGCCCGGCCAAAGGCTATCGACAACTTGTGGCACGCTGGGTGAGGTGATGTCGATCACCCTGATCTTGGACTCCGCGGCAAATGCGTGTGTGTTGGTCGTCTGGATTACGTCTGGCTCCGCATGGACCTGACCGAGAAGTACTGGGTTGGATGGGTCCTCGACGTTCGCCACACCCAAGTTGTTCGAGAACGGGCGAACCTTCAGACAGAGATGACGCCCATCGGGCGTGAGACTCAGGGCGTCGGTGTTGAAGGGCAAGGAACCCACGACCTCGGGGTTTCCATCCGCTGGGAGATTCACGGCAACCAAGCTATTCCCAAGGCTGAAGAACGCATGGCCATATCCCACCGCCGCTTGACTGCGAAGATCTTCGAACAGAAAACCGCTGAGCTCTGATCCAGGGTGACGAATGTCGACCAGCTGAACGCCATCGCGTACCGCGACAACAGCGCTGCCACCCGCTATCTCGATTTCGGACGGAGAATATCCAGATGGAAAGAACCCGATGATTTCCGGCGAACCCGGATCGGCAAGACTAAGGGCAAACGTAGCCGAGGCAGTGGCGAGCCCGCCCGCCGCGACGTAGACCACGCCATTGTCGTAGGCAACACCCTCTGCCTTGTTCCGAGGCAAGCTGGTTTCACTCACCAGGTATGGTTGCGTCGGATCCGAGACATCGAAGGCTTGGAGGCCGTGAAGTCCGGTCGCGATGTACGCCATCTGCCCCACAAGCTCGATACGGGGCTCGTAGCTCGTCGGCTCAAATCCTGGTACGGTGGCATCGACCCAGAACGGAAGTGCTGGGTCGGATACGTCCACGACGATGAGACCGTCCGATTGACGGGCCAAATACGCGTAGCCGTCCGAGACTACGATATCGGTTGCTCGGCTGAAGTAGTCCGCACTTCCCACTTCCTGGGGAAGCCATGGCGCCGTCGTATCGTAGATTCGCAGCGAGCCGTCGTTATAGACCGCGTACAGCGAATCCCCCGACTTGGTCAGAGCATTGACCCAGGAAGAAGTAGGGCCAAAATTAGTTGAAATCTGAGGGGCTTCCGGGTCAAACAGGGTGACGACCCAAATCCCCATTCCACTGCGATCAGAAACGTACGCCCATATTCCATCGACGATGATGTCATTGATACTTTGGAAACCCTCCAGCACAGCGACTTCTCGCGGGGCATCCGGGTCCGAAATATCTACTACCGTGAGCGTTCCATAGGAACCCACATAGACCAAGTCGCCGACCATGAAGATGTCGGTCGCTTCGTCGCTTGTTGTGAACTCACCGATGACCCGAGTTGGAAAGACGCCATAGTCGGCGCACTCTCTTGCCCGCGCAGGCTCGACAAAGATGATGAGAAGTGCCACACAGGAGAGAACCGCGGCAAAGATGGTACGCATTCGCTTCCGGGGGGACGGAGTTGGTCCATTGCGTGAGCGACAACGGATCGTGCTCTGCTCGGATGCTCGCTTCGATCCTATACCATTCTCGCACGTTTGTGGTCTCGCAGGTGGCACGCCGTGGGCTCCCGTCAAGTAGACCGAATAACCGCGCCGTTTCCCAAAGGACACTCCGACGATAGATGGACAGCAGAACCAGCAAAGCCCACTCATTTCGTGGTACCGTTGATCTTTGTCGAACAGTTCCCTTCTTCGCCGGTCGAGGTAGTCCCCCATGCTGCGCCCTTTCTTCGCTCCCCCTTGGTACGCCACGTTCTTGCTGCTCGTGCTCCACGCAGCAGGATCTTCAGCCCAGGTCATCGATTTCGAGACCATTCCCGCGGGTGGAGCCACCGTCGATCAGCAGACCATTTCCACCGAGTACGCGACGTTTGGCGTCACGTTCACGCTGCTCGATCCCATCACCGGGGTGCCTTCGGGATTCCCGCTCATCGCCAAAGCGGGCCTGCCTCAGACCGCGTTCGAGGGTTGCTTCGGCGCCGACACACCGCTTCCCACCATCGGTCTGGGAAGCAGCTTCCTTACCGACGGCACGGGTCTGGGTGTTCAGGGCGATCTGAAGATCGAGTACTCGTCACCGGTGGCGCAGGCCTCGGGCGTGATTCTCGACATCGACTGCCGCATTGGCGGCGGTGCACCCTGCGAGCAGTGGACCATCACCGCCTACGACGCGACCGATGCTCTGTTGCAGACCGTGATTCTCGACGGACCGGTAGGACCCACCAACCCCCAGTGCGCCACACCGGCCGCTGGGCCCGGCGATTCCGAGGCATTCGGTTGGGTCGTCGACGTGGGTACTCCGCAAATCTCTTCTATCATTCTCAAACACACCGGCGAAGCGTCGAACGTCGGCCTGGCCTTCGACAATTTCTCCGTGTCGACCCTGCCCGGGCCGCCCACGGTCACGGCCTCCACCAATGCTGATTCGACCTGTCCGGGCGAACGCGTGCTGTTGTCGTCTGAAGTGTCGGGCGGAGTTCCTCAGTACACCTACCTGTGGCAGCTCGAGGTGTCGGCCGGTGTGTGGTCGGATCTGGGGACCGAAAGCACCCAGGCCGCCAACCCTCTCGTGTCGTCCCGCTACCGGGTGATCGTCACCGATAGCCAAGCCAACGCCACCCCTAGCGACCCCGTTCAGGTAACCGTGGCCGACGGCGATCCGCTGTGTAGCGCTACCTTGCTCGTGAGCAGTTTCCAGAACGATCGTATCGTCCGGTACAGCTTTCTGAGTCGCCAGCCGCAGGTCATGGTGCCTCATGCCGGCGGAAGCGGCGGTTTGAACGGGCCCTCGAAACTCACCTGCGGGCCCGATGGCAATCTGTACGTCAGCAGCCAACTGAACGACCGCGTTTATCGATACGATGGATCGACCGGCGAGTTCAGTGACGTCTTCGTGTCGACCGGAAGTGGCGGTCTGAACCTTCCCGTGGGGCTCGACTTCGGTCCCGACGGCAACCTCTACGTGGTTTCGAATCTGAACCACTCGGTACTTCGTTACGACGGTTCCACGGGTGCGTTCATCGACACCTTCGTCCCCAACGGAAGCGGGCTGAACAACCCCACCGCGTTGGTCTTCGGTCCGGACGGCAATCTATATGTTTGCAGCCGCAACAGTAACAAGGTGCTGCGCTTCAACGGCAGCACCGGTGCGTTCATCGACGATTTCGTAACGGCCGGAAGCGGTGGCCTGTCGAGTCCCCGAGGTCTCGTGTTCGGCCCCGACGGAAACCTCTACATTGGCGAAGAGACCCAGGATAGCGTCAGCCGCTACAACGGTGCGACGGGCGCGTTCATCGACGTTTTCGTGACAAGTGGCAGCGGAGGGCTCGACCGGGCCAACGACGTGGAGTTCGGTCCCGACGGAAACCTGTACGTAGCCAGCTTCAACAACAGTTTGGTATTGAGGTACGATGGCACCACCGGCGTGTTTCTTGACGTGTTGGCCAACGACGGTGGAACGGTGGATGGAGCAGCGTGGCTGACGCTGGCTTGTCAGCCGTCGGTCACTGCCGCGCCGACGCCCCGGATACCGGCGTCCATTGCACTGAGGGTGTCGTACGACCAGGGCTTTGGTGGACCGGCGACGATCGCGTTCGATCTGGATCGGCCGGCCAACGTGGACGTCGCCGTCTACGATGCGCGTGGTCGGGTGATCGCGAGCCTCTTGAGCGACGCGCTTGGAACTGGTTCGCATCGGCTGCATTGGCAGGGCCGCGATAGCCGGGGAACGCAAGTTGCCCGCGGCTTCTATTTCGTGACGCTGGAAGCACGGAGTGAAGGCGGGGTACAACGCGCGACCGGCAAGGTGGTGCTGCTGCGCTGACGACGGCAGAGCGCCAGCGAAGCCTTCGAATCCGACTGAATCACTCGATCAGTGCAGCGCCTTGATCACTCCCCAGCTTCGGTCCTCATTGCTCACGATGGTCGGGCCGATCAAACGAATCTCCAAGACCGTGCACTCGCAGCAAGCGATCACGACCTTGTCGACATCCAGGCCTTCGGAATTCAGGTTCAAGGTCCGGATCGTTTGCTGCGGCCACCTACACCCGGCGACCGCATCGAAGCGCCGCGCCAGACATTCAAGTCCACGGCGCGCTGCATAAGATCATGCACGACGGCGACTTCTCTGCCGCCGCAACAGTCGGCCCGGCGATATCTGCAGGCACCACGTTTGGACTCGGCGCGGCGGCAGACCTCAACGCCACGACAAGGCCGTCACCATCGAGCGATCGCACGATGCTCTCATACCGGCTGCCAGAGCGCGCCGTGGTCCAGCTCGACATATTCGACCTAAGCGGTCGGCGGGTTCGTTCCCTGGTCAAGGAAGATCAGAGCGCGGGCGAACATCTGATCCGATGGGACGGCCGGGATAGCCAGTCGCGTGACGTGGGGAATGGCCAGCACTACGGGCGGCTGTCGGTTAGGGGCGACGGGTTCTCGGAGGGGATGACGAGGAAGATCGTGTTGTTGCGGTGATGGTATGGCTCGTTTACTCGGCCTTGAGCAGGGTCTCAGTGACACGAATCACTCCGCACCCAACAACTCAACAACAAGCCCATCAAAGTCCCGTTTCAACCGAACAAACGAATCCCCAGTCGCCGGACCAGTGAAGCCCGTGTGCACCGTCCGAATCCTCCCATCGCCGTGCAAGAACAACACCGTAGGAAAACTGAACATGCCTTCGACGGTCGGAAACACCGCCGCTGGCCCCCGCGGCACATCTTCGAAGCCGAGGACAATGGGATAACTCAGCTCATGCCGCTCTTGGTAGCGCCGGAGCACGCTACGATTTCGCTCGGCGTCCTCGTTGAGTTCGAACGCGAGGCCGACCACGCGCAGCCCGAGATGCACGTAGCGACGCTGGAGCTCATCGAGAAGGCGACTGGCGTCATGGCAGTTCGGGCACCAAGATCCCAGTATCTCGATGACGACCGCCTTCGCGCCGTCGGTCAGCTCCGCGAGCGTGGTCTCTCCTCCGCCGAGGCGGTAGACGGTTGCTGCGTCGAGATCGACCGAACCCGCGTAGTCGAGCTGATCATAGCTAGGCGGGTCCTGCACTTCCGGACTCAGGAAGCCAGATACGACCGTCTCTCGATAGCTTCCTTCACTGAGCTTTCCGGTGAGCGTTCCGTCGTCCAAACGAACAACCTCAAGCACGAATGCGTGGGCACCATCGAATCGGGACAGTCGTAGTCGATTCCCATCCACGCAGCCGCCGAGATAGCGATAGTCGCCCGTCGTATTGAGTACGGTTGCGCTGACGCCCATTCCGTGCGTTCGCGAGACTACGAGTACCGACCGCTCAGAGAGGTCGGCGAATTCCACATCCCAGCGGCCGAGAAATGGCTCAGGGTCCGCGCAGTCCGACGAATCGTCGCCCCGACGCGCGTGAAAGATCAGTCGGGCCCAAAACTCGTCACTGAAGCGACGGCGCCAGAGGCCCTGCATCGTGTTTCCGTCTGCCGATAGGCGAGCTCGAAGCGTCGCCTCGTAGTATTCGAACGTAATCTCAATCGTGTCTGCGTTGCGCGTGAAATCGGCGATCTGGATGATCTCTTCCGCGTTGTGAATCTCCGCCACGCCCTGTTCGAGATCGAGGTAGAGCTCGAATTCAAGCCTTCCGATCGGAGCCTCCAGCCAGGCCTCCCAACGTTGAAGGCCCGAGTCCGCTGCGCACGCACTCGCCGCGGCGACTAGCAGAGACCAACAGAGCACGGTTCGAAGCACGCGGATTCCCCTCACACTGGGACGGATGTCGCGGCCAGTATAGGCCATCGATGGGGAGCGCGTCGCCGCTACTGGCCCGCGCGATGACGATCCGCTAGTCTCAGCCGATGATTGGACGCGAATTCGGACGTTACGAGATCCTGTCTTCCCTGGGCCGGGGCGGCATGGGTTCCGTTTGGCGCGCGCGCGATCGCGTGCTGGGACGGGATGTGGCCATCAAGATCGTCGGCTCCCAGTTCGCGAGTTCCGCCGAAGCGTGCGCTCGCCTCCTGCGCGAAGCAAAGACGGCATCCCGACTCGATCACCCGAACATCGCTGCCGTGCTCGACGCCGGCGAGGCGAACGGTGAAATCTACATTGCCTTCGAACTCATCACGGGTTCGACGCTGAAGGAAACCTGCGGCGGGAAAGCGGTCGAGATCGAACAGGCGCTTGCCTGGATCAGGGATATCTGTGGAGCACTCGAACATGCGCACCAACGAGGCGTGCTTCATCGTGATGTAACGGCCCGAAACATCATGGTTGATGCCAACAACCGCGCGATTCTGCTGGATTTTGGACTCGCTACCCGCACCGACACTACGCGCACCCTCGCGACTCAGCCACTGGGCACGGCGGGATACATCGCGCCGGAGGTCACGCAGGGCGAGCCGGCGACAGCGCGCTCCGACATTTATTCCCTCGCCATCGTGCTCTACGAACTCGTCGCGGGCAGGATGCCCTTCGAAGGGGAGCGGGTCGAGGCGCTGATCTATGCGACGGTCCACAGTCGGGTCGAGCCGGCCAGCCGCCACAATCCGAGTGTGCCGGCGACCCTCGACCAGGTTCTCGCGCGTGGCCTGGCCAAGACTCCCGCAGAGAGATTCGGTAGCGCCTCGGAGTTCAAGGACGCACTTCAGCTGGAGCGCCCCGATGGTCAGTCCGCAGGCACTCTCCGAAACCGAACTCGCGTCTGGCCGCGCTCAACGATCGCGCGCGCGGGAATCCTCGGGCTCCTGTTGGTGCTGGGGGCCTGGCTATTGCTCCAACAAATTCCGAGCGATTCGCGTAACGCTCCGGAGTTTCGATCCGTCGCCGTGATCCCCCTGAGCGCGGTGGCGGGCGCGCCGACGCCGGTGCTCGGAATCGCTGAGGCGGTGCTGGCTAGCGTTCAGAGCAAGTTGAATCGCTTCACCGCGCTGCGCGTCATCCCATGGAGCACATCCTTGCGAGGGGCGCGCCAGGCGCAGGGGATAGCAGAACTTGCGAGGTCACTCGGCGTTGAGGCCGTCGTGGGCGGGCAAGTGGCCGAAACGAATGACCGTATCTACGGAAGCATCGCCCTATTCGGAGGCTTCGACGGAGCTCTGCTCTGGACGCTGGAGTTCGACGAGCCTTTTGACAAGCTCGTCGAACTGGAACGCATGATCTCCGAGCAGGTTGCCGCGCAGCTGCAGGAAGAACTGAGCCGCTCCCAACGCGAGGGCATCGCCCGACCCGTCGCCGAGGATTCGGAGGCCTTTCAGCTGTATGTGCAGGGCGCGATGCATCTTCAGGATCAGTCGCGAGAGGGCGCGCGGAAGGCTCAGTCCTTCTTTCAACGAGCTCTGGATCGAGATCCGAGCCTTGCCCGCGCGCATGTCGGGCTGGGCGCGATCTACGCCCAGGCATTCTGGTTCGCGTGGAGCGGCGGCTACGAGAATCTGGCGTTGGCGGAACAGCGTTTCGCGCGTGCGCTGGAGTTGGACTCCGGGCTGCTGGATGCCAGGATCGGACTGATCAATGTCGCGTGGTATCGCGGTCTAAATGAGCGTTGTCTCCAGCAGGGGCAACTTGTTGCCGCGACTGGCCGCGAGGATCTCGATGCGGTCTTCTCGCAGGCCCTCGCCTATCTGTTCGGCGGCCTGGCCGAGCGCTCTCTGGCATTGTTTCGGCGTGTACTGGAGCTAGATCCGGAAAACGAGCGTGCGTTGTGGCACTACACCTTTGCTAGTCTCTGGGCCAATGACCCTGCGGAGTGCATCCGCTCTGGCAATGACTATCTCTTCCGCTTCGGAGAAGATGCCGAGATCCGACTACAGATGGGCAGCGCGTACATCGCGCTCGGTCGCCTGCCCATTGCAAAGGCGAGCATCGAACGGGCGCGCAGCCTGTACGGAGAAGATTTCAACTGGTCGGTAATGCAAGTATTCGCACAAGCCTATCATCTCCTCGGCGACGACCAAATGTTCCGCTCGCGGCTCGGCGAGAGCCTCAGCTATATCGAGAACCGACTTCTCGCATATTCGGAGAATGTCCAACTACACGGAACCCGAGCCTATCTTTGCGCGCTCGCCGGGAATCTCGCGTGTCTTGAGGAGTCCATGGCCTTCGTTTCCACCAATACGAACACCATCGACTGCATGCACGCCCGAGCTCTCGCGATCGTGGGCCTGGACGAGGAGGCGCGGGAAGCTTATCGAGACTGCTGGTCGAGTGGCATGTTCAATGAGATGGATCTGGGACTCATGCGCGAATCCAGCTATGAGTATTTCCCAGCGTTCGGGGCTCTCCTCGGACAGGCGGAAGAAATCCGGGCCGAGCTGATGGCCAGATACACATTCGGGCTGAATCCAACGCCTTAGCGACAACAATGATTCCGGCGAGACTACTTCTACAGTAGGCTTGAGCTATGATTGGTCGAAGCCTGGGCCGTTATGAAATCATCGAGAAGCTCGGCGAGGGTGGCATGGGCGCCGTTTGGCGTGCACGCGACACTCTGTTGGAGCGGGATGTCGCACTGAAGACGCTTCCAAGAGATGTCCAAGAATCTCCCAAGATCCGCAGTCGATTTCTCCGGGAGGCGAAGGCAGCTTCGGCCCTCCAGCATCCCGGTATCGCCACCGTGTACGATACCGGCGAGATTGATGGAGTCCTCTTCATCACCTTTCAGCTGATCGAGGGGCTGACTCTACGTAATCTGATCGATTCGGGTGAGGTTCCCGTGGCCGACGCACGTCGCCTCTCTATTGAAGTCGCCGAGGCCCTTCAGCACGCCCACGATCAGGGCGTGCTCCATCGGGACATCACCAGCCGCAATGTGATGGTCGACGCGGACGGCCGTGCGGTCGTCGTCGACTTCGGTCTCGCGCTGGACATCGACCAAACGCGCCTCACAATGGGCCGCGGCCAGATAGGCACCGCAGGCTACATGTCGCCGGAAGCCATCCAGGGGCAACAAGCCACGCCCCAGACAGATCTCTATGGCCTAGGCGTGATCCTGTACGAGCTATTGACCGGCCGACGCCCCTTCACCGGGGATCGCCTGGAACAAGTTCTCTATGCCACGGTGAACGAGCCGGCGACGGCGCCAAGCAAGGTTCGAGCTGAAGTGCCCCCCGAGCTCGATGCCGTCGTTCGGCGGCTCCTGGAAAAGAGACCCGCCGATCGCTTCGCATCGGCCTCCGAACTCTCGCGTATCTTGAGCACTGGCTCGGGCCGGGAGTTCAGCGCGAAACTCGAGTCGGGGGATGAAGCCCATCCCGCCGGCAACCTGCCTCCGATGCGCGATGCCAGGAAACGATGGCTGGCCGCGTCAGGTGTCCTGACCGTGCTGCTCGCCGTGAGTTGGATGCTGACCGGGAGGAATGTGACGGAACAAGGCGGGTTCTCCCAGGCATCCGTGGCGACCCTTCCGCTGCAAAACATCAGCCCCGACAAGGAACCGACGAATTGGCTCGTCGAAGCCCTCGGCTCCGATCTCGTGAACAAGCTCAGTCGAATCGAGGGGCTACGCATGCGACCGTGGCTCAGCTCGGCTCGATACGATCCCAGCGAGCTCGAACTGGCCGATATCGCAGATCAACTCAACGCCGAGATCCTGATCACGGGCCACTACCGTGTCATTCGTGATCAGGTCCAGGTATCGATCGGCCTGGTCGCGAAGGCAGAGGGTTTTCAGTTCTGGTCGGAAGAGTTCAGCGGGCAGCTGGACGAAGTCTTCCTCCTCCAAGAAAGGCTGGCCAGACGGGTTGCAGCCAAACTCGTTCCGGGACGAAGCGATGGCGAGGCCGTCGTCGATGCGAAGCCGGTCACGCGTAGCATCGAGGCTTACGAGTACTATGCACGGGGTGCCCGGGAGTTTCGAATCGGTACGCCGGAAGCAATGGACTCGGCGTATCAGTATTTCAACAAATCCTTGGCGATAGACCCCGACCTGATCGAAGCACATGTGGGTGTTGGCACCATCCATCTGGATCACTACTACACCGCGCACAGTGGTGGGCTGGATAATCTTGAACTGGCCGAACGACATTTCACGCGGGCCCTCCAGATCGACCCGCGCCTGAAGAGCGCCTTGCTGGGTCTCGTCAAGACGGACTATCACAGATCGGAGTACGTGCGCCTTTTGGAGCGCGTTCAGGATGCGACCTGGGCGCACGGCTCCGACATCGAGAGCCTCGTGCTGCGCGCAGTGGCATACACCCTGGGCGGCATGGCGGACCGTTCGATCGAAATCTTCGAACGCGTCATCGCCCAGGACCCAGCCAACCAAGCCGCTCAGTGGTTTCTCAGTTTTGCCACGCTGTGGGCAGGGGACACGGAGGCCTGCTTGAAGGAGAGCGCAAACTATCTCCGGCGCTTTGGCTCCGACCCCGAGGTTCGACTCTGGCGCGGCATGGCGTTCTCATCCTTGGAAAATCACCGCCGGGCGATCAACGAACTCCGCGTCGCCCAAGAAGAGTGGGGCGACGAGAACCAGGCCTACATCTGCTGGTGGAGAGGATTGGTGTTGATGCGCGCCGGCAAGCAGGAAGAAGCCCAGCGTGTGTGGAGCCGCGGGATCAGCTGGGCACAGGCGCGCCTCGCGCGGTATCCCCAGAACCCACGATTGGCAACGCTCCTCACGATCACTGCGGATCGCGCGTTGGATGCATCAAAGGCGACCGAGCTCAAGCAGCGCTGGATCGCGCCATCAGCGGATCAGAATTCCCAGATCAGCTACCGCCTCGCCATGCTCGGCGGGGCGTACCCAGCGGAGCTCACGGAGGCGGGCTTTCGCCAGCACTTGGCTCATGTCGGACACCCCGTCCAACGGGAGCTGCTGTCCGTCCTCCAGGGAGGCGAAGTCGCTGAAAACCCGTTGAGCGCGCAATTCGCCGAAGAATCCCACGAATTCGGCCGACAGTTGCGCGAGCGCATTCGCTTCTAGCGGGGTGTAACTCCGCCAGAGCGTTGATTCTTGTCATGGAAGCCGACCGTGGGTTAAGCTGAACCACCATCCCCGCTCTTAAGAGAGAGTGCCCAATGAGCGTCCAAGTCCCTACTCTCGTCCTGACTGCCGCCATCCTCTGGATGGGCTCGGCGACGGACGCCTCCGCCTGCGGCGACAAGTTCCTCGTGAATACGCCACCGGGTGCCGACGGCACGCAGCTGGCTTCGCTCGCACCCTCGGCGATCGTCGTCTTGCGCGTCGCATCGGATGAGCTCGATCGTGAGATTTTCACAGACGAGCTGATCGAAACTCTCGCGACGATCGGGCATCACGTGACCGTCGTCGACGATCTCGAGGCACTCCGAAAGCTTCCCGCCGACGAGCTGGACTTGGCGCTCTTCTCCGGGTCGAGCGCTGAAGCAATGCGCGCGCTCATGCAGAGCGAGGGGCTCAACTGGGCATTCCTTCCGCTGCTGGACGATCCAAGCATCACCGAACTCGAAGAAGCACGGCGGTCCTTCGGGCAAGCATTTGCGTTGCCCGGACACCCCAGTGAACTATTCGGGCTCATTGACGAAGCCATCATGCTGCGCGAAAGTCCCGAGTCCTCGTAGTGCGCAGGAATGCATCGCAACCGTGCATTCTTCGATGCGCTGTGGCGATCTTCGCGCTCACCGGCGTGCTGCACCCCAGCATCGCGGACGCGCAGGCCTGGCTCCCGAAAAAGGGGGAGGGCAGCTTCGGCCTCAGCTATGCGTTTTTCAATGGCGGAGATCATCTCTATCCGACGGATTCCATCGATGGCCAGAGCACGCGAGGCTATACCGCAGACGGCGATCGCTGGTTTCTCGGTGATGAGAGCAATCACAGCGTCTCCGCTCATCTCGATCTCGGCCTGAGCGAGCGCTTAGCGGTGTCGACGAGCGCGAGTTGGGTCGCGGCGCGGTACGAGGGAAACGCCCCCTGGAATCTCAATCTCGATGACGGTCAGCATCACGCGACGATCCAGGACGCGAGAATCCAACTACGTGCACTGACCAGCCGAGCTCCCGTGCGGCTCGTCCCCTACGCGGCGATCCAGTTCCCGATTTCCCGGTACGAAACGGTGGGCCACGCCGCGCCGGGTCGGCATCTCGTGAGTTGGTCGTTGGGCGTGTACGTGGGACGCTCCCTCAGCCCCTGGCTGCCGCGCATGTACGCACAACTTCGCTATGGGCACAGTTCCGACGAGGAGAATCAGGGTTTTCGGTTGAACCGCAACGATGTCGACATCGAGATCGGCTATCGAGCTGCGCGCAATCTTCGACTCCGCTTCCTCTCCGCGCTCTCTGCGACGAGCGGTGGCAGCGCGTGGGGCTCTGACGGTTCCGCCGGGCACGGATCGTCGGCGCAAGGAGAACTCGATGCGACAATTTCCCAGATTCGCTCACTACGCGCCGGCCTCGGGCTGAGCTACACGCTCTTCGAAAACTGGACGGCCAGCATCCTGTATATCTCCATTCTCGACGGTGAGAACACTCTAGACGGTGACTTTTTCTCTGTGAGCCTCGGCCTGGATTTCACGACACCTTGGGCCCCACGAAAGCTCTGGCTCTGATCACGCCCCCCAATCAAGGAGCTGACTGCAATGACGAAGACTCACCTCGGAACCAGACTCGCGGCTCTGCTGCTGCTCTCGATGCCACCTTTCGGCGTCGGTTGTGATGATGATGAAATCGTGGGCGGCGACGTGACGCTCGTGACCGTGCAGGGGATCGTGGTCAACGTCGACGACGCGACCATCGCGCAGGGTGTGCTGGTGTCGCTCCTCGACACGGAATACACCGACGCCGTCATGACGGGGACGGACGGAGCGTTTTCGATCGATGTCCCGGAAGGCTCCGAGCTCCTGCTCTTCACCGATGATCCGCCGACGGCCAAGGCCGACAACTGGTTCCCTCTGATCAACGTCGAGATGCCACTTGTCGTCGCCAACGAGGACATCGAAGGCTTGATCATTCACGCCTGTCCGGCGACCTCCGGCACTGCCGGCGGAAGCGTGGCGATCTGGGACGACTATCTGGCGAATCAAGATGATCAGACAAACGGCGATGCCTTCGCCGCCACAAGCTCGGCAGCGAGCGCGGGGATCGTCACGGCCCTGTTTTGGGAATGCGATGCCATTGCAGGGGCGAGCCCCGACGAGCGGTTCCTCGAAGGTATTCAGGTCACGGCCTCATCGACAGATTTCCCGATGTGCTATCCCTTGAACTCGCGGACCTTCGGGGTCGATCTGGCCGTTCAGTCGGAGTCCATCTGCGAGTCGGCTGACTCCGAAACGGATGTAAATGGTTGGGCCCTCTCGTTTGGAGACCCCGCTTCTACTGACGACTCCATCGAAATCACGATCGTCGATACCAACGTGGGTCGAGCACTCTCGTTCGAATCACCGGCCACCATCCCGGTGCGCCCCGGCACGATTTCGCTGGTGTGGGGTATCGTCGTGGACGGAGTATTGAATGTCTCGGTTAACGACCTCATCGATTGCCTGAATTCTGGGCCCGCGCCCTGAGCTGGGCGTCGGTGGTTGAGCGGTCGGCGTGTCTGTTCTCGCAGCTCGAGGGCGAGGAATAGCGGCGCCCGACCGGCGTACACTTTGGGTCACCGCAGCCAAGGAGTGATCTGTGCCCCGCCCGCCCAGGCTTGCATTCCTGATCCTGACCCTTATTGCGCCCTTCATTTGCATGGCCCCGTCCAGCAGCGCTGTGTGGGCCAAAGACGACAATCCTCGCATGACATCCGAGCAGCTCGACGCCTTTGCCCGCGCGCATCCCGATGCCTCGGTCCTGGTGTTGAGCGAGTGGGAGCACTTCAAAGGCGAGTACAAGCCCAAGAGTGATGGTATCCACGGGCGCGTGCGCCGGGGCCAGGAGTACTGGCTACGGAATGCGCGCGGAGTAGAATCGGTTGCCCGGGTAGGCGCCTACGACGGGCCGATTCGCAGGTTCAAGGGCATAAAAGTCGAAGTGGAATCGGCCGACGGGCGACACCAGAAGTTTGACAAAGGGGACCTGCAGTGGGTCAAGCGATCGTCCCAGGACGGGCTTGTATTCACTTTCGACGCCGTACAGTCGTACGCGGTCATTCCCGGGCTGCGCGCAGGAGATCGCGTCTGGATTGAGCAGGAATACGAGTACAAAGGCGTGCATGGGCTCCCCACCTGGAAATTCGGCGGCTACGATGCGCCGTGCGCGCAATCACGGTTTACTTTGGAGCTTCCGAGCAGTCACACCCTCGTGATCGGTCGGCGCGGGCCGAGCAATCTGGTTTCGCGCGTAGAAGAATCCATCGATGAGAACGGCAGGCGCAAAATCTATTCCTGGCGCATGCGCGACCTCCAGCCCCATCGCTACGAACAACTCTCGTACGGGGTGCCTAGTGAATCGGTAGTCATCACGCCGCACGTTACTTCGTTTGGAAAAGAATACCCGGATCAGGCATTCGCGTCGGGAACCAGCTGGGAGGCCGTGGGCCAGCGCTACCTGAATCGGATCGACGAGGTCTTCGAGAGCAACGAAGAGATCACTCGCACGGCCAAATCGGTTGTGGCGAACCTGGAAGATCCCAAGGACCGGATCAACGAGCTCTACACGCACGTGCAAAAGAGCTGTCGCTACCTGGGACTGTTCGAGGGGTTGGATGGAATCATCCCACGGCCCGCCAAGGAAGTGCACGACAGTGGTTACGGAGACTGTAAAGGCCTCAGCACCCTGTTGATCACAATGCTGCGGGAAGTGGACATCGAGGCGTTCCCGGTGCTGGTAAGAACCCGCAGTGCTGGACCCTACGACGCATCGATTCCCAACATGACGCAATTCAACCATTTCACGGTGTGGGCCAACGACGGCAAGGATGGGCTGTGGCTGGATCCTACGTACGACGGCTGTCCCGCTGGCGTTGTGCCCGATCAGAACGCAGCTTGGCCAGTGGTAGTACTTCGCCCCACCGGTGCCGAGATTCGCAGAATTCCTACCGACCTGTGGGCACCCAGCCCGGTGCGCCTGCGACTGAACGGCGAGCTCCACCAGAATGGCGAAATCAGCTTCGAACTCTCCGAGCGCTGCGCTGGATCGACCGCGCTGGGCGTGAGAATCAAGGCGCTGTTCGCCACCAAGACTCAGCAAGCCGCCATGATCTCCAAGCGCCTGCTTCCCAAGAGCGTATCGGCGCAGGCGATATCGGCCAGTGTCGTGTCGCTCGATGATTGGCGTGCCGACATCGAGTGCCAGCTATCGGCAAAAACCACCTCCACGTTGCCGCGGGGCAAGAACGAACTGTTCCTGCCCCGGATACTGGTTCCCCTGCCCGAGCGCCGTCTGTATCTGACCGACCGAGTCACGCCGATCGATCTGCGTTTTCTTCCCGCCCGAATCGAGGAATGGAAGATCCGCCTACCACCTGGCGTGAATCTACGTCCCGTAGAAGACCTGCGAATTGAGGTTCAGGGACTTACCTGGACTCGCCGAGCCTGGCAGGAAGAGAACGTCTTGCACCTGTCCCGAGAAATTGTCTGGTCGCATGAAATCCTGCCGCCCGAACAACTGATCCCACTGGTAGAAGCCCTGGATCGTGCCCACGAGGCCGAGAACAAGTTCCTTTCCCTGGAACTGACGACTGTCGAGGGGCGATAGCCTGAAACGTTGAAAGAAGCGAGGTACCCCGTGAGTCGCTGCCTACTCATCTCGAGTCTGATCTTGTTGCTGAACTGTGAAACAGCCCTCGGGGCCAGCTGGAGCATTTCCAGCCGTTCGGAGAAAGACGTTCGCGAAGTCGTGGCCAAGCTGCTAGCGAGGGAAGGCCCCTCGATCGAGGGCGCGGATGGTGCGCTCATCCTGTATGACACCGTTCTATTCAACGCCACCCAGAAGAAGGGCCTCAACCTGGGAGTCAACCGTATTACCTACGTCGCCGATCCCTCGGCCGAACACGTCGCTACGCAGACCTTCGATTCCATCTATGGCGAAGTGAACATGGCCAAAGCATGGGTCCTGCGCCAAGACGACACTTTCGAGTGGATCGCGGACGAAAGCATCCGAGTTCGTCAGATGAAGGACGATGTTCCCGGCAGCGTCGTTTTTGCGTTCACCCAGGCCCAGCCGGGCGACATTCTGGGGCTGTCGTACATGGTCGATCACGAGGAAGCTCCATTCACCTACAGCATCGGCTTGTCCCAACCCTATCCGGTCAAGGTGGGGCACGTGACCTTGAGCACCGACGGAATCCTGGGTTATCGGCTGCTCATGAAAAACGTCCCCGATAACAAACGCGATGCAAAGGTTCTCAAGAAACTGAATGGTGCGCCAGCGGTGGTCCGTGTCGAGTACCGCGACATCGCAGCCATTGCATCCGATTCGTTCATGCTGCCCTACGCGCGACGCGAGCCGCACGTGTGGCTGTCCTATCGGGGTAGCTACAGCAAGAACTTCGGATGGATCTTCAACAAGTCGTGGAGCCAAACCGCCGCCAACATGGAAGGCGAAGTTGACAAGTACGTCGCCCCCAACAAGGAAATTCGTGCTCAGGCCGAAACGATAGTGGCTGGTATCAGCGACCCCAACTTGCGAACCGATGCCCTCTACCGGTTTGTGCGCGATGAAATCCTGCTCATCGAGTCACAGGAGTTGGACGACAGCCTTCGAAGACCTAGCAAGACGTTGAAGAGCCGCAACGCAACTTCCTTGGAGAAGGGTTTCCTACTGGCCAGCCTCATGCGGTCACTGAGACTGCCGGCAAACATTTCGTTTGCGCGCAACGCGTTCTGGGGCGAACTGGACGAGACCAATCCTGGACTCTGGCAGTTTTCCGACGTGCTGGTCCAACTGGGCAACACCCCGCGCTGGTTCAATCCATCCTGTCGAAGCTGTCCTCCCGGCATCCTCCCGCATGGCCTGCGCAAGGTCCCTGCGTTTCGCATCTTCCGTGGGCTGGAAGAGAAGAATGACGACCTCCAGGAAAAACTATGGCGGGAAGCCGAGTACCACGCCCCGACGTTCGTCCCGCTCTATCTGCGACGAGTAGCTCAACAACCTTGGCAGGAATTCGTTGATACACCGGGCGATCCGGACGCCATGGGAGGTACGCTGACAGAGCTGGTGCGCATGCAACCCGGCAACCCCGAAGCCGAAATCGAGCTCGCTTCTTGGGGCTTCAACCGACTCATCAACCTGAAGCGACGCTACGAAGACCCGCAGGAGCGACTGAACGAGTACCTGGACAGGCGGATCGCGAATGTAGCGGTCCTGAGCGCAGCCGACCAAAGCGCAGCCGACGAGAACGACGAAACGGCCGTCGCCATGTCGGGGTCCTTCAGCACATCACTCTTGCCGCCGGCCTCGGGCGACACCTGGGTATTGCCGGCCGAAATCGTATTCGGAAAGCCGTTCCTGGAAGACTGGTCCGGACCCGATCGTACGCCGTTTCATGTGCCGTATGGGATAACCATGGTATATGAGTGTCGCATGCCACTGCCCGAGGGATGGTCCAGCATTCAGCCGGTTCGGCCAGTTGACACTCTTGCGCATCGGTTTCACTACAAGGCCTCGGTTGCAGTGGACGGCGACGAGGTAGTGCTAAATCGGACCATCACCCTCAAGGCCGGGACCAGCCGAGGTCAGCGGTTGGGGTCCATGGATTCGTCCGTGCGGAAGGTCCACGATTTCGAGAAGACCGCGTTGGTGTTGCAGGCAGCCGTGCCGAAATAGTAACCGACTGCCGACGGACCATTCCATCGCCGCACGGGTGGCAGGAGCAGTTCGCTCCCTGACTTGGACGTACGCCAACTAGCATAATTTCCACAGACTCGTCATTCTCCGGGGAGCATCAAATGCTACAGTCCAGCCGAAGCCTTCAAGTTCTCATGATCATCGTGGGACTGGCAATTCTCTCGGCACCCGCCCAAACGTCGTCGCAACCATCGATCCTGAACCCGTAATGCGATCTCTCGGTACCCGTACCGCCAGACTTCGATTGCCCATCCCAGACGCCCGCGGGTTGCTATTGGCAGGTGAACAGCGGCGCCTACGAGGACTGCATCTCGAGCGGCGGCACTTTAAGCGAGTGCACTCAGGTCGCGGCGGCGGACGGGACTGCGTGCAGAAACGCCTTTACCAACACCACCGAGCAGATAGGTTCGTCCTTCGATGCGGTAGCGACCTTCCTTGAAGGCAAGTTCACTGCGTGCGCCCAGACGTCGTGCGATCTGGTTTGCAGCCGCGAGTAGCGCTCTCACACGAGGTACATCCCACCACCGCTCCCCGCAGTGGAATCGCGAAGATTCTCAAAGCTCAAGGTAAGGACGAGCCTTTCGAGGCTATTTGCATTCTCGGCCGTCATCCACGTGAGTACGAAAACCAGACGGCCCGAAGATGGTCGAGGTCATTCAGGCGATCGACTATGTTCCTGAGGCCTGATGCGCAGCTTTCCTGAAGTGGGTCCCACCTGGGTGCGCCTACGTGCTACCCGTCTGCATCCAACGCCGCGTTGTAGACCGCCGACAAATCGGCATCAGCCGATATCGCGTACAGCTCGTCTTCGAACTGCTGCAGCGTCATGCCGTGATTTTCCAGAATGCTCTGCGCCTGCGCGGCGTTCGCGCGGATCTCCTTGGCAATCGTTATTACCTTGGTCACGCGCGCCTGATCGGCGGTGTTCAGTTTCGCGGTTGCCGTATCGGCTTGCGGAACCATTTTTTCAATCGGCTGCTCCGTTGAATCCGACGAACCGCAACCCACCAATGTAGCGGCAAGCAACGACAACATTACCAACTGTGCGCGGTTCATAGTCCACCCCCGCTGTTTCCCTTGCCCTTGTTGTCCTGGCCTTTGCCCTTGTCAGTTTTGACCTGACCCCTGCCCTTGTTATCCTGGTCATCCTTGCCCTTGTCTTTCTTGCTCGCGGGCTTGGCCGGCGCATCGCCATGGGTTTCCTTGTGACCGTCATCAGCGTCGTGCTCGTGCACGTCGCCGTCGTCGTGATCGGATCGTTGGCCCGCCTTCTTGGGTTTCTTGGGTTTCTTATCCTTGTCCTTCCATCCCTTTCCCTTGCCCCGCACGCGGTGTTCGGCATGGATCGCTTCGGCCAGTTCACGGCCGCGCAGTCCCTCATCTAGACGGGCCTGAACAAACGCGCCGAAGTTGTCGACGGGTCCGTTTTCTTTCGCCGCGCGCGTGGTTTCCTCGAACACTTCCTGCGTACGTTCGGCCGGAACGCGACGACGGCGCGATTCCTCGAGGACCACGCGAATGTCTTCTTCGGCCACGCCGACATCCCGCGCCTCTTGCGTCACGCGGGGCAGCAGGATCGCCTTCAGGATCTCGCTGGCCGTGACGGGCCGGACCTCTTCGGTGGTCGCCGGGGTTTCTTCCTGGGCAACCGCGATGGTTGGGAGCAACCCCGCGAGTGCGAGGGCTATTAACATGAACCGGATCATGACAACTCCTGGCTGAGCGGCGCAAAGTTCGCCGCTTGGCAATTGTTGAAGGTTGGTAACGTCAGACTGGCGAGGTCGGGTAGATGAGGAACACTGGGCTATGACTTACCTGGCGTCAATGGGCATGACATCCGGTTCGGGCCCAGTCAGCAACCCGTGGACGTAAACGTGGCCACCTTGCCCATAAGGTCCCCCTCGACAGCGGCCGTCGACAGGAACAGTACGTAGGTCGAAACGTTGTAGTGGTAGCTCGCCTCGACGAGGAGATCGAGGGCGCCGTCCTGATCCAGATCGCCCGCCCATACGACGCGAGGAAACGCCTCGTCACAACACCATTCGGGCGTCACCAGATCTTGGGTTCGGCCTTCTGTTTGCAGGCGCAAACGGAAGTTGGTCAAGGGTTTTGAACCGAACGGCTGGCCATCGCCATCCCACTCCGCCAACACCTCGTACGACTTGCCTGCGAACGTCACCTGTAGCGGCTCGGCCGGGGCCTCCCAGTTCCACTCGTAGTCGACCGTCGGAACGGGCCGGTCCGACCAGTCTGATCCAGCTAACAGGACGATTGGGTCTTCTTCCAGGTCGACCCGCACTTCCCGGCCCGAGCGCTCGTCGGGATCTTCATCCATGACGGCGTCGTTGACCGCAGTAACCTGGATTGGAGCGCCCACCAGACGAAGGCCGTCTTCGTTGCGCACGAGGCCAAACCATCGTTCGCCGGATTCTGCCTGGACCTCGTTGCCGTGAAAGACACCCGTACGCAGGATGCGAGTCCCGGCCGGTGATTCGCCTCGCACGGGTACCCATGCGGCGGCCAGCAGGATCAAGATGAGGAACGAACGCGAAGCCATGGGCCTCAATGGGGAACGAGTGGTCGGGGCGGCCAGATTCGAACTGGCGACCCCCTGCTCCCAAAGCAGGTACGCTACCAACTGCGCCACGCCCCGACCAGATTGTGGAGTCCCTCAGGACCCGGAAGACTCCCTATTCTCGTTGAGACCCAGCAATTCCGCCAGTACCGCGTGCATGGCCGTGGCCGCCCGCGCCCGGTGGCTGATCTGGTTCTTCTCGGCGATCGACATCTCAGCCAGCGTTTGGCCGGCTTCTGGGGCAAAGAACACGGGATCGTAGCCAAATCCGCGATCGCCGCGACCCTCGGTCAGAATGGTGCCCTCGAGCACCCCCTCGACCGTCCACTCCCGCTTCGAGTGCGGATCCACCAGGGCCATGACCGTGGCGAACCGGGCGGTTCGTTTGCCGTCGGCCACGCCGGCCATCTCGCGCACCAGCTTCGAGCAGTTGTCCTGGTAGGTCGCGTCTTCACCAGCGTATCGCGCGCTGTAGACGCCCGGCGCACCATCCAAGGCGTCGACCATCAGTCCGGTGTCGTCAGCCAGCGAAAGCTCACCCGTGGCGGCCGCAATCTCCCGCGCCTTCTTCAACGCGTTTGCCTTCAGGGTGTCCCCATCTTCTACCACGTCGGGTGCGTTGATCTCCTCGGCCGATACCACGTCCGACAGCGGGAGGTCGGCAAACAATCGCCGCATCTCCCGCACCTTGTCGGCGTTGTGGGTAGCCAGAACCAGACGACGAGTCACGGCAACCTACAGTTCCTGCCGGGCCACTTCACAGGCCTGCTTCTGCAGGTCGTGCAAGATGTTCACGCCGCCCTTGGCCAACGCAAGCATGGTGTTCAATTCACCGTCGTTGAACGTGCCACCCTCGGCCGTGCCCTGCACTTCCACGAACTGGCCCTTGCCGGTCATCACCACGTTCATGTCCACATCGGCCACGGAGTCCTCCACGTATTCCAGATCGATGCGCGACTCTCCTTCGACCACGCCCACCGAAACCGCGCAGACATGATCTTTCATGGGGTGCGCCGAAAGGTTCAACCGCCGCCGCATACGTTCCAACGCAATCCACAGCGCCACGCTGGCGCCGGTGATGCTGGCGGTACGCGTGCCGCCGTCGGCTTCAATAACGTCACAGTCGATGGTCAGTGTAAACTCGCCCATCTCGCTCATGTCGACCACGGCCCGCAGGCTGCGACCGATCAGGCGCTGGATTTCAGAAGTTCTTCCGCCCACCTTGCCACGCATGGCTTCGCGCTGCGTACGCTCGTTCGTTGCGCGCGGCAACATACCGTACTCG
>JAJDAC010000049.1 GCA_029262065.1 Candidatus Krumholzibacteriota bacterium | reverse complement strand
CACGACTGCCCCAAATTCGAAAGCTTGCTGGTTCGTTCCGGAGTCACATTGATCAAGTACTGGTTCTCGGTGAGCGATGAAGAGCAGGAAAACCGCTTTCAGAGCCGCTTGAAGGATCGCACCAAGCGATGGAAGCTGAGTCCCATGGACGTGGAATCGCGCAACCGCTGGGTGGAGTATTCCAAGGCCAAGGACCTCATGTTCATGCACACCGACACCGATGATTGCCCGTGGTATGTCGTGAATGCCGATGTGAAACGACGTGCTCGATTGAACTGCATTTCACACCTGCTGGGTCTCATTCCCTACAAAGAGGTGAAGCAGCCGCACATCGAATTGCCGCCTCGACCGGAAGGCGAGGCGTACGCCCGCCCGCCTATCGATAGTCAGAAGTGGGTGCCGGAGAAGTACTGAGGCGTGGTGGGCGGCGCCAAGTTCGCCGACAGCTGCTGAGTGTACCCGGGTACACTCCTCCTACCGTAATAGGTAGAGAATGCCCGTCGAATGAGTTCGACTTGTGTGGGAAGAGGTGACCCCAAGGATCTCTTACCCCCATCTGACTGAGAAGGAAGAGCAGCTCGCAAGCCTCGAAACAAGAATACGCTAGCGAGACAAACGGCGAGGGAGCGACACATGAGAAGGCACGCCCATTGCTCCACATGGAACCGGGGGCCGCTGCAAAATAACTAAGAAGAAAGCATTGGAACCATGGAGTCACAGCAACGGAACGTAGTCCTCAACAAGACCCGACGGGTACTCGGGCTCTTCGCCATCGGACTTGCGATCATGGCATGTGGCAGTGACCCCGCCACCCCATTGCCGACGCCGGGCGTGAATCCAGAAATTATCAATCTTGGCGACGGGAACTTCCAGTTTCAAGTGACCGCCATGAGCAACTACAGCACGCGACTGCAGTACACCTGGGCGAACGCGGATTCCTACGCGGACGTCGATCAATCCGGCACTATTACCGGTGGCACGGCCCTCCTTCGATTGCTTGACGCGGACGGTACGGAAGTCTACTCAGGCGACCTTAGCGAGGGTGGGTCCTCGGTTAGCTCGGCCGGCACTCCTGGCGACTGGACGATAGTTATCGATCCCACGTCTGCCAGCGGCGACGTAAACTTCCGAGTCGACTCCAGACCCACGGAGTAGCGCAAGCTAGACGCCTAATTCTTGCGAGACAGATGGGAGTCGTGACAAGGGCCTGCCAAGATTCTAAATGTTTTATCAACAAGAAGTTATGAGTTGGCGACCCCAACGAGTGGTTACCCCCATCTGACTGAGAGTCAGACGGAGATCGCGAGCCTACGCGTGGCCGGCTTGGGATCCGACTAGTGACGCCCGAAGAGAGCCCGGAACCCGCCCATGCTCTGTTTGGCCGTAGGGACTGACTGGTTGAGGATGGGCTGGTAGGTGACCTCGGTCCGGATGTTGTCCATGATCGTGGAATCGGGCTTGTGGTGAATCTTCTCTTCGAGGAGCACCAGGTCCGTCGTGCCCCAGAAGTTGTTACCGAGATTCACCGCGACTTGAGCGGAGTATATCTTCAGGTCAATTGCCAAGCCATCGCCGAAGAGAATGTCGTTGCCGTGAAAATCCGCGGTGGCCCTCTCCGTAAATGTCATTGTAGAAACGGCACCGGCACCGATTCGGTTCCCCGATCCAGACAGATGCGCCTCTGTCGTCAAAACGACGTTGCCTGCCGCTCCGGCCGAAAACTGGCAATTGTTCAGAACCAGTCTCGACGTGAGTCCTGCCTGGGCCGCGACGTTCGTGCAATCGAACGTGCACGTCTGCAGGGTTGCGGTTTTCCCTCCCGATTGGCGAACACCGTCACGGTCTTGAACGAACTGACAGTCGCGTACCAGCAAATCGTGGTTCCACGAGTATACCGCCCTCGAGTTGAGCGTGAACGTACACGCGACAACGCTTGAACCGATCTCCCCCAATCCTGGCGCGCTGGAGACGACAATTCCGAACTCGTTACCAAGGAATGTGGTCGAGACGATCTCCATATCGGCCTCGGCGTTTATACCAATCGAACACTTCTGCAAGACACAATCACGAATATCGACGTCTCCAAGAACCGAGAGTCCGTCGAATACATTCTCGATCGTCAATTCACGGAACGCTATTTTTCTGCCAGCAATGCCTTGCCGAAACCCATTTGGCCCAAAATTCTGAAAGTTCGGTACCTGGGGGCCAACGATGACGTCATCACGACTAACCCCGATGATCGTAAGATCATCAACATCAACGTACCCCACTGTTGGCTCCCCAAAGGGGCCCGGGGCCATCTCCGCATAGCGTCCAGGACCAATGAGGATCGTGTCCCCTTCAGCTGCCGCATCGATCGCAGGCTGTATCGTCAGGAAATCGCCCGAACCATCTCGCTCTACCCGCAACGTCGCGCCCTCCGCCTCCACCGCCGACATCATGAGGCCGAGACACGCGAGAAGAACTGCCTGACTGAGCAGAGTTACTCTCTGGACTTCCAGCACAATCACCTCACAACCTGACTTCCGACGTTCCGACACCAACGACAATGCTACGGATCAGGTACACGATTGCGCTGTTTGACCGGCTGAGTCAAATGGAGCGAATGACCCGGGAGGAATACCCGGGTATCTACTTGAATTCAAATAGGTTACGGAATATTGGTGACCCCAACGGGATTTGAACCCGTGTTACCAGCTTGAAAGGCTGGAGTCCTAACCAGGCTAGACGATGGGGTCACCCGAATGCGCCTCGAGGGGATGAGGCGCAAAGCAGAGACAGACACTAACGGTAAGGCGGGGCCCTCGCAAGGCCAAGTTAGCCTATCGCAATGGGAACGTTCTGAACAGGTTATGGGACCCGGGTCCCATCGATAGGGTCTCCGGACCCGGGCCCACCCCGGCTTCACCCACCAACAGACGAAACCGCTTGGTCCGACTGCGCGGGCTCTTCACTTCGGCTGGGCCCCGCAAGGCGGAACGATGACCGAAGACTCCGAGATGGGACGCGGGCTCCCGAGACTCCGTATGCGGGAGCATTGAACCCCCCAACTTGGGAGCTGGGGGTTCAGCCCTCACGCAGTTCTCTTCCGTCGGTCCACACCCTGGTTTCGCCCGTGGATCGTCGCCCACAAGGTGGGAACGATCAGGCGAAGCGGGGCAACTTGGATCCCCGCGGCGCAGGCCGTAGCCGAAACTGCGATCGGGACTCGAACGGGATCTACGCTACGCTTCGACGCTACGCTTGAATGCTGCGATGCGAGAGCAATGCAACACCCTCTGAAAAGACGCGTCGACGAGCGATCGTCCCCCAGGGAATTTTGGAAATTTCACCGCGCCGGGGATGGCCTGATGAGTACTCTACCGGCGCGCCGCCTTCGGTCTCAGTACTGACGTACCAATCCGGCAAGCTTGCCTAGGATTCGGATGTCTCCGGAATCCGGCGTGAGTAGGATGCTGGCCATGGCGCTGTTCTCGGGCTTCAGTTCGATGTAGCCGTCACGCTTGTAGAAGCGCTTGAGAGTCACCTCGTCTTCGATCATGACCACTACCACTTCGCCGTTGCGCGCTTCCTGCTTTGGCTCGACCAGGACCATGTCCCCATCGCAGATATGGGCTTCGATCATGGACTCGCCCCGCACCTTCAATAGATAGCTTCGCGAATCGCGCACCATGGAGGCGTCCATTTCCATGGAGCCTTCATGATTTTCGACCGCGAGGATGGGGCTACCCGCCGCCACCTCCCCGATAATCGGAACCGTTACCCGATTGGCGAGATCTCGCTGAGAGGCTGCGGGAGGCAATGCCGAATTCCCCCCCGGTTCGCGAAGAATCTCGATGGCACGAGAACGGTCCCGGTGACGGCGGATAAACCCCAACTCCTCGAGACGTAACAAATAGTCATGAACGCTACGGGTGCTGGCGAGGCCCACTTCCTCGCCCAGCTCCCGCATGCTCGGAGGGTAGCCATGGTCCCGAAGCCATTGGCTCAACGCTTCCAGCACTTCCTGTTCTCTTGGCGTCAGCTCCCGAGAAGTACTCACGTTCCTGTCCCCTCCAGACCTAGAGATAGACCGAGAGGCAACTGCTCATCGTTGGCGATCCATGCAAATGGAAACGCCTCGATGGCTGCAGCGCCCTCGACAACGCCACTCCGCTCGGCCGCGCGTGAACGCGACCCACCCAGCGAAGCAGCATGAAGATTCAATTCAAACCAACCCAAGGCACGCCGGTCGTCAGAGTGCAACGGCGTACGCGGAATACCGTCGATGTCGCTGGCGAGCGGTACACGCGACCACAACGGCAACCCGCTGAAACAGAACCGGCGAGCCTTGCCGGCCGGGCCATCGGCACACGAGGCCAAATGACCACCGTCCGCCCACGATGCCAGACGAGCCCGCAAGCGTGGCCAGGCCGCGGGTTCCACCGTGGCATCGATCCGGCGATCCCAAAGTTGAAGGGCATTGAGCAGAGCACGGGCATCGGCGAGCGGATCGCCCGCACCTACCGGCTTCTGATCGGTAAGACCCAGAAGGTACGCGCACACCCCACCCACCTCGGGCATGGGCACGGCGATCTCCACACCCTCGAGCGGCATGAGCGTCTGCAACAATGCACCCGCCCGGCGCAGCAACGGATTGGCATGCCACCCGTAGAGCGCACGCAACTCGGCATCGGCTCGTACCCGCAGTTCTTCCGGCAACCGTTCGTACAACGTTCTCCGCCGCAACAGGCTTCCGCGATGCAATAGGTCGCGCATGCCGGGCACGTAGGTTTCGTCGGGAATACGATGCTCACCGTCGAGCTGGAAGTCGGTCCACAGCAATGGCGTGTTGCCGTCCTTGGAGCCGGCTCCACGGGCCAGGGGCGACGCGGCATCGACCAGAGAGATACACGGCACGTTCTTGTCCCTGGCCAACTCGGTCACGAGTTGGTTCGCGGGGTGGGAAAGAGCGAGCGCGACCCGGTCGATGCCCAGCTGGTGCATCCATAGCTGCGTGCGCCGTAGCACTTCGTTGGGATCGTTGGTCGGCGGATGCGAAACTACATCGCCAGGAACACCCAACAGGGCGATGGGTTCATCCGGACGCGCACTGCGACCCATCCAGGCCGGATCGAGTTCGGACTCGCCCAACAGTTGCGCCAGCGAGGCGTCACCGCGCGCGACCCAGAAAATGCGCCCATCGTCGCCTGGCCCTCCCGCTCCCAACGGACGCGCGGGAAACCAGCGGCCGGGCAACAGCGCCTTTTGACGACGCGCCGCGATGTCGAGCAGCGTGAACAGGCCCTGGGGTTGGCCTCCCCACTCCAGGATACCGCCGTCGGCACCCAGGTTCTCCACGGCTTCGCGCGCGATCTTGTCGTCTGGCTGACGACTGAGGAAAACGAGTGTGGGTTGTGTTTGGTTCCCGCGAATCATGTCGGCCTCCGAGTGTGTTCAGTGGAAGCGGGGATGGAAGTGGATTGATCGCCGGGATTGCGGTCCAGGGGAGACCACAGTTGCTCCTGCCAACTGGCTGAGTCGCCGGAGAGCTTGCGCAGCAGGGACCGCGCACGTCCGATCGAGGAGCCGCCGTACTTGTCGTGCACCTTGTCCAGGGTCTGATCGATCACCGGTTGGCTGCGCTCGGTCCGCGACGCGAACAGATCGCCCTGACGAGCGGTCGATTTCGAGAACTGCGAAACACCAACCCCCACCAACCGCACCGGCACCTGTTCCCACTTCATGTCGTGAAGCAGATGGCGCACGGCGCGATAGATGTCGGACTCGGTATCGGTAGGGCGTGGGAGTGTGGTACGCCGAGTGAAGGTGTGAAACCCGGTGTCGCGAATCTTCAGCTGTACCACCCTCCCACACAAACCGCCGTTGCGAAGCCGGCCGCCCACCTTTTCACAGAGGTGAAGCAGCACCGGCTCGATCTGATCGTGACCGACACGATCGTGACCAAACGTAACCTCATGGCTCACGCTGCGGTGGGCACGTCCAGGGTTGACGTTGCCACTTTCGCGCGCGTGCACCATGTCGTGCAGGGCCAAGCCCGTCTTGCCCAGCATGCTCTGCAGCTGGGCTCGCGGAGTACGGGCTATATCGGCCACGGTAAGTAGACCCAGCTGTTCCAGACGCTGCCGCAGTTTGGGACCCACGCCCCACAACCGTGCCACGGGCAACGCGGCCAGGAAGTCAGGACCAGCGCCGCGGTCGACCACGACCAGGCCCCGCGGTTTGCGCAGGCCACCGGCGATCTTCGCAATGCGTCGCGTCTCGCCCATGCCCACCGAGGCCCACAGTCCGGTCTGTTCGTAGATGCTCATGCGCACCCGCTGCGCCAGCTGACTCCAGTTGCCATGCAACCGCTCGCAACCGGTGAGGTCGAGGAACGCTTCGTCGAGCGACAGGGGTTCGACCTTCGGGGCCACGCTCTTCAGAATGCCCATGACCTCGCGGCTCTTCTCCTGATAGCGCTCCATGCGACCGGGCAACAGAACCAGGTCCGGGCACAGGCGAAAGGCCTGGGCCGTGGGCATGGCGCTGTGCACACCGAACTGCCGTGACGCGTACGATGCCGCTGCAATCACCCCGCGCCGGTCAGACGGGCCCCCCACTGCTATGGGGAGGCCCGCCAATTCCGGACGGTCCAGGACCTCCACCGAGGCGTAGAAGGCATCCATGTCGACGTGGGCAAACCACCGGGGCCGCATTTGAGGCCTCTCCTGGATCCGGGTGAACAGCTTCCATCCGGTCTTGATCTGGGGCTGCATCCAGACTGCAAACGGATGTTTGGTAGACTACAGAAACGCATGTTTGGTTGTCATCCGAAAAAATCACCCGAATCCGAAGACTTCTCATAACTGTTTCAATATCAGCCAATTAGGATTTTGATCGACCCGCGCCGTAGGAGGAAACAGAGCGGCGCTCCGGCCCCGGTGACCGGAGCGCCGCCCCCACACCCCCCCCCACAACCAAACAACCGCCCAAGCGCCCGGAAAACATGAGCCGCACCA
>JAJDAC010000048.1 GCA_029262065.1 Candidatus Krumholzibacteriota bacterium | reverse complement strand
CTTGCGACGGATCTCCCGAACCTTGCTCTGAGGGTCGTGGTCGTTGGACATTGGTACACTCCCTTGCTTCCTCTAAGGATACATCGGAAGTGTCCTCTATTCTCAGCTTGAATCTGTCTCACTCATGCTGACACGAAACAGCTGGCTGAGTGAGCGTGTAAGCTTCCCCGTCAAGGAGACAGTGCGAGGGCAGACACTCCGGCTCGAATACTCTCGCGAAGCATCGCTGGCGAGATCCGCCCCAGAGATTTGCGTTGCTGTCACTAGTTTTCTTCGCCCGCAAAGTACTGCTTGAATTCGGATAGGCTTGACTCCGAATTAGCCACAGGCTGATAGGATAGCGATCCTTCGGGCACGGCCATAGTCTTACCGCCCACCCAGCGGACCAGCAGGAATCACATCTTTGAATTCGGTACCTCTGCCGCTCACACTTCTTAGGCAGCATTAGTCTGTGGTAAACTACGCTGATCGTCCCCATTCTAGGAGTTTCTGCGAATGAACAACTGCTATCGCCTCGCGTTTGCACTCTTAGTACTTGTACCTCACGGATCGCTTGCAGCGACCTTGGAATTCTCAGTGCCAGATTCGTACGTCGATATTGACAGCTCCGCCGAGGTCCCTGTCCTTGTCCGAGCAATCAACGCGGCTCCTGGAGAGATGCTGGAGGTCGCCGCAGTCGATTTTCTTATGCAGCTCAATCAGAACGACGCCTGCATTTTCGTCGCAATCGACGGCGTCGTACCTGGCGCAGATGCCCCTGAGTTCTTCATCCAATCGAACACATCTCCGTGCTATCGAGTAACAGCGGCAGCAATAGGTGTTGAACCGCTGTTGGTGGGCACAGATCCATTGGAGATTGCACGAATCTCTCTGAGACACCTTGGCACTGGAACGGTAGAGATGTTGCTGTTTAGCCTTGCCGCATATGACTTGGCGTTCCAACCCCATCCAGTGGTCGCGCAGCACGGCACGCTTGATGTAGGGTGCGACAAGGGCGACACGATCCGTGGAGACGGCATCACGTCGGCGGACGCCCTCCTTGTGCTTCTCGCTTCGGTGGATCTCTATGATCCAAGCCCCGTAGAGTTCTGCGCGGCAGACCACGATTCCGATGGAACGATCACTCAGGGCGACGCGGTTCGAGTTCTCCGCGTCGGCGTTGGTCTTCCACCATCTAAGAACACGCCGAGCATTGCCACGACAACTCTGGGGCACGGAAGCAGTCTCAGCGAGGTACTGATCCACGTAGCGGGCCTTGCCGGCGCCGAGCTTCATCTAGCATTCGATCCATCCGAGTTATCCTTCTTGGGCCTTCGGGATCGGCCTGCAGGATCGCTCACTGTTGTGAACGACAGGCTCAACGGCTTGCTCGTGATTGGACTCGCCAGCACCGAAAGCGTTGATGGCGAGCTCGTCCTCGACTTCGAGATCACGAGTGGGCCAGCTTCCATCGACATGATCTCATTCGCCGCGTTCTCGGAAGCCGGAGCCAGCGTCGCTGGCGTGGTTGGCAACCCAACTCTGGTTCTAATGGAGGATCCAACGAGCGCTCCAACGCTTCCGTCAGAGAGCGTCGTCTTCCGAGGTGCAACGCCGAATCCGTTCAACCCAAGCACGAGACTCGTGTTTGAGGTCGCAGGACCCGGCCCTGTCCTGACAGACGTGTTCGATCTTCGTGGACGTCTGATCCGAAGACTGGAGGTCGTTTCGGCTGGAGAGGGTCAATTAGGCGTTCGGTGGGATGGACTCGACCAAGCGGGAAGAGCGGTCCCTAGTGGCGTATACGCAATTAGAGTCAGGCATGGGGGTAGCCACGACCTCGGAAGGGTCGTTCTTCTCAAGTGATGCCAAGACCGAGCAGCGTGTTTGTGCTTCGAACATTCGTGTTTCTACTGCTGCTAGTATCAGCGATTGCGTGCATCGCTGGCGCCGACAATTCGTTGGTGGTAGGAAGTGACTCTGTACCTCCTGGGGACGAAGCATTAATCCCGGTTCTTGTTGCCTCGGAAACCCCAATCAATGCCATCGACCTGACGATTCAATGGGATCCGAATGTGGCGACGGTCATCGAAGTCATGGCAGGCCCAGCCTCAAACGGCTGGCTAATCGAGTCGCGGTTGGTGCAGCCCGGATTGTTGCTGATAGCTGCCGCAGGCGTGTCGCCGATAGGCGGAGACATCGGCGTTCCAGAACCTTCGCTCCTTCTCTCGTTCGAAACATCTCCCGTTCCGAGCACCTCTGTCATCGTCCCAACATCTAGTGCGCTCTTCAGCCTCTCGTTTCAATCGATAGAGCACACGACTATCAGCGGGTCGATTCTAACAAGTTCCGTGTCTGCCACAGCGATGTCGGTCACCGAACTCAAGGTACGTTGGGCTCAGTAGGAGTCTGAAGCCACAGCCACGAGAAAGTTGGCTAGAATGGAGGGCAAACCGGTTTCGATGAGCGGCGAAACGGATTTCGCGGTGCTCTGTGCCAATTGCCACAGGATGGTTCACCGAAAAGACGCTCCGCCCTTCGAGGAGTTCAGACAGAAGTACTCCACGCAGACCTAGCACCGGCGCGGGTGAGCTAACCACCCTGACTTGCACCACACGCCCGTTCCTAGTCTTCGTATCCCGCCTTCAATTCGCTCAGAGATTTCTTCGGCGTACTCATGGGTGAGACCGGAGGCTGGCCACGATTGGCCCACCCCTCCGGGCGCTTCTCCCAGTAGTTACCCTCTGAATCCACGACCTTGACGTCAAGGTCTGGGCCCATTTCCACAAAAACAACCTGGTCTATCGGAACAGGCATCTCTTCGTGGAGGAACCAATCCCCAATGCCTCCACCCCAGCCCCATCGTTGCCCGTTGGCAAGAATCACGCTTTCGCCTGCAAGCGCTACAACCTGGGCAGGACCCAGAGGCGCCACCGTGACTGATGCGCTCACATCTGGGGCCCCGCGAAATAGGGTCCACGAGTAAGATAACGTCAGCACACCCATTGAAAAGAACAAGAATACGAGCGCGTTTCGCATAGCCACCTTCCTTTGGGACGTTGCTTACGAAGGGTCACTGAATCCAGCGCACGAATCCAAACCTTACAAGGCCTGTCAGTGCCAGCGGTGCGGTCAGAACTGTGCCTTTACGGCACTCCAGGACGATGCGGTTACCCTTTTTACAGCGTCTTCGACATACTCGAGGACGAGCCACGGCTCGAGCCTCCTGTCGTCGAAGTAGGTTCGGTAGTACGCCGTTGGGCTGGGGGGATCGCTTACGTGCGGGGAGAGAACCAAGATTACCGCTCCCTCGCCAATCATAGTTTGGACGATTGGTGTGACGTCCCAGACCTCTGCCGTTTCTAGCCCGGTGCCGGTGACCGAGGGAAAATCGGGCGCAGGTGCGAACTGCGCCATGAGAGTTAGTATATCCCATTGCGAGTCCGCGATCCCGGAAACAAGTGGCAACTGACAGTTACCGCAGTCTCCGTCGATATAAAGAGAAGCGCTAGACAGCGTCGTACCGCCGGGAGTCGGCGGCAGCTGAAAGCGCAAGTAGGCTCTCTGTTCAGGTGAAGTCTCTACGAACACAACGTTGGTAGGAGAATCGGCTCGGACTTGTCCGTTCAAGAACAGTCTGCTGTAGGCCTCTAGCTCGACCACTGTTGCAGGTACCTCACCTAGCACGATGCCGGCGGGAGTAATCAGCAACATCAGTAGCAGGGGCAAGAAACGAAACAATCTCATTGGGATCTCCTTCGGCGTCAGACTCTGATACGTGGAACAACCGTCCCACAGATCATGGATTAGTACACATGGTCGCTGAACTCTACCAGAACAGACAGCTTTCACGACAACGTGTCACGCTTTCGGAGTCCTTGACCTAGTCCATCCACCTCGACTGCGGCGCGCCGCCAAACACCCAGCGGCTTCGCTTACGCCGTACTTCGGGCTCAGGGGCCGTTACGTCGCCAGTGGCCAGGGCTGCCATCTCAGTCATTCTCTCGTCTAGGGCATCCCACGCGGGGTTCAGTATGTACATAGCAGCTAGCGCATAAACTCTGCAATCAAGAGCCTCATTGCGTGGTCGAACTTTCACCCACTCTCGCCGCGGAAACCCCTTCTGGTAACGCGTGATGACCTTCTCGGCCGTGAGCTGTTTGAAGTACTCCTCATCAAATGCATCCGTGTTCGGAAAGTGACAGTAGCCCGGTCCCGGGGTGGAGAGTCGCAATCGCGAGTACAAGAGGCCTTTGGCCGAGTCCACTCCGACCGTGAACAAATTGACCAGACGATGTCGAGAGCCCGACCCTTTTCGCGTTGGTGCCGTGACAACTGGTCTGGCCGCGCCCGCCATTCCTTTGATGGCGTACACTTGGCTGTGCTGACGTTCTCCGCAGTACGCGTAGACCTGTTGGGTGAAGTGGCCGCCGGTATCAACGCAGGTGGCGATGATGTGCTGCTGCCCGCCACGCTCCCATTCGTACTTCGTTGCGAACAGGACATCATCGAGTTGCTGCCAGACATGTTCCCGACCTGGATCGCCCCAAAGGATTCTGTAGTCGATGCTCCAGGACTCCTCGCCTTTACCCCACCCCACTACTTCTACTTCCAGACGATCGTCCTGCACGTCTACGCCAGCTGTAAGAACCAACACGCCATCGGGAACCTCCGCTGCGTAGTCTTCCTTTCTGGAAAGAAGCACATGATCGGGAACGGACTCACCCTCCTCTTCCCATGTCTCGGCTAGCACCGTATTCGTCCAGGTCTTGAGCGCCTCTCGACCCTGCTGCTTCGCCGCCAAGAAGTCCTCAACCGCCTGGTTCCACGGATACCATCCCAGCGGAGAATACAGGCCGCTCAAGTGATAACCAATCGTTCGACCATCGCCTTCCCCCGTAGCAACCCACCGCCCGTTTGCGAGCATCCCGCTCTTCTTGTGCTCGGGGATCCTCGCGTCACATTCCTCGCACACAAGGGCAACCTCGGCAGGCCGATCCTCCGGCCATCGCAGGTTGCGCCACAGCATCTGCTGCTCGTAGCCGCAATCGGGGCAAGGGACTTGGTAGACACGCTTGTCGCTGCGGTCGTAGGCGACTTCGATGCGGCTTGCCCCACGGATGGTCGGAGTGCTGCAAATGAACACCTTCCTGCTCCGTGCAAACGTCGCAGTACGCTTGACGGCAAGCTCGACCGGGTCTCCTTCGCCGTCCACGTCGTGGGTGTACCCGTCGATTTCGTCCAGGAACAAGTACCGTACGGGCATCGACCGCAGACCGACCGCGCTGTTGGCCCCTGTCATGATCAGGATCCCGCCCGGAAACTCCTTCGCGAGCATGGTGTTTCCGCTGTCCCTCGATCTGGGATCCTTGACCCTATCCCGAAGCTCAGGGCATTCCTCGATCATCGGAGCGATTCGCTGCTTGGACGACCGCTTGGCCATCTCTACCGTTGGCAACACCATCATCGCTGGGCCCGGACAATGGTGGACGATGTACCCCAGCCAGTTGTTGCCGCACTCGGTCCCACCGATCTGTGAGCCCTTCATCAAGACCACCGTCTCCGCGCTGCTTCGGTTGGAGAGGTTATCCATGATTTCCTGCAGGTACGGAGTCCTGGAAGTTCGCCATCGGCCAGGCTCCGCGCTAGCGCGCTGCGGAAGCACACGATGGGCGTCAGCCCATTCGGACACTGTCAGGAGCGTGGGCGGTCGCAGCCCAGCGGCGAGGCCCAGGTCGTAAATCGCGAGCGAATCATCCATCCGCCAACTCCTGCAACGCATGACGAAACTCATTCTCGAGAAGCTCTGTGATCTCGCGGGGATCTGTCATAGCGGCGATCTCCGAGGCGACCCTGTCGGGTACGGCCAGCAGTCGATCCCGAACGATCTGGCCTTTACGCATCGCGGCATTGCGAACCTTCTCCTTCGCGACGAGTGTGCCCACGCGTTCTTCGTAGTCCAATCGAGCAAGCTTTGCCTGATACGCTTCTCGAATGGCTCGGGAGTGTGCCAGTGGTGGTATCGGAATGGAGTGCTTTGCTCCTACCGGAACCGATGATGCCGATCGGATCGGTGAAGGTATCGGGACATTGGGCTTGTGCCGCATCGTAGGACTGGAGTTCTCCTCCCAATGCCGGTCCGCCACTTGAGGGTCGATCTTTCCCAAGTCGTTCCTGGCTATGCGTCCCTCCTTCAAAGCCTTGGTCACCGACCACGGGGACGTCCCGATCAGGCCTTGCTCTTTGCGATGACGGGCGTACTCCCGAACGCTCATGCCGGCCTTGTCGTTCATGAGTGGCTCCTCTCCTGTCGAAGCTCCGAGAAGGTCAGGCCGGTATCCCCGAGAGTGGCGAACGACCCCGTCATCTCCTCCCAGCGCTGTACGCAGACGTCCACGTACCGCGGATCGAGTTCGATCACCCTGGCTTGCCGCTCAGTTACTTCCGAGGCGATGAGGGTTGTTCCCGAGCCTCCGAATAGATCGAGTACGAGGCCCCCGCGGTGACTGCTGTTGGCAATCGCTCGCTGCACCAACGCTACAGGCTTCATGGTGGGATGTTCCCTAGACGACCTCGGCCGAGGTATTTCCCAAACGGTGTCCTGGGTTCGATCATCGACGAAGTAGTGAGCCGCGCCATCGTTCCAGCCGTAGAGGATCGACTCGTGGCGCCAATGGTAGTCCTGCCGCCCCAACACGAAGACATCCTTGGCCCACACGAGACACTGCCGGAGTTGGAAGACATCCTCGATCGCTAGGCGGAAAACGGTTTCGTCCGGTCCCGCGGGAGCACACACATAGAAGACTCCGCCCGGCTTGAGAGCCTCTCGAAGATTGAAGAGAGCCGTCCGAAGGAACAGGGCGAAGGCCTCCCGTTCCTGCGCGTCGTTCTCGATCGTCAGCTGGTCCTTGGTCTTGCCGACGTACGATACGTTGTAGGGCGGATCGGTGAAGACCATATCCGCACGCGCCTCGGCCATGATCCTAGCAACGACGGCAGGATCTGTACTATCCCCGCAGAGCAACCGATGCCTGCCCATTGCCCACAGGTCGCCCGCGCGCGTTACCGGGTTCTCGGGCGGATCTGGAACAACTACATCGTGATCGACGGCAGGATCGAGGTCTGGGATTTGATCGAGAAGGCTCGCCAGGTCCTCGTCCGAGAAACCCAATAGGCTGAGGTCCGCATCCTCCGCCTCGAGGGAGCGGAGCTCTTCGATCAGGAGCGGTTCATCCCAGCCAGCGTTGGCGGCGATCTGGTTGTCTGCGATCAGGTACGCCCTGCGCTGCGCGGGTGTCAGATAGTCGAGCACCACCACTGGCACTTGCTCCAGACCAAGCCGGCGAGCAGCGAGGAGCCTACCGTGGCCAGCGATGATCCCCGCGTCGCCATCCACGAGGATGGGATTGTTGAAGCCGAACTCCTGGATGCTCGCGGCGATCTGCTCCAGCTGCTCCTCGCTGTGGGTGCGGGGATTGTTCTCATAAGGATGGAGCGCGTCGAGATCCCAGAGCTCGATACGATTCGCCATCCTTGCCTGCGCCTTCGGCTTCAAAGAAGGCCCCCGTACAACGCAATTTGGAACGCCAGCACTAGCGAAATACTGCGCCCCCGGTGACCCGTAAGCGAAAGGCCCAGGAAGTACCTACGGCCCCTCAGGTGCGGGGTATGCGGGGAGTCGCGGGGAGGCTCTACCACCGTGGGAACACACGCGAATAACTTTTCAACGCGTTCAGTGGATTCCCGCAACATCCCGCACACCCCGCATTCCCTCTCCCGGGTCGACAATCCTCAACGACGTGGGATCGGCTTCACCTAGACGGTATTTGGTTGTCTTGGTGTGTGAGTCCGCGCCGACGAGGAGTTTCCAATTGCCGAAGCGCCGGTCCCGTTGAGTGTTCAAGGCCTTTCCGAGTCTGACCCGTTGAGAGTGAGGTTTGCGATCACCCAACGCGAACCCCAGAAGTCCAGTCCGCTCTGCTAGATCCCGCAGCTCCGTCGCACTGACCCACTCGCCCTGGTATCGGTGCCGCCATGCCTCAACGAAAGCCCGCCACTCTCTGCCCTCGTCGTCCGCTGTCTCGTAGAATTCAGCCGTATTGGCCAAGAATCCAGGGACTTCAACATGCTCTAGGATTCCGCCGAGGACGGACGCCCATCGTTCGAAGGAGCCAAGGCTCGTTGATCCCGCGGGCATACCTGCGGCGATCCAGCTCTGGATCAGGACCAAGCAGGCGTGGACGAGTCGAGCGCGGTGTTCACGTGCCCATTCTCGGATCGGATCGTGCTTGAATGCTGTCCGTCGCCACGGTCTCTCGCTCCCCGAGTCGATCCGAATCCGAACGCTTCGACGAGCGATTTCCAGCGATACACGAGGGTTGTTGGCAGTGATGATCCACGTCGCCGTGTTTGGAGCATCAACAATGCGGGAACGACCCAACAACCGATCGGACCAGGTCTCCGCTGTTATGGCAGCCGCGAGCTGACCCGAGTCGAGGGAACACGTCACATTGTCGATGAGAATCAGATCGGTACCCTTAAGCAGCAGTGAAGTGATCTTCTTACGGAGCTCGTTCTCGCTATTCGAAACGGTAGTCGCCTCGCAGGATCTCCCACGCGAGACGATGGAGACCAGGTCAGCCCAGAGGCTCTTGCCCGAGCCCGGCGTTGGAGCCTCGGCCAGATAGATGGGCGTTGGTCCAGCGATCATGCGCCGAACGAACGGCTGGAGCAAAGCGGCCAGGGCATGCGCCCGATCCGAGTCGCTCGCGAACGGGAAGTCGAGGAGCAAGTCCTCGAGGAGAAGCGTTCGAGCTGACGCCACCTCGCTGGCGGAAGGCTCGAGGGGTACCGGCTGGACCTCTAGTTCCGGGTCGGCAGCCAAGTACAGGCCTGACTCAGCATGATATCCAGGGGTCGCGATCAGCTTGCCAGCGGGGTCGAAGATCGGGGCCTCGACCAGGCCCACGAGCTCGGGAAGCCCAGAATCCGGGTTCGCGATCATGTCTCGTACTAGGTCCTTGGGTGGCTTCGCGTCCTTTGGACCGCCTAAGGTAGTTCGTTTCCAGTCCGCAGCCCTGACGAGCATTCCAAACATGGAGGGCTCTTCTACGACCTCGATGCGAACACTCGCGCCAACCCTCTTGAGGCGCGCGATCTGACCGGAGAACCTGAACACCTGCGGTGGACGATTCGCCTCGTACAAGACCGTCCACGCGTCGGGGATAACGTCACGCAACTGCCGTTCGTTTATGAATATCTCCGCGAATTTAGAACGGGATGTCATTCCCGCCTCCATTGTCGGATTGCGTAGCATAACCATCGAAAGGCACTCGATTACGAGGCGGTCCACCTCCGTAGGTCTGTGTCTCGATGTACACCCTGACGTAGCAGCGCCGGCCGATCAGGACATCCGGTCTGAGTTCTACCTCCCCACCTTCGCCAACACCGAGTGCGGTACAAAGGATCTTCACTTTTGGCAGAGCTGCTTCGCTGAATGCCACGCTGTCCCACAGAGCGCGCCCCTCGTACGGTCCAGTTTGAATGATCCATCGTAGTGACCACAGATCGTCCCCGGACTTGGTACGCCGCTCTTCGATGGCCTCCAGCTCGCAGTAGTAAGTCCCCGCGGGCACCGGCTGCCGATCCTGAGGGCTCTCGATGGAACCCAGGTCTACTCTCACCATCAGATCTCCTGACTTCCGCCCAGATCTCCTTGCGAACTACTGCGCAATGCAACCTCGAGCTTCTTTATGATCGTCGCCGCGGCATCAGCTGACAGTTCATCGATCGATTTCGCGCCGTAGTCTGCGAGCCGACGATTGAGGTTGGCGTCCGAAACACGCAGCAGACGGCAAGCCTCCTGAATGCGGGCCCGCTGCTCGCTGTCAGCGGCGCCAGAGAGCGAAGTAACGGGTTCTCGCCCAGAGAGCCCGTATGCAGCGTCGAAGACTTGAAAACTGCATTCGAATTCGCCCCTCGGCAGCTTGTTCGCGCGGTCTTTCAGACACTCACCTACGAAGCGGCCCTTCTCGTCGCGGTACATCCGAACGATGGTGTCGAACAGGTACGGGAGACTCTTCTCCCCGTCGAAGGTCTCGCCGATCTTCTTCATGAAGCCGCTGTCCGCGTACAGCGCCTTCTGGCGGGCTGTGACGATGACGTTCATGTCGAGGGAGATGAGCTTTCGAATCAGTTCCTTGAACTCGGCCTTCAAGGTCATCCAGTCGCGCGGCTGCAGGTCGTAGAACTCGTGTTTGAACCCTTTGCTGCCCTGGTTTCGCTTCAGAAAGATGTCGCTCCACTTGTACTGGAGCGCGTCCCAGTAGACGGTAATCGGATCGACCATCAGGGTCTTGTAGCCATGACTTCCGGTGCACAACCAGTCGACGCCACGCATGACCTCATCGGCGGTGGAAGCCTGAAGTACGTCGAAGCAAAAGCTGTCACCGTATAGGTCAGTACCACCCTCCAAGTCCAGGATCACGATTCCAGGGAACTGCAAACCGAGCGTAGTCTTGCCAACGCCTGAATCGCCCCAGAGGAAGATCTTCGCTCGCTTGTTTCGGCTCGCGGCTTTCCGAAAGGGACCCACCTCGCGATCAGCTCCCATGATTCCCTCCGTGGCCCGTAGGCTTTCCTTCGAGCGACTCAATCACGAACGCATCCTCACCCAGCGTCCTGCTAGCCAAGAGGGTAAATACGCTGGCTAGGGTCTCGCCGACGGGCGTTTCGGTATCGCAATGCAAACGCCGCGACTCGGAGTCAATCCGATACCTCGCGTGCAGGCGGACACAGGTACGTCCATGAATGGCCTCCGCCGCCAGGGTGGCCAACAAGGCGGAGGACTGAACGCCATCAAAGTCGACTTCCGGTCGAAAACGAAACGTGCGCAATCAAACACCTCGGAGTCTGGAGTCTATCTACCTGTTACATACCGGATCCCACGAAGAACTGCGTCACTTCAAGTAATCATCTAGCCCAAGATCTCGGAGCCGATTCCGCGCAGACGAAATTGCCCGATTCACGGTTCGCGGTGAGATGTTGGCTTCAGTCGCCACCTCGCGAATCGTCAGCCCGCTGCCTCGGAGGTAACACACCTCTCGAACTTCAGGTGGCAGCAACTCCATGGCTTTCTCGAGATCGATCTGAAGCGCTACTGACGCAGAGACGTCTGATCCAGTTGCCCTGAGGTAGTCGCGCACCGTCCCCACGCGTCGCTGCGAGTCCGCAGCATCTTCCAACTGCTCGACACTTCCGGCGATCCGAAACGGGTTTCGGCACTGCGCGAACTGATACTGAATCAGTCGACTAGCCCGATGCCGAACGACTCGATCCGCGAAAGTACGTGGCGATGACTTTGACGCATCGAAACTCGACCAACGATCAAGCATGTCGGCGTGAAGGTCTTGTTCGAGGTCGTGGACGTCTTGGGGGTGAAACCCAGGACCGCGTATCAGACCTGCTGCTACCGAACGAACGAGCCGAGTCAGATAGGGCTCAACGTCAGTTGGGATTTGCCCCATGCCCTGCCCCTAATCCTAGGGGCCCCCCGATGGGACTTGGGGCAGTACGACACCAGGGGGCCCACCGAAACATTCTCGTGAGATTCCCAAGTCCGTTGAATTGTCTATTTGCTCGGAAGTGGAACCGGGTGGAGGCTCTGGTGGAAAATCGTGGAAGTGACAAAAAAAGAGGACGAGGTCCAACGAACCCCGCCCTGAATCGACGCCAATGTCCTGAACCAGGCTACACGCAAATACTCCAGTAACCCCTTGTACGAGCCCGGAGAACTCCGTCTTTCATCAACGGATGGCCCTTGAACACATCCTGAATCTTCTCAAAGCGAAGGTCTGCCTCTTGCATCAATTGCTGATGCTTGACGGCGCCATTGCCCGATTGACTGGCCGCTAGGAGTACCTCGACCACGCGTGCACGTCCTTCTGTCTGGAGCCGGTACTCTCGCCCATCAACCACGAGTAGCTGATTGCGCTCATGATACTGAACATCGCCGATCGCCGGAAACCGCTGCCACCCATCGCGAGTCGTCGGTACATCGGATGGCGCCAGCCGCTGGAGTTCCCTTTCGATCGAAAGGGCGCTCGGACGGAAGGCCTCCATCACTTGCTTGTTCGAGACCCCATCACGGAACGGACTATCGCGACAAATCTGCTCGAACGCTGGCAACAGCACATCCGTCACCAGACGCAACTTGGCCGCGGAGTCAACAAGGCTTGGCGGGATTCGAATATTGACATCTTCGTCCGACCGCGGATAGGAAACGAAGTGTAGGGACGGAAGCTGATCGCGCTTCACGCCGAGGATCTGCGCAAGCTCCTCCGTACCGTCGATTCCCACGTCGGTGCGCCCGTCGAGTTTCTGGACCAGCTTGTCATAGATTTCGGTAAACCGGCCCTCGAAATCGCGCACCACCTCATCGGGTGCAAGCTCTCGGAATACTTCATCGACGTGGCTCGGGTGACCGATGCCAACCAACAAGATCTCACTGCCTGCTGCCTGGCCGAGCATTCGACGATTGTACCGAAAGTACTCGGCGAGTGCGGGGTGGCGGCCGTCGTACAAAAGGAACCCGGTAATCCAAGGAGGTCCGAAAGCCACTTCCGGCTGCCTGGTTCGCTTCACCCTTTTCTTCCGTGGAACGTATCCAATCCTGACCTGGTCTCCGAGACCACCGAGCAAGCCACTTCTTGGCGTTGGTTCTACGGGACCGATTCCCAACGCCTCCCGAGCTGTCGGGCTGCTGGACAGTCCCCGCTCGAAGCCGCCCTTGACGACGCGGTCGGACGCTCCGACCCAGGGTCGGGCGCCGTGTTTCTCCTTGGACATTGATTCCCCCCATTCTTTGCTACTGGCAGCGGCCGGCTTGAACCGGGGAGAGTTTCAGACCGGGACACACTGATTCGACTTTCACGTTCGCCCGAAGCGTAGCCATTGCACGCCGCTCTAGCAAGAACGCGCAGGGTGATCTGGCTCGGTTTCCTGCTCGGTCCGGTATGTAGAGATAGACGCCAGAAGCCACGAAATCCTGAACCAGAGGTGCAATTGGAATGCAGATGAATTGGGGAACAACGAACAAGCCTGACCGGGACCTAGCTAAGTTGTTCGCCACGGCCTATTTGCGTCTCACCGGGAGCGGCATAGGACCCAAGACTCGACCTAAGCAAGCCCACCAAAGCCCTTCAGACTCGACTTGATGTTCACAGCCACTCAAGTGATTAATCTCCAGCCGGTTAACGGATTGAAGACGCACCGCAAGGAGATCAAAATGAGAAAGTCACCCCCAACCACGAACCCAGCCGTGTGTCCCGACCCCCGCAAGCTGTACGAAGATCGGGACGGATCGGTGCTCCGACAACTGAACGAGTTGAAGGAAATGACGGTCTCCCAGCTCCGTGAGAAGCACCTGGAGCTGTATGGGTTCCCGACCAAGTCCAAGCACAAGCAGCAGCTCTTCCGTCGGCTCGCTTGGCGGGTCCAAGAACTCAAGTGGGGCGGGCTCAGCGAAGACACAAAGCGACGCCTGGAGGAGATCGCAGAATCGATCGAACCATTCGACGCTCGCTTCCTCCCTCCTCGACAACCGCAGACAGCCCACGTCGTGACTCTTAGACCCAGCAGGCCATCAGAGCTTCGACCCGGAACGATGCTGAGTCGCGAGTACGCAGGCGACCTGCACCAAGTCACCGTCATTGACCAAGGTATCGAGTACCAGGGCCGAGTGTTCCGCTCACTCTCCGGAGTCGCTCGCGAGATTACCGGCACGAACTGGAATGGAAAACGTTTCTTCGGGCTGGTCGACGCGAAGGGAGCACCGCGATGAACGACGTCGCCTTCCATGAAACACGCATGGGTCGCACGGTCATCGAGAAGGACATCCCCGACATCGTGATGGCCCTACAGGAGATCGCCACCGAGCTGAGACTGCTTCGCCAAGACCTCCAAATCAAGAAGAGCAACGATGGCTCGCCGCGCGACTGAACGCTCACCAACACTGCGGTGCGCGACGTACACACGTGTCTCGACCGCTGGCCAGGCGGAGGGTGATTTCTCATCCATCGACAACCAGCGCGAGGCTGCCGAGGCACTGATCCGCTCGCAGACAAGCAACGGATGGATCGCCATCGAGCCCAGCTACGACGACGCAGGGTACTCGGCGTCCACAATTCAGCGCCCGGCTCTTCAGAGACTGCTTTCGGACATCGAGGCGAAGCATGTGGACGTCGTCATCGTCTACAAGCTGGACCGGCTCAGCCGCAACCAGCGCGATCTCCTCGCGATGCTGGACGACTTCGAGACGCAGGGTGTGGCGTTCAAGTCCGTGACCCAAAACTTCGACACCTCTGGCCCCATGGGTCGGGCAATGATCGGCATGCTGGGTGTCTTCGCTGAACTGGAACGCGGGATGATCAGCGAACGCACGCGCGACAAGGTCGTGGCTGCACGCCGTCGCGGAAAGTGGACGGGTGGACCAGTGCCTCTGGGCTTTGACCTGCTGGACGGAAGGCTCTTGCCAAGCAAAGACGAAGCGATTCGAGTGCGGGCCATATTCGCTCTCTATCTCGAACTCGGCAGCCTGACGCAAACCGTCCAATCGCTGGCCGAGCGAGGCTGGACCACCAAGTCCTGGACCACAAGGGACGGCGTCTATCGGCACGGCAAGCCCTTCAACGTGGCCTCCCTACGAAGATTGCTGACCAACCCGATCTATGTTGGCCAGGTACGCTGCAAGAACGAGATCCACGACGGCGAGCACGAGGGCATTCTTGAGCACGATCAATGGAGTGCCATCCAGGCCATGGTCGAAGCCAACGGAACCGATGGCGGACGACATTCCAAGAACCACCACGTCGCGCTGCTGAAGGGACTTCTCCGCTGTGCGCACTGCGACGCTGCGATGACGCCCTCGTACACCCGGCGCGGAGCCAAACTGCATCGCTACTACGTATGCACACGGGCTCAGAAGTCAGGCTGGGCCACCTGCCCCACGAAGTCCGTGAAAATGGCGGACATCGACCGTGTGGTCGTCGAGCAGATCCGGCGGGTCGGCAGTGATCCCGATCTCGTGAACGCGACAATTGCCGCTGCGCATGCAGAGCGAAAAGAGCAACTCGCCCTCGTTGGAGCCGAGATTCGCGACTGCGAGCGTGAGCTACAACACGTGGCCGAACAAGAAGGCATGCTGGCAGTCACGGCGGGCCAGGCCAGGCGTGCCGGCCAGGTGGCTCGGCGAAAACTCGACGCACTCGCCGACCAAGGCGATGAACAGGAGCTTCGGCTAAAGTCTTTACGCGCGAAACAGGAATCGCTGGTCACAACAACAATCGACGCAGAAGCCCTTCGCCAGGCGATCGAGAGCTTCGATCCGATATGGGAGGTCCTACATCCGCGCGAGCAGGTTCGAGTGATGCGCCTGCTGATCGATGAGATCCGTTACGACGGGGAATCCGACGAGCTGGCAATTCAATTCGCGGCGGACGGCGTAAAGTTCCTACTCGACGAAAACGACGGTGAAGGAGCAGCCGCATGAGGGAAACCGAGGGGACTGAAGTACGGCTACGGGCGGGGCTGAAGTCACGGCGGGTCAAGGACCCTTCGCGTGTGCATACACCAGCCGCGGACAAGAACACTGAGGTTCCCCGCGTCACGCGACTCCTAGCCCTCGCCCATCAGTGGAATGGGATGATCGAGCGGGGCGAAATCGAAAACCAAGCTGAAATCGCCCGTCGACTGGGGTTGACGCGTGCAAGGGTCACGCAGATCATGGAGCTGCGCTGGTTGTGCCCGGCCTTCCAGAATCGCCTCCTAGTGGGAGTAGAAAGCACATGTTCCAAGAGCGAGAAGAGCTATCGCAGGATCTCCAGGAGCATAGAGTGGAACGATCAATTCTCGGCTTCGACGTCTTCTGACTGCTGACCCCGTCTCCGTTGCCGAGTCCGGTCCATCGTCGTTAGACAGCCCCTTGTCGGCTGAAACGGTCATGGACACGCCTCAACACCCGCTTGAGGGCAAACGCTGATGTTTCACAAGTTGACGACTGACGAGCGCGATGCTGCCCAAGAAGGACGCGTCAACATGACGATGAGGAGAGCTGAATGGCCAACAAACTAACCGACCGAGAAATCGAAGAACTCTACGACTCTGGCCGATACCGGCTGGCCCAGGAACGAAACGATTTCCTGCTCCCACAGATCCTGGACTTCGTGAACGGAAAGAACTGGATAAACCTTCACCCGGAATACCAACGCCGGCTAGTCTGGGACGCAAAGAAGAAGTCGCGGTTGATCGAGTCGTTGCTCATGAACATTCCGATTCCGCCAGTGTTCCTGTTCGAATACGATTTGAACAGGTATGAAGTGATGGACGGCCAGCAGCGCCTGAGCACAATCGTCGAGTTTTACGAAAATCGCCTGACACTCAGGGGACTTGAGACGTGGAATGCCCTCAACGGCCGCACCTACGCGGATTGTCCGCCAAGAATCTGCCGAGGCCTTGATCGTCGAAGGGTGTCCGCCACCATTCTCTTGGTGGAGTCTGGTCGAGACGAAGCCGAAGACAATGACGTTCGTCGAATCGTGTTCGAACGCCTAAACACTGGTGGTCAGAATCTCAACCCCCAAGAGCTGAGAAACTGCCTCTATTCAGGTCCATTCAATGACCTCCTGACAGATCTCGCGGGCGATCGGCTGTTCAACGAACTATGGGAGATACCCCCCTACGAGGACAACATCCGCTCGGGTCGGGTAAACGCAGGCCTTCGGGAGAACAAGTTGTACAAACGCATGGGCGACTGTGAACTAGTGCTCCGGTTCTTCGCCTTTAGGCGACGCTCCAAGTTGAAAGGGTCAGTCAGGTCGATCCTAGACGCTTGCATGAGGGACCTAAAAAACGCGACTGAAGACGAAATTGCCGAATTGCGCAAAGCGTTCCTCTCGCGGCTGAGCCTCGCCCGCGAAATATTCGGCGACGAGACCTTTAGAACCAAACCTGAATCAGATTGGCGCCTGTCGAAGCCTCTCTACGATGCCGTTATGGTTGCGCTCGACAGACTCGGCGACAGAGGAGTTCTTCTTGTCAAGCGGCGCGCAAGAATCTCCGCGGCAGTAATGAAACTCCTCCAGAACGCTGAGGAGTACGAAGTAATCGTGGGACGCCCCAACACAGCCGCTGCGATTAAGGAGAGGCAAGACAAAATCGAGGCAGTATTTCGTGAAAATCTCTGATCAGTTTCGGAAGCGGGCCCGTCCGACGCTTGCAACGGCAAGAGCAATCGTTGCCGAGGTTCGAGAAACTGCGATGTTCTTGTCAGCTGCCACCCGGCTTCGCCCGCGGCTGGGCCCGATGCTCATGTGGAATGGGATCGACGACGGCTCGAAACGACTCGGACAGGAGTTCATGAACTCCCGGAACACCAATGATGGCGTTGCCTACGGGGCTTTCTTCGTCGTGTGCTACGGTGCTCTAGAGGAATACTTGCGAGACATTCTTACCTTCGCGGTAGAGGCAATCAATGCCGCTAGCGGTTCGTTCGATGGTCTGCCCCCAAAGTTGGCCGAGGAGAATGTCTACAGGACTGGCATCGCCCTGCAGAGCATTCGGCGCCCGCTCGCCCACACGTCTTATGACTTTCAGGCATTGGCAGCCAACCTCGCCACATGTAGTGGGGGCGATACCTTCTTGTTGAATGCAAGCTGCTTCACTACGGGACATGGCGTACTAAATGCAGAGAACATAGCCAAGCTTTTTGGGAGAATCTCCATTGAGATTCAATGGGATTCCTTTGGGCGAGATCAAGCCCTGCGCGACATACTCGAAGAGACTGGCACTCGAGAATGTGCAACGGCAACAAGGGCGTTTCTTGACCAATTGGCCTCGAATAGAAACAGGGTGGCTCACACCGGTGGCCTCGCATCCCCGCCTGCTATTGGCGAACTCACCAACGTCATCGAGTTCCTTGATCGATTTTCGTCGCTGCTACTGGAAGAGGTCGCGCAGCAACTTCAGAAGAAGTTCGGAAACGAAGAATCTACGATCTAACCCACCCTCTCACAAGAAGTCCGTAGAGCTGGAGATGGGACTGCAACGTGTCATTGGCGGCGTTGTTGTAACGGAGTGCTTTCGTCTTCTCAAACAAGCCAAGATCCTGGATCTTAGAGCCATTCAACGCTTCTCCATCGGAACTGTATTCGATGCTGGGTACGAACGGGCGTTCGCCCGAAGATCGTTTCTAACGAAGTTCCATGCACTTATCGCGCGCCCGGTCAGGCCGTCAGACGAGCTCCTTGAGTACGTGCCAACGCAGATGGTCGCCGAGTTCGTGGCGCACCATCTGGGCATGGACGGTATTTTCTATGGCTCAGCACCGACGATAGACGACGACGGTGAGTTCTGGTACCTAGGGTCGGAAGAAGATCTGGCAGAGTACAACATCGTTCTATTCGGCGCCGCTGAGCACAAACACGAAAGCCGGCGATTGAGACGGCAGGATCCAGTGATGCTGGAGTACGTGGAGGAAAGCGCGAGAGCGTGGCGTCCGCGCCGAGCCTTCCATGACTGATGACATCCCAGCTAACGAGGTCACCGACCACTGACGAGCAGCGCCAAAGTTGGCGAGTGCGTTAACCGAATTTCCCAGTCTCACCCCATTTCCGAGACCCTGAGACTCTCCCCTGTCCGTATTGGCCACCCACTCGCACCCCGAATGACCCCCCAACACAAACAGAGACTGCGCCGTTCCAAACACCCGCGAACAGTCCCAAAACATGGCAAACGAAAGCCCCGCCTGACACTTCAGACGGGGTTCCCGTTAACCAAAGGCCCGGACGAATCCGTAGCCTCTATATTTGGCTCCTCGGGTAGGACTTGAACCTACAACCCTGCGGTTAACAGCCGCATGCTCTACCATTGAGCTACCGAGGAACAAACTGGCAGCGTCCCGTTCCGGGACCGACTGGGGTGGACCCAGCGAAAGAGCAGACAAGAAGATTAGGCAAGGCCTGTGCCTCTGTCAACCCGCCCCGGCCAGACAGTCCCAGCGCCTCCAACTGAAGCCCCAACAACCAGTTTCAGGCGCTTCCGGCGGGTCCTGGATCGTCGAACCGCTGGCGCCCGCCCCCGCCCCGCGGCTACAATTCCCTCCATGGCCCCATCGACCCCTATCCGCGTCATCGACTCCCACACCGAGGGCGAGCCCACCCGCGTCGTCCTTGAGGGTGCCCCGGACCTGGGATCGGGGCCGGCCGCCGATCGGCTGGCCACCTTTCGATCCCAACACGATCACTTTCGCTCGGCCGTGGTCAACGAACCCCGTGGCAACGACGCCTTGGTCGGTGCGCTACTCCTTGAACCTCACGACCCCAAGAACCTGGCGCAGGTCATCTTCTTCAACAACGTAGGCGTGTTGGGAATGTGTGTGCACGGAACCATTGGTGTTGCACGAACGCTCGCGCACCTGGGCCGACTACCAGCAGGAACCCACACGCTCGAGACTCCAGCCGGCAACGTGACCATCGCCGGCAACGAAGACGGAAGCATCTCGGTCGCCAACGTGTTCAGCTTCCGCCATCAAACCAACGTAGCCGTCGAGACCAACAGCCACGGAACGTTCCACGGTGACATTGCCTGGGGTGGAAACTGGTTCTACCTGGTGAAAGAACCGTCCGTTGAACTGCACTTCGACAAGATCCACGAACTCACCGAACTCACGTGGCACATCCGACAATCGTTGATCCACAACGGCATCACCGGCGCCAACTCAGAAGAGATCGATCATATCGAGTTGTTCGCTGCGCCCACTCGTCGCGATGCCGACAGTCGCAACTTCGTGTTGTGTCCTGGACGCGCGTACGACCGCTCTCCTTGCGGCACCGGTACGAGCGCCAAAATGGCTTGCCTGGTCGCGGACGGGAAGTTGGCCGTCGGAGAAACATGGGGCCAGGAGAGCATCATCGGCAGCCTGTTTCGGGGGACGTTCACCCCCGCCACCGAAGGTGGAATCGATGGAGTCTACCCAACCGTCAGCGGCCACGCCCACATCACCGCCGAGGCCACGCTGCACCTGGATCCTGCCGATCCCTTTCAGCACGGATTCGCCCCCTGACGGCAACCAATTTGGCCCCCAGACCGTAGTTCCGCCACGACTCGCAACCGTTCGTCGAGCGTACCCGCCACTACCGAAAGGCTAACCGTTGCGCACCCACCAGCTTGCTGCGCTGGCCACCGCCACCGCCCTTGTGCTTGCCCTGGTCCCAGCCGTTTGCCCCGTTTTCGCCCAATCTGAGGCGCTACCCTCCGCCGTGGCCTGGACCAACGGGTACTGGTGGAACGGCGAATCCTTCGATTACGGAGACCGCGTCACAGTGGACGGAGTGTTCGTCGACACGGGCGTAACCGCCGATGCCATCGACATCGTCGACCTGAACGGCTCCTACGTCATTCCGCCGCTAGCCGACGCCCACGCACACTGGCTTTCCGACGGACAGAACGTCGAAGAACAAACCTACATGCTGGCCTCCAAGGGCATTCTGTACCTGAAGAACCCCAACAACACCGTGGTGCTCACGCGCGAAATCCGTGAACGCGTCAAAGAAGCCGGGATCATCGAAGTAGCGTACGCCAACGGCGGTTTCACCAGCCCGGGCGGACACCCTTCACAGATCTATACCGACGTGACCAAGGAGTACGGCCTCGACGCCCAGGGTATCGGTTTCAACGCGGTATCGAGTGAATCAGACCTCATGGAAGCCTGGCCGAGATTCCTGGATGACGATCCCGACTTCGTGAAACTCTACTTGGAGATGTCGGAGTACCACGACGAACGCGTCGGCAATGAAAACTTCGTGGGCAAGTACGGACTGGATCCGAAACTCGCTCCCCTGGTAGTGCAACTCGCCCATGCAGCGGGCCTCTCAGTATCGGCGCACGTCACCAGTCGTCATGACTTCCAGGTGGCCGTGGAAAGCGGCGTGGACGAGATCACTCATCTTCCACTGGAACGCCTGGAAGCCGACGATGTGAAAGCCATGGTCGACGCCCGCATTCGGCTGATCACCACCACGCTGAGCCACCGACCCGGTGGCGGTGACGAGAAGAAAGAAATCCACCGGCATAACCTTACACTGCTACGCGCAGCTGGTGCGCAGTTGGCCTTGGGGGTAGACGCACATACCACGGTGCGCGATGAGTTGGCCAACATCGTCGAAATGAATGTCTTCAACGCCGACGAGCTATTGAACATGCTTACGTCGATCGCGACGCACGCCATCTTTCCCGAAAGAAAACTGGGACGCCTGGTTCCCGGCTACGAAGCCTCGTTCGTGGTGACCGCCGGCAACCCCATGGAAGACTGGACCATCCTCGATCACATCGAACGCATCGTGAAGAACGGGCAGCCACTGCATCTGCAGGAGCCGGCTGCCTCCCCCGAAAAGCCGGGTATCGCCCAGACACTCATGCCCGAGCTCATGTCGTCGGGCGTGGACGCGGCCATTGCTCGTTACAATCAACTGCGCGAGACCCAGCCCGATGCCTACGATTTCGGTGAGCCTCAACTGAACGCGCTGGCCTACGGAGCCATGAACCACGGCCAGAACGAAACCGCGGTGCGGCTGTTCGAGTTCAACGCCGAACTGTTTCCCGACTCGGCCAATGTCTACGACAGCCTGGCCGAGGGGTACCTGGCCGTGGACCGCACGGCCGATGCCGTGGATTGCTATCGCAAGGTGTTGGAGAACCTGGACAAGACGCACTACGACGCGGACTTCGACAAGCAGCTCCGGGACCGTGCCACGGCCGCTCTCCAGGCCGGCAAGGCTCCCTGAACGAACAAGACAAGTCGTCCGGTGCCGCCGCTTCGGTGATCCGAACTTGTGACTATCGGCTTCGATTGGCCTGCATTCCACGAAACCGCAAGCAAGCCCGCCCCCGGCTTGGTACAGTCTGTGACATGGACTCCCGTCGGGCAATCGTCGTGGGTGCCGGTATCGTCGGCGCCGCCTGTGCTCGCGAACTCGCGCGAGCGGGATACAGCGTTACCGTGCTGGATTCGCGGCCACCGGGGTGCGGCACGACCGCCGCCGGCATGGGCCACGTGGTCATCATGGACGACTCTCCGGCCCAGTTCGCGCTGACAAAACTGTCACGCGAGCTATGGGACCAATTGGACCTGCCCGACTACGGCGAGCGGGAAACGCGCGGCACGCTGTGGGTGGCTGCCGACTCCGAGGAAATGGACGCCGTGCGGTCGAAGCACCGCGCCTATTCCGACCAGGGCGTCGATGCCGAAATTCTCGATGAGCACCAACTGGCCGAAGCCGAACCCAATCTACGTCCGGGCCTGGCTGGGGCACTACGGGTTGCCGGTGACAGCGTCGTCTACCCTCCCACCGTCGTTGAATGGCTACTGAACGATGCGAACTGCGACGTTCAGCAAGTGGACGTCACCGAAATAGACGACAACATCGTAACCGCCAACGACGGCACCACCTTGACCGCTGACGTTGTCGTAAACGCAGCAGGCAACTATGCCTTGGGGTTGCTCACCGAGCCCCTGGACATCCACGTGATTCCGCGCAAGGGGCACTTGGTCATCTCCGAGCGTTCAGCCGGGTTCTGCAACCACCAGCTGATCGAACTGGGCTACCTCAAGACGGCCCACGGCAACCACGGAGAAACAAACTCGGAAAGCGTGGCCTTCAACCTGCAACCGCGCGCCACCGGGCAGATGCTGCTGGGATCGTCGCGACAGTTCGGCAAGGTAGATTCGGTCGTGGATCCTGGCGTGCTGGCCAAGATGGTGAACCGCGCCATGGAATACATGCCCGGCATCGCCAAGCTGCAAGCCGTACGGACCTGGACGGGGTTTCGAGGAGCCACCCGCGACAACCTGCCCATCATTGGCCCCCACCCCACTCAGCCGCACCTATATATAGCCTGTGGCCACGAGGGTCTGGGCATTACTACCGCGTTGGGCACGGCCCGGCTGATCAAGCAGTTCGTACTGAAAGAAGAACCCGACATCGACCCCGCCCCTTACGCGAGCGCGCGATCATGAGTGATCGCATACGCATGACCATAGACGGTCGCGAGATAGCCGTGGAACCCGGAACCACGGTCGCCGCGGCCCTGATGATGAACGGGGTACACTCGTTTCGCGAATCGCCCAACGGAGACGAACGCGGACCCTTGTGCGGCATGGGAATCTGCTTCGAGTGCCGCATGACCGTGAACGGAGCGTCCGGCGTTCGCACCTGCAACCTGCTATGCGCCGATGGCATGGAGGTCTCGACCCAATGACCAGCAGCAGGTCCGACATTCTGGTGGTAGGAGCCGGCCCCGCGGGACTGGCCGCGGCGGTAACGGCGGCCGAGACTGGTTGTCAGGTTACGCTGGTCGACGACAACCCCCATGTCGGTGGCCAGGTGTGGCGAGCCGAACGCGAAACGTTGCCGCCCCGGGCCGCGCAATGGTACGCGCGGGCAAGGCAGGCAAAGGTACACATGGTGGGCGGCGCCACCGTTGTCTACGCCCCTTCGCCCCACGAGCTGTTTGCCCACTCGGTCGATGGCGCCAAGAAGTTCCAGTGCGAGAAACTAATCCTGGCCACGGGAGCCCACGAACGATTCCTGCCGTTTCCAGGATGGACCCTGCCTGGGGTAGTGGGCGTCGGTGGACTGCAGGCGTTGGTCAAGGGTGGACTCCCGGTGGTTGGCAAGCGAGTCGCGTTGGTGGGCACCGGCCCTCTCTTGTTGGCCGTGGGCGCGTTCCTGATGCAACGCGGCGCCCACGTCCTGTGCATCGCCGAGCAGGCGCGGCGCACGCGCGTCCTGGCCTTCGGGGCGAGTCTGGCGTGGCATCCACGCAAGTTGCGGGAAGCAGTGAAGCTGAAACGCGCCACGCGGCCCATTCCCCGGCAGTATTCCACCTGGCCACTCGCGATACGGGCGAGGTCACAATCGCTGGAGATCGACCTGACTCGCAAACCCGAGTCGGCTGCAGCCGTCACCAAGACGTTGGAATGCGATCTGATAGGCTGTGGTTTCGGCGTAGTACCCGACACCGTCCTTGCACGCGCGCTGGGCTGTGACCTGAACGGCGAAGCCGTGCGCGTGAATGACCATCAGCAGACTTCGATCGCCAACGTCTACTGCGCCGGAGAAAGCAACGGCATTGGTGGCGCCGACCTGGCTTTGGTCGAGGGGGAGGTGGCGGCGCTCCGTGCATGTGGACAAACCATAGGTAGGGATCTGCAGAAACGTTTGGACCGCGGGCGATCGTTCGCCCAGGGCCTGAACGATACCTACCAGCTTCGCGACGAGCTGCGTCACCTGGGGCAAGAAGACACGATCGTTTGCCGTTGCGAAGATGTTCCGTTGGAACATCTCCATCCGTACGGGAGTTTCCGCGACGCCAAACTCAAGACGCGGTGTGGCATGGGCGCCTGCCAGGGCCGCGTATGCGGCGGAGCGCTGGCCTTCTTGCGAGGTTGGGCGCCCGACTCGGTGCGACCGCCCTACGCACCGATTCCCATGGAAGACTTCGCTCGGATGTGCGCCGACGCGACTACCTGATTCGCTCGGCCTCGATTCGATCGACTCCCGCTCCGGCGTTCTCTGCATTGCCCAGGCCCAGCGGCACGATCTGCCCGTAGGCCACGCCCTGAAGCACCAGATACTCCTGCGCTCGCATGGCGATATCCTGGCTGCGTTGCAACCCCAACGCGGGGTCGGTCTCGTCGGTGTGGACGATCAGCGCAACCTGCACGCCGGGGTGGAGCAACAGGCCGGCCGCCAACGTGTTCAGCTGGTCACGCGCGGCGTCGGTGGCCAACAGATCGGTACCCACCGTCGCGCTGGCCAGTTCCATTCGACTTCCCGATTCGAACGGAAACGGCGGTACTTCAACGACCTCCGGCAACGCTTCCACTGGCGCTGCTTCCACTGGCGCTACTTCGGCTGGCGCCTCGGGCAGGGGCTCGGGGGTTGATTCGACCTTCGGGGGCTCGGACGAAGCAGCGTCCGGCTCGGGCTGTGCCTTGGCCTTCCGACGTGACACTTCACCCAGTAAGGCCGCAATCTCCGGATCTCGAACCGGTTCGGTCGGCGGCGTGTCATTCACCAACAACCTGGTGCCTGAAGGCTGACTCTGCGGCCGGCTCGATGCGGCCGCTTGTCCGGCCGAGACCGTAGGTACCTGGACCGTTGCATTGTTGGGTACTTGAACCGCTGCATTGTCCGCGGGCGGTACGGTCGTGACCTTCGCGGCTGTCTCCAATGTCGAAGTCACAGGCGGCTCCACCACCGCAGATGGTTGCAGCTCGGGTTCGACGGGAACCTCTACCTGGGCTGACTTCCCTACTGCTTCGGCGGGCGTCTCCACCGGGACCGATTCCAGTTCGGGCTCGGGGGTCAACTCTGCTGAAACCGATTCCGTCGTGGCCGGCAAGATCGTTTCCGTCGACGCCGCTTCTTGCGGAGCCGTTTCCGTCAACGGCGTTTCCGTCGATGCTGTTTCCGTCGATGCGGTTTCTTGCGGCACTGCTTCCTGCTGCACCGTTTCCCGCGGCGCTTCCCGTCGGGTTTCTTGCGGCGCGGCTTCGACCTGCGCAGCCTTGGGTTCTACGACATCGGCTTGGACACTCTGCACCGGCGTGGGTTCGGCCGCGGCCGGACCAGCGCTGGCGGCTGGCGTGGTCACACCTTGCCGACCCTCGAGCCAGGCAATGCGCGACTCGAGCCAGGTCATGCGAGCTACGGTTTCGAGTTGCTGGATGCGCGCTTCCAACTGGACCACACGCGCCTCAGCCGGACTCTCCACGACGACCTTTGGTTCGGGCACGGGCACAGGCTCCAACACCGCGGCCGTGAACGCGGCGCCTACCGGCTCGGGCTCGGGTGCTTCGACGAGCTCCGGCGCGGGCTCTGGCTCAGCCGGAGTGTTCTTCGCGGCCGCCGCCAACCTCTTCTTGTCGCGATCCTTGGTTTCATACTTATCACGACTCAGCACGCTGCCCAGGGTGATGCCGGCGCGGAACTCAACGTCGGCGTAGGCATCGTCGGGGTCGAACGCGGTGCGATCGTCGTCACTCGAAAGGTCAAAGCTGACGCCGGCGGTCAAGCCGATGTCGCCACCCACGAGCGTGCGGAATCCCAACGTACCTCGCCACAGATTTTCGCTGCCACGAATCTGCCCGCGCTGGTCCATGAAGTGCTCGGTCGTGACTTCGGCCAGCACGACGGCCCGTCGGAATCCGGCTTCGAATCCCAGGCCCGCCGAGGTTACGTCGTTGCCGTCACCCGAAAGCGCCAGGAACGCGGGGTTGTCACGGTAATAGAACGCACCGTCGTCGCGGCTCCACCAGTGACCGATGTTGGCGTGGATACGCAGGGGAAAGTTGAACCAACCCACGTTGGTCGAGACCATGCCCATGATCCCGGGCTCGATGCCGGAGTCTTTGGGCACCAGATTTCCCGCGCGAGGATCACTCCCCAACGGTATTACCGCCATGCCCTGCAAGCCCACGCGGAAACGCGACGTTGCCAGTGGCCCGGTCCATCGGAGCTTGGTGGTGAGGTCCCGGCGACGCACATCGAAGCGGCGACCAAATTGTTCACCATTCAATTCGCTGGTAAGCCCTTCGATCAACATCGAGGCCGAGCCCTCGAATCCCTGGCCCAGCCCCGCGGTGACGCTGGGGGTCAGTGAGAAGAACCGTGAGGTTCCTGGGCTCGCCTGACTGTCGTAGTATCCCGCATACAGCGTGAACAAAGGTCGGCCCACCGGCATGCTGTACGCCTGATCCACCCGTATGAGGCCAGAGCCTCCGTCCTGGGTGGATGCCTGCGCGGTTGTCACCGACATCAACCCAACCAACGCCGTTATGACGACGCAACGCAAAGGCAGTGTATTCATGGTTCTACCTGCTATTGGGAATCGGGAAAGTAGACGGTGACCACAGCACGACGGTTGCGAGCCCGTCCCTGCGGCGTGGTGTTGTCGTCGATGGGCTGGTTCGATCCCATGCCCAGTACACGGATGCGGCTCTCGTCAACACCGCTGCGTGAAAGCTCTTGCCGGACCACTTCGGCGCGGCGCCCACTGAGGGTCAGATTCGCGTCGGCGTTGCCCTGGCTGTCGCTGTGACCTTCCACCCGCACCAACAGGTCCGGGTGTCGGTGCAACACCAACGCCAGGCGCCGTAGCGATTCCACCGCGCCGCTGTCCATGGTACTTCCGCCGGTCGAGAAACCGATGGTCTGCTGCGACGAGAACGGATTCTCGCGCAGGGTCCACGGAAACGGACCCGGCAGCGCCGCCAGGCGCTCGAATGAGGCACGTACTTCCTTGCGCGGATCCACCGGCTCGGGTTCGACAACCTTGGGCTCGGGAGCCGGCGGCGGTGGCACTGGCTCGGCCTGCTGTACGATGACCGGAGGCTGCACGATGGGTGGAGCCTTTGTCCGCTCGGTTTCCAACGAGGATCGCAGCTCCCGGTTTTCGGCCAGCAGGTCGCGCACGGCCTCGACCAGTTCGTCTTTTTCGGTGTCTCGCGCCGGGGCAGCCGACTGCGGGTGCGTGTTCACCACGATCGGCGGCTGATTCGGTTGCGGTGCCCAGGTAGCGGCCTGAGGGTCAGAACCGACCACGGGCTGATTTCTAGCCTTGGCGCGTTGGCGCGGCCACCAACCGGCCCCCACCGCGAACTGCCAGTTGCCAGCGTCTTCCACGAACTGCCTGCGGGCCTCGATCCGAAGCCCCACGCCCGGGCGCGTCGTGGCCAGACCAAATCCGGTATCCACTCCGATGTTCACTCCCGAAAGGGCATCGTCGAGGCTGGCATCGCCGGGCACGTCGGCCGAGATCCGATGCAATCCCAGACCGGCCAGGACGTACGGGCGCACGCCCTTCACGCCGAACAGGTGGTAGTGGAGGTCAGTGTGGAGGCTCAAATCGGAGATCTTTCCGTCGATGCCCTCCAGGTCGGCCTTCCACCAGCGGGTGCCCAGGGTGAGGTCGAGCTGGCGAACGAATGCGGTCCCCAGGCCCAGATCGGCGCCCAAGACAAGGCCGGACTTAGCGTCCTGCGCATCCGCGACCCCGAACATGGCTCGGAAGCCATCGACCTTGAAACCCTCTTGCCGCACCCCGGCGGTGCCCTGAGCCTGAGCCAGCGCGGGCGACGAGAGAACCAGGATGCCCGCGCAGATCGCGAGCAGGAATCGACTTGGGGAAGTCATCTTGTCTCCTACGGTAGAAGCTATCCCATCTCCACCCTGACACTAGCAGGTGCGCAGGAGTCACATAATAGACCCACAATCCCGGGGCCCATTTTCGCGAAGCCCCCGCGCGACCCAGGGGGTAGGATGGAAGCCCTCTCAACCCCTCGGGATAGGCCTTATGCAAGCCAGCGACTGGGGCGGCGTAATGCCGGCCATCACCACACCCTTCGCACCAGATTTCTCTTTGGATGAAGATTTCCTGGGCCGCCACTGCCGGTGGCTACTGGACCACGGCTGCACCGCTTTGGTGCCCCTGGGCTCGCTGGGTGAGTCGGCCACGCTGGACACCCAGGAGAAGATCGAAGTTTTGCGAACCTGCGTGAAGGCGGTCGGCGACCGGGCCCCCGTGATAGCGGGGATTGCCGCGCTGAGCACGGCGCAGGCGGTGGCCCTGGCCCGCTCGGCCCAGGAGGTAGGGTGCCAGGGTCTGATGGTCCTTCCCCCCTACGTCCACAAGGGGCCGTGGCACGAAATGCAGGATCACTACGACGCGATCTTCGCGGCTACCGATCTATCGTGCATGCTGTACAACAACCCCATTGCCTACGGTACCGATGTCCTGCCCCAGGCCGTTGCCCAGTTCGCATCGCGTCATTCGAACCTCCATGCGGTGAAGGAATCCAGCGGCGACACGCGTCGCGTCACCGCCTTGCGAGCCCTGGTCGGCGACCGGTTGGCGCTGTTCGTGGGGCTGGACGACCTGCTGGTCGAGGGAGTCGATGCCGGCGCGGTGGGCTGGATCGCCGGACTCGTGAACGCGCTCCCCGCCGAGTCGGTGAAATTGTACGAGCTGGCCATGGCCGGCCAGCGCACGGAAGCTCGAGCCTTGTACGATTGGTTCCTGCCGCTGCTGCGTCTGGACACCGTGCCCGAGTTCGTGCAGCTGATCAAACTGGTTCAACAGGAATGCAACATGGGAGTCGAGCGCGTTCGTCCGCCTCGCCAACCGGTGCGGGGCGAACTGCGCGAGTACGCGATGGAGACCATTCGACAGGCCATGGCCAACCGGCCGCAGCTATAAGTACGCAAGACGCATAGGCACGTAACAGGCACGCGAAGGCACACATCATGAAACCTACTGGACATCATTTTCTGGGCTACGAAACCTCCCGCAAGAAGCAGGGGAGCTTCACGTCGATCGACGCCACGAACGGCGAGCCGCTGCCGGGGACGTTCGCCGAAGCAACCGGCGAAGAGATCGACCGTGCCCTTACCCTGGCCCAACAATGCGCCATGGAGTTGCGCGACATGGATCGCGGGCGTCGGGCCGACTTCCTCGACGCCATCGCAAACCACATGGAAGCGCAAGGCGATGAGTTGCTCGAGCGAGCCGCCGCCGAAACCGCACTACCACTGCCTCGGCTCAGGTCCGAGCGCGGCCGCACCATGAACCAGCTACGCATGTTCGCCGGTGTGGTACGCGATGGATCATTCCTGGAGGCGCGTCTCGACTCGGCCGATCCCAAGCGCAAGCCCCCCAAACCCGACGTTCGCCGTATGCAACGCGCATTGGGGCCGGTCGTGGTATTCGGCGCATCGAACTTTCCCCTGGCCTTCAGCGTGGCGGGCGGCGATACCGCCTCGGCCCTGGCCGCCGGTTGTCCGGTGGTGGTCAAGGGTCACCCCAATCATCCGGGTACGTCGGAACTCGTAGCCCGATCGGTGCTGCTGGCCGCCAAAGAGTGCGACATGCCCGACGGAACATTCTCAATGGTGCAGGGCCGATCCCACGAGGTTGGCCTGGCCTTGGTGCAGCACCCCTACACGTGCGCCGTGGGGTTCACCGGGTCGCTGCGCGGCGGACGCGCCTTGCTCGATGCCGCCGCCACACGCAACGTTCCGATTCCCGTGTACGCCGAGATGGGAAGTGTGAATCCCAGCTTTGTATTGCGGAAGGCCATGGCCGAACGCGGTACCAGCCTGACCAAGGGTTTCGCGACCAGTGTGTGTATGGGGGTGGGACAGTTCTGCACAAACCCCGGGCTGATCGTGGCCATGGACGACCGACCCACGAAAGCACTCCTGGATAGCCTGGGTCAGGAACTCGCCGGCATCGAAGCGGGCATCATGCTGCACCAGGCAATCCTGGATACCTACGATGGTGCCGTGCGACAACGCCGCACCGACGAAGACCTCACCAGTCACGTGCCGCTGCGCGATACCCCTGGTCGGGCGGCGCCAGCGTTGTTCAGCGTGCCGGCGAAGGTATTCCTGGATCGCCCCGAGTTGGCCGACGAGATGTTCGGACCCAGTTCGCTGGTGGTGTTGTGCCAGACCGAAGACGAGATGCTCTCAGTGGCGCGTTCGTTGGACGGGCAATTGACCGCCAGCATCCACGCGAACGAGGACGACCACGAATTGGCGCAGAAGCTTACCACGCTGGTGGAACAGCACGTGGGCCGCATGGTCTACAACGACTTTCCCACCGGCGTGGAAGTGGGACCCGCCATGCAACACGGCGGACCCTATCCCGCCACCACCGATGCGCGCTCCACCTCGGTGGGCACCGCGGCGATTTCCCGCTTCTTGCGACCCGTGGCCTGGCAAGACGCGCCCAACGACCTGTTGCCCGTGGAACTACGCAACGACAATCCGTGCGGCCTGGTACGGCTGGTCGATGGCGTCTGGGATTTTCCGCCTTCGGTATGACTGCATCCCGCCCGTACATGCGCATGCTGGGACCGGGCTTGTTGCTGGCCGCCACCAGCATCGGCGGCTCCCACCTGGTGCTCGCGTCCACCGCCGGCGCGCGGTTTGGCTACGAACTATTGTGGCTGGTGCTGGTATCGCATCTGTTCAAGTACCACGCTTTTGAGTTCGGTCCACGCTACGCGGCAGCCACCGGTCATAGTCTGCTACATGCTTACCGCCAGCTTCCCGGGCCGAAGAATTGGCTGCTGTGGGTCGGCGCCACCGACATGGTGGTACAAAGCGTTGGTGTGACCGCGGCGGTCGCCGGGTTGACCGGGGCAATCCTGCATTCTTCCACGGGTGTGCTTTCCCTGCCGGCGTGGACATTGATCGCGCTTGTGGCCGTGATCGCGTTGCTGGTGACCGGACGCTACGGCCTACTCATGCGGGTCAGCGGCCTGATGATCGTTGTGCTCACGCTGGGCACCGCGGTGGCATTCTTCCAACGGCCTCCTTCATTGGCCGACCTGAGCCACCTGGTGCGACCGTCCATTCCCGCCGGAAGCATCTTGTTGGTGAGCGCCCTCCTCGGCTGGATGCCCACCGGAGTGGGAGTGTCACTTTGGCACTCGCTATGGGTCGTGGAAGACCCTCGCTACCGGCGCACCGCCGACCCGTCCGCGAACTTGGCCGTGTTCAAGAGCAGCCTGTTCGACATGCGACTGGGCTACGCCATTTCCGTGGTCGTGGGAATCATGTTCCTGAGCCTGGGCGCGGTGGCGTTGAAGCCCGCCGGGTTGGTACCCGAGGGGACCGAGACCGCGCAAACGCTCAGCCGTCTGTACACCGAAATGCTGGGCAGCTACATGGCGCCCGTTTTCTTCGTGGTTTCGTTCTTCGCCATGTTTTCTACAACCTACACCGTCATGGATGGAATGCCGCGCACGCTGACCGCGGCGGTGCAGCACATTCGCGACGAAGACAACCCCGATCACGCCACGAAGGGTCGATTGTATTGGGTATTCCTGGTGGGAATGACCGTACTGTCGTTGGTGGTCGTGAAGCTGGTGCCAGACCCACCGCGCCTGATCACCCTGTTGGCGGCAGTCACTTTTGTATTGAGCCCGTTGTATTTCGCCGCCAACACGTACGCGGTGACCCGACTGGTCGATGACGCCGCAATGCGCCCCTCGCGCGGGCACGTGGCGTTCGCGATCCTGGGAATTGTGGCCCTGACGATCACGGTGGGCTTGGTGGTCTACACCGAAATCATTCGCGGTGGAAACTAGAGGAGTTCGACATGTCCGACGTAGTGAAGAACAAGGTGACGATCTATCACAACGCGCGCTGCAGCAAGAGCCGCGCGACACTTGCGCTGCTTGAGGGTCACGACGTTACCGTTATCGACTACCTGAAAGAACCACCTTCGGCCGATCGCATCGCCGAACTGTGCAACATGCTGAAGCTGCAACCCATGCAGCTGATTCGCGTGAAGGAGAAGGCCTTCGCCGAGCTGGCGCTTACTCGTGGAGATCGGCGCTCGGCCCGGGAGTGGTGCAAGATCATGCATGAGAATCCGGTGCTGATTGAGCGGCCTATCGTGGTGGTCGGGAAGCGCGCGGTGATTGGGAGGCCGCCGGAGAACGTGCTGGGGATTCTGGGAGGGTGACCTGACGTTCCATCCCCAAGATCGCCGACATTCCTGTCTATTGGGCTGCCCTTGAGCAAAACCCCGGTGGAATTGTAATCACAATATTTTCAATGAGTTACCCGGGTGAACCAGGGTCGCGGGTTGACACTTGCATCACAAGAACATACATTTTTTACATCGATAACGAATGTGTTATACGAATAACTCATCGATGGAGAAAACGCCGTTGAGCACAGTTACCATCTCCCCCAAATTCCAGGTAGTGATCCCCAAAGAGATCCGTGAAGCACTCGGACTCACCCCCGGTCAGAAAATCGAGGCCATGGTCTACGACGGCCGCATCGAACTCGTTCCGCTTCAGCCCATCGAAGAGGTACGGGGATTTCTCCGTGGCATCGATACGTTCGTTGAGCGCGAAGACGATCGGCAATGAACGTCGTCGACTCGTCTGGATGGCTGGAGTACTTCGCCGACGGTAGCAACGCGAACTTCTTCACTCCGCCGATTCTCGACACCGAAAACCTGATTGTTCCCACACTCAGTCTGTACGAAGTGTTCAGACGGGTTCTTCAGCAACGCAACGAGAGTGATGCTCTGCGGGCTACCGCGTTGATGCGCCAAGCGCGAACCATCAACCTCACACCGATGCTCGCAACCGCAGCCGCGAAGATCAGCCACGAGAACAGGATACCCATGGCCGACAGCGTCATGCTGGCGACCGCCCGCGCGCACGGAGCCACGTTGTGGACTCAGGACGTTGATTTCGAGGGGCTTGAAGGCGTTCAGTACGTCGAGAGATAGTTCTTCTTCGTATCACGCGAATTCGAAGAATTTCACGATTCCCACCGTGCAAATCCACTGCCTCGTCCGTTTTGAGGGGTATCGGAACCAGCAACCCTGACTGGTCCGACATTCATCCCCTGCTATCTCCCACTACACCTGGGCCTAGACCCCGGGGGGAAGGACGATGCCGTGAAGATCCAGAAGAAGATCAACGGTGATGTAGTGGTGCTGTCGGTGCAGGGAGACCTGCTCGGCGGTCCCGATGCCGGTCGGTTCGAGAAATCGATTCAGCAGGTGCTCGACGACGGAGGAGTTCGCGTTCTGGTGGACATGGGCGAGACCCGTCGCATCAACAGCTGCGGAGTCGGAATCCTCATCCGCGCGTACGACACGATGCAGAAGGCGAACGGCACGTTGGTCATCGCCGAAGCGACCCGACGCATCAACCAGGTGTTCTACCTGGTGCACCTTGCGCAACACATCGACGTGTATGAAACCACCGGCGACGCACTGGCGGTCATGAGCGCGGACGCGCCCAAGTCGGCAGTGGCATGAGTCGCGTCATTCAGGGTGCGGCGGCCGTGGGTCGCCGTGCCCATGGGCCCCGCACGTTCGGTCGCAATCGGGCACTGAATCGCCGTCACCGGAATCGGGCGCGGGTTCGTAATCGGCCGCGATACCGCGAAACTCTCAAACGTAAGAGTAATCCCCACGCCGCGCGCCATCCTGTATACTCGCCTGGTCCAGCCTCGATTGCTCCCCTGGACCCTGGTGGTCGAAAGAGCATGGCGCGGAAAACCCACAACGCCGCGGACCTATCCCAGACAGCCGCGGAAACCACGGCGCACCTCATCGAGAAAATTCGTGAGGGAGACGGTAGCGCTCGCGATCGCCTCGTGACCAGATATCTGCCGATTCTCACACGGTGGGCTTCGAAGCGACTACCGCCGTGGGCCCGCGACACCGCTGATACCGGCGATCTGGTGAACGACTCCCTGTTGAGCGCCCTGTCGAATCTGGAAGGCTTCGAAGTACGACGTGAAGGGGCCTTTCTGGCGTACCTGCGCCAAATCCTCATCCGGCGACTGATCGACCACATCAATCGCGTGAAGACGCGACAGCGTCTGACCGGTGCGGTCCCCCACCCGTCGGCCGAACCTTCGCCACTGGAACACGCCGTGGGAGCGTCGGTACTGGAGGCCTACGAACGCGGAATGCTCGAGCTGTCGGATTCACACCGACAAGCGGTGTTCATGCACGTGGAACTTGGTTTTGACTACGACCGCATTGCGCTCGCGCTGGACTCCCCCACCGCCAACGCAGCCCGTGCCGTGGTTCGTCGCGGACTGGAACACCTGGCCAAGCTGATGGGGGTGGGCGATGAAGAACAATGATCCGCTCGCACGCGTGGCCGAATCCGTGTCGTCGCGTGAGACCGTGAACTGGGAAGCCGAGAGTCACCAAGCGCCAGCGTTGGTTCCGCAACTGCGCGCGATGGAGGCCATCGAAGCAGTACGGGCGGTGTTCGAAGACACAGCCACCGAAGACTGGAAGTGGGGAAAGCTGCGCATCCTGGACAGACTGGGCAACGGAGGAGGAGGCGACGTCTATCTCGCGCTCGATCCCATGCTGGACAAGAAAGTAGCCCTGAAGTTGGTGAAGGCGGGCGCGCACGGTGAAGCCGGTGAGCTCGCCCTCGACGAAGCGCGCAAACTAGCACGCGTGGATCATCCCAATGTAGTGAGGGCCTATGGAGTAGAACAGAACGACGGGCAATGGGGATTGTGGATGGATCTGGTGCCCGGAGAAAACGTCGACCGATACGCTCGATCGCACGGGCTCTTCGGTGCTGACGAGGCCCTGGTGGTCGGACGCCAGGTGTGTCAGGCGCTAGCGGCCGTGCACAAAGAGGGACTGGTTCACCGCGATGTGAAGGCCAGCAATGTCATGCGATCGCACGACGGCAACTACGTGCTCATGGACTTTGGATTGGTGCGTGACATGGAGGTGGCTTCAGAAGGAGTGGCCGGCACGCGGCAATTCATGAGTCCCGAATTGTTCGAGCACAAGGAAGCTACGCCTTCGTCGGACCTGTACGCGCTGGGTGTTGTTCTGTTTTTCCTGGTTACCGGCGAGTACCCCGTGGACGGAGCGAACTTCGCCGAGACTCGATACAACCATCGAGAAGGAAACCGCAAGAGGCTGGTAGATAGCCGCCCCAACCTTCCGGTGGATTTTGTCGAATTGGTGGAACGCTTGATGGCACCCGATTCCAAAAACCGGTTTGCAACCGCGGGCGAAGCCATGGCGGCCATGGGAACGGCGAGAACGCCCCATAAACCCAGTAAACCCCAACGCTCGATTCCCCTGAAGTGGATGGCCGCGGCGGCGGCGGGAATCATCGCCGCGGTGTGGATTGGCAGCATTGTCCTGGCTCCGTTCGAGGTGAAAACCACCCTCAAACTCTACGGAGGGGGAGGCTCGAACCAAACCCTGCAGGCCGGGTCAACCGTGCACGTAGGCGATCAGTTGTTTCTCGAACTGGAAGCGAGCAAGCAAGCCCACGTGTACGTGGTGAATTATGACTCCGAAGGTCGCGCCTACGTGTTGTTTCCTAACCCAGCGTACGACCTGACCAATCCCGTGGATGCAAGCAAGGCGCTCGCACTACCGGGGCCGGTGGACGGAACGCCGGTCTACTGGAATATCACTTCGAGTGCGAGCTCGGAGACCATTCTCGCGCTGGTGTCTCCCAACCCGGTGGAGTCGGTGGTGGCCGCGCTCGCATCGTTGCCGGCGGTTCGGGCCGGTTCGCCGTTGATGGTGCAGGATGATTCGTTCGTTTCGACACTCAGGGGCGCGGGAGGGTTTTCGGTGGGACGGGAGAGCGGAACGGAACTACTTGAGGGGGCGGCGGATCGTGCGGCGGAGTTGGCGTTCGAGTCGGCGCGAGAGGGATCGGTGCGGGCGTACGCGTTCCGGTACCGGAGTGTGGAGCGGTAGCCGTGGGGAAGCGTGGACCATCCCGCGTGGCTATCGGCCTGGCTGTCTTGAGCATCTGTCCGATTATTTTCGTCGCGACGGAAGCTTCCGCGGACATTTCCGAAACACTTGGTGCAACTCGGGCCCTCCTCGACGCGGGTGACTACGAGGGTGCATCCGACAGTGCTCGGCTACTGTTGAACGAGGTAGATCAGCCTGGGTCTTCCGGGCAGCAGACCGCAGATGTACTCGACCTTCTGGTCGAAGCTTCGTTGGGTGCCCGGCGCGCTGGCGAAGATGAAGTACTCGCTTGGGCGCGGCGCAGCGTGGCCATAAGAGAAAACTTTCCTATCGGCAAAGGTTTGGCTCTGAGCCTTAGTCGCATAGGAACGATCTACCGCGAGCGCGGCGACTTCGAGGAGGCGATCACAGTCCTCGAGCGAGCCAATTCCTTCGCTGAACAACTTCCCGACGATCCGAAATTGGGGCGGGTGTTTTCCGATCTGGCTGACGTCTACTACGACCAGGGGAAGTTCGACCAGGCGCTACCGGTCTACCGCAGCATCGTAGCTCGACTCGAAGCGACAGAGCCAGTTCCCAGTGGCAACCTGGCCCGGGACCTCTACAACGTCGGAAGGTGCGCGCGGGCGACGGGGTACCTGGAAGAGTCCCTGGATGCTTACACACGAGCGCTCGGGCACGCAGAAGTTGCGTTCCAGAGCGATCGGCACCCGGCCATCGCCCTTCTACGCAACGGGCTTGGCAACTTGCTGGACGACATGGGCGAGTACTCCCGCGCCCGCACGGAACTCGAGCTGGCGATCGAAATTGCGCGTGAAAGCTACGATTCCACGCACCCCGACCTTGCCGACTATCAGAACAACCTGGGACGAGTACTACGGAACCTGGGCGACTACGATTCAGCAGCTGAACTGTACCAAAACCTTCTGCATATTCACGCTGACGGCGACGAGGCTCTCGTAGCCAGGCTTATTACCAACATGGCGGAACTGTTTCATCTGTCTGGAGAAACCGACAAGGCACTTGGACAGTTCGAAAGAGCACTAGAATTGAAGATCGGTCGCGTGGGCGAAGTTCACGCCGAGGTGGCTTCGATTCTGCGATTGATTGGCGACGTTCACAACTCCACGGGAGACCTGGGAGCAGCCCTTGACTCCTACCAGCACGCAGCATCGATATACCGTGAAACGTTGAGCGACGACAATCCTGACATTTCTCTCATGCTTCTCAAGCTAGGTGCCGTTCATCTGGCCAGAGGCGATCTGGATACGGCTCAGCCCCTCATCGACGAAGCGCTGTCGCTACGGCGGCGCATCTTGGGGGATGACCATCCCTGGGTCGCGGAGGCGAGGGTGCAATCGGCCCTTCTCCACTTGCGCCGAGGCAACATCGACGAAAGCATGCGCGACGCTCTGGCCGCCGAACAAAGCTCGCGTGAGCACCTGGCCCTCACGGCGCTCGATCAACCAGAGCGCGAGGCGCTGCGCTACGCCGCGACACGCGAATCCGGACTCGACGCGATTCTATCTGCGATTCAGGTCGAACCCACGCCCGACCGAATCGAACGGGCGTGGGACGCAGTGGCCCAATCCCGCTCTCTCGTGTTGGAGGAATTGGCTACGCGATACGAAGCACTGCGAGAGCAAGACGATTCGAGCGAACTGATCCTAACGCTCCGTGCCGCGAGCCGGCGCTATGCAAACCTGGTCGTACGCGGACCCGACGCCAGCCGCCCCACGGACTACCAAGAAGCTCTCCGACAGGCGCGTCGGGAACGCGAGCAGGCCGAGCTGGCCGTGGCCAGAGCCAGTGCACGATCTGGCCACCAGCCGCCTGCGTCGGCGTCGCTGAAAGACATCCAGTCTCGACTACCGCCCGGATCGGCAATGATGGCGTGGGTGCAATTTACCAACGTCGCGAAACCGCTCGCAGCAAGAAACCCAAACGAAGCGCACCCTGAATCGGCATACATGGCACTCCTACTGACGCGCGATGACTTTCTAGGGTTTCCGATGGGCCCTGCCAACAAGTTGGAGAAGCTGATTCACAACTGGCTTGAGGAAATTCGATCCCCTCCGGCCGATGACGAAAACAGCCACCGCCGGCCCGGCCAGCAACTGCGGGAGGTAATCTGGGATCCCGTAGCCGCGCGCCTGGCCGGCGTCACTCGTCTGTTTGTGGTTCCCGACGGTGCTCTCCATTTGGTCAACCTGGGTGCGCTCCCCCTTGAGGAGAACACGTTTCTCATTGAGGGGAACATTCAATTCCATCGGCTCACCAGCGAGCGCGAACTGCTACGCGGCGAAAGCTCCAATCTGGGGACCGGTTTGCTGGCAATCGGCGGCGCCGATTTCGATCTGGCAGAAAACCCGCAGAAAGCCACGAACTCTGCGGTGCAGGTTGCGCTACGGGGGGCTCGAACCAGTTGTCGATCCTGGCGTGAATTTCTGTTTTCTCCGCTACCCTTCACGCTGCGCGAGGTAGAGCAAGTATCAAGGCTTTGGCGCGAATCGATGTCACCGGGCGAATCCCCCGTGGACATCCTCGAAGGTGCAAGGGCCACAGAGAGCGCGTTTAAGAGGCGCGCTCCGGGTCACCGATACATCCACCTTGCCACCCACGGATTCTTTCTGTCCAGCTCGTGCGCAATGGAATATGCCGACAAGAGGGGGATCGGCACGTTCGGCCCAGCACGCACATCACCTTCTCCCACACCGTTGATGTCGCTCCGGCTGTCGGGACTTGCGTTGGCCGGCGCCAATCAACGAGCAACCGCCGTCGCCGGGGAAGATGACGGCGTGCTCACTGCGCAAGAAATCGTGAGTATGGATTTGGCGTCGGTCGAGTGGGCGGTGTTGTCCGCGTGTGAAACAGGCCTGGGAACAATTCAATCCGGTGAAGGCGTGCTTGGACTACAACGCGCGTTTCGCACGGCAGGTGTCCGTACGGTCATCATGAGCCTGTGGTCGGTGGATGATCAGGCCACCCTCGAGTGGATGACCCAGTTGTATACCCAAAGACTCGTGAGAAAACGAGACGTTGTTGATTCCGTTCACCAAGCGTCGATGTTGGTACTTCAGGAGCGCCGCCAGAAGAAACGAAGTACCCATCCCTTCTACTGGGCGGCGTTCGTATCGAACGGTAAATGGCAGTGATTGAAACCGAAAGGTGTCCCAGATGGTGTCCGTATTTCCTCTACGTAACGACAGGTTATCTTCTCTTTCGCTGTGGCTATTCTCAGCCTTCGCGGCCTTGCTCCTGACGATCGGCGGGTGCAAGCCAAAAGCAGAACTGTTTGTACAAGACGAAAACAGCGTGGCCTGGATGACGCTGAACAACACGTTCGCTGGCGGAGATCCCGACTACTTTTCAGAGGAAGAGACTGAGAACACAAGCCGGCCATACTGGAGCGGTGTATTGTTCCAGATAGGCGTCTACGAACCCGACGAGGGGATCGAACCGCAGAGCATCGTGAAGTACGTGCAGCTCTACTCAGGCGAGGACATGGTACAGGAGTACACACCATCACAGTTCACCTGGATCAATCTCGTATCGGAAAAGAATGACTGGAAGCAGCCGCTCGATCCAGTACATGCTCTGCTGTTGTATCCAAACGCGTCGGCCGACCAGTGCTTTTGTGCCTTCCCGGCCAAGTGCAACGCCGATCTGTTCGAGGACGGATGCCTGCGCAATCGGCTCCTACACGGTTTTCTCCGTGACGTTACCGACGCGACCCTCCAGAAACCGGCGCGGCATATTCTTACGTACTGGCAAGGTGTGAACGGATATACGGTCAAGGTCAAGCAGGATCATGGCCCCGAGCCCTTCGTCATCAGCAGCTACGACTTTGAGTTGCACAACAGGATTTCCGTTGATGTCTATATTGAGAAAGTGAAAGGGAGTCCTCCGTATCCATACTTGGATGACGTAGACCACTTCGAGACCGGTAAGATCGACCGGGTCGCCATCATCACGCCGGCGCCAGGAACCAATCATGGCCTGAAGCATGATCCTGCATGGCCAGTTGATCCTCCAGGCAACTGATGCGGTGGGAAGCGAACACCCAGGAGATCATTCTCCGGTTCGGACGCGGCGTGCAGTTGGTGTGGGTCGATGGCCAACTGCTCCCGGCGCGCGAGAACACGTCGTTCTACGACAAGGTGAACCAGTACCAGGGAAGGCTCTTCCAGAGCTTTCCCCGGATGACGCGCCGACTGGAGGCGACCAAGTCCGGCGACGGATTGGGTTTGGATCTTCACCCGTCCCTCGCCTTCTTCGCGAGGGTGCGTCTGCAAGAAGATCCGAGCAAGATCGAACAAATCGTCGACGAGTTTGAATCGGATCCTGCGGTCGATGAGGCTACGCTTTCACTCGGATTCCAGACGCTGGGCCAGTCGGCCGACGACGGTGGCACTGACGGCCCCGACGATGCCAGCGAATCAGTGGAGTGCCCCACGAAACAGGTCTACTTGGGTCCGTCAGGAGGTGACACCAACGGCGTCGACGCGCGCCATGCATGGAGGGTCCCGGGAGGGGCCGGTGACAGAATCCGTGTTTGCGTAGTCGACCGGTCGGCTGAGAACCATGAGGATCTGCCCAAATTCATCTCGGCAACCGACTCGTTGGAGCTGGGATCGGCCGCAACCCACGGGACCAGGACCATGGGTGTCATCGGGGCAATTCGGGATGACAAGGGAGTATCAGGAATCGCCTACCGGGTAAGCACACTACTTTTTTCCAACAAGACCTACGTGCCCAACTCCTACGATGAGGACGGTTCCACTTGGGCCATCGACCGTGCGCTTGGGCTGGTCAGAACTGAGAACTCCGACTTCGTTCCTCTGGTAGAGGGCGAGATCATTCTCTTGCAGTGGCAGACGTATGATGGCTTCATGCCGATCGAGCTGGAGTCAGATATTCGAGATGCCATTCAAGTCGCCAAGAACAAGTTCGGTGTAATTACGGTATCCGCAGCTGGAAACGCCGGGGATCCGTTACCGCAAGACTTGAGCGATGACGATTCGGGCTCGATCATCGTGGGAGCAGGCGACTGGCGAACGGGGGAGCGAGTGGCCCGTTCCAACTATGGCAGTCGCGTGAACTGCCAAGGTTGGGGAAACTGCGTGGGAACGGTGATCAGTGAGTACACGAATGTGGAGCGAAGTAGGAGCTATACTTGGAAAGACTTCTATGACACGTCTTCCGCGGCGGCCATGATTGCTGGCGTCGCAGCCGTCGTGCAAGGAACCCACCGCGCAGTAACCGCTACTCCGGAACATCCTTTCGGAGTTCCGATTTCCCCAACCAATATGCGCGATGTAGTAGCGAGATATGGCGTAGGTCCGCAGGGTTCTTCAATTGGCAAACTTCCCGACTTGAAAGAGATTTGCCAAAACGTCCTACGCACCTTTCTCCCACTGACCTACGTACGGGATGGCGCCCCTGACACCGAGGGCAGTCCTGTGTTCGGCACGCCCGTTTACGGCCCATTTCACTACATTAGCCCGGACATTATCGTAAAACGCAAACCGGAAGACGAGGTGCTGCCAGCAGGCTCGAGTCCTTCTACGGACGATCTGTCGGTATCGGACCCGGTTATTGCCGGAGAGACATACGTTATCTATGTGCGGGTACACAACCGTTCGAGCGTTGCCCATAGTGTGGCAGCAGAACTCTACTGGGGTTCTCCAGCTACGTATCATCGGCTCGGCGACTGGAACCCGCTGCTACCAGAAAGCATTTTGAAGAGCACGAGTCCGGTGAAGCCCGGAAAATATCAATTGTTGGCGCCGTGTATTTGGACCGCCCCAGCGGGATCGGACGGCGCTCATTTCATGGCGATTGTGGAACCTCACGAACTGCAAGACCTGCCCGACTCGTACTACACATCGCTGGCGTTTCATAGGACGATCGACGAAACGCGATATCGTCAACTCCGCATGCGGCTGTATTCCTATCGTTACCGAAACGTTCAGAACATTTTCGTCTACGGCGCGGGCACCGCCGTGATCGAGTTCGATGTGAACGGGTTGGAGCTGGAAGACGCTACCATGACCTTGCGCATCGACTGCGATCTTCCCGATGGACGAGATGTCACGCTCCAGTGGAGTGGTTTCGGGCTGAACTACGAGACGGTGCGCAACAAGGTCCTACGCTCGATCGACGACACGATAGTCACCCGGAATTGGAGAGAGTTCTGGGATCCTCTCGAAGAAGGTTTCGGTTCGTTCGTGATGGAGAACCTGGCCATCGCTGCCGGTGGGACGGTTACTTTTAAGGTGTCCACCCCGTGGGGTGGCCTGGGCCTGGCCGGGGTTGGCTCGGTGTTTCGGCTCACGGCTAGCCAGTATCGAATCAACCAGGCGGACCGACCGGAACTGTTGGGGCGAAGCCACGCTATCGTCACGGGAGTTCAGGTTCCTATCGCAGTAAACCTGGATGACCTCAACCCTGGGCCCATCATTGGCATCCCTCCGAGCGACGGCTGACGGCGCCCCGGGATCAGGTCCGGCGGATGTTCGTCTCTACTGGGATGTTTGTACCTAAGCCGTTCAGTAAATTACCCGGGTGAACCTTGTCACCAACTACGGTTCCTTATCTGGAGGTACTTCCATGTCCGTACCTATCCGAATCCCGGACTGGGTGCCGAGACAGCTCGAGCCTCGGGAAGCTCTGACTTACCGGCGCAGGCTATCTTCGAGCCAGCTCGAGCGTCGGGAACCCTGACTTCCTGGCGCAGGCTATCTCTGACCCTGTTCGGGGAGCGAGGACGTCGATGTATGATTCGGCTCCCCCACAAATCATTTCACAAGGACTGCGCTGGCCGTCTCTACGCGGCCATCAAGTTCAGTGCGAACCAAATACACTCCGCTCCCCACTTCGTTTCCGCGCGAGTCTGTCCCGTTCCACATCAGCTCGTGATTTCCGGCGGGGAGAATTTCGTCAGTGAGGGTCGTTACCAATCGTCCTGCGGTATCGAATACCTGCAACCGCACCGGGCTCGCCTCTGCCAACGAAAATTTCAGGAAGGTGCGCGCGTTGAACGGCGTTGGGGACACGCCATGAAACATTGTTCTAACAGCAGGCGCGGTATTGGTCAGTATCGAAAACCACTCGCCCGGCACTTCGGAAACCGCGCCGTCGATCGTCGCCACACGGAGCTTGTCGATGATCACATGGCCCATATCCGCACTCTGAGATCGAATATGAATCGTCAGTGGACCCTCGCTATCTACGGCGATCACTTCATACCGACCATCCCCATTAGGTCCTGAAACGGCAACCAAGCCACTCGGCGATGTGGCACCGATCTCAATGCCGTCTGGGACCGACGCTTCGAACCGGGCGGCAGCAGCAGTGATATGAACCTCCGTGGACCCGCCGCTTCTTGGAAGTATTTCTACTGTCGTCGCTTCTTTGCGCAAGATGGTGCCCAGCCCATGAATCTCGCGCATCAGCACGACCGCGTCGCCAATGTCCACGCTACCGTCATAGTCAACGTCAGCTGCGCACTGCTGCATCACGTTCAGGTAACTACCCGTCATATAGAGGATTGCGCTCATGACGTCATCCAAATCGATCACATCATCGTCGACAACATCACCCTTGTCACAGTCATTCCAAACTGCGCCACGGTCGATAAGCACTCCTATCTCTTTCCCGCCGGCACTGAAGACGCGCGCAGATTCGACCTCTACCGGAGCCTCGTAACGAATGCCAATCCTCCGGAACCGACAGTTCATTACCGGAACATTGCCAAGATCGAGCCTCTCCGGGTTAACACCGACCATGTCTATTTCCATCCGCCCGGGTTCGACGTGCTTGGAGATGCTCCAATCTTTGAACCGTTGATCAAACTGGGCCGACTCAAATTCGAGATCTCGTTCATCCCACGTGAGTGTCAGCGAAACACGGCCAAACGATCCAACGCCGGAATTTCTTGGCCGCCAGTTCTTCAATTTTACCGGCACGATCCCGGTTGCTCCGAAAACAGGAGCGCCGCCCGAGCCGACGTGCAAGTCCAGCAATGCAACCAGCTGGGGGAATCGGCCGTCGTAGCGTGCGATGGCGTAGGATGAACGGTCATCAACGCGAGTCATCGAACCAGCCAGCCAAAAACTATCTCCGATGGAAACAGCAGAGTGAGGCTGCTCTCCGATGTAAGGGTGAAAATCACCGAAGGGGTGCCAGTTCACCGAGTCGAAGTAGTAGAGGGGCTGTGTGGAATCGGCCGTGTGTCCAGTGGCGAAAAGATTGCCCGAATGCTCGAAAATGAGATCCGCCCCATAGGCGAATGGGTGATCCTCCAAAAGACTCCATTCTGTGCCGTCCCACTGGACGAGTCCGCCCTCTTCTCCAGTCGTTTCGTCCCTGAAGCTCCCGGTGGCGAAGAGGTCTCCCCAGGCGACCGCGAAACAACGAGCGAGACCTCCGTACGGCCACGGTAACTCAGCCCAACTGGTTCCGTCCCACGTCACGATACCCTCAAGATTGCCACCGTCATCCAGGTGTACGCGTCCGGACATGACAAGCTTGTCGTCCCAAACAATCGCCGCGGCGGAAAACGTTTGACCATAAGGGTCGCCGGGAGCATCCACCCGATCCGACGACCAAGTGTCACCGTCGTACAACATGAATCCCTCGAACGAGTTTTCGTAGCGGAAACTGCCAGTCACCACAAGGTTGCCCTTGTAACTCAGGAGTTCGCCGAACTCGCCACCTGAGAAATTCGCCCCTTCTACATCGATAGAGCTCCAACGATCACCGTTCCACTTCGCCAGTCGACCGAATTCCTGGCCCGCGATGTACCCTCTGCTACTCGCGATGACCAGGTTCCTCCGCCATTGCACCATGCGGGCGTCCCAACGGTTCTGGGGCGCCAACTCCCCGAGACGTACCCAACGCCCGTCGACCCAGTGCAAAACGTTCGGAGGCCCAAGACCCTCGCCTGGCACTGGCTTCCGCCCCGTCGTAGTTGGTTGACCAAGATATGTAGCCAGAGTAGAAATGGTTTCGGATCGAATTCCCTGACCGCTTGCAGCCACTGGATCGATGGATTCCCATCCTTCGCTTCCCAACGCCGCGATTCCACTTGTTACCGCGTCTTCGACACCGCCAAATGCGCCTACAATGATCGGCCGACCGTCATAGAAGTTGGCGTCGCGAATGATGCGATGGTGGGGGCTACTGCTCCGGGCACCGAAGGCGTCTGCAAAATGGATCCACTCGATTCCGTTCCACTCCATGAGTTGCGTGTCGAATGGATCTCCGAGCGAGCGAGCCGCAACCAATCGATCTCCGGGGAAGTTCACCATTCCCTCGGACAAATCCAGGGCGGCTGCGTTTCCCACCGGCACCCACTCTGTTCCAGTCCATTGGGCAATGGATTCAAATTCACCCGGCAACGGGAAGTCGTTGAGGTCTCCTTGAACATAGAGAGTTCCGGAGATGACAAGAGCAGTTCTTACGCGAACATACCAGTCGATCGACGGTGTGGTAGAGCTGAACCCATCTCCAAACGCCTCCCAACCCGACCCGTCCCAGGCAGCTACGCGCCGAGCGGTCACGCCCCCGATCATGTTGAACCCTCCCGCGGCGATCAACCGGCCTTCAAACAGCACCAACGAATCGACCTCTTGGTAGCCTGAATCGGGATCGAATGTGACGCCACTGCCGACAGATTGCCAACTTGAGCCGTCCCACCGGGCGATGCCGAACAACATGGCAGGATCGGTGGTGCTCCCACCGCCTCCAGCGTACAAGTCGCCCCCATACGTTTCGAGGCACCGAGTTTCGCCCATGAGCGCAGGGTCCGAAATGAGCGTCCAGTGAGTGCGATCCCAGCGGAAAACACCGGTCCGACTTGTGCCTTCGAAGTCCATCCTGCCAGCGGCGTAGAGCACGCCTGCATGAACATGCAGATCATGGACGTCCGCCCTCCTCGAGGAACCCATCGAATGCCACTGCACTCCGTCCCACCGAACAACGCCCCCTGCCAAAACATGGTCCATCTGATAGATCCGTCCGCCGGCGATCAGGTCGCCTTCGAACTCGCAGAGCACAGAAACACTTTCGTCAGATCCGGGGACACCGAACTCATCGGACCAACCATCGGCATGCGATGGCTGCGGAGGAAGAAGAGACGCCCAAAAGAGAATTATGCAAGACAGAGATAGGCGAACGGTCATTGGTCTTGGCCCCGGAGGGGGGGTTGAAAACAGATAGTGGGCAAGTTTCCTACTGCATTAGACGGGCCAGGCTTGACGTGGGAAATAGAACTGGAATCTATCTCATTTATTTTTAGTATGTTACCCGGGTGTTTCTGGTCCGCTAGCGGACTAGTTTCAACGCTATCCCGCATCAGCCAATGACTCTATCGAGGATTAACGCCAAGTTTCTTCAGACTGGTCATTCCCCGCCCCACCGCTAGAATCTCCCCATGCCGTTCTGGACCCTATTCTGGCTCATCGTCCCCGCCGTCGCCCTGCTGGGCATTTCGCTGTGGGCGTACCTGCGCGGAGGTAACTCCTCTTGAGCGCGGTCATGATTGGGTTCGTCGTCTACCTGATGGTTGTGCTGTCGGTGGGAATCGTCGCGTACAGACGCACTTCCACCCAGGCCGGGTTCATTTTGGGCGATCGCAAGCTCGGTCCGTGGGTCATCGCATTCAGCGAACGCGCCAGCGGCGAAAGTGCCTGGCTGCTGTTGGGAGTTCCCGGCACCGCGTTCATGGCCGGCTTCATCGAACTGTGGACCGCCATTGGTTGTGCCACGGGCATATTCCTTTCGTGGACGGTCGTGGCCAAGAAGCTGCGGCGCGAAGTTGGCCATTACGACTCGCTCACGATTCCCGATTACTTCCGCAGCCGCTATCCGGAAACGCACGAGTTCATACGCATCGCCAGTTCGCTCATCATCGTGTTCTTCTACACGTTCTACGTGGCGTCGCAGTTCAACGGCGCGGGGAAGGTTCTGGACGAAACGTTCGGTGAGCTTCTCTTGTCGGTGAAGGACACGCTGGGCCTTTCCGTGAGCACGGTAACGATGGGTATGGTGGTGGGTGCAATCATCGTGCTGTTCTATACGGCCATGGGCGGTTTTGTGGCCGTGGCCTGGACCGACCTGGTACAGGGCATCATCATGGTGTTCACGTGTGTGACCCTACCTATTCTGGGATGGTTCATGCTGGGCGGCACCGAATTGCTCGACAACATCCGCGCTGATGATCCCAACTTGCTGAGCATGACCGGGGGCAAGCCATTGGGGCAGGCCTTCCTGGGTATTGTCGGGGGCTTGAGTTGGGGACTCGGCTACATGGGTCAGCCCCACCTTCTGACTCGCTTCATGGCGATTCGTTCGGTGGACGACATTCGCACCAGTAAAGTCATTGCTACCTGGTGGGCCGTGCCCGCGCTCTGGGGCGCCACGCTCATTGGCATCGTGGGCAGCGGCGCCTACGGACGCGACTTCTTCGACGACCCCGAGCGCATCATGCCCTTCATGGCCCAAGACATCCTTCCCGGTTGGTTGGCTGGGATCATGATCTCCGGTGCCATTGCCGCCATGATGTCCACTGCCGACAGCCAGCTTCTGGTCACCACCAGTACGTTGAGCGAAGACATCTACCACAAGACCTTGAAGCGTTCGCGCTCGCCAGAATCGCTCGCGGTATTCAGCAGGATAGCCACCGTGGTCATTGGATTGGTGGCGTTCTGGTTGGCGGTGGAAAGCACTGACACCGTAAGAAAGATGGTGAGCTTTGCGTGGTCGGGTTTGGCCGCCGCGTTTGCTCCCGGTTTGGTTCTCACGCTTTGGTGGAAACGAACCACGGGGTACGGCGTACTGACCGGCATGATCGGCGGCACGCTCACGGTGGTTCTCTGGAATCTCCTGGGATTGAACGAGTACTTCACCGAACGCGTGAGCGGCGTAGCCATCGCTGCCCTGCTCGTGGTTGGGGTCTCCCTACTCGGAAAGCAGGAGCGCGATGATGCTACGGTATGACATCGTGGACTCCATTGCCGGATCCATGGCCGTGGTGATGAACGACACGGCATTGGCGGCCATCGTATGGACCGCTGAGGATCGCCCTTGGTTGGAATACCTTCCGGCCCGCCTACAGGCCTTGGCCATGGCCGAACCACCGGAGCGCGATCGTGTGATCACCGAGCCCATTCGCACCTGGCTGGGCTCGTATTTTGCAGGTGAACGCCTCACCGCGGCTGACTACGACGGTGCCTTCGACCCCGGTGGAACCGACTTCCAACGGGCGGTCTGGGATGCACTGAAGACCATTCCCTACGGACAGACCTGCAGTTACGGCGACATCGCCAAGATAGTTGGGTCACCGGGCGCCGTGCGCGCGGTAGGCGCGGCCAACGGCGCCAATCCTATCCCCGTACTTGTGCCGTGTCACCGCGTGATCGGCGCCGACGGAAAACTCACTGGGTTCACAGGCGGCCTGTGGCGCAAAAAGAAACTATTGGCTCTCGAGCAAGGCGGCGTGTTGTTTGCCGAGGGCTAGAGATTAGGAGAACGACTTTTCGTGAAAATCTTCACCATCGCGATCTTGCTTCTGGTTTTTCTGGCAGGTTCGGCCCATGCCATCACGCTGGGTCAGGTAGACGACTTCCAGACCAACAATGGGTTCTGGGAAAAAGGTGGCCCGGCTATCCAACCCAACGTGGTCACCAGCGGCGGCCCTCAGGGTGCGGGCGATCGATACCTGAACAACAGTTCGGACGGAAACGGTTCCAATGGTCGCTTCATCATCTTCAACGAGATGCAGTGGACAGGCAATTACACCGCGGCCGGCGTGACAACCATTGCCATGGACATTGCCAACTTCGGCACCACGGCGTTGACGATGCGAGTAGCGCTCGGCGGCGGCGGCGGCCGCTTCTGTACGTCGGGCCGGACCGTGCCCGCGGACGGCGTCTGGCGTCGCTACGAGTTCTCGCTGACCAACGCAACCTGGGTCGAACTAACGAACAACCTGCCCGCTACACTGGCAAACGTGATCACGCTACGCATTCTGCACAACCCCATACCGGCGTGGCGCGGCGAAGAGCTGGTGGCCCAGGCCGGATTCGACAACATCACCGCCAGCGACAGCGCAGTACCCGTGGAATCCGTGTCCTTCTCGCGCGTGAAGAGCCTGTTCCGCTGACGACACATTGGGAACTCCTGGATCCCTCACGGCACTATCGGCTCTGTTGCGCCTTATCCTCACCTACGGCGGATCACACATCCACACTGCCGCGCCGGGGATTCTTGGGATAACGCCCAATCGTTGTTATATACTAGAAGACCTGTCGGCAAATTCCATGTGACACCACTGACACCACAACGGAGATGGCACCCGTGAAATTCGCGCTCGTGACTCTGGCAACCGCGCTCCTGCTCATCGCTTCCCACGTCCCTGGGTTCGCCGTTACGGCCGGCCAGATCGATACCTTCGATGGCACGACGGCCGACTGGATCGAGGGTTTTCCTTCGCCCAACCCGCCCACGCTGATCGCCGGCGGCGGACCGGGCGGGGCTGGCGACAGCTATCTGCAGAACATAGCTGTGGGCCAATTTGGGCCGGGCTCGCGTCAGATCATGTACAACCAGAATCAGTGGACCGGCGACTATGGCGCGGCCGGCGTCACGGCCATTGAATGCGACCTGGCCAACTTCGGCACCACCACCATGTACATAAGGTTTGCGTTCGGCGGCGATGCCGGGCGAGCCGGCTCGACCGACGCGTTCGAGCTTCCCGCCGACGGTCAGTGGTACCACGCAGTATTCAGCGTGGACCCCAGCGCCCTCTCGGCCATTTTCGGCGATGTGGCCGCAACCATGGCCGATGTGAACACGGTGCGACTGCTGACCGCCCAGTTCAGCGCGGCCTGGCTGGGCGACATCCTCGAGTCGACGCTGGGCGTGGACAACATCAAGGCGGTGGGCGGGCCGGTGGCTACCGAATCGTCGTCGTTCTCGGCCGTAAAGGGCCTGTTCGGCAACTAATCCTACTTCTTGGTCTGCCGACGGCCGCTCCCGCACTTGTGACCGTAGGGCGTCGGCAGAGTTTCACTGCACTTCTTGCCAGCTGGCTTCTACAATGGACGAGCCCCCTCTCTATTCGAAGGAGCTCTCCGTGAAACTTCAGATATTGGTGTTGTGTACCACGCTCGTCCTTGCGATCGCGCCCGCCCACGCGATCTCGCTGGGGGTCATCAACGATTTCGGCAACGGCACGGGCAACTGGACCAAGGGCGGTGCTTCCATCGGCAACCAGCCGTTCGTGGTGAGCGACGGTGGACCCAACGGGGCTGGGGACGCTTTCCTGTCCAACCAATCCGACGGAGTCGGCTCAAGTGGACGGCAGGTCATCTTCAACCTGTCGTCCGACTGGAACGGTGACTACAACGCAGCCGGCGTCACGGCCGTCGAATTGGACATGGTCAACTTCGGCGCGACTGGCCTGACGATGCGCCTTGCCTTCGATGGTCTTGGTGGAAGGTTCGCGACCTCGGGGCGGAGTCTGCCGGCCGACGGCCAGTGGTATCATTTTCGATTCGTGTTGGGGACCGCTACGTCCGTTCTGGGCGGAACGGACCTCAATGCCACGCTGGGCGGGGTAACTGCTCTACGCATTCTGCACAATCCCATTCCGGATTGGCGCGGCGAGGGTCTCGTCTCAGACGTGGGTTTCGACAACATCGCCGGCAGCAGCAATGCAGTGCCGGTTTCCAGCGCGTCGTTCTCGAGAATCAAGGGTCTGTACCGGTAGCTCAACATGGGACCCGGGTCCGCCTTGGAGTCAAATCTACGGATCGCTGTCCACAACTTGGACGTTTTTCGCAAACATGGGGATAGCAGGTCCAGTTGACTTGCTATCCCCTCTTCTTTGCCCTTAACTTTCCGCTACACGGGACTCCCGTTACACGGGACTTCCGCTCTGCGGGACTTCCGCTTTGCGGGACTTCCGTTACAGGGGCCTGCCCGCAACATCGATCACGATTCGCCTCCCGGATCGGATCATCGTGCAAACTGCCGCCATCGCAAGCGCATCGGCGTTCCAAGCGCTGGACGCGCTGAAGCAGTCGCTTGCCCGCATCGAAGAAGAGCAGAAGAATTCGGTGCTCTGGTTCGCTGAAATCCTACATCGTCGCCTGTTCCATGAACTCGGCTATTCCTCTATCTGGCTCTTCGCCACGGAGGCACTCGAGTTCTCCCAAAGCCGTGCCGCCCAGTACGTACGGCTGGCCAAAGTCGTCCAACGATTCCCCGCGCTGAAAAAAGCGGTAGCAAGCGGCGAACTCGAGTGGACCAAGGCGCGGGAAGTAGGTCGCGTCGCAACCACCGAAAACGAACAACAATGGGTTGAACGCGCCAAGACATGCAGTCGGCGCGAACTGCAAGCCCAGGCGAAAGAAGCGAAGCAGCGAGCCGCTTTGGCAAGAGAAGCCAAGCAACGAACCATCCAGGCGAAAGACGCCCAGCAACGAACAGATCAAGCCGGGGCAGCCGGAACCGAAGCGACTCAGTCACCAACTGAAACGGCCCCGGTCGCGCAATTGCCAATCGACCAGGTGACTGTTGGTAACCTCGCGCCGCCTCCGGGTGATCCGCCGGTGCGGGTTTCGTTCGAACTGGAACCGCATCAGCTGGCGCGATACGACCGATTGATGGAACGAATCCGCCAGCACGGCATCCGAAGCGAACCGGCGGACGTCTTGCTGGAGGCCCTGGACGCGCTCACCGAAACATCGACCCCGCGGCTGGCTTGCCAAGCGCCGGCAGCGAGCACGGATCTGACGAAAGAGGATTCTACCGATGGGACCCGGGTCCCATCGGATGCGCCGACCATTCCCCATCGAACCATCGCGCCCTACCAGGTGGTCATCCACAAATGCGAAGACTGCAAACGTCTGTCGACACCGACAGTGCGAGGAACCAAGCAACTCGACGCCGCGGCGGCCGCCGCAGTTTGCTGCGACAATACCGTGGTGGGACCCGACGGCGTCAACCGATCGGCCATTCCACCGCGTATTCGGCGCCTGGTTCTGGCTCGCGACGGAAATCAGTGTTCTACGCCCGCTTGTACCCACACTCGGTTCCTGCAGGTGCATCACCTCACGCAACGGGTGGAAGCCGGCCCTAACGATCCTGCAAATCTGATCACGCTGTGTTCGGCGTGTCACAAGATCCACCACGAGCAAGAGGAGAAATTGCGACACCCCCCATAGCAAGAGGGCGCGCTCTCCTCAGAAAGCGCGCCCTTGGCCAGGTTCCGTCCGTGGAAGTCGGCCGATCTGGTTGCCGGCTAATTCCGGCTGCCGCCTAGATGATTTCGCCTCGGCTGGGCAGTTCGTCTTCTTCCTGGTAGTCGGTCGAGCGGTGGTCCTGGTAGGTCGGACGCATCGCCGCGTTGCTACCGGGCCACCAGCCCATACCGAGCGAGAACGACCAGTTACCCGAATTGTCGGCGTACTGACGACGAACCTCGGCACGGAATCCTACGCCGGGACTCTTGGATGCGATACCCAGGCCCAGGTCCAAACCCAGGTCCAGGCCAGACATTGCGTCCTCGAGAATCGCGTTGCCCGGGAGCCTCGCCTGAAGGTAGTGCATCGATAGTCCGCCGAGTGCGTACGGGCGAATGCCCTCGACCTCGATGAAGTGATAGTTCAACGCCACGGCGCCACTGTAGTCCCGAAGCGATCCGGAAACGTCGCTGCCGAAGCTGCTCACGTCCACGTTGGACTTCCAGTATCGCACGCCGGCGGTCACATCGAGGTTGTGGTGAAACAAGGTGCCCAGGTTCGAGGTCAACCCGAACGCCGGCGCCCACTCGGCTTTGCTGGGATTGGCGGTACCAATATCAAGACGGAAGCCATCCAGTTGGGTGCCTTCCATGCGAGAAGAGCTAGCAGATTGTGCGTGAGCCGACTGCGTCCCAAAGGGACTCGCGGCCAACGCAAACGAGAGTGCGAGGCCCAGGGGAAGGCCAGATCGCACACCCTTCATTGAATTCAGAAAGTTCATCGCGGGGTTCCTCCTCGAGCCGGTACATGGAAAACGAGAATCGACGGCTCGTAATCCCTGGACAGGGTCCTGGGGAGGAAAGTCACTCTAGACGGCTCAAATTCGGTAAGTTGCTACTCTGTAAATGCTTGTGAACGAAGCGAGGCCGGCGCACCGGGGTACGCCGGCCTCTCGGAACTGCCGCCGTCAGCGCAATACGGTGACCTTCGTGGAACCTCGGTTCCAGGGGGTCTGCAGTTCCACGTAGTAGGTGCCGCTGGCGACGCGGCCGCCCGAACGATCGCGTCCGTTCCAGAACAGCATCTGCTGACCGGCATCGAGTTGACCGTTGTGAAGGTCCGTCACGCGGCGGCCGGCCACGTCATACACGGTGGCGCGAACGTGCGCGGCGCGCGGAAGTTCGAAAGCCAGCTGGCTGCGGCTGGACACCGGGTTGGGGTACGCGCTGAGCACCAGCGACGGATTCGCCAACGTGGGTTCGGCCGACGTGACGACCTCGGCCGCCGGGATGATCGCCAGGCCTTCCCAACCGCTGTTCGAGGGCAGTTGCGCTCGCACCTGGGCCTGTCCGGTGGCAGGATCGATGTTGTACAGCGTGCCCTGGAAAATCCCAACCAGCTTGCCCGCCAACGGGTCGTAGGCGATACCCGAGACATACTGCGTGGGACCCACTTCCGTTCGATCGCCCGTGTCACGGTCGAAACGCACCAAGGTGCCAGGGTTACCACTGTCGACGCCGTAGATGAAGTTGTCGTCCTTGTTGAAGGCCAACTCGCGTACGAAACCAGGATCGGGATTCAGAACGGTGGGCTGCAGCGTATTCGGATCGAGTGCCCAGAGCGTGCTGGGGAACTCCTGATACACGTAGATGAGATCACGCTCCTCGTCGTAGCCCATGCCCCACGCGTCCGTGATACCCGGCACCGTCCCCATCGAGGTTTCTTTCCGCGTCAAGGGATCGATGGTGAACATCTCTCCCGAGTTGAACGCGTTCGTCCACAGCATCCCGTCAACCGTGCGATAGGTCAGGCTGAAGTAACTGGATACTGCGGCGAATAGACCATTGCGGGGGCAACGCGTATCGGGACCGAGGATCCTGGATCCAGCGATGCCGTGGACGATCGCCTGGGGGCCATCTTCCAGGCGCACCCATACGTGCGTCAGCTGTCCCGCGTTCTCGACGAAGTACAGGTCACCGGTGCTCGGATCCACCGTGATGCCCGCAAATGCGAACGGCACGTGCTCGCCGTAGACCAGACCGTTTTCGGTCCACAGGAAGTTGTCCACGAAGAAACCGTTCTCATCGAGCACCATGATGCCGGTGTGCTCCACGGCCACGTAGAAGAGCCCGCTGTCCATGGGAGAACCGGGTGGGATCCAAACGATGCCGTCGACGGTCGCGTCGCCGAACGAGTCGGTGTGGTCCTGGAGCCTGGCGTTGAAGTCGGTCGAGGCGCTCGAGGCCACCGGAGTGCCGTCGCGCATGAACTTGAACCACTGGTTCGAGTTGGTTTCACCGATGTTGGGGCCGAAATCCACCACGTACACGTGGTTCATATCGACGGCCAGACCCTGCGGGCTGTGCAGGGTCTGCGAACCCACGCCTGGTACATTGAACGTCTGGGGAATCTCGAATATCACGGCGGGGTCGTTGTTGGCGTCGAATGTATAGACCTGCCGATTGGCGTTGATCATCCAGAATTCCTGGTTGATCGGGTCCCAGGACACGCCGTTGTTGCCGGCGCGGTTGGCGACCAGGTTGCCACACACATCGGTCTCGGCCACCGAAAGCACCTGGTTGTTCACCGGGTCGAAGCCAATCCCAACTTCGCCCTGCATTCCGCCCAGCGTGGGGTAGTACCGCTGACCCCGGAACTCTATGAAGCCCTTGGCCAGGCACTCGCCGGCCACCGAAAGGACCAACGCCGTGGTCAAAGTGAAGGCCACGGTCAGGGTGAAAGCAGCTCCCGAGAACCGCCGAGATACAGTGGGTGCGAGTTTCGAACGCATGGTAGGCCTCCCGATGGCCGCCAAAGTGCCGTGAAACGGTAGCTCTGGCTGAATTTGGCAAATGTTGGTCCAGGGCCAATCCCCCTGGCTGACTATCAGTTCGGTTCCTGGGACCAGGAACTGCCACGCAATTCATGCAATCTCGGTGTTTCTCTTGGGTCCGCCTGGCAGTCGAGGGGCCCCGATTGCGAACCAATGGATGTACCCGAATCCGGAGATGCATCCATGTTTGCTTCAAACCCTCGCCAGTTGCCTCGCCTTGCAACGCCAGCCACGCCGGTTCCCGGCTGGACGCTGCTCTCGGTCGTAGCCATCGCGATCCAATTGTCCGCGTCGGTGGCAGTCGCGAGCATCTCCTTCACGGAGGTGACCACCGGCATACCCAACGTCTACGACGGCGACGTCGCCTGGGTGGACATCGACAACGACGGGGACCTGGATGTGTTCATCACGGGGGAACTCGTCGACGGCTCCTGTATCGCCAGGATCTACCAGAACCAGAACGGCCTCTTCAGCGAGGGCCAGACGCTCCCCGTCAGCACCTGCGGCAGCGACGGCGACTGGAACGACTACGACCACGATGGCGACGTCGATCTGCTGTTCACCGGTGGCGGCCCAACGCCGCGGGGGGTCATCTTTCGCAACGACAGCGGAACCCTGATCGAGGCCCAGCAACTTTGCGTGGCGGGCACCGGCGCGGTCAGCTGGATGCACTTCTACGGCGGACCGCGCGCCGACACGCTTTCCATCACCGAAAACGGGCTTTGCTCGATGTTTTTCGACGGCACCGAGTACGTCGGCGCGGAAGCCGACCCAACGCCCGTGATCCCTGGTGACCTCGTCGCCGCCGATGCCAGAGGCATTGGCCTCGACGCTCTTGCTTTCACCTACGAAGAGAACGGCGAAGCACGAATCGACTTCATTGGAGCCGATGAAGATCAGCTCACGCCGGTCACCCGGTCGGCATTGGCGTTTGGCGACATGGACAATGACGGCGACCAGGATCTATTGACCATGGGCCAACAAACCAACGGCACCAACCTGTCGTCGTACTGGGCAATCGACGACGGCGACTTCACCGAGTTTCCCCTGAATCACGACGTCAGCAACGGCGACATCGCCGTGGGTGACGTGGACAACGACGGCGATCTGGACGTTGCGCTGTTCGGCGAAGACAGCGTGCAGCTGGTCGGCGAGATCCGGCAAAACGACGGCAGCAGCTTTTCCACCGGCGGCGAGCTGGTACGCCTCAAGCAGTCCTCGGTGGCCTGGGGTGACTACGATGGCGACAACGATCTCGACCTCATTGCCATTGGACTCGACTCCGCCGGCCAGCGGCAGACCAAACTGTTTCGAAACGACTGGTTTCTCGCCAACACGCCGCCCACGCCTCCCACCGGTCTCAACGCCGTACAAACTGTCATGTCGGTCGATCTGTCGTGGGGCAGCGGCAGCGATTTCCAGACGCCCGCCTCCGGGCTGACCTACGACCTGCGGGTCGGCAGCACCCCCGGCGGAAGCGACATCCTGAGCGCCAACGCTCTCCCCGACGGTACGCCGCTGTTGGCGGAAATGGGCACCGTCGCCCACCCGGCCGACCTGTTCCGCACCATCAACTCGGCCCACATTCCCGACGGCGACGTGTACTGGACCGTACAGGCCGTGGACACCGCCTTCGCGCGCTCTGGCTTTGCGGCCGAGCAGCACCTTTTCCTACCGTTCGTAACCCAAATCGAGCTTGGAGTCTGGCAGATCGCGAAATTCGCATGGGGCGACATCGACAACGACGGCGAATTCGAAGTCATTGCCTCGGGAATATTCGACAACCAGGTCACGACCGCCATCATCGTGGATGTATTCGACGTGATCCCCATCACGAGCGGCGGCGGCGAAGTCCAGCTGGGTGACTACGACAACGACGGCGATCTCGATCTGGTCATCGGCGGCCGGGTCTTCAACAAGTCGCCCGGCATCGGGGCGCCCAACTCCGTATTCCGCAACGACGCGGGTGTGTTCACGAACGCCATGGTCGGGATTCCGAACACCACGACATCCAGCGCCAACACCGTGCAGTGGGGCGACTACGACAACGATGGAGACCTGGATCTGCTGTTCTCCGCATTGGGCATCTACGAAAACCAAGCGGGAAGCTTCGCGTTCCGCGGGCTCGTGCCGCCCGTGCGCGACTACGCCCGGTTCGGGGACATGGACACCGATGGCGACCTGGACGTGCTGGTGGGTGACACCGGCGACCACCGCATCTACCGCAACGACGGCGGGTCGGTATTCACCGACATCGCGCAGTTCGCCGATCCGGGTTTCGGTAAGGTCGGCGACTGGATAGACTACGACAGCGACGGTGATCTGGACGTTGTTGCCACTTCCCACGGCGAGGGAACGCCGTCGGTGGTGTACCGAAACCAGTCCGGAACGTTCGTCGAAGATCCTACCAACGCCGTCGCACTGGACGATCCGTTCAGCGGGACTCCATCGGCCGGCGATCTCGACCACGATGGCGATCTGGATCTGGTGGTGGCCAGCGGCTCCAACATGTGCCCCACGGGGCCCGCCCGCATCTTCCGAAATGACCAGGGAGTGTACACACTGCAAGCCGAGCCTCTTCCCGCGGCTTTCAATCGGCCGGAACTGGCTGACCACGACGGCGATGGCGACCTTGACCTCTTGTTGAACGCCCAGGTCGAGACCCAGGTACACACCCGGATCGTCCGCAACAACGAGAAGTCCACCAACGCAGCTCCCACCGTTCCCACGAACCCCACGTTCACCATGCTTGGCAGCAACCTGTACCTGACGTGGACACTGTCAAACGATGACCACACCGGCACGGGAATGCTTACGTACAACGTACGCGTGGGGACCACGCCCGGCGGCGAGGAAATTCTTTCGGCCATGGCCGACGTCAACACCGGGGAACGCCGACTCTCGGCCGCGGGCAACGCGGGCACCCTCCCCTTCAAGAAACTGGACATCTCCGGGCTTTCCGCCCCCCGGTTGTACTGGAGTGTCCAGGCTGTCGACAGCGCCTACACAAGTTCGGCGTTTTCGACCGAGGCGGTGGTCGAATTGCAGGCCACCGCCGCCCCCACCCCCGGCGAAGCTACGGCGTTCTACGGCGCCAGCCCGAATCCGTTCGACGGCCGAACCGGTTTGAGCTTCCGCTTGGCCGGGTCCACCCGGGTCGAGTTGAGGCTGTACGACCTGCGTGGCCGACTCGTGCGAGAACTGAAGAACCAAACCATGTCGGCGGGCACGCACACGATCACGTGGAACGGCCGCGACGACGCGGGGCAACGAGTATCGGCAGGAAGTTACGTGGCGAAACTGACCGCGGGGTCGCTGCGGGAGACCAGGACCTTGACGCTGACGCGGTGAACCAAGGGGAACGCGAACGGCGATCGTGACCAATTTGGCGAGGGCCCGTGGCGCTGGTGTCGAAACTCTCTTACCGGGCGGCCACCAGAACCCATACCGCCAGCACCAACAGTACGACCATGGTGAGGGTGAGCGAGACTCCCAGCGGGCGGCGATTGCGATCTTCGTCGTAGCCCGCTTCGTCCGTGGCGACACGTGGCAACGCGCCAGGCAACGCGTCGGTGGGGTCGCCTACCCAGCGTTTGACCACTTCAGCCAGTGCGATAGACTTCTCTTGCACGGTATCGAAAAAGGCACCCACCGCCGTCACGAACAAGGCCCGGAACACCGGCTGGCTCTTTCGGTAGATCGCGTCCGTGTCCATGGAGATCGACGAGCTACCGCCCAACTTGGGTATGAACAGGTAGAACGCGAAGAACGTGAACAGGAGGATCTGGATCATCTCGACCAGGTGAGCCGCGGTGTACGGCTCCCAATGCACCGCGAACGGCAAGTACTGGTACAACAGGCCCGGGCGCACGCCCAGCAAGGTGCAGAAGAACCCCGCGGTGGCCAACGCCACCACCATGTTCAGAGGAGCCTTGGTGGGCTGGATGCCTTTGTCCTCACCGAACCAGACGTTGTACGGAAGCTTCAGGCCGGTATGCAGGAACGTACCCACCGACGCCAACATCAGCCCCATGAACACCCAGTTCTGATGAACCTCATGGGCCGCCGCGGTAACCATGGACTTGGAAACGAATCCATTGAACAGCGGAAAACCGGAAATCGAAAAGGCGCCTATCATGTACAACGCGAATATCAGTTTCTGCCGGGATACGAACCCACCCAGGTCCTTCAACTGCTCGCGCCCGGTGGTGTGGATCACCGCGCCCGCGCCCATGAACAGCACACTCTTATATAGTATGTGGCACACCGCATGGGCCACCGCGCCGTTGACGGCCAGCTCGGTCCCCAGCCCCACTCCCGCCACCATGTACCCGACCTGCGAAATGATGTGGTACGCCAGCAACTCGCGTACGTCATTGGCCAACACGGCGTACACGACGCCGTACAAAGCCATGATCACGCCGGCGGGCACCAGTATTTCCCAGCCGTAGAATCCACGGATCAACGCGTAGACGGCGGTCTTGGTGGTCAACGCACTGCAGAAAATGGCGCCCGTGATCGTGGCCTTGGGATACGCATCGGGCAACCAGGCACCCAGCGGAGGAATGGCCGCGTTGACCGCCATACCCAACAAGATGAGCCAGGCCGCGGTCCCCCCGGTGCCCGGATCGAAGTGCTCGAACAAGATGGACCCGGTGTTTCCCAGATGCAGAAGAATGCCGGCCAGCAGCAACGTGCCCCCGGCCAGATGCACCAGAATGTAGCGATTGCCCGCGGCCAGGGAATCGGGACGCTCCCGCGTCCAGAACAACATGGTCGAGGCCACGGCCATGAGTTCCCAGAACGCGTACAACGTGAAGTAGTCGCCGGCGAAAGTGACGCCCAGAGCGCCCGCTGCATAGAACAACGCGGAAACCTGCTGACGTCGATCGCCATTGTGCAGGGCATACACCCCGCCAATGGTGGAAATGAGCGAGAAGATCATGGCGAAGATGATCGAAAGCCGATCCACCCGCGCCACGTGGAGTGTGTAGTCCAGGAAGTCGAACGTTACCAACATGCCCGGCTCCAACCGGGTCATCACGTACCACAACGTGATGGCGGGAACCAACACCGCCACCGGGCCACGCAGCAACTTCGGCAACGCCGCCACCAACAGCGCGCCCAGAATCATGAGAATGGCGGGAGGAACCACACCGTCGCTGTTCACCGGAGCCGGCTTCTCGAACACCGCCAAGCCAACATGCCCATCGCCATGCCCATCGCCGTGCCCATCGCCGTGCCCATCGCCGTGCGAACCGTCCGCATCGCCGTGCGCAGCCGACGTGTCTCCGTGTGAGTCGCCCGCGTTACCGTGTGAGTCGCCCGCGTTACCGTGTGAGTCGCCCGCTTTATCGTGCGCAGCGGCCGGTGGATCATCGTGGGGAACGGGATCCGGATCAGCCGCCCAGGCGCTGGAAGCAACGGATCCTGTGGAGCTGGTGAACGCAGCAATGCGCGGCATGGCCACTCCCAGGGCGGCCACGAACAATCCCAGCACGATCCAGTGCAAGGGGCGCATTGAGAATCGGCGACTACTCATACCAATTCTCCGGCTTCTGCAGGAACACCTTGCCCAGCCACTTGCTCACCAAGACGATTACCGCGCAACCCACGCCGCCGAATACCGCCCACCATGCCGGAATGGATTCCCACCAACCGCCGTGGTGTTCGAGTGGCAACACATACTGCAACGCTACCGCTATGCCGGCGGTGGCGCCGGCTACGATCCAACCGCGCGTACTGGGAGTTTTCAGCTTCACGCCGCACCTCCGGTAACCGCCGCCGCGATTCGCCGAGCCATGTCCAACGCATGCACACCCAGATTCGGCGCCACGCCCAGAACGATCGAGACGATAGCCGTAATGCCAAGCGGCACCACCATCAAGGGACTGGCTTCACCGAACTTGGGGAACTCGTCGTTCTTCTCGAAGAACGCCACGCGCACGATGGGAAAGAAATACGCGGCGTTCAAGACACCGCTTACCAGCAGCAGGATCATGAACACGGCCTGATCGGCCTGTAGCGTGCCTACCGCCAGGTTCCACTTGCTGACGAATCCATTGACGCCCGGTACTCCCGCCAGTCCAAGACTACCAATGGCGAACGCCGCCATGGTGAAAGGCATCTGTCGTCCGATGCCGTGCATATCGCTGATGTTTTCCTTGTGCGTGCGCACGTAGATGGCTCCGGCGCAGAAGAACAGTGTGATCTTCATGGTGGCGTGGAACATGAGATGCAGGACCGAACCAGTCCATGCCGCCGGCGTGAGCATGGCCGCGCCCAGGACGATGTAGCTCAGATGCCCCACCGTGCTGTAGGCCAGTCTTCGTTTCAGGTTGTCCTGCCGAATGGCCAACAACGACGCCACGGTCAACGTGATTCCGGCCACCCACGCCAGGGCGGTCCATACGCCTATGTCACGCAGCAGGTCGGGACCAAAAACAAAACCGGTGATGCGCAAGACCCCGAAGACGCCGGCCTTGACCACCGCAACCGCATGAAGCAATGCACTGACCGGCGTGGGCGCGGCCATGGCCGCCGGCAACCACGAGTGAAGCGGCATGATGCCGGCCTTCACCCCCACCGCCAGCATGGCCAACAAGAACACCCAGCGTAACTCGGCAATCGAACCCAGGCTGGAATCGAGGAAGCCTCCGGGTACGAAGTCGACATTGCCGACCTTGCTTACACACCACGCGGTAACAAACACCAAACACATTCCAGCGGGCAGCGTGTAGGCCAGGTACTTGTTGGCCGCGAACCGTGCCGCCGCGGTTTCCTTGTGGATGACCAGGGGATACGTGGCCAGCGTGAGCATTTCGAAGAAGATGAGGAACGTGAGCAGGTTCCCTGAGAAGGCGATTCCAATGGTGGAACTCACTGCGAACGCGAAGCTGGCGAAGTACCGCGTTTGTTTGTGTTCTTTGGCGCCACGCACGTAGCCTATGGAATAGAATGACGTGAGTACCCAAAGGCAACTGGCCACAAGTGCGAACACATACCCCAACGTATCCACGCGAAGCGACAGCTCTACGCCGGGTGTGATTTCCCACAGCCGACTATACGGTTGCACACCGTTCAACACCCACGGCAGCATCGACAGCACCAGGCCCGCTTTGGCGAACGCGGCGGCCAGTGTCCAGAACTCGCGCAGGTTGGGCCGGCTGCCGCTCACCACGATGAGCGGAATGGCCACCAGGGACACCACAATGGCATAGAGCGGGCGCCAGCTTTCGATCAGTTGATCCACGCTAGAACCCCGCCTGCGAGAAGCGTTCGGTCAATGCAGCCGGCAAGGCCGGCTCGATGATGTTGCCCACGACCCAGTGGTTGAACAGGCCCAGCAACAGCAACATGGCGGCCAGCAACAGAACGGGCGCCACCATGGCCGGCGGAGGCTCGCCGATGGCGGTGGTCTCAACCTGCCCGTCGGTAGGTTTCGTGTAGATTCGCGCCAGAAGCCGGAAGAAGTACGCACCGGTAAGCAGCCCGCTGAAGACGACCACGATCACCACCGCCCAGGCGTCTTTCTGCAAGCCGCCCAGTACCAGGTACCACTTGCTGAAGAATCCATTGGTCGGAGGAATGCCCACCATGGCCAACGCGGCCACGGTGAATCCCAGGAACGTGAGCGGCATGCGCCGGCCAATACCGTTGAAGCTATCCAGGCGAGTGCTACCGGTCTGGCGAAACACGCTGCCGGTTACCAGGAACAGGCAGCATTTCATGGCCGCGTGGTTCATCACGTGCAGCAATGCACCCACGAGCGCCAGTGGCGTGCCCAGGCCAATGCCAACACCGATGTAGGCCACTTGCGCTACCGAGCTGTAGGCCAGCATGCGCTTGGCGTCCTTCTGCGCAATGGCCATGATGGAACCTACGACCACGCCGGTCAGGCCCAACCAGGTAATCACACTACCCAGCGGTATGACGGTCTCCAGCCGCTCCATCCCGTACACAAAGTACAGCATGCGAATGAGCACGTAGGCACTGACCTTGGTCATGACCGGAGCAATGATGGCCGTGGCCGTACTGCTGGCGTAGGTGTACGCATCGGGCAGCCACAGATGCATGGGGAACAGGGCCATCTTCAGGCCCAATCCCACCACCATGAGCACGGCTGAAATGAGGAAGGCCGGGTTTTCCGACAACTGCGGCGCCAACGACGCCACGTCCATCATGTTCAGGCTGCCCGTGAGCACATACAGATAGCCCACGCCCATCAGGTAGCACGACGCGCCCACGGTTCCCAGGATCAGGTAACGAAAAGCCGCGACGGGTGCCTTGCGTCCGCCCACGGCCATGAGTGCGTAGCCGCTGAGCGAACTGACTTCGAAGAACACGTACAGGTTGAACAAGTCGCCCGTGAGTACCATGCCATTGAGACCAATGAGCATGATGAGCATGACCGAGAAGAACCCGACTTCCTGCCCCGGTATCTCGCGCTTGACGGCAGACCCGGCGTAAACCACCACCAACATGGCGATGACGGCAATGATCAGCACGACGAACGCCGAGAGCAGATCTACATACAGTTCGATGCCGTACGGCGGCTCCCAACCGGCCACGCGGTATCGGATAGTGCCACTGTCCATGACGACCACCAGTTGCCGCCAGGCGAGGCCCAGCGTGGCGGCCAACGACAGCAAGGCGGTCGGATACGCCAAGGATCGTCGCGACATGCCCACCGCCGGCACCAGCACGGCGCCAAGGAACAGCGGAATGAGCACCAGAATGGGCAGGTGGGCATCAATCATCTTGGCGCAGCTTCTCCAACAATAGGCCCTCTTCGAGCGTCCCGTATCGTCGATGGATCACAATGAGAAGCGCCAGCGCCACGCCGGTGGTCGCCACCGACACCACGATAGCCGTGAGCATGAGGCCGTGGGGTATGGGATTCATGTACAGGTCCGCGTGCTCACCCAGATGCTTGTCGAACACCGGAACGGTGGCGCCCAACTTGTAGGCGTGCACCACGTAGAACAGGATGATCGCACCCTGGAAGATGTTCATGCCAATGAGCTTCTTCACGAAGTTGCTCTTCAACAGCATGCCGCGCAGACCAATGATCAAAAGCACCACCGTGAACAGGTAGGGCCAACGACCGGTGATCAGGGCCTCGAGGTCCATCAGGCTTCTTCTCCCGCGCCGGACAGCTCGTCGAAGATGGCAATGAGCGTGCCCATGACGGCGAACGCCACGCCGATTTCCACGAGCAGGATGCCGGTATTGCGCAGCCACACTTCATCCATGGGAAACGGCAGGGCGTCGTACTGCAGGAAATTTCCACCCATGACCTGGGCCAGGAGACCGGTGCCGAAGAACAACAACACACCGATCACACCAAACGGCACGCCCCACTTCACAGGGAACCCCGGCAGGCTGCGGTCACGACCCAATACGATACGCTGCAACAACACACTGCCCGCCAGCAGTGCGCCCCCCTGGAAGCCTCCACCGGGGCTGTAGTGACCGTGGAAAATCACGTAGAACGCGAAGATCTGGATGAAAGGCACCATGATCCGCGTCACGACGTCCAGAATGACGCTGTCCTTACGCGTGATCAACGGGATCGCCTTCTTCGTCGCGCCGGCGCAAGCCGCGCAGTATGAACAAGCAGGCCATGCCCGCGGTGAATACCACCACGGTCTCGCCGAACGTATCAAACGACCGATAGTCGGCGATCATCACCGTAACAATGTTGGGAGTATGCGAATCGTGGTACGCGTGTTCGATGTAGTGATTGGATACGTGCTGGGACGCCGGCGAATGCGGGTCACCAAACTCGGGCAAGCCGGTGCCGGCGTATGCCAACACCACGCCGAGCAGGATGAGCAGGACCTGGACCATCGCTTTCAATCGCCCGACCTCCGCTCGGTGTGGTACACGGCCACCAGGAACAACACACCGGTGACTCCCGCGCCCAGCACGGCTTCGTTGAAACCCACGTCGACCGCACCCAACGACACGTACAACAACGCCACCACGAAACTGAACACCGAAAGCACCGCGGATGCGGCCAGCAAGTCGCGCACTTCCAGCGCCACCAACGCCGCCACGGTGGCAATTACGAAGAAGCCGAAGATGAGAACGGTGGGCGTCACGGCTTCTCCCGCTTCAACCAAGGCTGCAGTCCGGTGCGAATGGCCGAACGTCCCAATGCGTGCGCGCCGGCCGGGTTGGCCATGGCCACGATCGCCACGATGAGCAATAGCTTGGCGCTGTTGATGTCCACGCCCTGTCGCACGGCCAAGCCCACCATGACCAGAATGAGGCCGAGCGTGTCGGGTTTGGTAGCCGCGTGCGCCCGGGTATAGAAATCGGGCAGACGAATCACGCCGACGCTGCCCAGCAGCGAGAACGCCACTCCCGACAGCAAAAGGATGTTGCTTACGACTTCAGCGATCATTGGGCCGCGCCCCCGGTACGATCGAGGTACTTGGCTACGACCACACCGCCAATGAAATTCAACATGGCATAAGCCACCGCAATATCCACGAACATATCGAGGCGGCCATACAGGTAACCCACCAGGCAGATCAACATGACCGTTTTTGTGCCGATCATGCCCACGCCCAACATGCGATCGAACACGGTCGGTCCCTGCAATACGCGGTAGAACGGTAGCAGAATCGCAACGGTCAAGAGGAACGTGGCCAGCACCACCATGTCGGTCATGCTTCTGACCCGTCGTCGGGCTCGAACGTGTATCGCTCGTCGATCGCGGGAGCACCGGCGGCGGGGTAACCGAATACGGTCAGCACCCGGTCCTGCATCGCACCCGAATACAGACTCGACGCCGAAGGCCTATCGATGGAGTGAACGATGAACTCGTCACCACGGATGCGCAGCGTGAACGTGCCCGGCGTTAGCGTAATGCTGTTGCCCAGGGTTACCTTCGCCACCGCACCGTCGGCGGGGAAACGAAAATGGAGCAACACGGGATCGATGTCGGGATTGGGACTCAGGATGAGTTTGGCCACGTGGAGATTGGCCATGAGGATCTGCCAAAGCAACCAGGCCGGGTAGACGATGGCTCGCCCCAAGCTCATTCGCTCGACGAATTCGTTTTCTACATGGCGCCGCGAACCTACCAGGTGTCGCGTGAGCAGCATGACCATGATGATCGAAAGAACGCCGTAGCCCAGATGCAGGGCATCGAACTTTCCCGAGAAAAGTACCCACAACACGGCCAACGCGATGGCCTCGAGAACCGAGAGCCAACGGCGCGGGCCGGGGCGAGAAACAGGTGCGGGCGTTGACGACATTCGAGCCGGGATCTCCCTGGGATAAACGGCGGGGGAGCCCGGCTAAGTTACTGTGCCGCTTGGGGTTCGTGCAAGAACAAATACAGTCCGCGAACCAGATCAGTCGAGGGAGATTCCGTTCCGCCCAAACATGTCCCGAAGGGCGTCTTTCTGCACGGACTTCAGGTACGCCTCACGTGGTTCCACCAGACCGTCCTTGACCAGCTTCATGAGGTGATCGTTCAGCGTCTGCATCCCCGCCTTGCGTTGGGTCTGCATGGTGCCCTCGATCTGGAACGTCTTGCCCTCACGAATGAGATTGCTGATGGCCGGTACGCCCAACAACACCTCGAGCGCGGCGACACGTCCGCCGCCCTTCTTCTTGCACAGGGTCTGGGAAATCACACACTGCAGACTCTCGCTCAACATCACGCGGATCTGCGCCTGCTGATCGGGAGGAAACTGATCGATGATTCGATCCACGGTGCTTGCCGCGGTGGTGGTGTGCAGCGTGCCGAACACCAGATGGCCGGTCTCGGCCGTTTCAATGGCAATAGCCACGGTTTCCAGATCGCGCAGCTCACCCACCAGGATGATATCGGGATCTTCGCGCAGCGCCGCGCGCAGAGCGGTCTTGAACGAATTGGTGTGAACACCTACCTCGCGCTGATTGACCAGACAGCCCTTGTTGGGATGCACGAACTCGATGGGATCCTCGATCGTGAGGATGTGATCGTTCCGCTTCTGGTTCACGATGTCCAGAATCGCGGCCAGGGTCGTCGACTTACCACTACCGGTCGGACCGGTTACCAGTACCAGACCCTTGTTCATGAGCGCCAGCTCGTGCACGAGCGGTGGCAGCCCCAACTTCTCGGCGGGGATGATCTCGTTGGGAATAGCGCGAAACACGGCGCCCGGGCCCTTGCGATCGAAGAACAGGTTGCAGCGATAGCGGCTGAGACCCTCGATGGCGTAGGCAAAATCGGTATCGTGGGTCTTGATGAACTCGTCGCGATTACGCTTGGGCGTAATGGAAAACAACATGCGATAGAGCTCTTCGGCGTGCAGCTCGGGCCAGGTGTCGTCGTACTGAACCTGTCCGTCAATGCGCAGTCCGGGGTGATTGCCACAGCAAAGATGCAGATCGCTGGCGCCGCGATCGATCATGCCGCGCAGCAGTTTTTCCATGTCGGCCCGGTAGTTGGGCGGAAGATCGTCCGGGATCAGGTCGTCGGCGCCCATTTCGTCCAGCGAGGGCAGGGAAATTCCACCGGCGGGTGGCGCGGCCGCCCTGGGCGCGGCGGCCGGAGCAGGAGTCGCTGTCGGAGCGATTCCCGTCACCGGTACCGCGGGGGCGGCGATGGGTTCGGAAGATGTCGGTGCGCTCAATGGTGTCCCCTGTTCTTCGGCTACGGTTTGCGCTGCCTCCCACAATGTCGCGACGACTTTCCCCGCGTCCTGCTCGATGATTCCCGAATACGCGGTCTCACCCAGCTGGTAGAGGAAACTCGAAGTGCCATCGCGTCGGAATTCTTCGAGGGCCTGCGGCGGCACCAGTTCCTTCAGCAATCCAAGCACCTTATCGACGCTCAGTACTTGCTTGCTGACGGTCTTGGTTCCCGAAAGAAAGCGGAAGGCGGGGGCTTGATCTTGCTCCAGTACGAGCGCTTCCGCGCGATACTCGGTAAGCGCGGAAAGGAATCGATCCAGCTTGGGCATGGTTTCTCCGGAGGCGCGATGGCGGCGTTACAGCGTTCCTTGCCCCCAGCTAAGCCCGGGGAAAGTAGTGTCCAGCGACGACCCTATTGCTCATCCTCGCGACGTTATGGTAACGGGCCGCCGCCAGACGAAGTGTCCCCCATTGCAAGGCACGGGCCGCCCTTTCCGGACACGACGCGCTCAGCGCAATTTATCGTAAGTTGTTTATTTATAAATGATTAAAGAAATGCCCCCGCACGCGATCGTATGGGCACGCGGGGCGACCGCTGTGGCAACACGCACCCGTACCGGGCATCGTCGCGCGACATTGGGCCCAACGGTGCAGATTGCGTCTCTACTTGAGCAAGATCAACGGGCGCGACGCAACTGCGCCAGCGGCTTCGATGCGTAGGAGGTACGCACCAGACGCTACCGCCGAACCACCGGTGTCCGCTCCGTCCCACACCAATTCGTGTGCACCGGCGGCAACAACTCCCTGGAACAGCTCGCGCACCTGCCGGCCACGCATGTCGAACACCGCGGCTCGCACGGCCGAGGTTCGATCCAGTTCGTAGCGAATGGAAGTACGCGGGTTGAACGGGTTGGGAAACGGCTGCCCCACGTTCAGTCGCCGTCCATATGCGGGAACGTCCGACGCAACCGATTCTTGGCCGTAGCTACCGGCGCGCCCATTGGCATCGACCGCCTGTACGCGGTAGCTCAGACCCGGCGTAGGCGATACGTGTAGCCATGATGTCATGGGGGCCGCGACCGCGGCCAAGAACGTGGCGTTGGAAATGCTTTCATCCAGCAGACCGAAAACGTGCGCGCTGACGGTGGGCGTGCCTTGGGAGGGCAAGGTCCAGCTTACCAGGTCATCGTTGGCCTGGGCGCTCCCCTGCACGCCCATCACGCGACCGGGGCGATCGCCATCGTCATCGGTTCCGCCGAAGACGCCAGCATCGGGCGCGCTGCCGTCGAAATCGGCGGCGGCGGCCGGGTCACCGCCGTCGATGGCCGGGCTCTGCGCTCCCAGATGAAAGTCCCCCGTGGCCACGTCGACGAAGCGCGGGTCGGCGTCTACCGAGTTCGCCCCCATCGCGGCCCCGGAGACGTCGCTGCCCGTGTTGTTCCAGTACACGTTCCAGTCGAGCGCCGTTGGGACGCCGGACGAGAACAACAGCGCGTTGGAATTCTCCTGAAAGATGTTGTTCCGCACCACGGCCTGCGCCGTGGCGACCTGAGCCGCGCCGCCCACCACGTCGGCTGTGTTGCCGTAGAACACCAGGTGCTCGAGCGTGATGTCGCCCCCGGTCACCGTGGCACCACCGCCCACGACCTGCGCATGGTTCTGCACGAAGACCACCGAGCCCACGCGACTTCCCGCCTGCGGCGCGTTCAGATTCAACCCGCCGCCACCCACGGCGGCGTCGTTGCCCTCGAAAACACCACCTCGCCAGTCGACCAACGCGCCGTCCAGGCGCGCGCCCGCGCCCGACCCGCCACTGGTGTTGCCAACAAACGTGTTGCCGCTGGCCACGATCGAACCCGCGGTCTGGTGCCAGGCACCGCCATCGGCCGAGGCGTCGCACGCATTGAATGTACTGTCGTGCAACTGAACCGGCGCCGCGTCCACGTACACCGCACCGCCGGCGTGAGCCCCGACGCGTTCGGTGAACAGTGTGTTCTGCACCGAAAGCGAACCACCCAATACCAACAGAGCCCCACCGCGCTGCGTGATCGCCGGAATCGGCAACGCGAGGCTCGTTGCGCCAAACGTGCAGCCCACGACGTTCACATCGGCGCCCAACGCGTAGACCGCCCCGCCTTCCTTGGCGGTGTTCGATTGCAATGCGCAGTCTTCGACGTGAAGCGTTCCCCCCACCACGGCTACTGCCCCACCGTACGAGGGCAACGTATCGTTGGGACCGGCCTGGCCACCGCTCATGTTCACGCGCGTGAGCATGAGGTTGGAATCTTCCGCGTAGATGGTTCCACCCAACCATGCCTCGGGTTCGAAATCGCGGTAGCCCTTGCCGCCCGACAACGACACATTGTCCAGATGAACGGTTCCGGTAGCGTTGATGATCCGAAATAGCGGGCTACTGGAACCCAGATCGACGATCGACGACGGAGCGCCAGGGTCCTGCGTGGTGTAGGTCGGATCGTACCCACCCTCAACCTTGACACCTCGGCCCAGCACGAAGTGGCCGGACGAGACTTCATTGGAACGCAGCAGAATGTTGTCGCCGTCGCCAAGCAACGACAGAGCGAGTTCCAATGTGGACACGTCCAGCGGCACACGTACCGAAACGATCTCGCTCAGCTCCACGTCGAACTGAACATCACTGCCTACGTTTGCGATGTTGGAAAGCCGCACTCCCGACTTGTCACCCGAGTAGGTGCGCGCGTCGGGAACGGTCATGGTGCCCAATACCGTATTGCCGGTAGACCCAGGATAGGGGTCGCCGCTGTCGCCGAAGCCGACGCTGTTCTCCAGATCGCACAGACCATCGGCCTGGATCAGCCGAACCTTCGGGTGCGACGGACCCGGTCCACACGTTTCAAGGTTGTTGCCGTTCTGATTGGCGTCGACGTGGTAGACCAACAACCCTTCCGACGGCAAGAACGTGTCGAACCCGGTACGGCGGCGGTTTTCCACCACGAGGAACTCCCCGGGGGCATGCGACGGAGTCTGAACCCGCAGCACCGAGGGCGTCGAAGTAGCTGGTGCGAGTGTCCAGCCCATCGTGTCGACGGTCACGTTCGTGTAGTCCACCAGACCCATGGCCCGCTTCGACCAACCGTCAAAGTGCGCCGGCGAGCGGCCGCCGTTGTTCCACGAGCCCGCGGCCATGGCCGACCAACGACCCAGACCCGAACTGCTGTCGTCGATATCGTACAGGTCGGGCAAGCCACCCTGGCTGTGTCCGAATTCGTGCGCGAACACTCCCATGGTTGCCTGGCCACCGCCCTGCAACTCGGGCTGGAAGGTGTAGCTGGTACAGTTCACGCCGTCGTTGGTGGGGGCCACCCCGCTGCTGAAATGGCTCCAGATGTCACTGGCATCGCCCGTGGTTTCCGCGCCGGGACCCGCGTGGATGATGAACACCGCACGCACGCCCGTTCCGCCGTTGGTGTACTGCGAAAAATCCACATCGGCGTCGGCCGCGGCCACGGCATCGATATACAGCTGCCGCGCATTGTTGGGGCCCGGCCCGAAGCCATGGTCATCGGCCGTATCGGGAACGCCGTCGTTGTTGCAGTAGTAGCTGAGCGGCTGGGGCATGCGATACCAACCGGCTACTTCTCCCTGAATGATGAAATCGCCGTAGCTGTTCTCCAGGTAGAAGTCTTTCAAGCTCCCCGTGGCATGCGTTCCTTCACTCAGCAACAGCGATTCCCATTGGGGCTGGTCGTAGTTGCCGGTGGCCGGCTTGTCAGAGAAATCCACCAGGATGAACAACGCGTTCCACACCGACATCTTGCCCGGTACCCGCTCGGGCACGTCGGCCTTGGGCGCATTGACGAAATACTCGCTGGCGCGCGCGCGAATCAACCGGTCACGTACGACCTCGTACGTACCGTGGGAACGCAGGTCTTTCTTCAGCTCTGGCGACATGGAAACCATGGCGGTGGCCGAGCCATGGATGAGAGCCAGGGCCAGGGTCACGGTCATTGTTACGCCGGTGGCTCTACCCCAGGGCATGGCGCGACGCAATGCGACGTGTTTCAAGCCGCGAAAGAAGCTGGACATGGTGTTACACAAGGGGCGAGATAGAGAGTGGATGGGCCAACGGAAATATTCTACCACAGCGGGAGTGCCAGCATGAGCGTACGTCGTTGGCGGGCGATTCAACGCGATATCGTGGAATGCGAGCAATGCCCTCGCCTGCGCGAGCACTGCACCGAAGTAGCCGCGAAGCGACGTCGCATGTACGCCGACCAGGAGTACTGGGGACGTCCCGTACCCTCGTTCGGAACCGCTCCCGCCGGGCTGTTCATTCTGGGACTCGCTCCCGCCGCCCACGGCGCCAACCGCACCGGCCGCATGTTCACGGGCGACAGCTCGGGCGATTGGCTCTACGAAGCCCTGCACAGGTTTGGCTTCGCCAACCAAGCCGCCTCGCGCGACAAAGACGACGGACTCGTCATCACCAACTGCGTGGTAAGCGCGTCGGCTCACTGCGCACCGCCGCAGAACAAGCCCACCACCACCGAACTCGACGCCTGTCGGCCGTATCTGATACGAGAACTCGAACTGCTGCAACCGGCCGTGGTACTGGTTCTGGGTCGCATTGCCTGGGATAGCTATTTGAAGTCGCTGCCCGCGCTGGGCGGCCAGGTTCCCAAACCCAAGCCCACGTTCGCGCACAATCAGGTGGTGGAACTGCCCGCCGGCGCTCCCGTGCTACAGAGCTACCACCCCAGCCGGCAGAACACGAATACCGGTCGACTCACGCGAGCCATGTGGCACGCGGTGTTTCGAAAGGCCAGAAAGATGGTGGATGGGGGCTAGTCGCCCGATTTGTAGAACGTGGACAGGCCCAGATTGGTCCAACCCGCCAGCAGCGCCAAGCCGCCCAGCGGCGTAATGGCTCCCAACATGGATACGTCCAAGAGCACCAGCAGGTACAGCGACCCCGAGAAGATCACGATGCCGGCCACGAACAACCAGCCGGCCCAGTTGGCCGCGGATCCGGGCCAGCGCCGGGCCACCGCCGCCACCACCAGCAACACCACGGCGTGCAGCAACTGATAGCGCACGGCGGTCTCGAATACATCGAGCCGTTCGGGGGTCACGCGATCGGCCAGCGCGTGTGCACCGAACGCACCGGCGGCTACGCCGAGGAACCCAAACACACAGGCCAAGCGGAAGAATCGGAGGTCGAATTCCATGGATCAGCTCGACCTGGCGTCCAGCTCGTCCTGCAGCCGACGCTCGATTTCCGGGCTGGGACGATAGTCCGCCGCGGGCGCGGGGCCTTCGTCAGCCGGTATGAGCTTCAGCCCCTTCTGGTTGCGCAGGAACCAGGTCACGAGCACGCCGCCGACCAGCACCAGGATCAATGGCATGAGCCAGGCCAGAATGTTCAGGCCCTCGAACCGGGGCGCCGACAGGATCACCTGACCGTACTTCTCCACCAGCTGCTCCTGGATCCAATACTCGGAGCGGCCCTCGATGACCCATTCGCGCACCTGTTCGCGCAGCGTCCGCGCCTCTCCCGAGCCGCACTCGCGCAGACTCTGTCCGGGGCAGAACGGGCTCATCAGATTCATCTGAATGCGGCGCGAAGCTTCGTTGATCTGGTCTTCGGTCAGGCCCGCGCCCGCGGGGGCCTGGGCCGGGGGGTCGGCTTGCGCCAGCACCTCGGTTGTCGCGCCAGGCCCGACGACGTGGGTGACGAGCAGCAGCCCAACCACGATCGGGAACTTCCAGGTAGAAATGGACACGTCGAACCTCTTGGTCGAGGGGTCGCGAAAACCATGGCATCTGGCCAAACGCTAGCACATCCGACCAAAAACGCGAGCCCTGTGGCCCCGCCCCCACGTAGGGGATTGTCGGCCGCCTCCATGGAGGTTAGCCTTGAAGGCCCCAAGATTCCTGAGGTCTGCGCATGCCCATGTTCGAACTGAATTCCCAAGGACAAACGAGCCAGCTCGACCTGGCCGACGGTGACCATTCCGTCGGGCGGGCCGCCGATTCCGCGGTTCAGATCTCCGTTTCCAGCGTCAGCAAGCACCACGCAGTGCTTCGCGTCGACGGCGACCAGCTGTTCGTGCGCGACCTGGGTAGTACCAACGGCACCAACGTCGACGGCGTGGTCGTGAACTCGGAAGAAGTCGAGGTTCGTCCCGGCTCCACCGTGTATTTCGCGGGTGTGGGCCTTCGGCGCGCCGACGAGGCCGACAGCGATGTTTCGTCCCTGGTCTCGAGTGAAGACCTCAACTCCGAAATCTCATACCGGCACGGCGAGGCGTTCTCCGAAGAAGCCCGCAAGCGCATCATGGGCATGCTGTCGGGCCTGTTCGAATTGCTGGCGTCGGCTTCGGACGCCACGGGCGTAGAGGCGGCCGCTTGCGACTTCGTGTCGAACCTGGTGCCCGCCGACCGCGTGGTACTGCTGGAAGACGACGGCGAAGGAACCCAGGTACGGGTAAAGGCCGACTGGAGCCGCAACGATCAAGGCACCGGTGGCCTGCGTTTGAGCACGTCCATTCTGAATCAGGTGCTGAAAGGGCGCGAATCGGTCCTGGTGGCCAACGTGCTGAATGATCCCAATTTCAGCGGCAACGAGAGCATCGTGGCGCTGGACCTGCGGTCGGCCATGGCCGCGCCGCTGTTCGACAACGAGCGGGTGCGAGGCATTCTGTATATCGACTCGGCCGACCCCCGCGTGCAGTTCTCGGCCGAAGACCTGCAGGTAATTACCGCCACCGCCAACGCGGTGGCCGTGAAGCTGCGCAACCTCACGCTGGAGGGCGAGGTACAGGCCGCGGCCCGTATTCAGCAGCAACTGATTCCTGAACACCTGGACATGGCCGAGGGCTATCAGATCCACGCGCACCAGGTCATGTGTCGCGCGGTGGGCGGCGACCTGTACCACGTGCTTCATCGCCCCAACGGCAACCTGCTGATCGCCCTGGGCGACGTGGCCGGCAAGGGCATGCCCGCGGCACTGGCCATGAGCGCGTGCATGGTGTTGCTGCGCACTCTGTCGGATCTGGCCCCCGACCTGTTGGTGTTCGCCCGCCAGCTACATCACCAGCTATTCGAGAGTCTGGCCGCCGAGCAGTTCATTACGCTGTTCCTGGCTGAGCTGGATCCGGCCACCGGCGCGATCGAGTACATCAATGCGGGCCACAACCCGCCCATTCTGGTGCGAGCCAACGGCGACGTCGAAGAGCTTCCCGCGTCGGGTCTACCCATCGCGATGATCGACCGCTTCACCATAGAAAAGTTGTACGCGCAGATCGATCCGGGGGACCTGTTGACCATCTACAGCGATGGCATCGTGGAAGCCACCCGCGACGGCGATGAAATGCTGGAGGTCGAACCCATGCTCGAAATCCTGAAGGAATATCAGACCGGGGACCTGGCCGAAGTGAGCGGGCGCATCATCACCGCGGTCAATGACTTCCTGGAGGGAGAACCCCCGTCGGACGACGTGACCCTGATGTTGTTGCGACGTCAGTAGACCGGGGAACGGAACCGACTTTCAGCGAGCCAGCTCGGCGAAGGAATCGGCTTCCTCGGCCGATGGTATGACCAGGAACATCGCTCCCACCGCCGCGACCATGAGTATCCCGGGCACCAACCAGGTCATGCCCATGAGAATCAGCAGCAGCCCGTACACGGAAATGCTTTCCAACATCGCCCACCTCAACACGCAGTAGGTCTGGTACTTGCCGCCACACATGCCCGCCACCATGGGCTTGAGCAGGAACACGGTAAGAAGTTGAATACCAGCCAACACGCAGAGGAATGCGGCGGTCCATGGGACAATATCGTCGGTAAGGTCGTACTCGCCGGAACCCACGAACAGGGCCAGCGGAATCATGGTGATGGTCGTACCCAGAAAGACCACCCACACCATGCGAAGTTGTTTCAGTTGGGCTTCGTCAGCGACCGGCGGTCTGGAGCTCATTGATCCAACCAAACACCAGAGGTTGGGCCGCCTGACCCTCGGCCATGAGGTTGCCCGCGGCGTCGAACACCTTGAAGTGAGGTATGGATCGCAACCCGTACTGCCGCGCGACCGGCGACTGCCAGTCGATACCACGCGTGCCGGGTCGATTGATGTCGACCTTCACCACCGCGATGTCGCTGCGTTCCTTGTGCAGGCGCTCCAGGTAGGGAGCGATCTGGCGACAGGGACCGCAGTACTTGCTGGTGAAGTCGAACACGGTGATGCGGTCGTTGGACAGGTGGCTCGCCAGGTCGACCGTTTCGCCCATGGCAATGGTCGCGGGATCGGCTGGCTTGTCGGACGCCAGGTCCAACGGGGCCGTATTGGCCCGATCGCCTTCGGGGTTGGAAGGCGTAACCACTTCGGTGGTTTCGCTGGCGGCTTGGTCGACTTCGCCGGTGTCTTTCGACCCACAGCCCGCCACGGCGAGCAGCCACAGGGCAATCGACACAGCGAGAACAGCATGAAACGGGCGACGCATGAATCCAACTTTCAACGGGGGGCGATTGGTCAAACATACCATGCATGAAGCGAGCCCGCATCCCGGCGTAGCCCCCTGCAATCCGGAAATTGCCCGCCCACGTCCGTGGCAGCCGAAAATGGCAGGAAACCCGCAGGGGTAGGGGAAGTTGCGCCCATTTGGCCACGGCCGTATCGTGCCGGTGCCTGGGTATGGCCAATAGTCTATGTCGTTTACCAGTCTGGAGCCACCTTTGGCCGAAGTGACCGAAAAGCTCGCCGACAATGCGATTGGCGAATTCTATGTCGATGCGCAATGCATCGATTGCGACCTGTGCCGCCAAACGGCGCCCTCCAACTTCGATCGCAACGATGCCGAAGGGTACTCCTTCGTGATTCGCCAGCCGGAGACCGAGGAAGAGCGGAAGCAGTGTGTTGAGGCTTTGGATGAGTGTCCGGTTGAGGCTATTGGGGATGATGGGACGTGAGTTTCGGGGGGTGGGCCGCGGGGGATCGAGTGATCCCGGGGCGTGTGTCCTCGCCTGGCTCGGCCGGGTAGGTTGAGTTGTCTTGGAGCGTGTCTGGCGGCCGGCCGGCTGCGGATACACGCCCCGGGATCACTCGATCCCCTCGCTTTGCTCGTGTCGCTGTTTGAGTAGATAACCCCTGGTTTCGGTTTTCGACGTTTGAGATCGGCCTGGGTGCCTGGGCTTTGCGGCTGGATTTGGGCCGCACGAGTTCGTTAGAAGCGCGACTTCAGCCGCTGCGGGGGCCTCGAGGGGCTCGGCGGGGAGACCCGCTGGCTCTTTCGTTCCGCGTGCAGCTTCTCCCACGTTCTTCGCACCCGTGTTCGCACACCCACCCGGTGCCCGCAGCGGGCTGAGGCCGCGCTTCTAACGAACTCGTGCGGCCCAAATCCAGCCCGTCATAACCAGCACCCCACCCGCCTCCGCCCAACGCGAACCCCGGCCAGACCAACCCACCTCAAGACCCGCCTCAATAGAGCGAAGGGCTTGGGGGACCTCGGCGCGCTTTCCCGCAGGCCGGCCCGGCCCCCACCCAACCCCATGACAACTCCCCACCCCCAGCCAGGCCAGGCCGAGGACAAGCGCGCCGATGTCCCCCAAGCCCAAGCGGCCCCCCACTTGAGGTTGGCCAAACCACCAACTTGCGCCTAATGTGCCAACCGTCGCCGGGCCGGCCCCATGCAACGGCCGCCCCCCCAGGCACAAACTCCGGAGAGGGTTTCATTTATGGATACGATGAATCTGGTCGAGTCCCTTTTTCGTTGGGTGCACGTCGTGGCGGGCATCCTGTGGATCGGACTCCTGTATTTCTTCAACTGGGTGAACGGCGCCTTCGCTGCCACCATGGATGCTGACACCAAGAAGAAAGTCGTTCCCGAACTATTGCCACGCACGTTGTACTGGTTTCGTTGGGGTGCCGCGTACACCTGGATCACGGGCGCGGTGCTGCTGGTGCTGGTGTACTACCACTCGGGTATCGTGTTCGAAGAGGGTGGCTGGAACGTCGCCGCGTACGTCGCCATCGCACTCACCTTCCTGGGTGTGTTCATCTACGACGCCCTTTACAAGAGCGTTCTGAAATCTCAGGCCAATGCCGGCTTCATCGTCATGTGGATCCTCGCCAGTAGCGCGGTCTACCTGTTCGACATGTGGGCCGGATTCAGCTTCCGTGGCTACACCATCCACCTGGGCGCCATGTTCGGATCGGCCATGGCCTTCAACGTGTGGTATCGCATCTGGCCCGCGCAGCAGCAGATCATCACGGCCATCAAACATGGACAGGCGCCCGACGGTGACCTGGCCGCGTTGGCGGGCATGCGTAGCAAGCACAACACCTACATGTCGGTTCCGCTGGTCTTCGCCATGATCAGCCAGCACGCCACGTGGGCGGCGAAGCCATACTATCTGTCCATCGTGGTCCTGGTAGGTTGGCTCGTGGTTCGAATGTTGTACGAGAAATCGAAGACGGTGAAGGGCTTCTAGCACTTCGCCTCTCCGACCGGAAAAAAGCCACCCGCGCGATGCGTGGGTGGCTTTCTTGTTTCGTGCCCTTGCTTCCCGCGCGAATGCACGACGGTGAACAGTTGGTAGGAAAGCACCCTATTCCCAACAAACCGCCGGAAATGCAACACTTTCAGACAGATGCAGTGGCGGGTTTGCCTATCTCTCGCAAGGACGACAGTCCAGCGAGCACCCAATCGGGAGCAAGCCCCATGAATACTGCCTTATATATCCTCACCGCGTTTGCACTCGTGGCCATGGGCTGCGACGTAGCGGAACCAGACGTTCCGGATTTCTCAACGCGATCCATCGCCGACAAGATCGACACGATCGAAGAGCTCCGGGACTACGCCGCGCGCAAGAGCCCAAGCCGGGTTTCGCAGTTGCTGGTGGTCGATCTGACCGCCCGCGTGTGCAACGCGCTAAGCAGTGGTCTGTTTGTCAACACCACCGCCAGCACCGACGGCGCGCTCCAGGCAACCTGGACCGAGGGCAACCGAAACCAGCTGTGGTCATTGAGATGTTGGACGGGATCGCCGATGTTTCCCGGCGGCGAAAATCTGCCGACGTGCGGGTTCGACATACTGATTCCACAACCGTTGCAGTGCGTCGACGTGATCGGCAGCACCATGCAGGTTCTGCGTGGCCTGAACGACGCCGAAGAATACACGCTCTTGTTTCAGACCGTGGACAGCGCCGACCCGGACGACCTGTTCGAGGTATGGTTCGCCGATCCGGCCGGCGACATATGGTACTGGCGGTGGGTCCAGTCAGCAGCCGCGGACGTTCCTACCAGCTGACAACGGCCAAGCTCCCGGCCAAGCATGATCGCGACAAGAAGAAGGGCCACTGGCAATGCCGGTGGCCCTCCTCTTTTCTACCAACAACCACGCATGGTCGTCTCAAACTCCAACCGCGAAGAACATTCCCCTCAGGAAGCGCCGAACACGATCGCGCTCATCACCACATCTTGGCTGGCGGTCACCGTCACCTGCGCCTGCGCAGTACCCAACAATTCGTGCCACACCTCGACCGTGTACGTGCCCGGTGGCACGCCGTTGATCTCGAAGTTTCCAGACATGTCGGTCACCGCGAAGAACGGATGCTCCACTACGCCAATGAACGCGCGCATCCAGGGATGCACGTCGCACACGACCGGCACCATGACCTCGGGCTTCTTGAAGTTGAAGTCACGGCGGGCGCCCTGGTTGGGCATGGCGATGTTCTTGCCTTTGTTCTCATCCGGCTTGGTGTGCACGTTGTGCAGAACGGGATCGCTGTTCAGCATGGTGACGGGCTGCCCCAGCTGCACGCCCACCACGCGGGGCTGAAAGATGCAATCGCGCTGGTCCAACACCGTCTCGCCGGTGGGCGCCGGAATCTCGTAGGCCTCGAGCCCGCTCTTGATGTAGACGAACGCGTTGGCCAACTTGCCGTCGTTTACCACGAGAGGCAGGTCGACGGCGTCCGAGGCCTCGTGGCCCTTTTCACAATGCGAGTCACCGCGCACCTTTGGCGGTTCAAAGTCGGGAAGCGTCCCCGTTACCTCCACCACGCCACTCACCTTGGCCACCGTAGTGGGGTCGATGGGTTCGGGATCGTCCGTGGTAGTCGAACCGGGCGTTGCCGCCGGTACCGGCTTGGCCGGCTTTTCCGTCGGTGCATCCGACTTGGAGCAACCCGCCACCAAGCCCAGCATCATCAGGCCGACTACCAGCGTCCAGCCCATCCAATTGGTTCGCGACATTGCGCGCATGAAATCCTCCTGAGGTGACATTCCGACTCCGCTATTCCGGCGCTAGGATCCACGAGGGTCTGGGATCCATCAAGTGGTCATCCGTGACCGGGATCGGGATTTAAAAACTTTCAACTTTCCAAACCTAACGCCTGCGGAGGCGGCCGCAACGCGCTACATTTGGGCACGACCCGATTCCGGATAGGAGGCAGGAATGCGCCAGTTGTTGAAGGTGGCCCGCATGGGGCACCCCGTGCTGAGACGGGTGGCCGATGCGGTAGACCCGGCCCAGATCGCCCATCCCGACTTCCAGGATTTCATCGACAGCATGCTCGACACCATGATCGAGTACGAGGGTGTCGGCCTGGCCGCGCCGCAGGTGCACGAGAGCGTTCAGGTGGTGGTGTTCCACGAAGACGCCGGCCTGCTCGACGCGGACGGCGAGCCGCTGGAAGCCCTCATCAACCCCACCATCACGGCGCTCACCGAAGACACCAGCTCCATGTGGGAAGGATGCCTGAGCATTCCCGGCCTGCGAGGCAAGGTAAGCCGGCCCAACCGCATCCAGGTGGAGGCGCTGGATCGCGAGGGTCGTGCGGTGAGCATGGTGCTCGAGGAATTCGCGGCCGTGGTCATGCAACACGAGTGCGACCATCTGCTGGGTAAGCTGTTCATCGACCGCCTCGACGACACGCGCGAGCTGTCCTACCAGGAAGAGTTCGATCGGCACTGGGTACAACAGGCCGAAGAAGACGGTGTGTACATCGACCAATAGACGGGCAACAACAACACGACAGACGGGCTACAAGACCACCATGGCCATTCACGACGACAGACTTGAAACGTATCTGGAAGACCTGGCGCATCCCGGCCACGGCGTCCTGGCGCGCATGGGCGAGGAGGGCCGAGCCGCTGGCTTTCCCATCGTCGGCCCCCAGGTGGGGCGCCTACTGCAACAGATCGTGCAGATGACCCAGGCGAAACGCATCTTCGAGCTGGGCAGCGGCTTTGGTTACAGCACGCTGTGGTTCGCGCTGAACCTGCCCCCGGACGGAGTGATCCACCACACCGACGGCGACGCCAAGAACAGCGAACGGGCCCGCGCGTTTCTCACCGAAGCGGGCGTGGTGGACAAGGTGCGGTTCCACGTGGGCAACGCCATGGAGATCCTGACCGATCTGGACGACCCCGAACCGTTCGACATCGTGTTCTGCGACGTGGACAAAGACGGCTACCCCTGGGCCTACGACGTCATGCGCAAGCGAGTTCGCGTGGGCGGCTGCATCGTCATTGACAATCTGGTTTGGTCGGGCAAGGTGGCCGACGAGAGTGTGGACGATGCCTCGACGCGTGGTATTCGTGAGTACACCCAGCGCATGTGGAACGACGGCGATTTTCTGAGTTCGCTGATGCCGGTGCGCGACGGGGTGGGACTGCACGTGCGGCTGCGCTAGCTGACAGCGGAGGACCCGATGGCAGAGAACGCGGACTTTCACCCCACCACCCAGCCACCACAAGTACCGGCATCGGCGCAATGCGATGCTACCACTGACTTTCGGCGCGTTTGTCCCAATTGCAGCGCCCAACTCTGGGACAAGGAGTGCAAGAGCCGTTGTCCTCGCTGCCACTTCTTCACCGATTGCTCCGACCCCTGGTAAACACGTCGGTCGGCGGCGTGGTAGACGCGTCGGTAGACGCGTCGGTAGACGCGTCCAGCCCAACCGGGTTGCCCGCGTTTCCCCCCGCGTGATATCTTTATAGGGGATATACCCCCTTCGCCCCTCTGGGAGTTCTGGTGAGCTGCTTGCACCTATCCGTCTGCGCGATTCGCGTCGCCGTGTCCGGCTTCGCTCGCCGAGGCTTGGTTGGCGCATGCATCGTTCTGGCTGTCGCGCTACAACTCTCCATGTTTGCCGTTCCTGGATCCGCCCAACCGGCCATCGTATTCACGGAAGTTTCTGAAGACGCCGGCGTGCGCTTCACGCACGACACGCTGGGTTACTACGACCTGGGCGGCAATCCCTTTCAGGATCACATCGGACCGGGCGCCACCTGGGTCGACATCAACCGCGATGGTTGGCTCGACCTGGTCGTGGCCAACGGCACTACGCCGGGCAACTACTTCTTCCTGAACAACGGCGACGGCACGTTTACCGACGTGTCCGACGCCATGGACGTGCGCGCGGGCGCGGTAAGCAACTCGGTGGTCGCCGCCGACATCGACAACAACGGACTGTCGGAACTGTGGGTCACGAATCACTTCGCCGAACCCGACATTGCCATCGGCAATCAGTTTTCGTTGAACCGCAGCAGTGGCGCGTTGGGGCTGCGCGAGTTGTTCTATGCACCGGGAACCGCGCCCGAGCAGTGGGACGGACCGCAGGGAGCCTGCGGAATCTTCGGCGACTACGACAACGACGGATTCGTCGACATGTACCTGGTGAATCAGCTGACTGCCCCCGACATGCTGCTGCGCAATCTGGGCGGCGCGCGCTTCATCCGCACCGACCTGATCGATCAGAACAACGCAGGCTTTGGCTTCCAGGCCATCTTCTGGGACTTCGACAACGACGGCGACCAGGACATCTTCCAGGCCAACGACACCATGGTTGACTTCCTGTTCCGCAACGAAGGGCCGGAAAACAACTGGGCGTTTACCGAAGTGGCGGGGCAGCTGAAGATCTCGGGCGGCGCGCAGTTCTGGGACAACAAGGTCATGGGCATGGGCACGACCATCGGTGACTTCGACAACGACCTGGACGAAGACATCTACATCACCAACTATCGCCTGAACACCCTGTTCCAGAATCCGGGTGACTGGGCCACCAACCCCATTGCCCGCTTTCGCGAAGTGGCCGGGGCCAAGGGTGTGGACTTCGACTGGAACTCGTGGGGCTGTAGCTTCATGGACGCCGACAACGACGGCGACCTGGATCTGTTCGTGGTGGCCGGGCACGTAGAGAGTGGCATCACGCCGCAACCGTTCGACCTGCCCAACCAGTTCTTCCGCAACGACGGCGCACCCGACTACACGTACACGAATATTTCTGACGCCGCCGGGGTGGCCGGGGCCGAGCGCCTGGAAGACGGCAACGTGAACCGGGAAATCGGTCGCGGCATAACCGTGGGCGACTACGACCGGGACGGCGACCTCGACGTGGTCGTGACCAACAACACGTACTTCGACCCCGCGCCGGGCGCGGGCATCGAGCCCACGCTGGGGCACACGCTGCTCTACCGCAACGATACCCCAAGCGACCACCGCTGGGTGATGTTTCAACTGCAGGGTGGCGGCCCCCGCGACGACGGCACCGGCGTGGGAACCAATCGCGACGGTATCGGCTGCAAGGTCTACGTGACCGCCGACGGCGCCACGCAGATGCGCTCGGTGATGGGCGGCAACGGCTACATGGGCATGGACAGTATCGAAGTGGAGTTCGGCCTGGGGCAGGCATCCACCATCGAAGAAGTTCGCGTGGTGTGGACGGGCGGCGTGGAAGAATACTTCACCGGATGCAACATCGACGGTTTCTATCGGCTGGTGGAAGGCGCTGGCGAAGCCATTGCCTGGCCCGTGGCTCTCAGCCGCTTCGACGCCCGGTCGACCACCGACGGCATCGAGCTGCAGTGGTGGGGAGCGCCGAGCTTTCCGGTGGAATCCGTGAGAGTGTTCCGCCGCCTCGAAGACGACGCGCAGCTCATACCGATCGAAATCGACGTCACCCAGGACGCCGGCCAAGGGATGGCCGTGGATACCACCGCCGAGGCGGGAACGCGCTACGGATACCGAATCGTCCTGCTCAGCCCCCAGGGCAACAGCACCGTCAGCGCGACCGCATTCGCGACGTACGAGCCTTCGCAAACGAGCACGCCACGGCGGCCCGTACTGCAACAGAACTTTCCGAACCCGTTCAACCCCGGCACCGTCATTCGCTTCGAATTGCCCCGCCGCATGCAGGTTAGCCTGAAGCTGTATGACGCCAGGGGACGACTGATGTCTACCCTTTACGAGGGGATGGCCGAGCCCGGCCTGAACCCCATTGTCTGGAATGGCACCGACGACCAAGGCCGTTCGGTCGCCAGCGGAATCTACTTCTACACCCTGGAGACGGAGGAAGAGACGACGACGAGAAAGCTGAACCTGCTGCGCTGACAACACTCGCCAGTTCACGTCCGCGCATGGGAGAGGCACTAAAACTGGAGAAATATTGTGCGCTTACTCAGCGTTGTGACTTTTGTCCTGCTCGCCACGGGACTCTCGCCACTGGTTGTATCGGCTGAGATCAAATTCACCGAACTCTCGCTAATGGCGGGAGTGCGCTCAGTTCACAACCCTTTGGGCTACGTGGATATGAGCGGCAACCCCTTCCAGAATGGGGTTGGCCAGGGTGCCGCGTGGCTTGACATGAACCACGACGGGTGGCCCGATCTGATCGTCACCAACGGGACGGATCCTGGCAACCACTGCTACCTGAACAACGGCGATGGCACGTTTACCGACGTGTCAGAGGCGCTGGGAGTTCGCGTTCCCGCGGTGGTCAACAGTGTCGTGGCCGCCGACGTGAACAACGACTCGTTCCCCGACTTGTTCTACGCCAACCATCTGGCCGAGCCTGAATTCATGCGTGGACACCGGTTCGGCGCCAGCCGTGTCACCAGCTCCGTTGGTCTCCAAGGCTTGTTCTTCCCCCCCGGCACCGCCCCCTCCAGCTGGGACGGTCCTTTGAGCATGGGTGCGGCTTACGGAGACTATGACAACGACGGATTCATCGACGTGTACCTGGCCAACTACCTGTTCGCGAGCGATCTGTTGTTGCAGAACCTGAGCGGTGGCGCGTTTGCCAATTCACGCAAGATCGTGGAACCCGAACACGGCTACGGCTGCATGCCCATGTTCTTCGACTACGACAACGACGGCGACCAGGACATCTTCGTGGTGAATGATCTGATGCGCGATTTCCTGTTCCGCAACGACGGAGCGGAATCGGGCTACACATTCACGGAAGTGGCCAATGAAACCAAGATCGCGGGCGGGCGCGACCAAACCTACGCACTGAGCATGGGCATGGGTGTGGCCATTGGCGACTATGACAACGACCTCGACCTTGATGTGTACGTCACGAACTTCCGTCGCAACGCACTATGGGAAAACCCCGGCCAGTGGACCGAACGCACCGACAACTGGCGCGAGCGAGGACAAGAGGCCCGCGTATCGTTTCCGCTGAACTCGTGGGGAGCCGATTGGTTCGACGCCGACAACGACGGTGACCTCGACTTGTTCATGGTGGGCGGATGGGTCGAGGGTGGACCGGATCCACAGCCACTGGAAATTCCCAACCGCCTGTGGCGCAACGACGGAGCGGAGTCGGGCTGGAAGTTCACCAACATCACGCTGGAGGCGGGGGTGGCCGACACCCAGTTCGGAAGGGCGCAGGCCACCGCCGACTATGACCGGGACGGAGACGTCGACATCTTCGTGACCAACATCTCGTACTACGATCCCGCACCCATCCCTGGCGTGGAAATGACCGAGGGGCATACTCTGCTCTATCGCAACGACACCGACCGCATGGGAAACAGCTGGGTGTCGTTGCGTCTTCAGGGAAAAGGTCCGCGCGGTGATGGCACCGGCTGCAATCGCGACGCCATCGGCTGCCGGGTGTACGTGACCGCGGGCGGCGTGACCCAGATGCGCGAGGTCCAGGCCGGATCGGGCTTCATGGGCCAAAACAGCCTGGAACAGGAGTTCGGGCTGGGTCCACACTCCGAAATAGACGAAGTCAAGGTGGTGTGGACGGGCAACCGGGAAGAAGTGTTCGCGGGCGTTCGCATCAACTCGTTCAACCGCCTCCTGGAAGGGACGGGGTTGGCGAAACCGGCGCCGGCCGCGTTTTCCCAGGCGTCGGGGCACGAGGAAGTCCACGGCGTGCACCTGAACTGGGTTACCGAACCCTGGATGGTCGGAGCCATGCGCTTCTTTCGCGCGACCGGGGACGAACCGCCTACCCTGGTGGAGTTGCCGTACGAATTGGATGGCGGACACGGCTCGGCGTTCGACGAGAACGTGGCCGTGGACACGACGTACCGGTACTACATCGCCATGGAGCTGGACAACGGTGACGAAGCGATGACCCACTCCCTCGACGTCCGTTACTCCGGCCTTGCGACGTCCCTGCCGCAACGACCGACTCTCGGACAAAACTTCCCCAACCCGTTCAACCCATCCACTCGCATCCTGGTGTCGATACCGCGCGATATGCAGGTGCGCGTAAGCCTGTTCGATGCGAACGGCCGCCGCGTGCGGTTGCTCTACGATGAGTTCGTGACCGCCGGTGATTTCCACGTCGATTGGGACGCCAAGGACGACCGTGGAAAACCGGTGGGATCGGGCGTCTACTATTATTCACTCGAGACGCAGGAGACAAGCTTGACGCGCAAGATGGTTCTCGCCTATTGAGCAACGAATAGCCGGTTGCGCCCCGGGGGAGGTTACTTCGAACCCGCCAACCCCTTGGGTCGCAGCCGGCGCTCAAGCCCGCCAAGCAACGCGTCCACCGCGAGAGCCAGCAGAGCCGCCGGGATCGCGCCGCTAAGCACAATGCGCGTGTCGTTCAGTTGCAACCCCGACACGATGGGTTGACCCAGCCCCCCGGCGCCGATGAACGCGGCCAGGGTAGCCGTACCAACACTGATGACCGCCGCCGTGCGCAGGCCCGCCATGATGATCGGCGCGGCCAAGGGCAACCGTACCGAGCGCATGACCTGGCCCGAGGTCATGCCCAACGCGCGCGCGCTTTCCACTGCGTTGGGATCGGCGCCGCTCACCCCCGTGTAGGTGTTGCGCAGAATCGGAAACAGCGAGTACAGGAACAGCGCGGCGACGGCCGGCTTGGCACCCACCCCCAGGGCGGGAATCATGAACGCCAGCAAAGCGATGGACGGAATGGTCTGCAACACGCCGACGCCGCGAATGACAGTTTCGGCGCTGGATGCACGCCGGTGCAGGAACAGTCCCAAGGGCAAGGCTACCAGCACCCCCAACACCAATGCGATGGCCACCAGCAACAGATGGGTTCCGGTTTGGCCGAGTAGATCGCCCCGCTGCGCCCACAGGTAGGCGAAGAACGAAAGATCCCGGTCGGAGTCCGTGGGAATTTCGTGGACCGCATTCTCACCCGACAGGTTGGCCAGGAATGTCGCGGCCACCGTTTCGATGGGGACCTGGTCCACCTCGGCCTGTCGATTCAGCTCCCGCATGCCGGATTCGTCCAGGACACTGGTCAGCTCGCCCAGCGCCACGGCCAGCTCGGGATACTCGCGCAGCGTGGCACCCCGTACCAACGGTGCGGCGGCGTAGGGCGGAAACACGCCACGGTCGTCCTGCAGAATCACCAGGTCGTGTACGAGGATCAACCCATCGGTCGTGTACACATCCAGTACATCGATGCGGCCATCACCGGCCGCCTGGTACTTCAGGCTCTGCTGCATGCCCGTGAGATCCTGGGGCTGCAGACCGTAGACCCTACGCAATCCCACCAGACCGTCTTCGCGTTCCATGAACTCGTAGCCAAACGCGAACCGCAGGCGGGCATCGACGTTGGCCAGGTCGCCAATGGTGACCAGCTTGAAACGCTCGGCGACCGCGCGGGTGACCGCCACCTCGTAGGCATTCTCAAAACCAAGAGGACCCAACCACTCCATGTCGTGACGCGCCCGGAACTCACGTCGCACCACGGCCAACACCTGGGCCGGCGACAATGCATCGGGTCCCGAGGCGACCGGAAGATTCAACAGCGTAACGAATCCGGTGCCGGTGTACTCGGGATAGAGATCGATGTCGCCCGATTCCAATGCGCCGAAACAGATCGCCGTGCCGGCCAGGTTGAAACGACGCTCTACTTGCAGACTTGTACGGCTCTCTATGAGCTGCGCGAACATCTCGGCCAGTAGCCGGCTCTCGGAGAAGTTCTTCGAACCCACGACCACCTTGTCGGCCCTGGCCGAGCTGGCACCCGCGATCAAGATGACCAAGGCCAATCCGACCCACGCAAAGGCCAACCCCACCCACCGTGCGACCGCACCCTTGACTGACCGCATCAGATCGTTACCTCTCCGCGACGCAGCAGGTCCTGCACGTACGAAGTGGCCGGAGCCTCACTCAGCTCGCGAGCACTGCCGACCTGTAGGATCTCACCGTCGCGCATGACCGCGATTCTATCGGCCAGCCGCGCGGCCACTTGCAGATCATGCGTGACCATGAGCGTGCTGATACCCAGGCGCTCGCGCCATTGCGAGAACTCGCGTTGCATGTCATGACGTATCAGGGGGTCGAGCGCACCGAACGGTTCGTCCATGAGCACGACCTTGGCCTCTCCGGCCAGCGCACGGGCGAACGCCACGCGTTGACGCTGGCCGCCGGACAGTTGCAGCGGGTACCGATCGACGTACGCGGCCGGCTCCAACCCAACCAGGGCCAGCAGTTCCTGGGTTCGCACTTCCACGCGTTCGCGGGGCCAACCCAAGAGCCGGGGTACCAACCCAACGTTGCGACCCACGGTCCAGTGGGGCAGAAGACTGGACTCCTGTTGGATGTAGCCAATGCTGCGACGCAGCTCCTCGGGCCGCCCCGCATCCACGGCTTCGCCGCGTACGCGGACTTCGCCCTGGGTTGGTTCGACCAGTCGATTGAAGGTCTTCAACAACGTGCTCTTCCCGCTGCCGCTCTCGCCCACCAGAGCCACCGTTTCACCGGTCGCCACGTGCACCGAAACTCCTCTCAGCGCGTGCACGCCCCCCGTGTAGTGCACGTGGACATCGCGCGCCTGGAGGATTGGGTCTGACCTGTCGTTCAACGCTCGGCCTTTTCGGTGACCGGCGGTTTCGATTCTGGAAACATGACCATGCGCGACACGAAAATACCCAACTGCCGTTCGTCACCACCGCGACCAAGGGATCGCGGGCTGGCCGCGTCGGGTAGATCGAACTCCAACGTCAACTGGCCCGACCCAAACGCCCGCTCGGCCACCTTCATCACCATGATGGAAGCCTTGTGTTCGGTGCCCTCGTGCTTGGTGACTTCATGACCGTTGCACAGCACGGTGATTCGTTGCCTGGGCAACAACTTTGGATCGACATACGGCGCGAACACCAGCTGCACCACCACCGATTCGCCGGGCGGATCCACCTCGAACTGAAGCGTGGCGCGCGGTCCGTTGGTCCATCGGTACTCAGGACTCATGGGGCTGCTCCAACCCTGCCTGAGGTACGGATCGGCGTTGCCGCCCGTACCAAACGACAGAACCGTTCCCCACTCGTAGTGAGGAGATAGCGCAACCATGTCGGAGCTGAACGGCCCCTCCCAGGCGGAGGGGTCGAACACGTCGCCGCGTACATCGAATCGCGATAGGGAAGCCTCTCCGCCCGACGCTACTTCGTAGGTGTAGAACCGACGTACACGTTGGGCGCCTTCGAGAGTCTGCTCGAACACCGAGACGCCCGGCGCCGCCGGCAGTTCGAGTTCGGCCATGAGCGTGGCCGCAACATCGGCCGTGGACGTGGCCACTGTCGAGCGTTGCAAAGCTCCCTTGGCCCCGACCCGTTTGACCGCCAGGAGCCCCGCCGATCTACCGACCGGCAGTTCCACCGGTTGGCCGTTCCACACCGGCGCGTGATCGGTACCGTGATCGCCCTGCAGTACGATGAGCGAAGAAACGTAGAGTCCCCGCTTGCGCAACTCGTCCAACCATTCCAGGAACAATTTCAGAATTGCCCGGGCCTCGTGTACGTGATTCTCACGCGTGTACGGCAGGGTCTCGCCCGCGAAACTTCCGTCGGCCAACGTGGCATACGGCGGGTGGGGCGGCATCAGATGCATGAAATGATAGGCCGGCTGATCGAGGGTGGGAGAGATCAGATCGAGGTAGTCGCGCAGGAACGCTTTCTGATGGAACGTCCGCACGCTGGGCGGCTCCACCAGGACGCGCGTCAGCTGCCAGTTTCCGGCGTTGTAGATGGTACCGCGCAACATGTGAGGCACCGACCGGAACAGCGCCACGTCCACCAGGAACGAAGCCTCGCGCGTGCGCTGTTTGCGCTGCGACATACCATGTTCTACCGGAGCCTTCAGGTACGCGGTGTAGGCGCTCTCCTTCATGTTCAGATGAGTGATGAGGTTCACCGCGTAGCCCGCGTCCACCAGGGCATTGGAGATCGACCCCTCGTCGATGGCGGCCTGGTAGTACTGTTCGGTGGTGACACTCCCATCAAACGGAATCCCGCTCATGATGGCCGGCACCGCAAACGAGGTTTGCGAAGCGATGGAAAGATTGTCCTCGAACAGCACGAAACCATCGAACTCGTCGTGCCAGCCCTGTTCTTCCACCAGCTCCAGGAACACATCGGTCTGAAAACTGTCGAGAATCAGATGGATCACGTTCTGATTGGTGGAATACTGGAAGATTCCGTGGTCCGTCCACGTGGGCTCGTTGTGGAAATCCGACCACGAGCGTTCGTCCCCGGCCAGGTCGGTCACCAGTGGTACCGCCGGTGCCAGCACCAGAAGCACCAGGCAGGCTACCCGCAGGCCCAGACGGGCGCGACGCACGAACCGCAGACATAGAACCGATACCACCAACCACAAAGCCACATCGAGACGACCCCGCCAGCCGGCGGATTCCCAATCCAGACCGCGACCATCGAAAACGCCGTAGTTGGGAATCAGGAAGGCGGCCTGCGCCCACGTGAGCAACGCCAGCGCAAAAAGAAGACCCTGGAACACCCAATAGGCGCGCGTGGGCAGCGACCAGCCGACGGCCACCAACAAGGCCACCGCCAGCAGGAACACCGGCACCAACAACGGGGCCAGAACGGAAAAACCGAAGGTCAGTTCGCCCAGGTTCTGCCAGTACACCAGCAGTGGTCCGGTGAGCAGAAGATTCGCGGACAACAGCATTGCGGCGGCAACCAGGTCGAACAACCGACTCCGTCGCGTGGTGGCGTTCACGCTCATCAGCCACCAACCCCGGGCGGCGGTTTCGATTCTGGATACATGACCAGGCGGGCCAGAAATATCCCCAGCCGTCGTTCATCGCCCCCACGACCCACCGAACGAGGACTTACGGCATCGGGCAACTGGAATTCCAGTGTGAACTCTCCATCGTCGAACAAACCGGGGACCAGTTTCAACGTCATGACCGCGGCCTTGTGTTCGGTGGCCGTGAAACGTGAGATTTCGTGACCGTCACAGAGTACCACCACCCGCTGCTGCGGCGCGTTCACCTCGTCGACAAACGGCGCGAACAGAAACTTCAGCATGACGTTTTCTTGGGTCGGCTCGACTTCGAAGTGTAACAGGGCCCGACTGCCACTGGTCCAACGGTGCTCCGCACTCATGGAGCTGCTCCACCCGTCGCCGACGTACGACTCCGCGTTGCCACCGGCACCGAAGGTGACGAACGATCCCCAATCGTATTTTCGCGACAGTGCGACCTTTTCTCCGAGAAACGGGCCACTCCAGGCGGTCGCATCGAATACGTTCCCGCGCACATCGAAACGGGACAAGCTCTCGCCCGACTGCAGATATGTATAGAAGGAACGGGCGCGCTGGGCGCCTTCTTCGGTGCGCTCGAACACCGAAACGCCGGGCGCGGCCGGCTGGCGCAGTTCGGCCATGAGCGTCGCAGCCACATCGGCGGTGGACGTGGCTACCGTCGAGCGCTGCAACGGACCCTTGGCGCCCACCCGCTTTACGGCCAGCAAGCCGGCTGCTCGACCAACCGGAAGCACAACCGCGTTCCCGTTCCAGGTGGCTTCATGGTCGGTTCCGTGGTCGCCCTGCAAGACGATAAGCGAGGAATCGTACAGGCCCAGTTCGCGCAGGCGCTCCATCCAACTCAGGAACATCGCCAGGATAGCCCGTGCTTCGTGCAGATGGTTCTCTCTCGTATACGGCAACGTTTCGCCGGCGAAGCTCCCATCGGCCAAGGTCGCGTAGGGCGGATGGGGTGGCATCAGGTGCATGAAGTGGTACGCGGGCGCAGCCGTCACGGGGGACAAGAGATCGATGTAGTCGCGCAGAAACGCTTTGTGGTGAAACGAACGCGCGCTGGGCGATTGCGCCAACCGTCGCACGAGTTGCCAGTCGCCGTCGTTGTAGACCGTGCGTCGCAGCACATGCGGAACGGCCCGAAACCAGGCGACGTCCACGGCGAATGCAGCCTCGCGGGTACGTTGTTGGTGGCGGGGAATGCCGTGATCAATCGGCGTGCGCATGTAGTTGGTATGTGCGCCCGCCTGAAGACTTATGTACGAGATCATGTTCACCATGTAGCCGGCATGAACCAGCTTGTTGGTGATCGAACCCTGTTCCACCGCGCGGCGAAAATACTCTTCGGTATCGGTCGTGCCGTCATAGGGCAGACCGCTCATGATGGCCGGAACCGCCAGCGAGGTTTGCGACGCGATCGACAGGTTGTCTTCGAACAGCACGAAACCGTCGAATTCATCGTGCCAGCCCTGCTCGTCCATGAGCTCGAGAAAAACGTCGGTCTGGAAACTATCCAGTATGAGATGGATGACGTTGCTGGTACTGGAGTACCCGAAAACCTCGACGCTGGGTTCGCCCGGTCCGCGCCAGAAGCTGCCCCAGCTGCGATCGCCCGCCGCCATTGTGGTGAGCACCGGAACCAACGGCACCGTCACCAACAGGACCAGGCAGGCCCACCTGAGACCCTCGCGCCAACGCGACCCCATTCGCACGACCAAGAGCGCGGTGACGATCCACACCGGCACATCGATCCACCCGCGCCAGCTCGCCGCCGCCCAGTTGAGCCCGCGTCCGTCGAATACGCCGTAGTTGGCCATGAATGCCGCCGGTTGCAACCACGTCAGCAGGGCCAGTGCGAACAGCAGGCCCAGGTAGATCCGATACGCGCGAGCGGGCAGCGCCCAACCCACCAGGCACAGACCAGCGGTCACGATCAGGAACGCGGGCAACAGCCGGGTCACCAACGACGAGAACCCGAAGATCATTTCGGCGGGATTGTTCCAGGCCACCAGGAACGGACCGGCCAACAGTAGGTTCGAGGCCAACAGGGGGGCGGCCGCGAGCAGGTCGAACCGGCGACCGCTACGCGCCGCGGGCACGGCTGGGGGCTGATTGTCGTTCAACGAGGATTCCATTGGAGGCAGATTAGCACGCGATGTCGGCCAGGGGCTACCAACTGCCTATGCCATGGGCGGTTGGCCGATTGTCCCAGCGGCAGACCCTGCTTGCTGGCCCCGCTCACGCTACCTATACTTGGCACATGTCGAAGAAGCCCCGCACCGATGTCCCGCGCGAGCGCCCCGCGAAGAACCCTTCCGCCAATGTCGATCTGTCGGCCGTCGTGGCCAAGGTCGAGGCCGGCGAACGCCTGAACCTCGACGACGGCGTCCGGCTGTTCGAGAGCTCGGATGTCTTCACCGTGGGCCGACTGGCCAACCTGGTACGCGAACGCATGCACGGCCGGGTCACCTACTGGAACACCAATCGTCACCTCAATCCCACCAACGTTTGCTTCGTGGGATGCGAGTTGTGCGCATACAAGGACATTCCCAACGCGCCGGGCACGTGGGCGTACTCACCGCAGGAAGCGGTCGACGTGGCGCGCCGTGACTACACGCCCGATGTACGCGAATTCCACATCGTGGGTGGACTGCATCCGCAGTGGAAGTACGACGTGTACCTCGACATCTTGCGCGCCCTGAAGGAAGCCTTTCCGAAGGTGCACCTGAAAGCGTTCACCATGGTCGAGGTGGACTGGCTGGCCAAACTGAACAAGAAAAGCGTGGAGGACACGCTGGACGAGCTCATGGAAGCGGGCCTGGACAGCTGCCCCGGCGGTGGCGCCGAGATCTTCCATCCGCGCGCCCGTGATATCATTGCGCAGAAGAAGATGACGGGGGAGCGCTGGCTCGAGGTGGCCAGGATCTGCCATCTGAAGGGCCTCCGCACGAACGCCACCATTCTATACGGACACGTCGAGACGTTCGAGGAACGCGTCGACCACCTCATCAAGCTGCGCGAACTCCAGGACGAGACGCAGGGGTTCGACTGCCTCATTCCGCTGGCGTTCCACCCCGAGAACACGCCGTTCGAGGGCCACATGCCCGCCACCGACGGTTTCGACGACCTGAAGGTCATTGCCGTGAGTCGGCTGATGCTGGACAACTTCGCGCACATCAAAGCGTACTGGGTCATGCTGACGCAGAAGATCGCTCAGGTTGCGCTGCACTTCGGCGCCAACGACCTCGACGGCACCATCGTCGACGAACGCATCACCCACGCCGCCGGCGGCAAGGCCGGCAAGGGCATGACGCGCGAGCAACTGTGCACGTTCATCTCCGAAGCCGGACGCGTTCCGGTGGAGCGGGACACGCTGTACCGCCCCATCGACCCCAAGCACCGCGAACTCGTACGCACCGAGGGCAGCTGGCAGGGGCCCGCCTGGGCCGGCGCGGATTTGCAGGATGGCGCGCTCGCCTGAACCGGCACGAGCCTGGCGGGCCGGATGGACGGTCCTGGCCCTGGCCTATATGGGCGGACTGTTCGCCCTGTCTTCCATTCCCGATGACACACAGGACGTGCTGGGTCGGCGCATGATGCTGCTGGAACCGCGGTGGCACAACCTGCTGCACATCCCCGCCTACGCCGGGCTTACTTTTCTGCTCGTGCGGGCGATGTCCGCCTGGTCGAGCACGACGCGCCGGCACCTCGTCATTGCCGTCATCGTTGCCTCTGTCTACGGTGCCCTGGATGAGGTGCACCAGTACTACGTACCAGGTCGGTTCTTTTCGCTGATCGACATGACGCTGAACGCGGCCGGCGCCGTTCTACTTGCCACTTGTCACAATTATGCGAAGCCACGGTCTACCACCGAAACCCACTGACGGTTTCGCGCGTATACCACTAACGCGGAACGACCCGGCGAGAAGGTCGTTTCGTGGGACACCTCCCGATCCGCCCGGATCCTACGGAGGCAAGCCGGGTGCCTGGCGAGTGCACCCGGCTTTTTCGTGCCCGGAACCCCCCTCCCCTCCGGGTTGTTCCTATCCCGGTGCCCCCCGGGTTGTCCTATCCCAGTGCCCCCCTGGATGCCTTCTCCCTTGTGAGCTGCCGACTGCGGCACTAGGGTTCAACCAAGCCCCTCGATACGCCAATCCGCTCATCAGGAGACATTTGCCCATGAATCGCCTTTCGAGCCGGCTGCGGCCGGCCTGCACTCTTTCGCTCGCGTTGATCGGGTGCCTCATGCTCGAGGCCTGCGCCACCAACCCCGTGACCGGTCGTCGTGAGTTCAGCTTGCTGAGCGAGGGCCAGGAGCTCCAGATCGGGGCCGAGAGCGATCAGGCCATCGTCGGACAGTACGGTGTGTACGATGACCCCCAGCTCGCTGCCTACGTCGAACAGATCGGCGAGAACATGGTGCCGGTGAGCCATCTGCCCGACCTGGACTTTCACTTTCGCCTGCTCGACGACCCGGTGGTGAACGCGTTTGCCCTGCCGGGGGGATACGTCTACATCACGCGTGGCATCCTGGCCTATCTGCAGGACGAAGGCGCGCTGGCCGGAGTCATGGGGCACGAAATCGGTCACGTGACCGCGCGCCACGGCGCCCAACGGTACACCCAGCAGGCGTTGTTCGGACTGGGACTGGGCCTGGGCTCGGTGCTGAGCGACACGTTTGCGCAATACGCAGGCGTCGCCGGCGGCGCGGGACAACTTCTGCTGTTGAAATACGGACGCGACGACGAACGGCAGTCGGACCAGCTCGGCGTGGAATACGCCACGAAGCTGGGGTACGACACGACGAACATGGCATCGTTCTTCGGTACGCTGTCGGCGCTGAGCGGCGAAGGCGGGCGACTGCCGTCGTGGGCCAGCACCCATCCCGACCCGGGCGAGCGCTACGATACCGTGTTGCATCTAACCGGCCTGCAGCAGCAACAGGTTGGGCGTGCTACCTATCGTCGTAACCGCGAGGAGTTCCTACGCAAGCTCGACGGCCTTACTTTCGGCTCGAACCCGCGCGAAGGCTACGTGGCTGACGGTGTGTTCTACCATCCCGAGCTGGCCTTCAAATTTCCCGTGCCGGCCAACTGGAAACTGCAGAACGGCCGTACCCAGGTGACGGTGGTTTCACCCGAGCAGGACGCAGCCGTACTCATGCAGCTGGCTTCACAGGCCAACGTGGGCGCGGCCGCCGATGCGTTCGCACAGCAAGAAGGACTCACGGTGCAATCGCGGAAGAACCTGAACATCAACGGCGCGCCCGCGGTTCGCATTGAAGCCAGTATCGCCACCGAGCAGCAGACGCAACGCGTCGTATCCACGTTCATCGAGCGCGGCGGTCGCGTGTTCATATTCCACGGCTTGACGACCGATGACAGCTACACGCAGTTCCGCAACGTCTTGATCCAACCGGCCGACGGTTTCGCTGGCCTTTCCGACCCGTCGCGACTGAACGTGCAGCCGATTCGGCTGAGCATCGTGGAGTCCACGGTGAACGGGCCGTTTTCGGAATTCGTGTCCAGGTACCCGCTGCCCGCAGGGGCGGAGGTCGATGAGGCGGGGTTGGCGTTGATGAACGGGATGAGCTTGGAGTCGATTGTTCGGCCGGGGCAGATCATGAAGGTGCTGGTTCGTGGGGGTGGAGGGATTTAGTCGCGGTCTTCGGTTGTGCGACCTACAACAACGCAGCCAACAGACCGCCTATGGCAATTGCGCCGGCGGCGGGCCATATCCACCATTTGCCGCAATTGTCTCCGGCGTCCGGACTTGCCTGGGCCCCCTGCTCCACCGCGTTGGTTGGGGTTTCTTCGAGCCCTTCGGCTTGTCTCACGGCGAACTCCACGGCGGCGGCGCGGGCTACTCCGCGTTCATTGGCCGGCCAGTTGGGTTCGGGCTTCCACTCGGGGTTCTGTCGCAGCACTCCCAGGAACGCCTGTTGGGCGGCGCCCTGTTTGCCCAGCTGGGTGAACGACCTGGCCAGGATTACGCCGGCGGTGAGGCGATCTTCGGCGGCCGGACGGCCTCGGCGCAGGAGGCGCTCGAGGGTTTCGGCCGCTTCCTGGAAGTCGCCGCGGTCGTACATGGATTGGGCGATGATCACCTGGGCCGACTCCGATTGGGCCTGCGCGGGCGCGACCGCGAGACCCCAGATGGCGCTCACGAACGCCACGGTCGCCAGAAACGCCGGACTCCAGGCCACCCCAGAGCCGCCGGCGTGACGTTGTAACCCACTGATATTAAGCAATTTGCACCGCACTTTCGCCACATGGTACAATTACGGGGTCTTGATCGACCTCCAAACCTCTAATCCATGCATCGAGTCTGGCTGCTCGCACGGCCGGATTCATTGAGGAGGAAGACCATGCGTCAGAGGAAACTCCAGATGGCGGCTCTTACCATCACCGCCATATGGCTGGTCGCGGCTCACGCGCTGGCTGGCTGATCCAACCTAACGGGTCGGGCCCGAAACCCGGGTCCGACCCCGACCCCCCGCTTCCATGAAATCCCGTTGCCCCAGGATCCGCGCCCGCGGCACCCTGGGCAACGGTTAATATGTCTGGTGCCCTTGCCATTCCCTGGTCAGGCGCTATATTGCGGCGGTTTAGGTCCAGAACTGCCGATATCCGTCGGCCTCTGTCGGCCGACGAGAAGGTCTCATTCAGGAGCAGGAACAGTGAGCAAGGGGACTCCCGAACTCTCGAAGTTTCGCAACATCGGGATCAGCGCGCATATCGATTCAGGTAAGACCACGCTGACCGAGCGAATCCTTTTTTATACCGATCGCATCCACGCCATCCACGAAGTTCGTGGAAAGGACGGCATCGGCGCCACCATGGACTCCATGGAGCTGGAGCGCGAGCGCGGGATCACCATTGCCAGTGCGGCTACGCACTGTACGTGGAAAGATCACCACATCAACATCATCGACACTCCGGGCCATGTGGACTTCACCATCGAGGTGGAACGTGCGCTGCGCGTGCTCGACGGTGCGGTGCTGGTGTTGTGCGCGGTAGCCGGCGTCCAAAGCCAATCCATTACGGTGGACCGGCAGATGCGTCGCTACAACGTTCCGGCCCTCGCGTTCGTGAACAAGTGCGACCGCAGCGGCGCCAATCCGGCACGCGTGGCCGATCAGTTGCGTGAGAAGCTCAAGCGCAACGCGGTCATGATGCAGATTCCCATTGGCCTGGAAGCCGAACACGAGGGTGTGGTCGACCTGGTCACCATGCGCGCGTTCACCTTCCGCGGTGAAAACGGCGAGCAGATCATCGAAGGCGATATCCCCGCCGCGCTGCTGCCCGAGGCCGAGGCTCGACGCGAGGTCATGCTCGACGCGGTTTCGATGTTCAGCGACAACCTGACCGAGGCCATGCTCGAAGAGCAGGTTACTCCGGAGCTCATCTACGAAGCGGTACGCGCCGCCACCATCTCGCGCGAAGTCACCCCGGTCTTCATGGGCTCGGCCTACAAGAACCGCGGCGTTCAACTTCTGCTCGACGCAGTGTTGGCGTACCTGCCGAATCCCACCGACGTGACGAACCAGGCCATCCTCGTCGACAAAGAGGAAGAGACCACGTTCGAGGTGAAGGTAGACCCCGACTCGCCCCTCATCGCGTTGGCATTCAAACTGGAGGTCAGCCCGTACGGACAGCTTACGTACGTGCGTATCTACCAGGGCACCTTGAAGAAGGGCGACACGATCTACAACTCACGCACCACCAAGGGCGTGAAGGTGGGACGTTTGGCTCGTATGCATGCCGACCAGATGGAAGACATCGAACAGGCTTCGGCTGGCGACATCGTCGCGTTGTTCGGAATCGATTGCGCATCAGGTGACACGTTCACCGATGGCAGCGTCGCCGCTTCGATGACGTCGATCCACGTACCCGATCCGGTCATCAAGCTGGCCGTGGTCCCGGTGGACAAGAAGGCCCAGGATCACATGTCCAAGGCGCTGCAACGCTTCACCAAGGAAGACCCCACGTTTCGCACGTACCTCGACGAGGAAACCAACGACACCATCATCGCCGGTATGGGCGAGTTGCATCTCGAGGTTTACGTCGAACGTATGAAACGCGAGTTCAAGGCCGAGGTGACCACCGGTAAGCCGCAGGTGGCCTACCGCGAAACAATTACCAAGACCGTGGACTTCAACTACACGCACAAGAAGCAGACGGGTGGTTCGGGTCAGTACGGAAAGATCATGGGAACCATGGGACCCATCGACGAAGGCGAGTTCTCGTTCGAGAGCAAGGTCGTGGGTGGCAACATCCCCACCGAGTACATCAGCTCGGTGGAAAAGGGTTTCAAGGCCTGCCTGGGCAAGGGTGAGTACATCGGGTTCCCGGTCGTGGGAATCGGCGTAAAGCTGACCGACGGTAGCTCTCACGCCGTGGATAGTAGCGACAACGCGTTCCAGGCGGCCGGTCGCGGCGCCTTCCGCGAGTACTATCTGAGTGCAAAGCCGGTGGCCCTCGAGCCCATCATGATGGTTTCGGTGGAAGGCCCCAGCGAGTTCCAGGGCGAGATCCTGGCCACCATGATGCAGCGACGCGGCATGGTGGTTGGAACGACCGAAGACGACGGATTCGTGCGCGTCGAGGCTGAAGTGCCGCTGGCGGAGATGTTCGGTTACGCGACCGTTCTGCGCTCTTCGACACAAGGTAAGGCCGAGTTCTCCATGGAGTTCGCGCGCTACGGTAAGGCTCCCAACGATATAGCTGAGGGCCTACGCGAGAAGTTCCTGGAAAAACGCGCAGCGGGATCCACCAATTAGGAGGCGTCGATCGATGGTTTACCAAAAGGAAGTCAGCGAGCGCAGCCCCTTGCGGGTGTTCGAACGCTCGACCAACGGCGGCCTGGGCCGCGGCAACGTTGGCGTAGTCATGAGCCGGGCCGGCGTGGGTAAGACCGCGTTCCTGGTGGGTGTGGCACTGGACGATCTGATGCGCGACCGCAAGGTGCTGCACATCAACACCGAGGATCCGTTGGACAAGGTCCGCGCATTCTACGACGAGGTGTTCCACGACCTGGCCGAGAGTACGAAACTGGAAAATCGTGCCGGGGTGCATCTGGAAGTCGAACGCAATCGCATTATCCACACGTACACCAACGGTGCGTTTTCGATGGACAAGATGCGCGCGGCCATCGATATGGCCCGCGAGCTCATGCACTTCGAGCCCTACTGCATGGTAGTCGACGGCTACCCGCAGTTCCGGCACAACACCGAAGACGAGATACGAGCCTTCAAGGATCTGGCCGTCGAACTGAACTGCGAAATGTGGCTGAACTGCCGCACGCAGCGAGACGACGAATGCGACGAGCGCGGCGTGCCCAACTTCCTGGCTCGGTTCGAAGAATACCTGTCGGTCATGGTCCGTCTGGATCCGGCCGCCGACCACGTAAAACTCGAGCTGCTGAAAGACCACGACAACAGCCACGTGAGCAACCTGTTCATCGAACTGGATCCGCGCACGTTGCTACTGAAGTGGCGCTAGCCGGTCAGTGACATTCGGTTTGTAGAAGGGCTCCCGACAAGGGAGCCCTTTTTTTGCCCGCCTGTCCGCACACCATCATTCGAACCGTGCCTTGAGCGCCCCCCAACTCGATATGTCGTTCGCGACCGGGCGCTCTATTCGGAAAACACCGCTTTCTGCGGCGAACGGAAAACCAGGGCAGGCGTACGTTAGTATTCTACCCGTTTCTGTCGGCATGTCGGGAACCGTCCATTCCAAGCACTTACTATCAAAAACGGGGATCCAGTGGCTAGTCTCACCACCGTCTTCGGAGAAGTAGAACGTGAGATCGCTTCTGGTTTCGACCCACCGAATCTGAACGATCTGCCCGACCTGGTACGTAGCACCCGCCCGCGGCGAGTCGAATGTTACCGGACAATCACGCTCCGTTATGTGTTCATTGATGAATAGCGAAGATCGGAGTCGGCTCGCAAGAAACCTTCGGTCGCACGGCCCTGCACACTCGACGCTCGACTGTGACTCGGTCCAGCCAAACGCAGGGTATTCGTTACCGAACTGACTTGGACTGGCAGGTCCCAGCGCTATCTCCGCGTGGGCGTATTCACGAAGCCGCGCAAAGTACCGAACAAGGCGTGTTGTCTCTCCCCCGCTCGGCAGCGGATTGGCAAAATTCAGGATCCAGTTGTCCTGACCATCCCCTTCATCGGTGTACAGAGTGACGAGGACCTGGCGGGCCAACAACTCGACCTCGGGCGGGGCGATCACGGAAAACTCGACGCGAGACGCTCCGTTGACCTGGTTCTGTTCCGGTTGGCAGATCTTTTCGTAGTCGAAACTGGCCTCGACGAAAAACTCAAACACCTCGCCTGGTTGCAAGAAATCCAAGAATGACGACTCCGGGGATCGCAATCGCAACCGGCCAGCGGCGACCGGCTCTGCCGCCGCGCAGTCCTCTCCATTCGCCATCGAAACAAGAACCACGAGAATTACCACAACTCTGAACTTCACGCTGCGCCCCCTAGGGCTCGGCCACGGCCTCGAACGTCTCGGGCCGCAACCTGGGTGCCATCGGCGGCAAGTACGTCCCGGGTGTAAGGCCAGACTGCTCTCAGACTAAGCAATTCGGCCCGCCCCAAGCAATGCCCTCTAGGTGCGGGCGCGCCGGGCGGCGGAAAAACTGTAGATGATCAGCGCGGTCCATATGCACGCAAACGCCACCTGGTGATCGCGCCCGAACGCTTCGCCGTAGACCAGCACGCCCAGCATGAGTTGTAGCGACGGCGCCAGGTACTGCAGGAATCCAATGGTGGCCAACGGAAGTCGCTTGGCCGCGTTGGCGAACCACAGCAACGGCAGCGCGGTGATCACTCCGCCCAACATGAGCAGCCCGTTGATGGGCCAACCATCGCGCATGAACACGAGTTCACCCTGAGTGTGGGTGAACACCAGATAGCCCAATGCAAGAGGAAGAAGAAGGAGCGTCTCGACCGCCAAGCCCACCGTGGGTCCAGCTCCCGCCACCTTGCGCAGCAGTCCGTAGAAGCCGAACGAGAACGCCAGCGTGAGCGCGATCACCGGCACGTGACCGATGCTTAGCGTAAGGAAGACCACACCCGCGGCCGCAAGCGCCACGCTGAACCACTGGACCGGCCGCAACCGTTCCTTCAGGAACATGAACCCCAGCAGAACGTTCACCAACGGATTGATGAAGTACCCCAGGCTGGCTTCGACGACGTGATCGTTGGCGACCGACCATATGAATACGACCCAGTTGGTCGAAACCAGACAGGCCGTGACCATGAGCGTGAGCAGCGTGCGCCGATGTCGAAACGCCGCGCGCACCTCGGGCAGTCGGCCGCGCAGGCCCAACAACAGCCCCAGGAATACGACCGACCAGACAATGCGATGCCCAAGTACTTCGAAAGCGGGCACGTGGGCCACCGCCTTGAAGTACACCACGCAGAACCCCCACCAGAGGTAGGCGGCCAGACCGTAGGCGATTCCCGCCCGTTGCTCGCGGCCGGCGGCGATCGCCTGCGGGGTCGATTCAGGACCTGAGCTAGAGCCAGGTAGAGGCGCCGAGCCAGACACTGATGTGGACACGTTGGCTCGAATCCGAAGAAGAAAAGAGGCCCCTCGATCAGCGATCGAGGGGCCCCTCGAAACTCGAAAAAAGAGGCCCCTCGATCAGCGATCGAGGGGCCTCTTCAAGTGGCAGCCCCTAGGGGAATCGAACCCCTGTTTCCTGGCTGAGAACCAGGCGTCCTGGGCCACTAGACGAAGGGGCCACGAGATCTCTCAGATTCTCCCCATTCTGGTGGGGCGACCCAGGCCGGTCAAGAGCCGTGGCTCTTGCGTGGGGCGCCCATGGAGAGTGGTTGGCCCGGGAGGATTCGAACCCCCATTCACTGGACCAGAACCAGTTGTCCTGCCGTTAGACGACGGGCCATCAAGCCGTTGAATCTAAAACAGACACGGGGCGCTGGCAAGCGCCGCGCCGGGTAGTTGGCCCAGCCGGGCCTGAGCTGGTGGTACGGCTAGGCGGGCCGGCGAGGGGCCCTGAGGCGCTGGACCACGCGCTCCTGCCCCACGGTGGCCAGCACATCGAAGACGCTGGGACCCACCTTCTGGCCGCTCACAGCGAAGCGGGCCGGATGGATGAGCTGACCGGCCTTCAGACCCAACTCGTCGGCCAGAGCCCGTAGGGCCGCCTCGGCGGAAGCGGCGTCGAACCCTTCCACCTTGGCCATCGCCTCGGCCAGTTTCGCCATGTGGGCCTGGGCTTCGTCGTCGAACTCGGCCGCGGCCTCGGCATCCAGCTCGTAGTCATCGGAAAAGTAGGCGGCACAGTAGGCGGGCACATCGTTCAGGTGGGACACGCGGGCACCCATGATCTTGAGCACCTGGCCCAGTTTCGCCCGGGCCTGGCCATCGTCGGCTTCGGCCAGACCGGCGTCCACCAGAATGGGCCAGGCCATGGCCAGGCGCTGCTTGTCGCTCAGCAACTTCAGATGCTCGGCGTTGATGTAGGCCAGCTTCTCGGGATCGAACACGGCGGCCGAATGGTTCAGTCGTTTCAGGCTGAACTTCTTGGTGAGCTGCTGGACGGTGAACACTTCCTGATCGTTGCCCGGCGACCACCCCAGCAGAGCCAGGTAGTTGACCAGTGCGGCGGACAGGAAGTTCTCGTCGCGGAATTCCTCGACGCTGGCCGCGCCATGTCGCTTGCTGAGACGCTTACCGTCGCTGCCCAGGATCATGGGCATATGCCCGAACTTGGGAATCCTGAAACCCAGCTCGCGAAACAGGTGAATCTGTTTGGGGGTATTGCTGATGTGATCGTCGCCCCGCAGTACGTGACTAATCTCCATCAGGCCGTCGTCCACCACCGCGGCGAAATTGTAGGTGGGAAACCCATCGCCTTTCACGGCCACCCAGTCTTCGACCGTGTCGGCCGCGATTTCCATGTCGCCGTGCACGATGTCGGTCCAGCGGATGGATCCCTCGTCGGGAGTACGTACTCGCAATACCGACGTTCGACCCCGCGCTTCGCGCTCTTTTCGTTCGTCGTGGGAAAGATCGCGACAGCGACCGTCGTAACCAAAATCGCGTTTTTCCGCCTTGGCCTTCTGACGCATGGCATCGAGTTCATCGGGTGTGCAGTAACACGGATAGGCCAGGTTTTCCTGAAGCAGGCGCGCCGCGAATTCGTCGTACTTGTCGCGCCGCTGCGATTGGAAGTAGGGACCATGGTCGCCGCGGCTGTCGGCGCCGTCTTCGGTGGGACCTTCATCCCAGTCCAAACCCAACCACTGCATCGAACGCAAGATCTGTTGCGTACTGGCGTCGGTGCTGCGCTCCTGGTCGGTGTCTTCGATACGAAGCACGAACACGCCCTTCTGCAGGCGGGCGTACAGCCAGTTGAACAGCGCGGTCCGCGCACCGCCCACATGCAGGGTGCCGGTGGGGCTGGGTGCGAACCTCACACGAATGGAACTCATGGAATGCCTGTTCTGGTGGAGTCGTAGCTAGCGTGGGGCTTGCGGGATGACCGTCGTGGGCTCGCCGCGTTCAATGGGGTCGATCAGTTCGAGCAGCCTTGCGTACTCGACGCCGTAGACGGTATCCACCGCGGCTGCGAAGTCCACTCCGTTTTCCATGGCATCGAGCAAGGCCACCACGCGATCCCACCCGTAGTTCTCGGAAAGGTGCCAGACCATGAGAAATGCGTTGTAGCGGGCCACGCGCGCGGACTCGCGCTCGAGCAGCGGGTAGACACCCTTGATGGTGTCGAGCGACGACAGAAGGATCTCCCGATTGGGCCTGAACTCGCCCATGAAGCTCAGGTGTTCGAGACCCTCTTCGGCCAGGTAGCTCGATAGACCTTCACGAAACCACGGCGGCGCCAATCCGTGGCACTTCAGATCGATGAAGCTCTGCACCATGGCTGCGCGGGCCACGTGTCCGTACAAGGTGCGCCGCACCAGGATGTCAATGGGTTCGAACACGATATGATCACCATTGACCTCGTGCGTGAACCAGTACTCGCGACCCGTAACCGCCTGGTAGTCGGGCAACGCCGCCGGCACCAGCGCATTGATCTTGCGATCGGGCGTGTAGTTCAGCAGGTCGCGCATTTCATGCCACTGCAGATCGAGCACTTCGAGGAACTGTGCCATGAGCATTTCGCTGCAGCATCCGCTGCGATTCACGCGCACCCAGGGCGTCTCCATGAGTGCTTCGGTAATGTTCAGATTCGAATTTTCCTGCTTCACGGAGTCCTGGTAGTAACTGCGCGGTCCGTACGGAACGTTGTTCTCGTCGTACAGCACGCCCCAATCGGCGTCGGCGAAATCGCTTTGGTTGTCGGGGTAGCCTTGGGTAGCCACGTGGTCGAGAACACGGTAGAACAAACCCCGCCCGGCCGAGGGTTCCTGCGCGAAGGCAGGGGAGACGAGCAGACCCAGGACAGCGAGGGTCAGCAGCAATGGGATCTTCGAGTTCATTCCGTCTCTCTATCTACGTGGGGATCTGCACGGGGATCTACGCGGGGATCCGTTAGTCGACAGTCGTCCAGGAATCTGCGCAGACCACGACCGGTACGCTGCATCAGGTGCTCGCGTTCTTCTTCTACTTGTTGAGCCAACTCAGGCGAACCGTGGTTCTGCTCGGCCAGGAAATCCCGCGCAAAACGCCCCTCTTCGATGTCCGACAGCAGCGCCCGCATGGCGGTACGACTCTCCTCACCAATGACGCGACGTCCCGCGCGAAGGCCACCGTAGGCGGCGGTACTACTGATCATTGTGCGCATGCCGTCCACGCCATGCGCGTGGATCAGATCGGCGATGATCTTTACCTCGTGCAGACATTCGAAGTAGGCCATCTCAGGCGAATATCCGCGTTCGGTCAGGGTTTCGAACGCAGCCTGGATCAGCTCTACCATACCCCCACACAGCACCGCTTGTTCCCCGAACTGATCAGTTACCGCCTCTTCACGAAAGGTCGTGAGCGTGGCCCCACCCGCCAGCGCGCCACAGGCGTCCGCGTAGGCCAGAGCCAGGGCCAATGATTCCTCAGGATGCGGACCCTCCACCGCCAGCAGGCTCGGCAATCCACCGCCGGCCACGAACGCCTGGCGCAGCGCGTGGCCCTGCCCCTTGGGAGCAATGAGAATGGCGGGCTGGTCGGCCGGCGGTCGCACCTGGTCGAACGCCAGGGCGAAGCCGTGGGCGAAAGCCAGGACGTCTCCGGCTTCGAGCTGGGGCGCGACCTGCTCGTCGTAGACACGGCCCTGTACCTCGTCGGGCAGCAGGAACATGATGATCTGACCACGGCGGGATGCTTCCTCCACGCTGGTGACCATGAGTCCCTGGTCGGCGGCCTGTGACCACCGCGCACTACCTTCACGCAGGCCCACGACGACTTGCACGCCGCTGTCGCGCAGGTTCAGGGCGTGGGCATGGCCCTGGTTGCCGTAGCCCAGAATGGCTACCGTCCGCCCCGCCAGGAGTGACCGGTCCGCGTGACTGCGATCGAACCTTCGCGCTGAGGGCTCGGGAGCGTATTCGGCGTCGGAAATTGGCTTGTTCATGGCGGAAGTTTCACAGGTTTGACAGCGCTCCGTCCAGAGCTTAGCTTTGTTGGTCTTGGCTTTTCGGGGGCGGCGTAGCTCAGTTGGTTAGAGCAGCGGAATCATAATCCGCGTGTCCGGGGTTCGAATCCCTGCGCCGCCACCACATCATCATATCCCACCTGCCACGTCTGACCGGCCATGTCTGACCGGCCCCATGATCTGTTGCCCCGCTTGCTCGCGCTGGCGCCCGAGGACGGTGGCTTGTGCCCGGGCGAGTCGGTGATCGTGGCCTTCTCGGGAGGCCCGGACTCGGCGGTGCTCCTGGACCTGTTGCACCGTACGGGAAACGCGCTTGATCCGCCCCTCCGCCTGATTGCCGCGCACTTCGATCATGGATTGCGCGACGACAGTGCCGACGACGCCGTAGCCTGCGCGCGCTTCTGTGCCGAACGGGGCTTGTCCTTCCGTACGCATCGCGCCGGTCCACTCGACCCGTCCCGATCGGGCGGGATCGAAGCCGCCGCGCGGGCGGCGCGGTACGAGTGGCTCGAGTCGGTGCGAGTGGCCGAGCAAGCCGATTCCATCGCTACGGGACATCACTTCGACGACCACATCGAAACCCTTCTCATGTGGATGTTCCGGGGAACCGGGTCGCGCGGCATGACGGGAATCGCAGCCCGCCGGGATCACCTGATGCGCCCCCTGCGATCGTTTCGTCGCGACCAGATCGAGGCCTACGCAGACTGGCGCGGACTACCCACCCAGACCGACACCACGAACCAGGACGACCGGTTCCTGCGCAACCGTATCCGCCAGCGGCTGATTCCCACGTTGCGCGAGATTTTCGATGGCGACCCCACCGACCGCCTGGCGGGCTTTGCCCGGCGCGTGGCCATCGATGGTCAGCTGGTTGAGGACCTGGCCCACGAAGCCCTGGAGCAGTGCAGCCTGGAGCTGACGCCAACGTCTCGTCGAATCCATCGAAAAAGTTGGATGGGTTTGTCCAACCCACTGCAGCTGCACGCGCTACGCCTCATCGTGGGGCCCTGGGCCCAGCTCCACCACGACCAGATGTGGAACGAGGAAGCGCTTCTTCGCGTACTTGGGTTCATGGAATCAGGGCAGCCGGGCAAGCGCATGCCCCTACCCGGTGGCGGTTGGTTGTATGTCCACGGCCACGAGTTCGAGTTTTGTTCGATCGAGGTGCAGGCTGAACTACAGCATCGGGTTACGGAGCAGCTTTTGCCCCCCTCTGATGTTGGGGTTACCTTGGTTTCAGCACGGTCGGCGTGTTTTGACGCTGATCGGGTAGATCTTCCCGTGACCCTGCGATTGCTGGCGCCCGGCGATCGCATCCGGCCTCACGGAATGGCGGGTCAGAAGAAGGTGAGTGACCTCCTGAGGGAGCGAGACATTCCTTCTCAGCGACGAGCGTCGACCATGGTGGTCGAGGACGCCGGGCGAATCATCTGGGTGGTCGGGATTACAACATCCGACGAAACCCAGATCACGAATACCACCCAACGCGTGCTCAAACTCGCGTTGGAGCCTATATCCGAGGTTTGACGGATTGGGCACAGACAGTGCTTGGAGGGGAGCGTAGACTCGCCCCCCTCATATGACTCAGAAGAGCCCAAATCAGACCGGATAGCCCCACCACGGCGTACCGGCTGACCCGAAAGGATCGCTCTACACATGACTGGACCTATGCGAGATCGCCGCGGGCAAGGCGGTGGCCCCAACAAGCGGCCACCCCTGGGCCGACCCCAGCGTCCCATGCAGCCCGGCCGCGCCATCGGCTTCTGGCTGGTGGTCATCCTGCTCCTATTCTTCGGGTTCCAGTTGCTGCTGCTCGAGCGGCAACCGCAGCACGCCATTACCTACACGACGTTCCTTGAGCAGGTGGACAAGGGCAACCTGGCCGAGATGGTGCAGAACAGTCGCACCGTCACCGGCACCCTGCGCGCGAAGGAAATGATCCAGGTCGAAGACGGCTCGCACCAAGACGTCGAGGGCTTCAAGGTTATCCTTCCCACCGAGGAAGCGATCACTCCGGCCTTGATCATGGAAAAGAATCCCGGCGTTGTGATCAAGGGCGAGATCACCGGCATGAACTGGTGGGGAGCCATCCTCACCTACCTGCCATTCATTATATTGCTGGGCGTATGGCTGTTCTTCCTGCGACAGATGCAGGCGGGTGGCAATCGCGCCTTCAGCTTCGGCAAGAGCAAGGCGCGGCTGATCAACGCCGACCGTCCACAGGTTACGTTCATGGACGTTGCCGGCGCCGAAGAAGCCAAGGTCGAGCTGGAAGAGATCATCGAGTTCCTGAAATCGCCGCGCAAGTTCCAACGCCTCGGCGGTCGCATTCCCACGGGCGCATTGCTGATCGGACCTCCGGGTACCGGCAAGACGCTCCTGGCCAAGGCCATCGCGGGTGAAGCGGCGGTGCCGTTCTTCACCATGAGCGGCTCGGACTTCGTGGAGATGTTCGTGGGCGTGGGTGCGTCGCGGGTCCGTGACCTGTTCGAGCAGGGCAAGAAGCACGCGCCGTGCATTGTGTTCATCGACGAAATCGACGCCGTGGGTCGCCATCGTGGCGCCGGCATGGGCGGCGGACACGACGAGCGCGAACAGACGCTCAACCAGTTGCTCGTGGAAATGGACGGGTTCGAAACCAACGAGGGCGTGATCCTGATCGCGGCCACCAACCGACCCGACGTCCTCGATCCGGCGCTACTGCGCCCGGGTCGCTTCGACCGTCAGATCATGGTACCGCTGCCCGACGTGCTCGACCGCGAAGCCATCCTCAAGGTTCATTTGCGCAAGATTCAGGCGGGCCCCGATGTGGATCCCCGCGCCATCGCGCGTGGCACGCCCGGCATGAGCGGCGCCGACCTGGCCAACGTGATCAACGAGGGCGCGCTTCTGGCCGCTCGTCGTAACCACGACAAGGTCATGCAGGACGATCTGGAAGACGCCAAAGAGCGCGTCATGCTGGGTCCCGAGCGTCGCGCCCGCGTGATGCCCGAGGAAGAACTGCGACGTACCGCGTACCACGAGTGTGGCCACGCGATCGTGGCGGCCATGACCCCCGGCCATGATCCGGTGCACAAGGTCACCATCATTCCGCGCGGTATGGCGTTGGGTCTGACGTTCACGCTGCCCGAAAGCGACAAGTACAACTTCACGCGCACGCAGCTCGAGGGCCGCATTGCCATGGCCATGGGCGGACGCGCCGCCGAGGAGATCATCTTCCCCGAGGTCAGCGCGGGAGCCTCCGACGACATAAAGAAAGCCACCTCGTGGGCGCGCAGCATGGTGACCGAGCTGGGCATGAGCGAGCGCCTGGGACCGTTGGCCTTCGGCGACAGCCAGGAGCCCGTATTCCTCGGACGCGACCTCGCGCATCGACGCAGCTACAGCGAACAGACCGCGGTGGCCATCGACGAGGAAGTGCACCGCATCGTGACTGAGGGCTACGAGGAAGCGCGAAGCCTGTTGCGTGAAAACGAAGACAAGCTTCACCTGATGACCGAGGCGCTTCTCGAACGTGAAACCCTCGACGGCGTCGACGTGAAGCTCATTCTTGCGGGCGACAAGCTGGGACCCATGAAGTCTCCGCCCGACCCCGCCGATGACGCCGGCAACGATCCCGTGTCCGAGGACGTGGACGAGCGCTTCAAGAAGCCCAACATCAACCCGGGTATTCTGGGCGGCGAGGTGCCCCCACCCACGGCGAGCTGATCGCGAGCCGGCAGAATTGACACCAAAGCTCTCCGCTGCCGCTTGGCGCGGAGAGCTTTTTTTTGAGGTACGCATCTACATGACCCGCTCTTCATGGCCCGATCGCCCGATGATCATGGGCATCCTGAACATCACGCCCGACAGTTTCTGGGACGGCGGCCGCTACACCCACTGGGAAGACGCTGTGGCCCACGGGTTGCAACTGGTTCGGGAAGGCGCCGATATCCTGGATATCGGCGGCGAGTCCACTCGTCCCGGGGCCGAGGCAGTACCGCCGGGCGAGGAGCTGTTACGGGTGTTGCCGGTCATTCGCGCGCTGCACGGAGAAACCCAGGTGCCATTGTCGATCGATACCCGCAAGCCCTCCGTGGCGGCCGCGGCCCTGGAGGCCGGAGCCAGTTGGGTGAACGACGTGGGCGGACTCCGCGACCGCGCCATGACTGATGTCGTGATCGAGCACGGTGCCGGGGTCATGATCATGCACATGCAGGGCGAACCCCAGACCATGCAACAGGAACCCCAGTACGCCCACGTGGTGGACGACGTGATTCGAATCCTGGCCACCGCCGTGGCCAGGGCCGAATCGAGGGGTGTGGACTCGAAGAAGATCTGGGTCGACCCGGGCATTGGCTTCGGCAAGAACCTGAGCCACAACCTGGCCCTGCTCGCCGGGCTCGACCAGGTGGCAAGGCTCGGATACCCTGTGGTTCTTGGAGCCAGCCGGAAGCGGTTCATCGATGACGTCGCCCAGGCCGCCGTTCCAGAGCAGCGGTTGGGTGGCAGTCTGGCCGCCGCGTCGGCAGCCCTTCACATTCCGCAGGCCGTGCTTCGGGTGCACGACGTAGCCGCCACGCGGCAGTACCTGCTGGTACGCAAGTCGATCGAGCGGGGCGAGCGGGTGGAGTGGCAACTTCCCGCAGTGCCTGAGTTGAGACAGCAGTCCCAAGCCGGCCCGCCAACGGCCGGCCCCAACGAAGCCAGCCCCGATGACGGTGGCACCGGCCCGACCACGGATTGACGTCGAAGGATTGAATATGGGCGACGTTCTGGATCTCCTTCGGGACAGCTACCTGCTGGACTTCTTCGATATCCTGATCGTTGCCTTCCTGTTCTATCGACTTTATTTGATCATTCGCGGTACACGAGCCACCGAGATGTTCGTGGGGCTCGCCATCATGTTTGCCTTCTCGCTGTTCGCCCGCAGCCTCGGCCTGCTGCTGCTGAACGAGATCATCGTGAAGCTGCAAACCATCTGGCTCATCGCGTTCATCATCATCTTCCAGCCTGAACTACGCGGTGCTCTCAGCTATCTGGGCCAGACGCGGTACTTCCGCTACTTCATCCGGCACGAGGAACCCGCCGCCATTGCCGAGATCGTGCGCGCGGTGAACCGTCTATCGCGGTCGGGGCTGGGTGCGATCATCGTGATCGAACGCAACACCGGCCTGAAGAACCACATCGAGACCGGCACCCGCGTGCATGGCAAGGTATCGGCTGAACTCCTCGAAACCATCTTCACGCCGCCGACGCCGCTCCACGACGGAGCCGTGATCATGCGTGATGAAGAAATCGTCGCCGCCGGTTGTATTCTGCCGCTGAGTCGGAACGAGAACCTGGCGTACACGCTGGGCACGCGCCATCGCGCCGCCCTGGGTCTCACCGAAGAGAGCGATGCGTTCGTGATCGTGGTGAGCGAAGAAAACCGCCAGATCAGCGTGGCCGAAAATGGAACGCTGCGCCGTCGCATCGACATCGAATCGCTACAGGCCGAGCTGGTCCGCGTGTACGGCCTGGGCAGTGACTACGTGGAGATGGAGATCCCACCCGATCTGAACCCCACCAAGACGCGAGCGGCGGCAACGTCGACCAGCACTCCCACCGAACCCACCGGACCCACCCGGGGCAAGTAGTCCCGAACATTTCGCCCCGAACACTTCGCCTCGAACATTTCGCCCCGAGCATTTCGCCCCGAGCATCTGTTCGCGAACACTTCCGTCCCAACGCGCCTGGGGGGCCGAGAAAAGCGACGAGGTTGTGTCTCTTTTCTCCGCCCCCTGACGAACGCCTTCCCTCCCGCTACAGGGTCAACGCCGTCATTCCAGGCGCGCGAACGAGGACCGTGTTCGACAAGCGTGGGGCCACGATCCGCAGGCCGCGGGCGTCGCGACGTCCGCCGCCTGCAGGAACACGCCAACGCAGAATCTGAACCAGCCTTGAGCCGCGGCCGGGAGAAAGGTCCAAGTGGAATCCCCGGCGCAGCTTACGTTCGCGCGCTGGGAAACCGGGATGGAACGCGAGGGGACAGCCAGCGTCCCGCGCGGAAAACCGGGCAACAAATCGGGACACGCCAGGTACTTGGCGAAAGGGAAGGCGTCATCGTCGGGGCCCGCACTCCATTGGGAGCGGCAGAGTGCGAGCATCCCGACGGCGACTTTGGTACTATCTCACATGCTGAAGCTCATTCAATGGGCTCGATTACAACTATGGAGGCCTTTCGTTGTGAAACCTCACAAGCAACGAGCGACGAGTGAATCCGTTCTTTCCCACTGGCGGGAAGACCTCTTGCAGAGCCCACGCACGCCGGGGGTCGTCCAATACTTCGAAACCCACGTTTCGGAGATTGCGATGGCAATGCTTCTGCAAACCAAAGCCGACGTGCCCGAGCTCGCGGCGGCGCCCACCGAGATCATCGACCGGGTCCATGCACATTGCGTGCAACACGTCGAATCGACGGTGAAAATCATGCACGCGGGTTTCGACCTGGAGCGTCGGGACTTTTCGTTCGTGCGCGAAAATGCCGCGATACGGGCGCGCGAGGGCTACCCGTTGTCAGCGTTGCTACAAGCGTACCGCGCAGGTCACAAGGCAACTTGGGGCACCATGTGTGGGCTCTTCGCAGGGCCCGGGGAACCACTGTGCGCCGATTCATGGCGAACCGTTCTGGCACTCAGTCTTCTGGCCATGGAGTATACCAACCTGGCCAGCAACACCGCGGCCGAGGCCTACTCAGCCGAGGCCCAGCACATCGCCCGGATAACCGGCCACGCGCGGACTGAATTCCTGGAAGGTCTGTTGACCGAACCCCTGGAAGCATCCGCGGCGATCGCGCGTCGCTTCAGCCTGAAACCCGAGGGTGAGTTCGTTGCATTCGTGGCCCGACTGGATGAGGGTGAATCGACGAGCGACGAACAACTTCTGGATGCAGCACGCAACGTCGAGAGAATTCTGTCGAACAACAGCAAGGAATACCTGGTGGGAGTGCGCCATACGGAAATCGTAGGCGTAATCAACGCGGCCACCACGGCCTGTGACCTGAAACTCGAGACCATTCTGCGCGAGTTCTCCGGCCAGTGGATGGGAGGGTCCCCATTCTTTGTGGGAGTCAGCACCATCCGTCCCGGTCTGGATAGTGTGGTCGGCTGCTACGAAGACGCACGTCACGCCATCAATCACGCGTCAACGACCCACCCCATCGTGCGCTTTTGCGATGTACCGCCATTCGACCATCTGGTGGCCACCGCCGACTCTTCGACCTACCGACTGCGACCCGCGTGGCTCACAACCCTCGTGGCCGAGAACAACAAGAGCGATGGCGCTCTGCTGACCACGCTTCGCGCCTATCTTGATGCGGGTTTGTCGGTGAAGAGAACCGCCAGCTCACTATCGATCCACATCAACACGGTCTATCATCGTCTTCACAGGGTCGAAGAGATAACGGGACAGGATTCCCATGACATTCCCGGGTTGCTCAACGTGATCACGGTAATGAGCCTACATGGATTGTTGGAATGACTCCGGGCTTTCCCGGCGGGCAGCAAGAACCCTACAACAGGGCCAGCAGGTCCTCGTGCGAGGCGTCCCGCGATCCCTCGGCCTCGAGAATGCGGACGAAGGCCTCGACCACGTCGGGGTCGTAGCGCATCTCCCAGTTCTCCTTGAGGACCTCAATGGTCTCTTCGGAACTCAGGGCTGCGCGGTAGGGCAGTTCGTGCGTCATGGCCACGTAGGATTCCACGACGCTCACGATACGCGCACCGAGGGGAATGGCCGTGCCGCGTAACCCATGCGGGTAACCTTCACCGTTGAACCGCTCATGATGGTGCAGGACGACGTCACAAGCTACGTCGCTGAAGTCCATGGAACGGATCAGTTCGACGCCTGAAATGGGATGCCGCTGAATGAGCTTCCACTCCTCGGGGCTCAGCTTGCGCGGGCTCTTCAGAACCAGATCGCTGATTTCGATCATGCCAATGTCGCGTAGTGCGGTGCCATAAAGCAGATCGCGCATCTGTTCCGACGGATAATTCAGCTCCTGGGCCGCCCGACCCGTGTAGAACGTCACGGCCTCGGTGGTAGGGTCGCCGGTGGCGCCGGTGCGGCGCTCGAGCAACGTCATGATGGTGCGCACGACACGCAGGGTCTGGTCATGGAGGCTGCGGAACAGTCGCGCGCTCTCCATGGAAATGCCCGCCTGGTGTACCAGGGCGGTCAGGAACTCAGCGTGATCGGTGATGGCATCACCCGATCGGCTGGGTCCCAGGGCCACGATACCCAATACTTCCTTCTGGCCGCGCAACGGCACGACCACCTGCATGTTGACCGCCACCAGTGCCCGCACCAGCTCGCCTACACCCTCCTGCGAGAGGGCATCAGGATCGGCTACCACATCGAGCGGCTTGGTCCAATCTTCCAGATGCTCGGCGGACGGTGCCTGCAGAATCGGCATTTGTTCGAGCTCGCAACCACGCGCGCACTGGGGTGTGAATTGTTCGCCGTCCGCGCGGAACACCGCACCGCCAGATACACCCAGCTCGCCCATGATGGTCACCAGCAGGACGTTCAACAGATGCTCGTCGTCTTTGATGGCACTGAATTCGCGGTTCACGCGCACGATGGTTTGGTGACGGTAGCGATCGCGCTTGTTCTTACGTTCCGCTCCGGGACGACTGGCGCGGGCCGACGTGTCGAACTGCCGGGCCAGCAAATCGAGAGCGAGGGTTTCGCCCGCTTCGTAGACCTCGCCCGCCTGGTTCTTGCGCACGAACAACACGCCGCGCAGCCCTCGTTGACCACCCAGCGGAATCATGGCCTGGCAATTGACGCGGGCAAGGACGTCGGTTTCGAGCTCGTCGAGATCGACGTGGACCAGGTCTTCCATGGGAATCGAGTTGCCGCGTTCATCCAGTAGCTTGGCCAACGACCCGTCGATGGGTAGCTGTAGATCGGAGTCCTCGGCCTCGACCAGATGATCACCACGACGCACGAAGTAGTAGCAGGTTTCGGCCAGGCTGCTGCCAAACAACAGTCCCGCGAAGGCCAGCTTCTCCATCTCGGGAGAGCCGGCGTCACGCAACTTCTCCTCGGCTTGTTCCAGCGTCAGGTAACTCGGCCGGCGCTCGGGCGCCGTGTTGCCCTCGCTGATGATCTCTTCGACCACATCATCGGGGTCGGCATCGTCGGAGTCGGCATCGTCGGGCGGCGGCGATGGGCGCGGGGCCGTCACCGACTTCGTGGACTCGGCCGCTTGCCCCTTCGAGGGTGATTCGACCGGGACCGACGCTTTCGGGTCGGCCTGCCGGTTCTTCTTGGCTTCGACCTTCGGAACCCGTTTGGAATCCGAGCCCTTGGCCGATGCGCTGGACTCCGCTTCGTCAGTCTTGTCGTCACCAATGGCCGGCTCAGCGAACACGGATGCCTCGCCGTTCACCAGGGCCTGCGCCTTTTCGATGTCCAGAGCGAACACCGGCTTCACCTGGGTGAAGCGCGCTCGCATGAAGTTCTGCACCAGCTCGGACGCACCCACGTAGCAAGCGCCGGCTCCGGCCTGGGACAATTCAAACGAGAAATCACCCAGGATGGAAGCGACTACCCCGCCCATGCTATCGAGTTCGGAAAAGTCGAAGATCACGCGATGCTTCTCGCGCTCACGACACTTCTCCACCAAACCCTCGATCGAGCGCTTCTGACGCGTGCCCAGGTGTCCCCCGACCTTCACAACGAAGAGCTCGGGGTCCGGGTGCTTCACGCTTGAAAAGGTGGCCTTTTGCATGGATGACACCTGTGCAGACGAAAGCACGCGGCGATCAGGAGGATCCACCGCGCGCCATCAAAGCGTCTCGTTGTTCGCCGAAAGGCGAGTGCGAAGCAAGAGAGCTAGACGAGTTCCTTGGTAAGCCACTGATCGAGCACGCTCTTGAGAAAGCGCCACTCGCTGCCCACCTTTTTTGCCGGAATCTTGCCTTCCTTGGCCAGACGGCAAACGGTCTTGACGTGCATCTTCAGATAATCGGCAGCTTCGCCAGACGTCATCACGGGCGAGGCTGCGTCCTCGGCGCCGATGTAGATGTTGGCGTAGTCTCCGCCGTGCTTGTTGCTCATTCCAGAATCCCCTTAGCCCTCAAAGGTGTCTTGGACAAAATGATGTGTGCCTGCCATTGACATCAGCAACCCGTATGCCAAGGACACGTTAGGCCCCTTGGCTCCCTAGAAGCGCTGTTTGAAGGCACTTACAGGCACATCCCGATGTTGTCGGATTCAGTACGGGCCCACGATGGACTTCCATGCCTCCATCGGACGTTGCATCGTGCCATTGCGCACCCAAGGTGCAAGCGGGAGCGACACACCATCATGAGACCGCTTCGAGAATCCTGTCGAGCGCGTCCGGTCGGTAGGGATCGAGCCAGAAGGCCTGAGCCCCTACCTTACGCGCGAGAATCTGCGCTTGTTCATGCGATGCTGCACTGGTGAGTACCACCGGAGGCTCACCCATCTGCGTTCGAAGCGTCGGAACACTCTCTCTGGCCGCCTGCCCCAAGCGCAGGTCGGTAATGATCAGGTCCAGTTTCGCGGGCGCCATCGCCAGGGCGTTGTCGATGGTGTCGGTCGCCACCACGACAAACCCCATGCCCTCCAGGACCCGCTTCATTTCGCGACGGCGGAAATCCGACTGATTGATCAGCAACACGCGTCGCGATCCGTCATCGTCGGGCACTTCGTCTTCGAAGGTATCGACCGGGGCCGCGAGATCGGACGGGATGTAGGCATCGAGCACCGGATCGTTGACCGAGCCGGGCACGGCGCCATCGACGTTGGCGTCGAACCGGAGCATGAGGAGCCGTTGGATATCGAGCACCGGCACCGTCTGCTCGCCGTACTGGAATGCGGCGTAGGCCACGCCCGCCCAGTCATCGGAAGGGTCGAACAACTCCGACACCTCGACCCGCTCACGCACCTCGGAACAGTAGAGCCCCACGCGTTTCTCCACCGAGCCCGATACCAGAATGCACTGGGCCGTCTCGTGGATTGGGTCGGTCGCCGGCGTGAACTGACTGAGCTCGACCAGCGGCGTGTTGCGGCCGTGATGGACGATGCTCTCGCCGTGGATATCGGTTTCGAACAGTAGGCCGGCCGTGGATACGGCGTTTTCCACCAAAGCCCACGAAACAGCGACCAAGGCATCATTGATCGAAATAAGTTGATACGTTTGACGCCCCAGCGCCGCCGGAAGCATCAAACAAAATCGATCGTTTTTGCGTTCCTGCGGCTCCACCAGGACCACGCCGCCAAGTTGTTGCAGCAGTTGACGTGCGCGGCGTAGACCGCGGTATACGCTGAGTCGATCGCCGGTATCCAGCGAGGGACCCTCCATGCGCGGCGCATTGTCGCGAACGGCCAGTTCCAGTCGCCCGTCGTTCTCGGCCACGGATATCTCGATCCAGGCGCCTCCAGACAGGGTCTCTTCCTCGCGCAGCGCCTGGTCGATCGCGCGACCGCTATCGGTGATGAGGCTCTGCAGAATGTCTCGGACGGGATCCAGGAGCCCCGCTCCCACGCCGTCGGACGATCCGCGCGAGCGAAATGCAACAGGATCTTCCTGGGCCACACTCAGCGACGCCACGTGCTTGGCCAACTTGGCAAAGAGCGGATCATCGGCGTCGTAGTCGTCTTCGGCCACTTCCTCGATCGGCATGGGCTCAAGTTGACCCAGCACCGTATGTACGCGCCGGCCCAGCTCACCCAGGGCCATCAGTTCGGCCGCGGTAAACGTACCGTCCGCCCCATCGAGGCTGTCCATTGCGGCGGCCAGGTGCTCCGCCACCACGCCAGCCTGGCCGGACATGGTGGTCGGGGAGTCAGTGGCCTTGGCCTTCGCGACCGGTGTCGCTTCGGCGGTCGGCTTGGCGTCGGCGGGCAGCTTGGCTTCCGCAGTCGGCTTGGCTTCGACGACCGGCGCCGCTTCGGTGACTGGATTCGTCGGCTCAGCCCGCTCGCCGCGCTCATCGGACCGACGTTCGGTTGGCTTGGAAGCGGGATCCGCCGCCGTTTCGACCAGGTCCACGACGGATTCGACCGCCGCGTGCGTGTCGGCCGCAACTTCGCGCGCGGTGGGCGGCGCCAGCGGGTCGATCAGTTCGGGATCAAGGCGCTGCGTAACCGGTCCACGATTGCGCTTCATCAACTGAAGCAGCTCGCGAATCTCATCTTCGAGCATGCTGAAATCGGGTGCTTCACCGTCGGTGTCGTCAAGCTGCAGCATGAGCGACTCTTCCAACTCGATCACACTGTCGAGAATCAGCGTCTGAGTGGTGTTCAGATCATCATTGGCGTGCTCGACGCCCTGCAACCACAGGAGCAGCTCATCGAGAAAATCCTGCAGCGCACCCAGCTGCAGAATGCGCGCGCTGCCGCCCAACAATCGGGTAGCCATGACGGCCCGCTTCACCGACACCGAGTCGGTGCCGGCGGCATCGATGCTTGCAAGCGCTCGTAGCCGCACGATCTGCTCGGAGATCTGGGTTGAGAACAATCCGACCTGCGACGTCTGGGAACCGGAACGACTCATGGCTCCTCGTCAGCGAGAGGTGGAAAGAAGGAGATCCAGACAGAACTCATACTTCAACGGCGCCAAGCTCCATTAGGTCGTAGACGGGGTTTCCCTCGGCGTCAAGATCGGCCGGCAGTTCGACGGCACCAAGACTCGTGAGATCAATCGCATCGTCTTCGGTCGGAGCGACCGATACCGGGGTCACCGGGCCGCTGAAATCAATCACGTCGCGACGGCCGGAAGAGGCACCGCCACCAAAAGCAGCAGGCGGGGACGTCGGCGTTTCAAACATGGGACCGTTGCCGGGGCCGTTCGCGCCTCCGATGGCGGGGCCTGAATCGGCCGCGGGCGCGCTGGCCTGGAATCCCAGCGCGGAATCTACCGCCGCACCGGGGTCCACCGCGGGCGGCGCCGATTCCATGGCACCAAATGACGTGGGCGCGGCCATCGGCGCATCGACCGGAGAGTGGTCGGTTGGGGTCTCCGTCGCCGGCGGCATCGGCGGAGTCGAGGCTCCGGGCAACGGCGTCACACCGCGACTGGCGGCCACGGTCGGTCGCGGCTGCGACGGATCGGCCACCCACTTCAGATGCGCAACGTGATTGCCCAACTGCGAAGCGATCTCTTCTAGACCACCGGAGTTCTGATCGAGAACCATGGCCAGCTTCTGTACCGCATCGGGCGACAGCCCGGCCGAAGCGCTGGGAGTGGAATCGTCGGCATTGGCCAACGCACGCAACTCGTTGAGCGTGAGCTCCTGGTCGTGCTCGCACAGGCGCAGCTCAGCCACCATCCGCTGATACCGCGTAGACAGCGATCGAATTTCCTCGGTCACATTCAGCAGGTCGGTTCCCGACTCGCCGAGGCGACTGACCTGAAGCGCGGCGTTGATCGCCAACCGGTTCGATTCCTCGGCCAACTGCTCGAGCGTGGCACGAAGCTGAGCCAGGCGGTTGGAGTTGCGGCGCGATACATCGCCCAGGCTGCCACTGTCGAGCTGGCGCGCCAGCGACTGGCCACCGTTGGAAGACATGTTCGTCTGGGCACGGCGCGCCAGCTCTTCGGAACTGGACGCCACCGAAGCCGCGAAGCCGCGCAATTGGGATTGTTGCTGGGTCAGCGCGTCGACGCTGAGAAGAACCTCATCGGCCGAACCGACCGGGTCCGCGCTACCCGCCATTCCGGCCCCGGGAGAAGACTTGGCCAGGATCGAGTTGATGGCGCTAACCAGTGGAGCGATCTCGTCGTCCTCACGGGTTTCCAACCACTCGACTTCACCCGCGCCCGCCGACTGGACCTTGGTGATGAGTCCGTCGATGGCCGCGCGCTGGTTGGAAATAGCCATCTGGGCCTGGGTGGCCACGCCATGATCTTCCTGCCAACGCTCGATCACGTTGTGCAGGGCTGAGTCTCCCTCAAAGTCGTCGACGTCGACGTCGGTGGGGTCGTCCACCTTGGCCAGCTTCTTCAGAAGTTTCTCTCGCTTCCGCGAGTCCTTCTGGGCCTGGTCCATGGGACGAGCCTGCGTAACCACCGCGAGGTAGCCAGTTATGCCCAGCAACGCCACGCTACCGCAGACGATGTAGAACGCTTGCAATGACTCGGAGTCGCCAAACTCAAGCGTACCGCCCAGAAGCGTCAAGTATGCGTAGATGAGTCCAAATCCGCATCCTACGACCAGTAGGAATACGAAGAGCCCCAATTTCCACGGGGTAGTCAGGACGACACGTTGCTTAGCCACGGTTGGCTCCTGCACATTGATAGAGGAAGGGGAGGAAAAATCGACCTCCCCAGAGCGTTCCGCAGGACTAGGGGCAATTCACATGCCACCCAACGCCGCCGTATTCGACCCGACACGGCAGAATTCCCCGGCCCGGGAAGCACGCGGCAGCGGGGCCAATTCGGCCGAAGGGACCTTACTTCCGATGCGCTGGCACGAGACGTGCCCCGTAATTCCTATTCCTCCTAGATCCAGGAGCCGGTCGAACCTTGCTGCCCAATGATTCCTATCTGAGTCTCGACGCCCAGGGGCGGGTGGACGGCGCTCATTCCACGTCGGCGGAGTTTCTGCTGCGGTGTCTGTTGGGTGCCCGCGAGGAAGCCGAGTTTCCCAGCAACGAGCGCGGCTTCGACGAAGACGTGAACGTCTATGTGGTGGGCTTGCTACAGCGATTCCTGTCGCCCCAGTACCATAGCGAACTGGCCCGCTACATTCAGTTGTACGACACGGATCTGGCGCGAGACATCGCGCGACGCGACGATGACCGGCACACCTACCGGGTGTACAAGACCAACGCCGATCACCTCTTGCTGGCCGTGGGGCTGTTTCGCCACGTTCCTGGCGCGCACCACGAAGCCAATCCGCTGGCCCATCGCGAGCCCGAGGCATTCATTGGCCGCGGCGGAATCTACTACCAGCTTGCTTCTTCCAGCTTACGGCGGCTACGCCGTCGTACGGGAGGCACCGAGGCCGCACTCGACAAATTGGCCGCACGATTCGGCGACTACGCGGACGTTCTGCAACGCGTGCGGGTTTCGTACTTCCACCTTACCGCCCGCCTGAGCGAGGGCACGCTGTTCCATCTGGGAAACGGTTCGATCGAGCCCGGCGCGTCAACGCCGGAACTGATCGCCGATCTGTACGATGATTTCCTGGATGCGTTTTCAGCCTGGAAGGAAGACCCGTCGGCCAAGACCCGTGAATCTCTGTACGACGCGGCGCACAGCCTGGAGGCCGTGGACGAAAGCTTCTCGTTTCGACTACCTGAAGGCGAAGACGACGATCTCAGTCGTGCAGAATGAACTTCAGGATGTCATCGGCTACGCGTGCCGAGTTGGCTCCCCGCACGAAACCATGGCCACCTGAATCGTAGGTAACGAAGTTCGATTGTTCGTGCTTGGCGCGATGCTTCACGAACGTCAGGCTCTGCTGGTCGATTCGCTCGTCGTCACGCGCCATGGCCGCATGCACCGGAATACCCTTCCACCAGGTCTGTCGACGGGCGGCTTCCATGCTGTCGAGCACCTGACCACGCCAACCCAGAATCCGCCGAATCAGTCCTACCCGGTCCAACCCCACGCCAACCAGCAGCCGCTGCAACCACGAGAGCTTGGGGTACAGTGCCGGCGCCAATAGCACCAGGCCCTTCGGGCGGGGTTTCATGGTCATGGTGAGGGCTACCGCTCCGCCGAAGCTATAGCCCAGGACGTAGGGCTCGAGAAAGCAGTTGGAAAGCATGCGGTAGTGCGATTCGGCGTGGCTCACCGCGGCCCGCCACGAAGACTGCGAGAGATCGGCCGTGTCGTCGCCGTGACCGGGGAGCCGCACCAGATGGACGGTGCAGTTGGCTTCGTAGAGACGATCGGCGATCTCAGCCAGATCGGCCGGCGACCCGGTGGAACCGTGGATCAACAGCACTGCCTTCTTGGCGCCGTCGACCACTCGGATGCGACTGCGATTTTCAGGCGGTATCTGGAGCATTTCTTCCCGGTTGTCCAGGTGTTGGGAGTAGGCACGCAGCAACATCGCCCGCGTCATCGCGTTCGGACGCCCCTCCTCCAGCTTCTGTTCCAGTTCCCAGATATTGTGTGTAAGTGCTTGTGCCAGTGCGGGTTCCAAAGGAACGTCCTTGCTCGCGGGGGTCATGGGGCCGGGCCGATTTGCGTTTGTCCCAGCAATTCAGCACTAATCTTGTTAGGTCACTCCGAACACCACTATATCCCAATTCGCCCATCGCACCATGCCCCCGTGATCGAGGTCGCAATGTTCACCCGGTTTTCTCGCCCTCAGGCCCGGCTTTCTCACCGCCTGACCCCGGTCATCCTGTCCCTGGCGGCCCTGGCCACGGTAACCCTGACGGTAACCGGCTCTTTCGCGCAGTCGCCGGAAGTCCGGTGGAACAACGTGATCCGGACCGATCGCGAGGTCACCGACGGTATGCTGGCGCCAGGTCGCCTGGTGCTGCACTTCGCGCCCACCAGGACTCCGCGCACCATCGACAAGGCCGACGGATCGGTCACCACCGATCAGCCGGCGTTGAATTCCGTGCTCGCCGACGCTGGTACCACTGGATTCGAGCGGCTGTTCGCCGAATTGCCGCCGGCCAAACGCGCGTCGCAACCGCCGGCACGGGCGCGTTTGTACGTGGTCGAATTCGCCGATCGCGACCGACCTCTCAAGGAAATTGCCCGGGCATTCCTGGCCCTGCCGGAAATCGTTGCCGTGGAACCCGACGCGATTCATTTCGCCCAGGCCGAACTGCCCAACGATTCCGGTTTGAACTCGCAGTGGTGGCTGCGAAACACCGAACTCGATGGTGGCGACATCCGTGCCGTGCCCGCTTGGTACCACGCAAAAGGCGACCCCAACGTCATCGTAGCCGTGGCCGATACGGGCGTGGATTGGATGCACCCCGACCTGGGCGGTACGCAAGCCAACGGCTTCCACGACGGCGTCATGTGGACGAACCAACTCGAACTGAACGGTACGGCCGGGGTAGACGACGATGGCAACGGCAAGCTCGACGACGTCCGCGGCTGGGACTTCGTGCACTGGACCATGCAGACCATTCCCAACGCGATTCCCGTCCAAAACCCACCACAGGAAGTCACCGATCCCGATCCCGACCCGCGCGACTACGACGGTCACGGAACACTCGTGTCGGGATGCATCTCTTCGCTGACGGACAACGGCGTCGGCATCGCCAGCACGTCATGGGGATGCACGATCATGCCGTTGAAGATCGGTTACCGGGCCGAAATCTACGATAACGAGGGAAACCTGGTGCAGGTGACTGGCGTGGGCTTCACCATCTGGATGGCGCAGGCCCTGGACTATGCCCGAGTGAACGGAGCCAAGGTCTTCAACCTGAGCTACGGCAACTCCAGCTCCGGTGGACTGCCCACCGCGACCACCATGGCCGTGAATGCGGGCATGCTGATCGTGGAATCGGCTGGCAACGACAACACCGACCCCACCAGCAACGCAAACGTACCGGCCACCTACTTATCCACGCGGGCCGACGTCTTGTCGGTAGCCGCCACCGATCGCAACGACCAACGCTCGGGATTCTCCAACTACGGTAGCTGGGTCGATCTGGCCGCGCCGGGCAGCGCAATCTACACCACGGCGTTCGACGTTACCGCGGCTGGAGCCGCGCAACACACCTACGGCACCACGCAGGGCACGAGTTTTTCGGCCCCCATCGTCGCGGGCGCGGGGGCCCTGGCACTCTCGGCCAACCCAGGCTGGACCGGGCAACAGGTTCTGGCCGCGTTGATCGCGGCCACCGACGATATCGACGCGTTGAACCCGGGCTTCGAAGGAAAACTGGGGAGCGGTCGTCTGAACATGGCGAAGTTGTTTCCGTTGCCCGCGCAATGGACGGTGCCCGAGGTTCTTCCCGAACTCATCGACGCCTTCAACCTCACGGCACCCGGCGGCGAGATTCGTGTTCTGGGCGGCCACATGATCGGTACCACGCTCGAGCTTCCGGCCCGCGACGTCGCCATCCTGGGCGGCTTCGACGCCACCTACACGACCCGCGACGTGGTAAGCAACCTCAGCGTAATCTCGCCCCTGTCGTCCGGGCCTGGGTTGCTGGCCGTCGACGGCAACATCGACAACCGCTTGATACTCGATGGCTTCGAGGTCCGGGACGGCACGGGCCAGACGTTCTCGTTCCCGGTGGCTGGCCGCTTCGGCGGCGGCATGGTGGTGCGCAACGGCGCCGCCCCCCTGTTGCGCAACTGCGCGATACGCAATTGCACCGTGCAGGACGCAGGTCAGACCAGCGGCGGCGGCGGCATCGTGGTATTCGACAGCGATCCCACATTGGAAGACTGCATCATCGAAAACAACTCGGCCGTGAGCGGTGCCGGCATCTACGTAAGCGGCGGCAACCCCACCTTCCGCCGCGTGACCGTGCGCAACAACGTTTCGACCGTCGGCAACACACCCCTGGGCGGGGGAATACATTTGACCGATGCCGGCAACGTGCTCGTGGAAGAGTGCGTGGTAACCGGCCACGACGTAGCGGGCCCGGGCGGCGGCATCTACGCGACCAACACCCAGCTCACCGTCAGCGATACCCAGATCTCGAACAATTTCGCCGCCGACGACGGTGGCGGAATACACGTGACCGGAGGCAGCTACACGGGCCTTCGCAATACCGTTTCGGGCAACGAACTCGATGCCGCCACGCTTGCCAATGGAGGCGGCGCCTACTTCGACGGCACGACTCTGGCCATTGACCAAAGCCACTACGAAGCGAACCACTCTGACTTCACGGGCGGCGGTCTGGACTTCCGCAATACGAGCGGAGCCACGATCGAAAATTCCCTGTTTGTCCTGAATACCGCGGGTTTCTTCGGCTCGGGCCTCAACGCAACGAGCGCCGCCGGAACGCAACTCAACGGCTGCACGGTGGCCGACAACTTCAGTGGATCGCAGGGCGGCAGCGGCGCCGTTTTCGGCGCGGGCGATGCCGACTTGAGCAACAACATCTTCGCGTTCAACGGAGACGGTACGGGTACAATGGCCGATGGCGTGCAATGCAACGGCGCCGTCCTGACGTTCGCCTGCAATCTCACTTCAACCAACGCCGGGGGAAACTACGGAGGCTGCCCCGACCCCACCGGTACCGCCGGCAACTTCGACGCCGACCCGTTGTTCTGTCGCAGCGAGGGCAACTGGAACGTCGCGACCACTTCACCCGCGCTCGCCGCCAACAACCCCAACGGTCCGGCCTGCGACCACATTGGTGCCAGCACCGGAACCTGCGCGGTGGTAGCCGTCTTCGTGAGCAACTTCGCGGCGGTGCGCGACGGTCGCGCCGTGGAAATCCGTTGGTCGGTGGCTCCGCGTGGCTGGCGCCAGATGGAAATTCTACGCGGTCCGAATGAGCACGAGGCCCAACCAATTGGCGCGGCCATACTCGATGACCGGCCCAACGGAACCCTCCACGACCCAGACGCGCCGGTGCGAGCCACGAACTATTGGCTTCGGTTCGCCGAGGACGATGGCAGCTCGAGCGTCCATGGACCAGCCATAGCCGCCGCGGCTACCAGCGGTTTGCGACTGGCGATGCGGCCGGGCGAACCCAACCCGTTTCGAACTTCGACCAGCATTTCGTTCGAAATGCCTGGTGCCGGACCGGCCCGTCTGACCGTCCACGACTTGCGGGGCCGCCACGTGGCCACCCTGATCGAGGGCTCGTTGACCGCCGGTTCGCACACCGTGCAGTGGAACGGACGCGACGCCGCAGGACGGGCCACCGCCGCGGGGTCATATTTCGTGCGCTTGGAGAACTCGGGCGCGGTGCGCACCCAGCGGCTGATACGCCTGTCGGACTGAACGGTCCTTTCGCGAGCGGGGGGTCCGTCGTATCTTTCGAGCACGGGCCCCGCTCGCTCGCAGTCTGTCTTCCCTCTCATGTGGTAGCGCCATGAACGAATCTCGCGTTCAGCGACTCCGTCGCGGTCTTGGCCCGTTTGTCGTGGCCAGCCTGTTGATTTGCATGGGCCAGAGCTGTGACGACGATTTCCAGGTCTCGGTCCTGCCGCCGCCCCTGTTCGTTCGTTCCACCACCCCCGCCGATTCGGCCCAACTGGACCAGCCCGACCCGATCAACCTGAGCATCACCTTCAATCGCGTCACGAAGGTCTCCGAGGTGATCCTCGACCTGTATCCCGTGCCCGCGGCCGCCGGAACGCTCCAGACCACGGGTTCGGGTCGCAACATCACGTGGTTCGACCTGAGCGTGAACCCCACCCGGAACGTGCACACGTTGCTCATCGATTCGCAGGCCATGGAGAATCCATTCCTATTGGAATGGAACACCGGGCCCCGACCGTTCGGTCGTTTCAGCGGGGTCGTGACGTCGGAAGCCCCGGCGGTGGAATCACCCGAAGGCGCGGTGATCTTCGCCCTCGACGAACTGTCGCCGTTCTCACCGCTTCAACCCGAGTCGTTCCTGGACATTCGCGCCGAGCGAATCAGTTCGGTCGGATTCGTGAACTCGGTAGATGAAGGCCTGTACGGTGTCAGCGGAGCCGATACCAACGACGTGTTCCTGGTCGTAGTCGTAAAGGACACCTCCGGCGACGGAATCTACGACCCGCGGGACGACTGGTGGGGTTTCTACGGCAACGAGCTCACCAACGAGCCCTTCTCGGTTCCGGCCAACGGCGGGCTTTTCAACAGCCGGGTAGACATCGACGTGAAAATACGCGCGCCGCGCTGACCCGACTACACGATACGACGCAGATCTTCGGCCATGGCGGCACGCACCCACTCTTCGGGTTCGTGCGCAAGGGCCCGGGTCAACGCGGCCGCCGAAGTTCCGTCGGCCGGCCCGTCACCGGGTGCGTCACCGGGTGCATCGCCGGGTGCATCGCCGGGCACATCGCCGAGTTCGGCCAAACACCAGCTCGCCGCTTCACGCACCACCGGCGACTCGTCGGACAGTCGTTCGCGCACCGCGGGCAAACAGTCGCGATGTTCGCCGTTGGCCACGACCATGAGTGCATTGCGCACCATGCCTTCGCGTCGCGGTCGCCACAGGGGCGAGCGCCGAAAGCGAGCGCGAAACTCAGCCTCGTCGATACGCAAGAGATCGACCAACGACATTTCCATGCCTGGCCCCACGCCCCCCAACTGCTCATCGTTCGCCGGCTCCACTTTGGCATCGAAAGGGCACGCGGTCTGGCACAGATCACAACCAAACAACCACTCGCCTATTCCCCGCCGCAGCTCCCGATCGATGGGACCCTTGTGCTCGATCGTCAGGTAGCTGATGCATCGACGAGCGTCGAGTACGCCGGGCGACACGAACGCGTTGGTGGGACAAGCGGGGTGACAGGCGCGGCAAGTACCACAACTGGCCACATCGTTCGACGTCGGTTCCAGCTCCAGGCTGGTTACCAGCACGCCCACGAAAAACCAGCTTCCGTGGGTGGAGTTCATGACGAGCCCGTTCTTTCCCAACCAACCCAGGCCGGCGCTCTGCGCCGCCTGTCGTTCCAGCACCGGACCGGTATCGACGTAAGCGTGCACGAGAAGCTCGCCGTCGGCGCTGTTCTCCCCAACTTCCGCCTTCAGATACTGCGCCAGCTGTTTCATGCGGGCCAACACGACATCGTGATAGTCGTTGCCTCGAGCGTAACGCGAAACGAAACGCAGCAGACGCGAGTCACGCGCGCCCGGCGCCGCCGCAGGGGGCGCCAGTCGTGGCGTTTGGTACGGAGCAATAGCCACTATCAACGAACGAGCCCAGGGAAAGCGCCGGCGAATATCCACCCGGGTCTGGGGATCGCGTTCCAGCCAAGCCATGGAGCCGGCGTAGCCGGCGTCGAGCCAGGCCCGCAGATTCTCGGAGTGGGGCTCCTGCGTGCAGGGCGCGATACCCACGTCAGCCAGATCGGCCAGTCGCGCCAACTCGCGAAGACGTTGGATGTCCATGGACTCAGACGCTATCGAGGTTGTCGATACCACGCGTGACCAGGGCGCACATGCGGTCGGCCAGCTCATCGGCCGTTCCGTCCCGGCGTGGGTCGTACCAGGTGTAGATCCAGTTCACCATTCCGAAGATCGAAAGACCCACGCGTCGCAGTTCGGATTCGTTCCACTGCAGGCCGGGCATCTCTTCGAGAATTTCAGTAAGCGCCCGGAAGTACTCGCGCTTCAGGTCGGCCACCTCGCGGTGATGCTCGCCCGTGAGCGACTCCCCCTCGTGGCTCAACACCCGCATTTCACGAACGTTGGCAATGAAGAACGAGAGGTGATTGTGGAAGAACGCACGTAGTCGATCGTGGGCACCGCTGGTTTGGTCCAGACGTTCGCGCAGACCTTCGAGCACCGCGCGAAAGCAGAACTGCTGGATGCTGAAGAGCATCTCTTCTTTCGACGCGAAGTAGTAGTACATGCCGGCCAGGCTGATGCCGGTTTCCCGCGCGATGTCGCGCATGGAAGCGTTGTGATAGCCCTTGTCGCTGAAGACCTTGGCCGCACCCGACAGGATGCGTTGCGCCTTGGCGTCGGTGGCCGCAGAGGAAGGTGTCGGATCGGGGGTGTGCGCCGCTTCATCCACCGCAATCATCCTCAGGGGCGATGCACCCGAGATCAGGCGCGTGGGTAGTTGGGAGCCTCTTTCGTGATGGTCACATCATGAGGATGGCTCTCACGTAGCGCCGCCGGGCTCACTCGGATGAACGTGGTTTCATTCCGAAGTTCTTCGAGCGTGCGCGCGCCGCAATACCCCATGCCCGAACGCAACCCACCCACCAACTGGTAGATGGTATCCGACAGAGGGCCCTTGAATGGTACCCGACCTTCGATTCCTTCGGGAACCAACTTCTCCACGCTGTCCTCGTTCGATTGGAAGTAGCGATCCCGGCCACCGATCTGCATGGCGCCCACCGAACCCATGCCTCGATACACCTTGAAGGCACGACCGTCGTACAGAAGCTTTTCACCCGGGCTCTCGTCGGTACCCGCCAGCAGACTTCCCACCATGACCGACTCGGCGCCGCAGGCGAAGGCCTTGGTAAGGTCTCCGCTGAACTTGATGCCGCCGTCGGCGATCACGGGAACGTCAGCCTTCGAGGCCACCTTGACTGCGTCGAGGATCGCCGTGACCTGTGGTACACCAATGCCGGCCACGACACGCGTGGTGCAGATGCTGCCCGGCCCCATGCCCACCTTGATGGCGTCGGCGCCTACGTCGAGCAAAGCCTTGGTGCCATCTTCGGTGGCTACGTTCCCCACAATCATGGGCAGATCGGGGTATTCCTTTTTTATGGCCAACGCCGCGTCCATGACGTTGCGCGTGTGACCGTGGGCCGAATCGAGTGTTACCACGTCGACGCCGGCGTCTACCAACGCTCCCAGCCGATCCATGAGATCGCTCGACGCGCCCAGGGCCGCGCCCACTCGCAATCGACCTCGCTCATCCTTGCAACTGTGCGGATAGTCGATTCGCTTCTGGATGTCCTTGATGGTAATGAGGCCGCGTAGCTTTCCATCGCCTGAGACCACCGGCAACTTCTCGATGCGGTTGTCATGCAGGATGCGCGTGGCGGCGTCGAGCGTGGTGCCCTCGGGCGCGGTGATCAGGCCTTCGCTGGTCATATGGTCGGCAATGAGGTCGCTGGAATCTTCAATGAACCGCATGTCGCGATTGGTGAGGATTCCCACCAGTTGTCCATCCCGCGTAATGGGGATGCCCGAAATGCGGTAACGGTGCATGAGTTCCATGGCCTGGCTCACCTTGGCTTCGGGAGTCAGGGTGAACGGCTGCGTGATCATGCCGCTCTCCGAGCGTTTCACGCGGTCGACGTGAGACGCCTGGTCGGCCGCTGACATGTTCTTGTGGATCATCCCGATGCCGCCCTGACGAGCCATGGCAATGGCCAGTTCGGCCTCGGTGACGGCATCCATGGCCGCGCTGACGATGGGGATGTTCAGGGAAATCTGACGCGTGAGCCGCGAGTGAACCTGGGTGTCGGCCGGGATCACCTCGCTGTAGCGTGGCACCAGCAGCACATCGTCGAACGTCAGACCTTCGGGGCGGATCCTCTCGACCATGACGTGCTCCTGCGATTACGGGTGCCTTTTTTGAGTGCCAGGCAATATAGAGAGCGCGGCTGTGGGTGTCAAACCAGCGCGTAGGCGCCGGACCGACTCAATGGAACAGAAAGCCCTCGTAGGCCGGGTAGTAGCCCGCCACGATCGCACTCACCAGGAAATAGTCGACCACCAGGTGCACGATGAGCACGTACAACAGGTTTTCCGATTCCTCGAACATCGAGCCCTGGGTCAGGGCGAACAGATACACCAGGGCGGGTCCCACGCCGATGAACGCCATGCGGTTCAGGACCGACATGTACACGACCGCCTGGGCCAGATTGGCCACGCGGAAGGAAAACATGCTCCGTAGCACGGCGAATACGGTGTTCACGAAGAACAGCTCGTCCCACACCCCCACGCCGTTGATGCCCCAGAACAGTCGGTTCACGGCCCCGTGGTCGATTTCAGCCGGCAGCGTCCATTGCTGGTACATGTTGGGATTGAACCGGAAGTACCAACCGATGATCCACATGGCCAGCGGCACCGATATGGCGGTGTAGAACAGATCGAGCCAGCGCAGCTTGCGCGGCCAGAACCGATAGCGAATGACGTCCGGGTCGGTGCGGCCGAGAAAAATCGCCGGGCCCAGTATGACGGCCAGAAAGGGAATCCCCAGCGTCAGGAAGTGACGCGGGCTGGTATCGGTATTGATGGGAGACGCAGCCAGGATGGCCACACAACCCAGCAGGACGCCGAACCGCCGGCGAACCCGGGGGTCGGGATCGCCCCAGACTGCCCACGCCGACGCCACCCACAAGAGGACGCCGGGAATCCGCGTGAGCGGAGACAAGCGGGTAAGCGGAAGCAGGCACAGCGTGGCCGCGCAGAACAGGACCAACGCGATGATGCGCCCGCGTGGACAGGGGAGCAACGGACCCCGCGAGGGGTGGGCGTAGTCGGGGGGGTTGATCGTATGCATGGCCTTGGGTAGGCCAACTCTAGCTCAAGGTCCCTGGGCCCGAAAGAACTCGCTGACGTGCGGTTGACCCGGCACCGGGGTCCAGGCATGCTCGGTATTCCCCGGCCTTGGAATGAAGGAGTGGTGTATGTGGGTGGGACGAATCATTTTGGTGCTGGCGCAGCTACCGTTTCTGGCGGCCACGGTAGTCGCGGCCACGAGCGTCTCGCCACCGCGGGCCTACGAAGAAGCCGCGCGCACGAGTGTGCTGCCGCCGATTCAGCCGTGGGACGGCGCGAGCCGCTCGCTCGTGGTGGCGGCCGACGATCCATGGATCACGCCCAGTGAGCGTACCAACCTGACCCAGACTCCGCGCTACGACGAAACCGTGGCCTGGCTACGCCGTCTGGTGGACGCGGCGCCCGAGTTGCACATGGTGTCGCTGGGCCAAAGTCACGAGGGCCGCGATGTCTGGATGGTCATTGCTTCGCGCGAAGGAGCCCAGACGGCAGCCCAGCTGGCGTTGACGGGCCGCCCCACGTTGCTGGCCCAGGCTGGAATCCACGCCGGCGAAATCGACGGCAAGGACGCGGGCCTCATGCTGCTGCGCGACATGACCGTGGGTCAGCGCGAGACCAGCTTGCTGGATCAGACCAACTTCCTGTTCGTCCCCATCTTCAATGTCGACGGCCACGAACGATTCTCGGCCTACGGTCGCGTGAACCAGCGCGGACCCGCCGAGCTGGGGTGGCGCACCAACCGACGCAATCTCAATCTCAACCGCGACTACTCCAAGTTGGACACGCCGGAGATGCAGGCGATGGTGCGGGCTATTCGGGAGTACGAGCCGGACCTGTACCTCGACCTGCATGTCACCGACGGCGTCGACTACCAGTACGACATTACCTACGGCTACCACGGTGATCACGCGTGGTCGCCCAACATCAGTCGTTGGCTCGACGAACACTATCGACCAACCGTGGATCGCGCGCTTACCGACCAGGGCCATGTACCCGGACCCCTGATCTTTGGCGTCAACGGCCGCGACATATCAGCCGGAATCTACGACTGGACAGGCAGTCCCCGATTCTCGAACTCGTACGGCGACGCCCGGCACCTGCCCACGGTACTGCTCGAGAACCACTCGCTGAAACCGTACGACCAGCGCGTGCTGGGCACGTACGTTTTCCTGCGCGCGTCCATGCGTTCACTGGCCAAATACCACGCGGATCTCACCAAGGCCACAAGCGCGGATCAATCACGTCGCCCCCGCGAACTCGCCCTGAGCTGGCAGACCGCGCCCGACCTGGTGCCCGAGACAATTGCGTTCCGGGGCATCGAATCGCGCACCGAGCTGTCGCCTGTTTCGGGCGCCCCGGTGGTGCGCTGGACCGGACGACCGGTGACGATCCAGGCTCCCGTGGTTACGTCCGACCACGCGACGACACGCGCGAATCGCCCCTCGGGATACGTGGTGCCCGCGTCCTGGCCTTTAGTCGCGGAACGGATGGCGATCCACGGGATCGTCATGGAGCAGGTAACCGAGGCGCGGGCGTTCGACGTCGAGGTCATTCGACTGCCCGAAGCTTCGCTCGACGACGCTCCCTTCGAAGGTCACGCGCGCGTAACACCAGGCGCGTTGGCTGTGACACGGGAGGACCGCACCTACCCCGCGGGTTCGTGGTTCATATCGTGCGACCAACCGCTGGGCGATCTGGCCATGCTGTTGCTGGAGCCCGAGTCGCCCGATTCGTTTCTGCAGTGGGGATTCTTCCTCGAGATTCTGCAACGCACCGAGTACTTCGAAGCCTACGCATTGGAACCCATGGCGCAGGCCATGTTGGACAGTGATCCCAAGCTTGCCGTCGAATTCCAACAGAAACTACTGAACGACAGCGCGTTCGCGGGCAACGCGCGGGCGCGCCTGGAGTGGTTCTACGAACGCACCCCCTACTACGATCAGGAGTATCGCGTGTACCCGGTTGGCCGGGTCATGTCCCGCTGACCATTTCGCGAGTCTTACATGAAACTCATCTTGTTCGACATCGACGGCACCATGCTGCTCAACGGAGCCATCGCCCAATCGACGTTTCTGGAAACGTTCGCCAACGTGGTGGAGGTCGAGCCCCACTTCGACGGACTGTCGTTCGCGGGCGCCACCGACCGGGGCATTTTCGAGCAACTCTATGAACGAAGCGGATCTCGCGGCGACGCCGAGGCCTTGTTTGCCCGATTCTGCCGGGAGTATCCGCATTCGCTGCGGCAACGGTATCCGCAGGCGCCCGACCCCTACATGTTGCCGGGGGTCAGCGAACTGCTGGGGGCACTGGCATCGGTGGATTCGGTAGCCCTTGGCCTGGCTACCGGCAACCTGCGAGAGAGCGCCTACATCAAACTGGGACGCTTTGGGCTGGAGCCTTTTTTTCCCACGGGCGGGTTCGGCGGCGAGCATTCACGCCGCGATCAGGTCTTCGCCGCGGCCATCAGCAATTCCCGCGACCACTACGCCATTGAACACACCGACCCGCCGTGGGTCATCGGTGACACTCAAGATGACGTACGGGCGGGACGATCGGTGGGGGCCCGCGTGCTGGCCGTGGCCACCGGGTTTCACTCCCGAGAAGCCCTTGGCGGCGCCGATTACGTGGTGGACGACCTGACCGACACCCAGGCGGTGCTCGAACTGCTGTTGAGTTGACGTTTTCTGTGCGGTCGGGCCCCTGGTGGCGTTATAGCGGTTAGAAATGGAAGGGATTCCTCCCAACCCGCTACGAATGCAACCAATGAACCTGTCCACCACCCACCTGACCCTTCGGGACTGCCCGCTGAACAGCTATACTGTTGTGGATCTGTCACTTCGACGAAGGATTCGCAAACGGCGCATGGACGAGCCTTCCCACGACGCAACGCAGGCGGAACGCCGCCAGCGATTCCTGGCCGAAGCATCGGTGGAACTGCTGGTGCACGCGCAACAGGGTGACGACGTCGCCCTGGATGTGCTGTGCCAGCGATACATTCCGCTGCTGCAGCGGTGGGCGTCAGGACGGCTTCCCAACCGGGCCCGCGACCTTCTCGAAACCTCCGACGTGGTGCAGGAAACAGTCATCCGCACCGTACGCAACGTGAAGAACTTCGAAGTTCGACGCGACGGTGCACTCCTGGCCTACCTACGCCAGGGTGTGATGAATCGGATCCGCGACGAGGCACGACGCGTGGGACGCAAGCCGGTGGAAATCGACCTGCCCGACGCGCCCGTGGAACGCGACCGGGGCCCTTCGCCCCTGGATGCGTTGATCGGTCGTGAATCGGTGGCCATCTACGAACGGGCGCTGGCCCGGCTCAAGCCACTCGATCGCGAGGCCGTAATCGCGCGCGTCGAAATGGGCATGAGCTTCGAACAGGTTGCGGCTGCAATCGGAAAGGCGTCGGCCAACACCGCACGCATGACCGTAAATCGAGCTCTCGTCCGCCTCGCCGAGGAGATGGCCCATGATTCATGATCCCCACCGTCACCACCGTCTTCGCCTGGCCGAGGCGACGCCGGAAGGATCGTCCGGAGATGGCGAAGCCGACGCACGTTGGCTTGAACTGGCCGACCAGATCAGTCGCGGCGAGAGCGTCGACTGGGCCGCGGCCGGACTGACCGCAACCGATGAAAACGACCGTGCCATCCTGCGCTCGTTGGGTTCGATTGCATCCATCACGCAACTCCATTCCAGTGACCAAGCGCTGAACGCCGGCGCCGGCGATGCGGTCACCGATGCCGACGCCGACGACGCGGTCACCGACGCCAACGCCCGCGGCGTGTTCGACACCAACCTCGAACAATGGGGCCGACTCGAAATCAAGGAGCGATTGGGCTACGGGTCCTACGGCACCGTGTATCGCGCGCACGATCCCCAGCTGCAGCGCGACGTTGCCCTGAAGCTGCTGCATCCGGGCAAACAACTGCCCGAAGCGGCACGCGAGCGCTTGCGCCAGGAGGGACGCCACCTGGCCCGCATTCAACACGACAACGTGGTCAGCATCTACGGCATCGAAGAACACGAGGGACAGTTCGGCCTTTGGATGGAATTGGTGCGTGGACGCACCTTGGCCAACATCGTGCAGAACGACGGTCCGTTCAGCGAAAGCGAAGGCATCGTCGTAGGTCAATCGTTGGCCCGTGCCCTGGCCGCGGTACACGCGGCCGGACTGATCCACCGCGACGTCAAAGCCCAGAACGTGATGCGCGCCGAAGGTGGGCGGTTGGTCTTGATGGACTTTGGAGCGGGCACCACCCCCGACCACGATGCGCAGGCCGGGACCCAACGCAGTGTTCCGGGGACACCCATGTACCTGGCCCCCGAACTATTGCGCGGCGAAGACGTCACGCCCGCCTCCGATGTCTACAGTCTGGGCGTTCTGCTTTTTCACCTGGTCACCGGCAGCTTCCCGGTAACCGCAACATCGCTCGACGAACTGAAGGCCATGCACGCAAGCGGCAACGCCACCAGCGCGGCCGACCTGCGAAGCGAGTTGAGCCCGGCGTTCGTAAACGTGCTGCGCACCGCCCTGGCGTCCGACCCCAGCGAGAGATTCGCCACCGCGGGTCAGCTTTCGCAGGCCCTCGATCAACTCCAGCACGGCACATCTGAAACCCAGCTGAACACCGCACCGACCCCCAACCGCAGACGACGCTGGACCCTGGCCATCGCCGCGCTGGCCGCGCTGGCGGCGTTGACGCTAACCAGTCAGCTGAATCTGTTTGGACCCGCGCAGTTCACCGTGGAGGGGCGCCTGCTGCGCGAAGATGCCACGTCGCGAACCGAACTCATGTCGGGCGCCGCGGTCGGCGTGGGCGACCAGCTGTCGTTCGAACTGAACCCGTCAACCGAGGTCTACGCGTACGTGGTGAATGTCGATGCCGTGGGCAACGCGTATGTGTTGTTTCCCATCGCCGGGTGCGAAACGACCAATCCACTGGCCGCGGAAACGACCCATCGTTTGCCGGGGATCTGCGACGGCGTGGACTCATCCTGGACCGTCGATAGCAGCGGCGATCGCGAACAGGTGCTGGTGGTGGCCTCGCGCGAGCCGTTGGTAGACCTGGAAGCTAAGCTGGCTTCGCTGCCGGCCGCGGGCGGGAATGGAGCCTACGTGAAGCTCGACGACCAATCTCTACTCAACCTTCGTGGCATCGGTGGCCTGTCGGCGCGCCCGTCCGGCACCGGGGCCAAGCCCGGGATCTTCGACGAAATCGCCGAACTCACCCGCGGACCTTCATCCACGGAGGGCGTGTGGGTGAGACGTATCGATTTGAATAACCCCAAATAAACCAACACGTTACACGAATCAACGGCTTGGGATCAGCGTCGCCCGCCCTTTGGGCAACGTCAGTAGCAGAGCGCGCGGTTGACATCTACGTCGCGATTGACAAACGTTGTCCGATCCCACGTAGGAGGTACCCGACGGTGAGTCTGTTTTTGGGCCGCAACTCGGCCACCCGGACCAATTTGTCCGCCACACTGCTGGCGGCATGGTTGCTGGCGTTGCTGATGTCGCCACCGCTGCTGTCGACGACGCCCACCTGGGCCCAGGCGCCCGACGAAGACGAGCCGGTGATCGACGAATCGACGCCCATAGTGGCTCCCAGCGATGACGCGCTGGAAGACGCGGATGACCTGTTCGACGAATTCGCCGAGGCCGACGTCGGTACCATCGCGATCATATTCCGCGGTAGCTTCTGGCTTCCCATCCACATCACCAAAGCCAACGAGCCCAAGATCAACGACGTGACCAACACGGGCACGGGCTTTGACGTGGCGCTGCATTGGTATGTATCGAACAAGGTGTCGGTGTTCGGCCGCGGTATCCAGAGCGGATTGGAAATGGACGAGATCGACGGCGCTCAGTTCACCGACCTGGTCCCCGCCATCAGCACCAGCACGCTGTACGAGGCCAAGGTCCTCGAAGTCGGTCTGAATCTGTACCTGGCCGATCCGCCCGTGAAGGGCGCCGGCTTCTCCCCCTACCTGCATCTGAGCGGCGGCGTGGTCGACTGGACCCTCAGCCAGGACGGTCGCGGTGGCAACGGTCATACCATCTCCCAACAGGAACTGACCGCCACCGACGTGACGGGCAGCCTGGGTATCGGTGTGAGCTACTCCATCACCGACAACATTCGCCTGCAGGCCGACTGGGCCTGGCGTTTCATGCTCACCGAGGACGTGTCGCAGTTCAACCTGCCCAACGCCAAGTGGGGCAACACGCACGCGTGGTCGCTGTCGCCGGGTGTCGAAATCGCCTTCTGATAGTTTTCGCCGTCGCGGCAAAGAAATGGGAAACAAAACCGGGAATTTCGAGGCGGTGTATCACGGCGCAGGCGCGTGCGCACCTGTGAGCACCCCTCTCTGTCTCCTCGAATCTCCCGGAGGCCTCATGATCCATTGCGTCCGGCCCAACGGCCGGTCTGTCTTCTCTCATTTCTCGCACACCGCCAGCGTTCTGCTCGCGATCGTCTTGCTGTCCGTGGCCTCATCACCCAGTGGCGCCGTGATTCCGCAGGGAAACATTGTGGTCGAACTGGAAACGGTGGCTTCAGGACTCGTGTCCCCACTGGGCGTGACCCACGTCAACGATGGCTCGGGCCGGTTGTTCATCTGGGAACAGACCGGTCAGATCAGAATCGTCGATGGCGGCGGCGTACTGCTGCCCACCCCGTTCCTCGACATCTCCGCATCAATGGTTGGGCTCAACTCCTTCTTTGATGAACGAGGGTTGTTGGGACTGGCGTTCCACCCCAACTACGCCAGCAACGGACGGTTCTTCGTCCGCTACAGCGCGCCTCGTGCGGGCGACCCCGCCGAACCGTGCAATGACCCCGCCGGTTTCATCGTGGGTTGCCACAGCGAGGTCCTGGCCGAATTCCAGGTTTCGGCGGCCGACCCCAACGTGGCCGACCCTTCTTCGGAAATCATTCTGTTCTCGGTCGATGAGCCTCAGTTCAACCACAACTCGGGCGAAGTCGCTTTTGGCCCGGACGGATTCTTGTACTTCACACTGGGTGACGGCGGCGGTGCCAACGATGGCCTGGCCGATCTACCCCCAAGTCACGGCCCCAACGGCAACGGTCAGAACGTCGACACCGCGCTGGGTTCCATGATCCGCATCGACGTGGATTCCACACCCGCTCCCGGCTTGCCCTACGCCATTCCCCCGGGCAATCCCTTCGCGAGCGGACCGGGGTTGGACGAAATCTATGCGTACGGTTTTCGCAACGCCTACAAGTTCTCGTTCGACAACGGACCCGGTGGCACGGGCGACCTGTACGTAGCTGATGTCGGGCAGGACCTGATCGAAGAGCTGAACATCGTGACCAACGGTGGCAACTACGGTTGGGTCACGCGCGAAGGCTTCAACTGCTTCGATCCGCTGAATCCCGGTACGCCGCCGGCCAATTGCCCCACTACGGGTCCTTTGGGCGAGCCCTTGCTCGATCCCATCGTGGAATACACCCACGTCGAGGGTGGCCTGAGCATCGTGGGCGGGTTCGTGTATCGCGGCTTGATGAACCCCACCATCACCGGCACCTACGTGTTCGGCGATTTCAGCGGTGATTTCTTCATACCCAGCGGTCGCCTGTACTACCTGGCCGATGCGGCAGGCTCGCCGGAAATTCGCGAGCTCCAGCTTGGCGTTCCCAACGCGCCTTACGGCCTGTATCTCAAGGGTTTCGGCGAAGACCAGATGGGCGAGATCTATGTCTGCGGATCAAGCGAGCTGGCTCCCACCGGCAGCGGCGGCGTGGTTCAACGCCTGCGCGTGCTCGATGTGGTACCAGTAGTATCCGCGCAACTCGCAGCCCGATCCACGGCCGACGGCGTGAGCCTGGAGTGGAACGTGGCCAACGCGATTGGTGGCGTCGACGAGATCGCCATTCTGCGCGGCGTCGACGGCGGCACCAATCAGGTGATTGCGAACTGGTCGAACCCGAACTCGATCGATGACTGGACCGACGTCGATACCCAGTTCGGACGCGAGTACCACTACCGACTGGTGGCGCAGGTGGGAGACCTCGAAATCCGTTCCGAGGAAATCGTCGTGGCCCGAGCGCCGGGTCGAACGCTGAGCCATCTGGTTTCCAACGTGCCCAATCCCTTCAACCCCGCCACGCAGCTGCGATTCCAGTTGGTGTCAACGCAGGGAGCAAGCCTGCGGATCTTCGACGCCGCGGGTCGTCTGGTGCGGACGTTCGACCTGAGCGATCAACCAGCTGGCGCCGGTTCAGTGGTATGGAACGGCACCGACGAGCGCGGCCACGGCGTGGCCAGTGGCGTGTATACGGTACGACTGGTGGCAACCGACGCCTCCGACATCCAGCGCATCGCCCTGATTCGCTGAGTCAGTCCGTACGGGCATTTCGGCTGGCGTCCCCGGGAAGCTCCCGGGGACGCCTTTTTTTTTGAGAAAAGGCCGTTCGGTGTGTGCGGTCGGCCGGTGGGCGTCGTTTTAGGGGGAAACGACGATCTGTGACGACGATCTCTCGTTTTTCACTGTCCGCACCAGGAGAAGACCCCCTATGCAATCCATGCCTTTCGCACGCCGATTCGCAGCCGCGGTGTTCCTGCCGCTGCTGCTTCTGGCGACCGCCTCTTTCGCCCAACCCTGCGTCGATCTGAACGCAGCGGGTCCAATTCCGGCCACGACCTCGTTCACGATCGACGGCATCGATTTCAACGCCGCGTTCATTGCTCCCAGCACGGGCAACTTGATTTCGGTCGAGCACGTGTACCCATTCGGCGCGCCCGATGCCGCGTTCGACGTCTGGGTTCCCTGGTCCGAGAACAACCTGGGAGGAAACCAGTTCGCCGAGATCGTCTTCACCCCCGCCGTCTACGGCGCCGGCGTGGACATGGTGGAGATCAAGGCCAGTCACCAGAACTTTCTGGAGTTCCAGGCCTTCGACTCCGGCGGCGCTCCGCTGGGTCTGCCGCTGATTCACACCGCGGGTAGCGGCAACCTGCAGACGTTCACCATGAACTTCGTCGCCCCCATTGCCCGCGTGGAAATCCGCGGTTCGGAGATCGCGCTCACGAGTGTGTGCTACCAACCCACGGGACCGGTGCCTGCGCGCACCTACATCGATATCGCCGGCCTGCCCACGGGTCTCACGGCGCCCGAAATCGTCGTGGACAGAGTTGTATTCCGGGCGGGTGTGGTGCCCGCGGGAACGGTCATCGACCTGTTTGTCGACGACAACTTCGACTTCGGCGGCAATGGCGTGAACGAGATCAACGTGCCCTGGAGTCAAGTAGACGCGCCGGCGCCGGCCCGGTTTGCGAAGATTCTCTTTCCCCCGGCCGACTTTGGCGTGGGGCCCATGAACGTTGAGGTAAAGGGTGCGCATCTGAACGCGCTCGAACTTCGAGCATACGACCGTTTCGGTGTATTGGTGGATGTGCGTGCGCACACGCTGGGCCCGGACGTTTTCGAGTGGCTGCCACTGACATCGGCCACCGGAATTCGTCGCATTGATATCGTGGGCGCCGAAATCGGGATCGAAGAACTGTGCTACGAAGCTGGACCACCGTCGACCTACGCGAGCGCGGATCCGTACCCCCGCGGCGCGTCGGCTCACCTGTTCACGGTAAACGGAGTCGAGTTCGAAGCCGCCTTCGATCCCGCCGGCGCCCCTTTGAATCTCATGGTGGACGACGCGCTGGCCCCTCCCAGTGGCGACGGCACGCATGAGTTCTTCGTGGGTTGGTCGATGCCAGGAGTGGGCGCGTCGGTGCCCGCCCGGGTTCGCTTTCCGGCCGCGCAGTTCGGCGATGGACCCACCAGCGTCGAGGTCCTGTGTGCGCCCAGCGTCACGCTCGATCTCATTGCCTACGACAAGGTGGGCAACGTGATCGACACGAAGACTCACACCGCCGGCGCCCTGGTGCTGCAGCCATTGCTACTGAGCGGCGGCAACATTCGGGAAATCGAAGTGGTGGGTACCCAGCTGTGGATTCAGGAAATCTGTTGGGAGGGTGGTGACATACCGCCGCCGGTCGATCCCACGTACATAGACTTCGCCGGAGTCGGCGCGTTTGTCGGCCCCACCCTCACGGTCGGTGGAGCCGTGTTCACCGCGGGTGTTACGCCGGGTGGCGCGGTAGCCGACCTGTTCACCGCCGACAACTTTGACTTCGGCGGCAACGGCATACCCGAACTGAACGTACCCTGGAGCGAACTGAACGCGCCGGCTCCGGCTCGCTACGCGCGGATCCTGTTCCCGGCCGGCGCGTTTGGCAAGGGACCCATCCAGGTGCAGCTGAAGAGTTCACACACCAATTTCCTGAGCATGGAAGCGCATGATCGCTTCGGTGCTTTGGTCGACGTCGACGTGCACACCCAACCGCAGCAGGCGTGGGACCTTCTGGTCCTGAACAACGCCGGCGGCATTCGGTACATCGATATCATCGGCTCGGAGATCGGTATCGAGGAGATCTGCTACGAGCTGGGACCCGACCCTTGCGAGGAGTACGCCGACGCATCCAGCTTCCCGATTGGTGACATGAAGCATGTATTCACCGACAACGACATGGAAGTGCACGGCTGGCACAACACCGCCGGCACGCCGATGGATGTGGTGATCACCGACAATCTGCCCGCCGCGGGCAGCGACGGCGTCGGTGAGTTCTTCATTGGCTACAGCGTACCGGCGCCGGCGCCGGAAGAAACCGCCAAGATCGTGTTTCCCGCCGCCAAGTTTGGTAGCGGCCCCGATCTGGTCGAAGTGACGTGCGCCCCCAGTACCACCCTGGAGCTGCGGGCGTACGACGACGGCGGCGCCTTGTTGGGCACCGCGGTCCATACGGCCGGCGCCCTGGTTCCCGAGACCCTGGTGTTCAGCACCGGCAGCGCCGCGATTCGAACCATCGAAATCGTCGGCACGCAGTGCTGGATTCTCGAGGTGTGTTGGTCGGGCCGCGACATCGTGAGCGCGGGCGACGGCCCCGCGGTCCGCGCCGGTCACCTGGCGGTACTGCAACCGCCGGCTCCCAATCCCTTCAACCCGATGACGCAGATCCGCTTCGAGTTGACGCGGGCCGAAACCGCCCGGATCGACGTAATCGATCTGCGCGGGCGCGTGGTGCGCACCCTGACGCAGCGCACGCTGTCGGCGGGCACGCATCAGGTCCAGTGGGATGGAACCGACGGCGGCGGCCAACGCGTCGCGTCGGGTGTGTACGTGATACGCCTACAAGCAGGACTGGAGGTCCATACCCAGCGGGCCACGCTTGTGAAATAGAGCGTGAATTGGAGGAAGCCGAGCCAGCTCCCCGTTTTGGGGTCCGGCTGAGCGGAGCGCCTCCCTGAGCGTTCCCGGGGGCGCCCACAGCCGGTGGGCGCCCCGCGGGCGTCGATGCCCCGGGTGAACATGTTATGATCTACACAGCTCCCAAACACTCAGTTTCAGCCCGGCTCCCGGTTTCAGCCTGGCTCCCAGCGTTAGACGGTCAGCCCATGCGCAAGCGCCTTGTTTCCAGCTTCCGGTTTCTACTGTTCCTGGTGACGGTGGGGCTTCTGGCGGCACCAACCACGCCCGACGCCAAGGAACGACGCGGAACCGATCACCCCGACTGGCGCCGCTACCGCATTGCCGCGGCCCCCACCCAGCGAGCCCTCGACGACGCGCCCGAGCGACCCGAAAAAGCGCGCGACGTCGACTACTGCTACAACCCGCCCGACGACGAAGAAGAAGACGGCGAGGATGGCGACGGTGGTGGCGCCGAGACATTCGACGTGGGCGGATGGGTCAAGGTCGACCTCACCGAGGTGGTATTCCCCACCATCGGCGTTTCCACCTTTGGCGACGTGGATCTGCCCACCAAAACCAACGTGGCCGCCAAGGGCGGCGTGGATCGATCGCTGTGCCTGTGCGAATTGAACCCGGGTCCGGGGTACGCAACGGCTCCGGGCTACGGTAACAACTGGGACGTACGCATGCAGTGGGCCAAACCGGTGGGCAACCCGCTGGTGGCTACGAATGTCCACGTGACGTTCGCATACAACTACGACACCGAACCCGAGCACGACTTCTTTCGGTTCGAAGTGGAAAAGTCCGGCGTGTGGGTTCCGTTGGTCGAGGTGTCGGGCAGCAACAAGGCTCCGAATGGATTGTTCCCCACGCCGGCCGTGTTCGATCAGGTGTTTCCGGTTCTGCCCGGAGAGTACGGCGGGGCGGGCCTGAACGAGGTGCGACTTCGCCTGCGGGTCGTCAGCGATTTCGCCGGTAGCGACGAAGACGGGCGTTGGCCCAGCGATGGTGCGGCCCAGGTCGACGACCTGCGCGTCGAGTTCAACGACGTATTGCAAACGGCCGACAACTTCGATCTGGGCCTGGGAAACTGGCAGCAGGTACCCAATAGCTTCTTTGGCGATTTCTCGAATGTCATGGCCGGCCTGCAAGATCTGGATCCGTGTCGCGAGAATTCGACGCTACAGATCAATTTCATCGACGATGGCACGCCGCCGCGCAACGGTGGTCCCAGCACGGGCGGTGCGGTGCCGGCCAACCCCGACTACGCCTACGCCCCCGGCGGTTTCGTAGTCAACTACGACGGCGGCGTCTCCAACGACGGGCGCGGCATCCACAACGTGGTGTACTCCGTACCGTTTCCCTGCGATCCCGACCCCACCAAACAGGGACTTCAGCTCGAGTTCGGCGTGTGGAAGCATCTACCGTTGGACAATGGCATGTTCTATCTGTGGGAAGTACGCGGTCGCGATGCCGTGAGCGGCCAATGGAGCCCGTGGCGCAATCACAGCCAGGTGTACTACTCGCCGGGCGCGCCCGAGTACGATATCCACGCGGTGGAAGTCACCACGCTGCTGCCGGCCGACGCCGATAGTTTCCAGGTATGCCTGGGCGTCATCGACATGGCTGACTTCCTGGGCCTTCCCGGTCAGGATGCGACGCCCTCGCCGTGGTTCGACAACGTACGTTTTGGCCGGTTCGCTCTGGAGGGTCCGGCCATCTATGCGTCCGACGCTCATCTGTTCCAGGACTCGTTCCCGGTGTTGAACGCGAACGATCCCGCCGGTGCACCGTTCGACTACGCGGTGCGCCTGGACATGGCGACCGACATCGATCCCAGTGGCACCATCGTCCCCGGCGACTCCATCGTGGTCCAGGTCACGCCCAGCGTGCCCGGTTCGCAGCTGGCCAGCGTTCCCGTGTTGCGCTGGTACCTACGCGGCAATCCCCTGTTCAACTCCAGCCGCGTCTTGCCGCCGGGCACGACGGCGCTCGCGTCTTCTGTCGGTAACTGCAATTCACCCGTGGGCACTTCTGTTTTCACCAATTCGGTGGTAGGACAACCGCTCATGAACAGCGCGGGACAGATCGTACCGGGCTGGTACACGTTTGACCTGGCCGACGGACCCAACACCAACGCGGCGTGGCAGTCTTCGGAAGCGGCCTTCTTCTTCGCCGGCGACGAACTGCATTACTACATCGAAGCCAACGACACGCTGGGCAACACCACCACGCTGCCCGAAGACCTTACCGGTGTGACCGACTTTCGCGACTGCAGCCCCTACGCCCCTCGTTTCCGGGTGCGCGGATTGCCCAGCGTGTTTTCGGTCGAACCCGACCAGCCGGACATCCTTGTCATCAACGACACCGGACACGGCGATCAGGAGTACATCCACCGCTTGGCCATGCAACAAAACGGCCTGGAAGAGCACGTCGACTACGACATGTACACGGTGAAGATGCCGCACGCGGGATTGGGTAACGGTATTGCGGGGCGTCCGGGGCCATCGCTCATCCAGTTGAGCCAGTACCACTGCCTGGTCTACCTGGCCGGAGAAGAACAGACCTTCCTCATGAACGACGGTTCGGGAGACGGACGCAACGACGATGGCAACGACGTATTGCGCATGGCCAACTGGCACACCCAACCCGAGGCCCGCTCAGCCGTGTACTTCGGCGACAACCTCGTATCGGGACTACTGCAGCAGAGCGTACTGGGCGCAAACTACGTCAACGCGTTCTTGTCGGTATCATTGATCAACGAAGACGTGCGACCGCTCATCGGCGGGCAGGTGAGCCCCACGGTTGCCCCCACCGGAAGCGGTACCTCGGCCGGCGTTTTCTCCACCAGTTTCGTGGCCGGCCAGTGCTTCACGAGCGAGCAGTTCGACCATATCGAGCCCGACCCCCCGGCCGTGCGCAGCCATGAGTTCCTCAAGCCCAACGGCTTGCCCGGCTACTCCGCTGCCGCGGGCGTCTGGCACGATCGTATTGGGGGCCCCGACAACTCGCGCCGATTGGACGTGGTGTTTCCGTTCGCGCTCACCAGTGTGTACGACACGTCGTTGGGTAAGGCACCCCCCGGAGCCAACGGCTGGGCCCGTCTCCTGGGCGAGGTCCTGGGCGGCTTTGCCCATCCCCCGAACAATGGCGCCGCCACGGGCAACGACGAACTGCCCGGCGTGCTTCGGGTTCAGCCCAACGTTCCCAATCCCTTCAACCCGGCCACGGAGATCCGCTTCTCCGTTCCCCGCCGTGAGCACGTGGTGCTGCGCATTCTGGACGTGCGCGGCCAACTCGTGAGCATACTGAGCGACGAGGTTCGCGAGGCCGGTTCGCATACGGTAGTATGGAACGGACGTGACGGGGACGGACGGCCAGTGGCCAGCGGCGTGTACATCTACGAAGTGCAAACCCCCGAATCGTCCATCGCGCACAAGATGGCTCTCATTCGATGAGGTTTCCCACGCATGAAGCGGGCGCTGCTCCTGACCATGGGCCTGGCCATCGTTGGGCCCTGCGTCTTGGCTCAAGCCGCGCCTGAGGTCTGGACCAAAGCCCAGACCGCCCTCGACGCCCGCGATCTCGAGTTGGCCCGTACCGAAGCCATCGCGGCGCTGAACGAAACCACCGAGGACACACCCGAGGAAGCCCGCTTGCTCGACGTCCTGGTCGAGGTGGGCTGGCGCACGAACCACGGTGGCGACGCCAACGTGCGCGAATGGGCCGAGGCGGCGGTACGCATCAAGGAATCGACCGCGGCGATCGATTCGCTGTCGCTGGCCGTGAGCTGGTTCAACCGCGCCATCATCCTGAAAAACCACGAAGACCTGCGAGCGGCGGAAACCGACTATCGGCGAGCTCTTCAATTGCGACAGCGACATCTGCCCCCCGACCACAAGGATCTGGCGGCCAGCCACCTTGGGTTGGGAACCATCTACTTCGAGACCGGCCGGTACGAGCAGGCTCGCTCCCACTACGAAACTTCGTTGCAGATTCGCGAAGCGATCACCGGGCCACGTTCGGTGGCGGTGGCCAACCAGCTACAACGTCTTGGGCAACTCGACCTGGCCCAGGACATGGTCGCGGCCGCGATCGAAAAACTGGAACAATCGGTCGAGATGTTTCGCGAAACCGACCCGCGTTACACGGCCATCCCCGCGGCTCTGAGCGATCTGGCCGACGCCTACGAAGCCAACCTGGATCCGGTATCAGCTCACCAGGCACTCGACGCCGCCGTTGACTGGCGCCGTGAAAACGACAAGCCGAAGGCTCTCGCCTCGGCCTTGCTACGCCGCGGTACATTTGAACGCGATATGGGAGATCTCGAAGCCGCCGCGAGGTCGTTGCGCGAATCGCTCGACCTGCGCCAACGCGCGTACTCACCCGAGCATTCACGCACCCTCCATGTGGCCGAACGGTTGGCCGAGGTCAGTCTGGACCTGGGCAATGTAGCCGAGGCGCAGGAGCTGCTCGAGTTCGCGCTGCGGGTGCGCGAACAAAAAGCCAACCCTCGCGCCAAAGCCAACACGCTGTTGCGCCTGGGGCGAGTCCAGCGTTCCACGGGCGACTACCACTCGGCCCTGCGTTCCAACCGCGAAGCGGTGCGCCTATACCGAGAGGCAGACGCCCCCGACGAGATCGTCGCGCGAGCCATGAACAACGTGGCGGTGGTCGAGAAATCGCTGGGGCAAAGAGAGCGCGCCATGGCCACCCTGCAAGAGTCGTTGCAGTTGTTTCGCAACTCGTTGGGCGAGGACGACGCCAATCTGGTGTTCGCTCTGCACAACCTGGCCGGAATGCACCTGGAGCTGGACGACCTGGAACCCGCCCTTGCCCTGAGCCTGGAGGCTCGCGATCTGGCCCAACGATCGTTACGGGCCGAGCACGGCATTCATGGCGACGTGTTACTGAGACTGGCCGAAATCCAGTTCGCAACCCGCGACGATTCGGCCATGGCCACCTTCGCCCTGGCCATCGCCCGCATCGAGGAAGCGTTCGGCGCCGATCATCCCAAGTTGGCTTGGGCTCTGGAACGCGTGGGAGTGGCCCACCTGGCCAACGGCGACGTGGACGAAGCCTTCGAAGCGGCGCAACGCGCGCACGCGATCAGCCTTGATCACATCTTTCTGACGTCGCGCGCGTTCCCCGAACGTCAATCGCTGCGGTACCTGACCGAAGGCCACGCGGGAGTGGATCTCTTGATCGCCACCGCGGTCCAACACCCTTCGCCCCACCGCGCGGCCGCCGCCTGGGACGCGGTGGCCGAAAGTCGAGGCATGGTGCTGGAGGAAATGGCCGCGCGGCGTCGCGCGGTCACCACGAGCCAAGATCCCGCCCTGACCGAACTTGCCGACGAATTGCGGCGGGCGCGGCAACGGTTGGCCACGGGAATGGTCAGGGGCACCGCCCAGCGCGCCCAACTCGAAGTGTTGCGCCAGCAACGCGAACAAGCCGAGCGCAACCTGGCGCGCGAGAGCCAGGCCTTCCGCCAGGTGGTAGACGCCCGGTCCACGGCGTGGACCCAGGCCCTCGACCAACTGGCTACCACCGAAGCCGTGGTGGCCTACTTTCAATACCGTGCCCACGGTGATCCGCTGGCCCAAGAGCGTGAGTACTGCGCCTTCATTGCCACCAAGACCGGCGGGCAAAGCAACCTTACCTGTGTCGATCTGGGACCCGTCGCCACCATCGACACGGCCGTGAACGATTGGCGGGCAACGATCCTCGAAGAAGCCACTCGGGGACAGGCGGCTCCTTTGCCCTCACACCGCACCGGCGCCACCCTGCGCCAGTTGGTTTGGGATCCCTTGGCCCCCCATCTGACCCGTGCCACCCACGTTCGGATGGTCCTGGATGGCGGGCTACATCTGGTGAACTTCCAGGCGTTGCCCACGCACGATGCCTCCCACGACGACGCCGCGTATCTGATCGAGACGGGACCTGCGTTGGTGGTGCTCTCGACCGAGCGCGATCTGTCTACCAAGGCCGCGACGCCCGCATCCAGCGACGCCAACGGTCTTCTGGCCCTGGGCAACGTTGATTTCGGCCCCCGCCAAACCATGGAGGCCACCGCTCTACGCGGCACGGTGTGTCCGCGCTTGGCCGAGGTACAGTTCGAGCCGCTTCCGGCCTCGGGCGACGAGGTTCGCCTGGTCGCGGGATACTGGCCCGCCAACCGCCGGGTGATACTCACGGGCAACGCGGCTGACGAAACCACGTTCAAGAAATTGGCGCCGGGCAAGCGCGTGTTGCATCTGGCCACGCACGGATTCTTCCTGGCCAGTTGTCAAACGGCACGGCCCGTCCGCTCCGGCGCCGGTACGCGAGGCATCGGCGGGCTATCACCGCGCGCCACCGGGCAGGTCGAATCGTTGGCTCGCACCAGCCCATTGTTGTTGGCTGGCTTGGCCCTGGCCGGTGCCAATCAACGTCACGAGGCGCAGCCTGAACGCAACGATGACGGTATCCTCACGGCCGAGGAAATCGTCGAGCTTCGCCTGGAGGGAGTCGAGTGGGCGGTGTTGTCCGCCTGTGACAGTGGAACCGGGCGCATTGAAAGTGGTGAGGGCGTGTTCGGACTGCGGCGCGCGTTCGAACTGGCCGGCGTGCAAACGGTCATCACCAGTTTGTGGCCAGTAGATGACGACGCCACGCGCCGCTGGATGCACACCCTGTACGAGGCGAAATTCCGCCGGGGGCTGAGCACGATCGAGGCGGTACGTGCGACCAGCTTGGCGCAGCTGATGGACCTTCGCGGTCAGGACCGACCTGAATACCCGTTCCTTTGGGCCGGCTTCACGGCGACGGGCAGCCCGGTGGCCACGCCCTAGACGGTCTCAGTACTCGTAGTCTTCGTCCTCATCGTCGTCGATGAGGTACTCTTCTTCATCGTCGTCACCAACGTCGTCGTCGAAGTCGAGCTCGTCGTTGGTATTGTATTCGTCGTCGTATTCGAGGCTTTCATCAAACATTCTTGATGCTCCCGCGCAACAAAAACGACCTCGGACCTACCCCTTCATCACCCCGATAAACGGCAGGTGACGATACTTCTCGTCGTAGTCGAGGCCGTAACCAATGACGAATTCGTTGGGAATATCGAACCCAACGTATTCGAGTGGTACATCGACCTGGCGGGCGTCCACCTTGTTCAGCAAGGTGCACACCTTCAGCGAATTCGGATGGCGAGCGTTGAGGATTTCGCGCAGGTACTGCAGCGTGAGACCCGTGTCGACGATGTCTTCCACCAGCAACACATCGCGCCCGGTAATACTGTTGCCCAGATCCTTGAGGATCTTCACGACCCCGGTGGACTGCGTGCCCCCCTCGTAGCTGCTCACGCTCAGGAAATCTATCTCGTGCAACACCGATAGGCGCCGCATGAGATCGGCGTGGAACACCACGCCACCTTTGAGAATGCTCACGAGAATCGGCACGGTCTCGCGGTACTCGACCGAGATCTCGCGTCCCAACTCGGCCACGCGGCGCTGAATCTCAGCGCTGGAAATGAGAATCTGATCGATCAGCGGATCTCTTTCGAGATGTTCCTGGTCATCGAATGTCACGCCTACCCCCCGTATCCCTTGTTGACCGTATCAGCTGACCGCCGTCGTCCCAGGATCTCCTGGATCTTGGCGCAAATCATATCGATGGCCACGGCGTTGTGCCCCCCCTCGGGAATGATCACTTGCGCGTAGCGTTTGCTGGGTTCGACGAACTGCTGATGCATGGGTCGAACCGTCTGCCGGTACTGCGCAATGACCGAGGGCATGTCACGCCCGCGCTCGGCCATGTCGCGCTGTAGGCGGCGAATGAATCGTTCGTCGCTGTCGACGTCCACGAACAGGCGAATGTCCATGCGTTGGCGCAACTGCGCGCTCTCGAGCACGAGGATACCCTCCACGAACACGATATCGGCCGGCTCCACATGCTTGGTCTGGGCCGACCGCCGTTGCGTCTGGAAATCATACACGGGCTCTTCCACCGAGCGACCCTCGCAAAGCCGGTCCAGGTGATCCACCAATAGCGTGGTTTCGAACGCGTTGGGGTGATCGTAGTTGATCCGCACGCGCTCTTCGGGCATCAGGTTCGATTGATCGTGGTAGTAGCTGTCGTGGTGGACGATCTCGACGGTCTCGCGCGGGAAGTGCTCCTTCACGCGGAACGCCACGGTCGTCTTGCCACTGCCGGAACCACCGGCAATGCCAATGATCACCGAGGGCTGATGGGCGGAGGGCGGTTCGGCGAAGGGCTGGGACATGGGGCCTCTGGCCGGGTCGGAATAGGAAGAACAGTTTCGTACAGACGCGAAAATGGTACCGATGGGATCTGGCCAGGTCAATGCAGCTGCGCACGATTCCCCAACCTTGACACCCGCGGCGTACCCCCGGGAGAATCGCGGCTTCGAGACTCCCGGCTGCACCCGGCCCGTACGGGTGGCGGACGAGACGAGACATCGTGTCCTCTAGGCGAAAGCCAATTTCCCCAGGAGCTTCATGGAGCACGTGATCAGCGCCTGCGGGCTTGTCGCACTGGTAGGCATCGGCTGGGTGTTCAGCGTCGACCGCGGTCGCATACCCTGGCGGCTGGTCGCCACGGGGCTGGCTCTGCAACTGGCATTCGCGGCCACTATTCTTCTTCTGCCACCGGGTCGAATCCTGTTCGACACGGTTCGGGCCGGGGTTGCAAGCCTGCTGGCCTTTACGCTCGAAGGTAGTTCCTTTCTGTTTGGCGACCTGGTGACCCGAACCGACACCTTCGGCTTCATCTTCGCGTTCCAGGTATTGCCGGTCATCGTCTTCTTCAGCTCGATCATGGGGGTGCTGTACCACCTGGGGATCATGCAAAAGGTCGTGGGCCGCATGGCCTGGTTCATGTCGAAGACCATGGGCGTAAGTGGCGCCGAGAGCCTATCGGTGGCCGCCAACGTATTCATCGGGCAGACCGAGGCGCCACTGGTGGTGCGCCCCTACATCGCCACGATGACCAGGAGCGAGCTCATGGTGCTCATGACCGGCGGCATGGCCACGATCGCGGGCAGCGTGCTGGCGGGCTACGTGAGTTTCGGCGTGGACGCCGGCCACCTGCTGGCCGCCAGCATCATGAGTGCGCCCGCGGCGCTGGTCATGGCCAAGGTCCTCATTCCCGAGACGGGGCACAGCCTGACCCAGGGTCGCGTCGAGATCGCCGATGAGCGCACCACGGTGAACATGATCGATGCCGCGGCCGAGGGCGCCAGCCAGGGTCTGACCCTGGCGCTGAACGTGGGCGCCATGCTACTGGCCTTCCGAGCGATCATTGCCATGCTCGACGCGGGCATCGGCCAATTGGCGCGAGGCGCCGACAAACTGGGCTGGGCCTCGTTTCCGGAGTCGCTGGACGCGGTATTCGGGGTGGTCCTGTTCCCGTTGGCGTGGGCCATCGGCGTACCAGGCGACGACGCCTTCGCGTTTGCCGGTCTACTGGGCGAAAAAATAGCCGTGAATGAGTTCGTGGCCTACGCCAGCCTCATGGAGGCAGTCGAGGCGGGGGTTCTGAGCGAGCGCTCGGTCATCCTGGGCACCTACGCGTTGTGCGGATTCGCGAACTTCAGCTCCATCGCCATCCAGATCGGTGGCATTGGAGCACTGGCCCCCGAGCGTCGAGCCGACCTGGCCCAGCTGGGGCTGAGGGCTCTGTTGGGCGGCGCCCTTGCCTCATGGATGACCGCGGCGGTCGCCGGGATCATGCTCTAGCCACTACCGGGTGAACCGCCCGGTAGTGACTTCAACCAAGCACAGGCCCGGGCGCACTGTGCACGGTCGCCCGGCGCCACCGGAAACCAACGGGAACCACGGGGAAGCACTGGACCCGGCACCTGCTTTGCCAGGCTCGGGGTATACCCCGTCAGTGAAGGCGCCCGATGCAACCGGTCTTGATTCTGCATAACCGAGATACCCTACGCCAACGTGTCAACGCAGCGGCCGTGGCCAGTGGGTTTCCTGTCATCGAGGCATGCGAATCGGCCGACGAGGCATTGACCTACGTACACGCACAGCGCCCGTCGGTGGTTTTCATGGACATGGCGTTCGCCGAACAACCCACCGCACTGGCTACGATTCAGGCCATCCTCGACGTCCACCCCGCCACGCTGGTCGTAGCTTGTAGCGCGTTTGGGTCGTCGGACATGATGGGCAAGGCCTTCGAGGCGGGTGCTCATCGATGCCTGGGAAAGCCGGTCCGCATTGAAGATGCGGTGCGCTTGTTCGAACAGCTGCATCGCGAGTTGAAGAACCTGCCGGTGCGCTAGACGAGAGTCTTCGCCTGGTCCCACGCCGTCTGCTACGATCGAGGCCCTACCCAGGAGCCCAGCGTGAGCAGCGATCCGAACTCATTACCAATCGAGAGAGCGTCGACTCCCGCGTCGCACCACTATTCGCAGGCGCAGTCGTACGCGCGCCAACTGGACACGGTGTTCGCGGCAAGCTGGCAGTTTCTGCCCGAGGTCGATCGGGACGGACCCGCCGTGCAGCCGTTCACGTTGTTGCCCGGTTCGCTCGACGAACCGTTGTTGTGCACGCGTCACGACGGGAAATTCCACTGCCTGTCCAACGTGTGCACCCACCGCGGCAACGTAATGATCGAATCGGCCAGCGAGGCCCACGGTCTTCGATGCCGATACCATGGTCGTTGTTTTCACCTGGATGGGGCGCTTGAATCGGCCCCTCGCTTCGAGGGTGCCCAGGACTTCCCCCGCCCCCGGGATGACTTGCCCCAACTCCCACTACAGTGGCTGGGACCATTGGCGTTCACCAACCTGAACCTGCAGGCGACCGATTTCGACACCTGGATGCAACCGGTGCGAGAGCGGCTGTCGTTCGCTCCGTTGAACGACATGCGCCTGGATGTCGCGCGCAGTCACACGTACCACGTCAACGCGCACTGGGCTTTGTACCTCGACAATTTCCTCGAGGGTTTCCACATTCCGTATGTGCACGCCGGCCTGAACCAGGAGCTCGACTGGAAAGGCTACGAGACGGTGCTGTTGCCACACGGCACACTGCAGATCGGTCGCGGTGATTCACCCGAGCGTGCTCTTTCGTTGCCCGTTGACCATCCGGACCAACGCGACGGCTCGTGGGTCGCCGCCCTGTATTTCTGGTTGTTTCCCAACCTCATGCTGAACGTCTACCCGTGGGGAATCTCGCTGAACCTGGTAGAGCCCACCGGCCCGCAATCCACGCGGGTGCGCTTCATGAGTTACGTATGGGACAAGAGCAAGCTCGACATCGGAGCCGGCGCCGACCTGCACACCGTGGAAATGGAAGACGAGGCCGTGGTCGAGGGTGTCCAACGCGGCGTGAGGTCGCGCCTCTATGACCGTGGCCGCTACGCGCCCTCGCAAGAGCAGGGCGTGCATCATTTTCATCAACTATGGATGGAACGCTGCGAAGATTGAATGGCTACTGTACGTAACCCAGCATCTTCAACGCCTCGATCGTGGCCGCGTCGAGCGTCGCCAGGTCGGGCGGCGGCGGCGCCATGGACTGGACGAGGTCGGACCACACGAGCGCTTCGTTCAACGACGCATCGTCTACGTCGATCTGGTCGGACAGATCGTTGGTTTCCGCCGGATCGCGCAACGTGTCGAAGGCCCACTGCACATCGCCAGTACGGCTGGTGATCACCTTGCGGTGGCCGTCGCTGTAGGCGATCCAATCGGGACCGTAGGCCATCGACTCCACGGCCGCCGGTAGCGATTCGCGATCGCTGGCCTGCAACCACGACACGCGGTCGGTGCCATCCATCTGGTCCGGCGATTCCACCCCAAGCAAAGCCAATGCGGTGGGCATGAAGTCGACCAGCGAGATCTGTTGGGGAACCACCGTCGGCACCATGGGCTCGAGCCCGGGGCCCATGAGAATCAGGGGCACGCGGGTGACTTCGCGAAACAAGCTGTGACCGTGCCCTATTCCCCAGATTCCGCGCGGATCGACGCCGGCCAACCGCTCTTCCTCGGCGTGCTCGAGAAACTCCTCGCCGTGATCACTGACGACGACCACGAGGGTGTTTTCCAGCTGGCCTTGCCGGTCCAGCTGTCGCAGCACGCGCCCGATCTCGTAGTCGACTTCGAGAATGTTGGCGTCGTACAACGCGAGTTTGGTACGAAGCGCGTCCGCGGCCCGGGCCGGGTCGGTCACGCGGCCCAGGTGCACGGCGTCGTCGCTGCCCCAGCGTTGCAACGCGCGGCGCTGCGGGTCGCCTACAACCGACTGGTCGGCGTCCACGGCCCGCAGGTACGGCGTGGCCGCGTCGGTGGGCTCATGCGGGTCGTTGAAATGACACAGCAGAAAGAACGGCTCGTCGTCGCTGGTGCTGGCCAACCAACTGCGCGCCAGAACCCCCACCTGCGGCGCCGCCATGGCGCTATACCGGTAGTGGTCGAAGCCGCGGTGCAGGCCCAGCGAAAGGTACGGATTGGTCACCACGGCCCCGGTCTGATAGCCGGCCTCGCGCAACACCTCGGCCAGCGTCGTGGCCTCGGCGCTCAGCACGCGCGGAACGTCGGATCCCAGGTTGCGCGTGGGCCCTACCAGGCCCGCGCCATGACGCGTGGGGTACCGGCCGGTGAATAGACTGGCGAAGCTGGGTAGCGTCCACGGCGCGGTGGCCACGGCGTGATCGAAGCGAACACCACGCTCGGCGATCCAGTCGATGTTGGGGCTGGTGGGCCGGTTGTGGCCATAACAGGACAGGCGATCGGCCCGCAACGTATCGACCGCGAACACGACCAGGTTGGGACGCGCGAAAGCCAGGGCCGCCTGCAGAAACAGCAGTGGCCCTACCAGGATCACGATGCGGAAGAATCGGCGCTGCGCGCGGCTCATGGCACTCTCTTGCTCAAGATGAGCCGCAAGCTTTGCATACTGCGGCGACCGGTTCAAGCCGGCCGCGGCCGGTCGACTTCACGACCCGTGCAGAAGGGGCAACGCGGCCAGAATGACGTCGGCCAGCGACTCCCGACTGGCCGCCCCCACTTCGATCACCTCGTCGTGCGTAACCACTTCGCCACCGGATTCCACCGCGACATTGGTAATCAGCGATATCCCCGCCAGGCGCACGCCCATTCGCCGCGCGAAGGCCGACTCGGGACCCGTGCTCATGCCCACGGCGTCGCCGCCGATACGGCGCAGAAAGCCGATCTCTCGCGGCGTCTCGTAGTTGGGACCCCACAACGAGACGTAGGTACCGGTGCGAGCGAAGACCTTGCAAGAGGCCGCAACCTTCACCAGACCGTGGGCCAGCGCACGATCGAATGGCCCCGCGTGGGTGGCCGCCCGCAAGGCGACCTCGGTGTCGACATTGGCCGGGGGCAATACCAGACCGCGCGTCGCGTCCGCCCAGTGGAAGTCGATCAGGCTGGAGATGACCATGACATCGCCCGCGCGGGAATCGGGATGCAGACCACCGGCCGCATTGGTCATGAGAATGGTACGGCAACCAAGCGCTACCAACGTGGCGATGGGAAACACCACGTCGGCCATGTCCAGGCCCTCGTAGGCGTGCAGGCGGCCTTGCAGAATCAGGGCCGAGCGCCCGTCGTGAGTCCCTTGCACCAGCTGGCCCTTGTGGGCGGCCACCGTGGGAGCATGGAATCCCGGTATCTCACCGAACGGCCGCACGGCCTGGACCTCCATGCGGTCGACCACGTTGCCCAGTCCACTTCCGAGCACCATGCCCACGGGCGCGCCAAACCCTTCGGCTCGCAACGACTCAGCCGCCGCTTCCACGCGCTGCGCGAAGGCGTCGTCCAAGCGCCAGCCGTCCGCGGCCTTTAGATGACTCACGGACCCTCCAGTCCATGCCGACGGCGAACTTCACCGAATTCCTGCACGGCTCCCCGTAGCAGCTCTTTGCGGTCGGTCTGGTGCAAGAACGCGCTCTTGAACCCCATGACGATCAGGTTCTCGATGTCGAGCAACGTCAGGTCGAACGTGTCGACCGCCAGGCGCATCTCATGCGTCAAGGAGTTGTCCAGGAACAGACGGTTGTGACTGCACAGGGTCAATCGAAGTCCCCGTCGGAGGAATCGACGCAATGGATGCCGCTCGAGGCTCGGCACGCTTTGCGTTCGCACGCTGCTGCTGAGCCCCACCTCGATGGGAATTCGATGGTCGGCAATGTAGTGCGTGAGATCGGAATCCTCTTCGACCCGAGCTCCGTGCCCAATCCGGTGCGCGCCCAGATAGTGCAGCGCCTGCTGAATACTCTCGGGGCCCCAGGCCTCGCCGGCATGGACCGTGCAGTTGATGTTGTTGTTCAGGATGAGGTAGAACGCCTCGGTGTGGTCTTTGGCCGGGAAGTTCGCCTCGGCCCCCGCCAGATCGAAACCCACAACGCCTTTGCTCTTGTACCGTACGGCCAGCTCGGCGAGCTCCCGGACTTCTTCGATTCCCCGATGACGCAGCCCCGAGATGATCAGCCCGGCGCTGATCCCGGCGTCGTTGGCGGCCTGGTGCAGTTCGTGCAATACCAACTCGGTAACCGAAGTCACGGTCAGCTCGCCTTCCGTGTGCAACGTGGGCGTGAACCGCAGTTCGAAATGCCAGACGTTCTCCCGCGCGCAGTCTTCGACCAGCTCGTGGATGGCCCGTCGCAGCGACGCCGCGTCCTGCAGCACGGCCAGGGAATAGTCGAATAGGGCAATGTATTCCAACAGGGTCTGACTGCCGCTGGCTCCGGTCAGGATCTCCCGTGCCTTTTCTTCGGAACCTCCGGGTAAAGCAAGACCTTGCTGCCGCGACAATTCGACGAACGTCGAAAATCTGAGGCTGCCATCAAAATGGATACTCAGGTCAACCTTCGGGAGGTCAGCCAACAAGTGGGTAGGAATGTCGCGACCCCTCAGGAAGTCGCTGACGATTGGTAGCTCGTGTTTCATGCCTGGGCCGATCGCCGCGCGAGAATCTGTTGATCCTTGGCCTTCGACATGGCTTGGATCTTCGCCACCAGCTCGCTCTGTGCGGCGCGGTCAGATTTCAGATCCACGACATCGGTGTCTATGATGTGCAGCGGCGCCATGCGCGGAATGTACTGCGCCCAGTTCTCGTACGCGTCGTGGAGCTCGCCCAGATACTCCACGTCGATATCTTTTTCCATCTCACGACCACGCTGACGAATTCGTCCCAGAATCGTCTTGGGCTGCGCACGCATGTACAGCACCAGGTCGGGCGGACGCAGATAGCTGACCATCTCGGCGAACAGCTCACGATAGTTCTGGTAGTCGCGTTCTTCCATCTGGCCCCGGCGGTAAAGAATGCGCGCGAAGATCTCGGTGTCTTCGTAGATGGTCCGATCCTGCACGGCGCTGCGGCCACTCTCGAGCAACGTGCGCTGCAGAGCGAAACGCTTGGATAGGAAGAACACCTGCAGGTGAAAGCTGAACCGACGCATGTCGCGGTAGAAATCTTCCAGGTAGGGATTGTCGACCACGGGTTCGTAGTAGGTATCCCACCCCAGGCGTTCTCCCAGCAGGTCGGTAACCATGGTCTTGCCCACACCGATGTTGCCGGCGATGGCCACGAAGAACGGGACCTTTTCGCCCGTGGGGGTGGGACCCAGCAAAGGGGCTCCGTGGGCAGAAGAAGTGGGTTTGTTGGCCATGCGGCGTTTCCTTGACTGGCGATAGACGAATGACGGATGCGGGGTCGAATGCGCTGTCATATTAGGGTACCGGCCCGACCGCGACCAGACCCGCTGTGCTATCATTGGGGTTGAGTTGCATCAACGGGCGCTGCCGTTCGTTCTCACCCAAGACACCGCATCCGAGACCACGTGACACGCATCTCCTTGCTCCCCCTCCTACTGACCCTACTCGCAAGCTCGGCCGCCGGGGCGGCCGACGTCGAGTTGCTCTCGGTGAGTCGACAGTGGCACACCCAGGTGGGTGGCTACTGTGGCGACGGCAGCTATGACTCCCAAGTGGTCCAAGATGACTCCCAGTCCGTCGGTGCCTTCGCCATAGACGAGCAGCTCGACGCCACCTGCGGCGAAGCCGCCGCGCACATTCAATTCGACTCGATGCTCACGCCCGCGGCATTCACGGTTTCGTCGACCACCTCGGCCACGGGCGCCCGCGGCGAGAGCGCCAGTGCCGGTTTGCACTTCGAAATCGAGTTCCGGATACTGGCCTCCACCGAATTTCGCTACGAGTGCCAGTACGGTCCAGCCACGGCCACCGGCAACTGGTGGGCGCGGCTGATACCCGTACCCGATGCATCCACCGCCGCCACGCAACCGGATGTACTTACGTGGGGAGGAATCGGCGGCGCTGGCACCGGAACCCTGTCGCCCGGTGCGTACCGGTTCATCGTCGACTCTTGCTCGTGGTGGGCATGCAGCACAGTCGATGGCGAGCCCTGCGAGGGCGACGGCAACACGTTCAATACCATGTCGGGCGAGTTGGAGTTTGGTACGGGCGTGGCTACGAACGCCATCAGCCTGGGAGCGGTGAAGAGCGCCTTCGCGCCCCGCTAACCGTCGAGCGCGTTGATCTTGTCCACGCGTTTTGCGTGGCGCCCCCCCGCGTGCGGCGTAGCCAACCAGATGCGCGCCAATCGCCGCGCGTGGCCCGAATGGAGTTGGCCGCTCCCCAACACCAGTACGTTGGCATCGTTGTGTTCGCGGCTGTTGATCGCCGTGGCCTCGTTGTGCACGGTCGCCGCGCGCACGCCGCGCATCTTGTTCAACGCCATGGCGCTGCCAATGCCCGCACCATCGATCATGATGCCCAGCCGGCACTGGCCACGCTGCAGTTGCTCGCCCACGCGCTGGGCAAAGTCGGGGTAATCACAACTCTGGGTGCTGTAGGTACCGCAGTCTTCCACCTGGAAGTCCAACTCCCTCAACTCTTCGATGAGAATCTTCTTGAGGGCAAACCCGCCGTGGTCGCTGCCAATGGCCACGCGACGCTCGGCTCCCGGCTGCAGCTTCAGCCCGCGGGCTCCAATGAGGGGTTGTCTGGTCTTGGGGTCGCCCACGTAGAACGGCGCCACCTTCCAACCGCCGGTCGGTGGCTTCGGGGCCGGCGGCAAAGCACCCTGCCGCGGCAACAATTCGTCGACGACGCTTTCCACCACGCGCCGAACGCGGTCTCGATCCTGCTTCATACCTTGTGCTCCCCGAGCTTGCAGCGAGTTGGCGGCAAGAGTATAGGATGCATCGCGTGGGAACCAACGTCAAAGCCCCAACCGTCCAGCTGGCCTGGGCCCTCGTTCTCGTTCTCGGCGCTGCCCGCGCCCCCGAGGCGATCGCGGGGGAAGCCTCCGACATGTTGGCCCGGTGGGCACCGGTGCACCACCAGGACGTGGACACCACCGGCAACCACGCGCTGAATGGCCGGGCCGACTACCTGGCCGCCGTCGATTTCGACGACGATTGGGACTGCTCCAACAATTGGGAAAACGCGGCCGACCGCGAACTCAACGCCGTCGTGTACACGTCGGCCGCGGAAACCGCGAACCATTGGTTCCTTTTCTATGGTTTCTACCACCCGCGCGACTGGACCGACCGTTGGTTCAGCCCGCGTTGGATCGATTCCGAGCACGAGAACGACTTCGAGGCTCTGCTGCTGATCGTTCGCAAGCAAGGCGACACCGACGGCGTGGTCGAAGGCGCGATCACCGTGTTCCACCAACGCTTTCTGGTCTTCCTACCGGCTGGCACGCGCCTACGTCCGATCGCCGATCGTACGGCGGGACCATTGAATTTCGTGCAGTACGAGGGGCTAAGCCGACCGGTCACCGCCCAGGAAGCCAAGGGCCACGGTCTGGCGGCTTGGCCATTCGTGGAATTGCGTTCCAGCGGTGGTGTGATCTACGTGCCGGGATCCGCCGACGGCGAGGAGCCCGCCGACCCTGACGATGCGGGCGTGCCCTACGCCCTGGTGGACATCTTCGCGCCAAACGGTCTGTGGTCACAGCGCGTGAACCCGCGAACATTCTCCCACTGGGGGCGCTTCTCTTCCGATACGAACGACTGCGGCGGACCGCTTCGGGCCTGCCTCACGGGAAAAGCCAGTGCACCCTGGGACCTATACGACGGACGCGATTCGCAGGCCGAGCGGGGTTGGATTGCCACCCACCCCGCCGGGCTCTGCAACCTGTACTTTCCCGGCCAGGGCTTCGACACCGAGTACATCGGCAACCCTTACCAAAACCCCTAGTAACCACGACGGAAGCGTAGCTCGCCTCGCCTGTGCTAGATTCACGGCATGGAATCAACGCCACGAATCGATCCCGACATCGAACAGCGGATGCGGGCCGCGGCGCTACCCGGCCAGGCCACCGAACTCGAGCGCCTGAACATGGTGCCCCTGCGCGGGGCCACCAGTGAACGCTGGGTGCGTCACGCGCTGGCCAATCTGAATGAGCTGCTGGACGACCACTGTCAGTGCGAACTGAAAGCAGCCAGCAACGCGCTGGCCCTGATCGGTAGAAATCCCAATCGCGAGAAACTGGTGCAACACCTGGCGGGGTTGTGCCGCGAGGAAATGCGACACTACCGGCAGGTCCGTGACGTACTCCAGACGCGCGGTGGAACCCTCACACGACCGATGCCCTCACCCTACCTGAAGGCCGTGAATCGCGAACGCATGGGGTCGGAGCACGCCTTGCTCGACGACCTCATGGTAGCGGCGTTGGTGGAAGCGCGAAGCTGCGAGCGTTTTGTTTCGTTGGCCTGGGGACTGCGTGAATTCGCACCCGACGTTCCGCAGGCGGAAGACCTGGCCGCCCTGTACGCGGGACTGGCCCAATCCGAGAGTGGCCACGCGTTCTTGTTCGTCGAGCTTGCCCGCGAGTACTACCCCACCGACCTGGTCGAAACGGAACTCACACGACGCGTCGTGATCGAAGAAAACGCACTGCGTGAAATTCCCATTACCGCGCGCATGCACGGCGGCAACGGCCCGCGCGCCTAGGGTCGGGCGCCAACAATTGTCAGGATCGTAGGGCCTTGTGCCGAGCGTGGCGGTGGTCCAAGATCGCCCGGCGCCCAGATTCCCGATCCTGAGGAGAACCCCGATGCGCCGTTTCATCTTGTCTCTGGTCGTCCTGGCCACCGCGATTTCCGGCGCCAACGCGCAGTACACATTGGAACCTGCGTTCCCGAGCCTGTCGTTTTCATCTCCGGTGGATCTTCAGTCGGCCCACGACGGGACCAACCGACTATTCGTGGTGGAACAGCAGGGGCTCATCCAGGTGTTCGACAACGACGCGGCCACGGCCAGCTCGTCCACGTATCTCGATATCAACACGTTGGTCGATACCGGCAGCGAAATGGGACTATTGGGCCTGGCGTTCCACCCCGAGTTCGCCACCAACGGCTATTTCTTCGTGAACTACACGACCTTCCAGAACGGTCCGCTACGCACGGTCATCGCGCGCTACCGCGCCGATCCTCCAAATGCCATGGCGGTGGAAGACAGTACCGAAACCATCTTCCTGGAGTTCAACCAGACCGCCACCAACCACAACGCGGGGCAACTTGCATTCGGGTCCGACGATTTGCTTTACATCGGTACCGGCGACGGCGGTTCCACGCCACAGGCCGCTCCCGATCTGACGTCGCTTCTGGGCAAGATGCTTCGCATCGATGTCGACACGCCGGGCGTGGGAACGCCCTACTCCATCCCCGACGGCAACCCGTGGAAGGGCAGTCTGATCTTCCAGGAAGAGATCTTCGCGCGCGGCCTACGCAACCCGTGGCGATTCAGCATCGACGAATACGAAGGGCAAACCACGTTGTGGGTTTCGGATGTGGGACAGAATGCCTGGGAAGAGATCGACATCATCGAAGTGGGCAAGAACTACGGTTGGCCCACGCGGGAAGGCGACAACTGCTACAGCCCTCCTTCGGGTTGCCAGATCCTGGGATTCGAACCGCCGGTGTGGGAATACCCGCACTCGGGGTTGGACGGCACCATCGTGGGCGGATACGTCTACCGAGGGACCGCGCTGCCCTCGCTGTTTGGTGACTATGTCTACGGAGACTACCTGAGCGGCCGCATCTGGGCGCTGCGCTACGACGGAGTGAATACCTACAACCGTCAGTTGATCGACGGGCCCAACTTCTCACTGGCCTCGTTCGGCACCGACGATCAGAACGAGCTCTACGCCTGCTACCTTTCGGGTGGAATCTTCAAGCTGGAGAATCCCAACGCGGTCGACACGCCGGCGACGGCCACGCGGCCGAACGTGGCGTTGCGGCAGAACACTCCCAATCCGTTCAATCCCCGCACGTCCATCCATGTCGACATCGTGGAAGACACGCACGTGGTCGTGTCCATTCACGATGTGCGCGGACGCTTCGTCCGCACGTTGCACGACGCCGCCATGGCCACCGGTGCACACACCCTCACCTGGAACGGACGCGACGAAGCCGATGCTCCGGTAGCATCGGGTGTGTACGTGGTTCGCGCCACGAGTGGGGTCGACGAGGCACGGATCCGCGTGGTGCTTACGCGATAGCAGACAAAGAAAAACCCCCCGGCGAAGTCTGAACCTCACCGGGGGGCTGTCTGAGGCCTGGTGCCAGCCCGCGGGGTATTGATGCGGCGGCTCCAGAACCCATTTTCTCGTCGCGTGCTCCGTCGCGACCTTGTCTGTTCAAAATGCAGTTCAGTTCAGTCCAATCAGTCAGTTCAGTTTCAGATCAATCAGTTCAGTTTCAGTTCAGTTCAGATCAATCAGTTCAGTCTCAGTCTCAGTCTCAGTCTCGATTCAGTACGGGTGGCTCCGACCAAAGCTGCGGGGGGCATCTGTTGCTGTCCACTCAAGGTGCGCCCCCTGTTTGCGTATCGTCCGTTTCGGTCAGAGCCACTCCGAATCGCAGCGTGCGACCTGCCTCTCTCTGACCTCCCCTATCGCAGGCGACGTGCCATTGACTGGAAGTCGGTGCAACCCGGCGCGGGCATGCCTCGTAAGTTGTTTGTTTTGAACTTTTTCAGCGGGTTCTCCCTGGTTGGGGACTGGCGCTGAGGGTGGCGCCACTTCGTCAATTCTCGCGATCTTCGGTGGTTTTGGTCGCCAGGATCGACGACCGATGGCCCGAAACCGGCGGCCCCGCGTTGACGCTTGCCGCCACGGCCATCTGCGACGACCTTGTATCGTCACGAAGGCCAGAACGACCGGCGATCCCCCCCTTTGGCCCCCCCCCGGGCCCGTTTGCGGCGGCGAAAGGAAATCACATGAACACCGGCACGAACCAGGTCTCCCTGGACGATGTCATCAGCATCGATGCGAAGCTCTCGGACGAGGAGACCCTCGTCCGCGACACGACGCGACGCTGGATTCGCGAGCGTTTTCTTCCGGGTGTGCCCACCCACTTCGAGAACGCCACGTTCCCCATGGAGCTCGTCCCCGAAATCGCAGAGCTGGGTCTGTTCGGTGCGAACATCCAGGGCTACGGCTGCGCCGGCATGAACAACGTGTCGTACGGGTTGGCCATGCAGGAACTGGAATACGGTGACTCGGGTCTACGCAGCTTCGTGTCGGTGCAGGGCGCCCTGTGCATGTTCCCCATCTTTCGTTTTGGCAGCGAAGAACAGAGGCAGAAGTACCTGCCCAAGATGGCGGCCGGCGAGCTCATCGGCTGCTTCGGGTTGACCGAGCCCGGAGCCGGAAGTGACCCGGGAGCCATGACCACCCGCGCCACGCGTGACGGCAACGAGTACGTCATCAGTGGTCAGAAAATGTGGATCACGAACAGCCCCGCCGCGCACCTGGCCATCGTCTGGGCCAAGGTCGACAGCGACGACGCAAGTACCATTCGCGGCTTCATCGTCGATACCGACAAGGCGGGCATTACGTGTCCGGAAACCCATCACAAGATGTCCCTGCGGGCCTCACTTACCGGTGAGATCGTGATGGACGAGGTACGGGTTCCCGCCGACGCCATACTGCCCGAGACCAAGGGCCTTGGCAGTGCCCTGGCCTGCCTGAACCAGGCGCGCTTTGGCATCGCCTGGGGCGTGATTGGCGCCGCCCGTGCGTGTTTCGACGAGGCGCTCGCCTACGCCAAGGAACGGATCGTCTTCGACCGGCCTATCGCCAGCAAGCAACTCATCCAGCAACAGCTGGTCGATTCGGCCACGCAGATCGCGCTGGCTCAGTGGGCCGTCCTGCATCTGGGTCGACTGAAGGACGAGGGCAAGAACTTCGCTCCGTACCACGTGAGTCTGGTGAAGCGAAACAACTGCGCCATGGCCCTCGACATCGCCCGCGTGTCGCGCTCGATTCTGGGTGGCAACGGCATCAGCGTCGAGTTCGCCGCGATTCGTCACATGCTGAACCTGGAGTCCGTGTACACCTACGAAGGAACGAACGAAGTGCACACGCTCATCCTGGGGCGCTATCTGACGGGCGAGAACGCGTTCTAGGAATCGGGTTTGTCGCGCAGCGTGGGCGTAACGAAATGAGCCTGGGTTCCCGGGGGACCGCCCTTGCCCTCCTTCTCCAGCTGGGCTTGGCGCATGGCGACCAGGCCCTGGAGCACGGCTTCTTTCTGCAGCGTTGATTCGATCTGGGGGTCGTAGACCGACCACCCGATCCACTCGGCGATCATGAACACCAGGGCAAACACCTGCGGCCCGCGGGCATGCACCCACGGCCGCGGTACTTCGACGTCCAGACCATCGTAGCTGTCGGCGGGGTCGGCCACCGGCCGAAAGCGGATGCGCATGAGGCCGTGCTCGTCTTCGTCACCGAACGTGAGCGTGTTGGCGTCTTCGTTCTCGAGGCCGGGAATACGGCGCAATCGCTGGCGCAGATCCTCGCAGGGAAGCACGCTGCCTTCCTGGCTCAGGACCAGTCGATAGAGGTTGGACACGGCGTCTCCGGATTCGCTGGGTTCTTCGCGGCCTGGGTACATGGCCAAGGTACGCGGCCACGGCTTCCGCCGCGAACGCCGCTCTGTTAGGCTCACCTGCATGAAAATCAAACTTAACCTGATAGCCGTCGCGACGTACCTGCTGGTCTCCGTTCTCGCGGTCGGTTGCGGTGACGATACCGTCACGCCGCCCGAGCCACCCGGCCGGCAGGTGGATCCCTACGCAGCGTGCATCAACTTCCAGTCCATGCCGTTCGCGCTGGGCAACGTACTGCAGTCGGGTCAGGTCCGGGACATTGCCATCGTCGGCACCGTGGCGTTGGTGGCGACCTTCGACGAAGACCTTCTGGTGTTCGACCTTTCCACCGAGCCGCCCACGCCGCTGGCGCCCGTGAGCCTGGATGGCAATCCCTGGGCGATCCATGTCGACGGAAGCCGCGCCTACGTGGCGGCCAATGGCACCGGGCTACATGTACTGGATGTGGCCACGCCCGCCGCCCCTCAACTCCTGGGAACGCTGCCCGTGGACAGTGGCGCCCGCAACGTTTTCGCTGCCGGCAATACCGCCTATGTTCTGGGTCGCCTCGACGAACTCATCGTCTGTGACGTTTCCGATGGTGCAAACCCCACGGTAGTCGGACGGGTGGCCACCAACAGTCAGGCCGAAGCGTTGACCGTGGTGGGTACCACCGTCTACGTGGCCGACCTTATCGCCGGTCTGTCGATCTTCGACGCCTCCACGCCCGCGTCGCCCGCGCTACTGGGCAACCTACCCACGCCGGGCTCGGCGCTCGGCGTCACGGTGGACGGATCGGTAGCCTACGTAGCCGCCGGCCTCGATGGACTGCTTCGAATTGACGTAACGAATCCAGCCGCACCCATGCAGACGGCGCGGATCGACCTGTCCGGCACCGCGAACGACGTGCAGCTGGATGGCCCGCTCGCCTACGTGGCTTCGGGCACGTCGGGGCTGACGATCGTGGATCGAGGCGGCGAAGAACTGACGCTGGTGGGATCGGTCGACACACCGGGAACCGCGCGCACGTTTGCCCGCGCGGGCAAGGACCTGTGGATGGCCGACGACACGGGGCTGGTCCGGATCGACGTGGGGTCGCCACGCGCACGCACGCGCATTGGTGAATTCGATTCGCCGGGAATCGCCCGCGCAGTCGCGGTCCGCCAACGCCTGGTGTTCCTGGCCGACGGCACGTTCGGCCTCGCCATCATCGATGCGATCGATCCGGAACGCCCTTTCGAGGTGGGTTCGGTTGGTCTGCCCGGTCGCAGCGTATCGTTGTACCTCGAAGGCAATCGGCTCTACGTGACCGACGAGGTCCAGGGATTGCAGATCGTCGACATCTCTGAACCCGATGCGCCCCGCATTCTGGGAAACGCGATCATCGGCAACGCGCAGGGCTTGGCCGTGGCCGAGAACTACGCCTTCGTGGCGGCCGGCCTGGCCGGCTTGGTGGTGGTCGATGTGAGCAGCGCCGCTTCACCACGAGTAACCACGACCATCCCAACCCCAGGTGTCGCCCGGGGCGTTCACGTGGCCGGAAACAGGGCCTATGTCGCCGACGATCGTGACGGCGTGGCCATTTTCGACCTGTCCAACCCCGTGTCCCCACAGCTGCTGGGCACGGCCATCACCATTGGTTCTGCTCGCGACGTGGAGGTCAAGGGCAGCACGATGTTCGTGGCCGAGAACATGAGCGGGGTGGCGACCTACGATGTAACCGATCCGGCTTCGCCCCAGAGACTCGATAGCATCGCCACGCCCGACGCCGCGCTACGAGTGAGCGTGGGCGACGATCCGGCGGTGGTCTACGTGGCAATGTTCGAGCGGGGTCTACAAGCCATCGATGTCACCGACCCGACAAACATGGTCCTGCTGGGAGCGATCGACACTTCGACCTTGGCGCAAGATGCCGTTCTCGAAGACGAGCTGGTCTACGTGGCGGACGATCGTGGCGGGCTCATCATCGTTCCCGCGCACTGCCCGTGACCCAGCGGCGAACAACAAGACGTGCAATGGTGGTGGGCGTTTGGTTGGCGCTGGCCACGCTGGGGTGTCAGGGTGCTACCGCTGACCGCCCCACCGGAGTGCTCGCACTCGCGCCACTACTGGACGAGCCCGAGAGTGCGCGCGGCATCACGACCATCGTGAAGATTTTTCGTCGCCATACGCGAACGTTTGAAATGATTCCCCGCAACGAACCCTGGTCGGCCGCGGACGCGATCGACCGACGCTACGCGTTGGTCTGGACACACGCGCGCACGGGGGAACTCGACGCCGCGCTGGCGGCGGCTGCGCCGCATGCGAACCTGATCGTGTGGACACGCCCTCCCGGCAAGAATCCATCGAACCTGCCATCCTCGGAAGACCTGTCCGCGTGGGTCGCGCAACATCGGGTCTCCTTGCTGATCCTGGACGCTGCGCTTCCAGAAGCCGAAACGGCCGCGGCCATCGAATCCCTGCTGACCCAGCTCCGGGGACGATCCCCCGCTGCGGCGCTGGAGCTCATGGACGCCGCATCACAGAATTGGATGCTGGTGGGTCAGGGCGGCGTCATGGTGGCCCTGCGGGCCCCTCACTGGTGGCGTGCTTGGTAGAATCGGGCCCATCTCGGGGCATCCCCTTGATTCGGGCAATGTTTCGCGTGCTCCGGGTTGAACATGACCCCGGAAACAGTGCAAAATAGTAGGTCCTGAACCTCCGCACTCTGGAGCCCGTACCAGAGTCTGCCCAACCCAGCCCTGAGGACGCCCTTTTGAAGAAACATCGGCCGGTGCGGCTCGCCATCTTGCTCTCCGCCCTTCTCTCGCTGGCTCCCAGATCTTCACTGGCCGACCCCGTCCAGTTCGAGTCGCATCAGACACACCCCCTGGACATCCTGGGGGATCGACTGGTCGCCTTGAACTCGGCCGACAACCGGGTGTCCGTGTTTGACATGTCCACCGGAACACCGGTGCTCGAACGCGAAATCCGGGTGGGCCTGGAACCGGTGTCGGTTCGCATGCTGAATTCGTCGGTGGCCTGGGTGGCCAACCATCTTTCCGATGATGTCTCGGTCATCGACCTCGACCTGGGAACCGTGCTCGCCACGATTCCGGTGGGTGATGAGCCCGCCGACATCGCCTTCGTCGACGACCCCGTCGTGGGCGGCTTGCACTGGGCCGTGGTCACCATCAGTCGCGAAGATCGCGTCGTCATCCTCGAGGCCGAGGGCGCGCGCAACGAACTGTTCAGCATCGATCTGAACGGGGCCGACCCGCGCGCCATGGCCGTTGATCCCAACGCGGGCACGGTCTGGATCGCAGTATTCGAAAGCGGAAGCAACACCACGCTGGTGCGCCGTGACATGGTGGCCGACATCTCTGGCCCCTACCTCGGAGCGCTACCGCCGTACAGTCCGTCGTTCAGCGGCAGCCTGCCGCCGGCCAATCAGCCCGACAACGGGCTCATCGTGAAGAAGAACGGAACCGGCCAGTGGCTCGACGACATGGGCGGCGACTGGAGCAGCTTCGTTACCTGGGATCTCTACGACCAGGACATCATTCGTCTGAACATCAGTGCGTCGCCCAACGTGGCCACTGCCGTGACGGGGGTGGGAACGCTTATCGAAGATCTGGTCGTGAACCCCGCCAACGGTGACATCTGGGTCGTGAACATCGACTCGTTCAACGACGTGTACTTCGAAGACGTATTGCAGGGTGATTTCGCGCGCAACCATCTGACACAGATTCCCGGTGGCTCGGGAACCCCCGTAGACCACCTGCTGAACGACCACGTCGTCACCAGCACGCAAGCGACCGTGCCCGGTCCGGTGGGACCGTTGGCCGATGACTCGCTGTGTATTCCCAACGAAGTGATCCTGTCCGACATTTCGGGCGCCACCGAACTCTACGTGTCCTCACTTGGTGGCGAGCGCATAGCGGTGGTCAATCCGGCCACTGGCTTGGTTGTTCGTCGACTGGCGTGTGCCGAGGGCGCGGTTGGCCTGGTGGCTCACCCGGGATCGGGCAACCTGATAATGTTGAATTGGTTCGACAACTCACTGGAGCTGATCGATCCCAACACCGGAACCACGGGCACAACGGTCCCGGTGGGACTCAGCGGCTGGGATCCCACGCCGCCCGAGGTCAAAGACGGACGACCGTTTCTCTACACCGGCAACCGCAGCGGCAATGGCAACATGGCCTGCGCGACGTGCCATCCCTACGGTCACTTCGATGGCGTGGCCTGGAACCTGGGCAACACCAACATCGCAGTGCTCGATACGCTGCCGCCCGAAGAGAATTTCTTCCGGCCCACCATGCCGTTCCACCCCGACAAGGGCCCGTTGATGTCGCAGAGCCTACGTGGCCTGCTCGAGGTGGGGCGCCTGCACTGGCGCGGCGACCGGGCCGATGTCAGCGCCTTCAACGGGGCATTCGGCTCACTCATGGGTGGCATCCCACTGACCCCGCCCGAACTGCAGATGTTCTCGGATTTCGTAGGCACCATAAAGTATCCGCCCAACCCGGTGCGCTCGCTGGATGACAGCATGAACGACACGCACAGCGGCAATCCCAACCTGGGCGAGACCACGTACACGTTCTTCGCGTGCATCAGCTGCCACAAGCTGCCATGGGGTACGGACAAGGTAGTGGTGGATACGGCACCGACGGCGCTGGGCAATCAGTCCATCAAGAACACGCAGGCGCGTGGGTTGCTCGACAAGGAAGGTTTCGACGACCACTTCGGCAGCAACAAACGTGGTTTCGGATTCACCCATGACGGTGAGTTTACGACGCTGGAAGAGTTCGTGGCCGAACCCGGGTTCTTCGTCCCGGTCGATCAGCAGGCCAACCTAGTCGCATTCCTGCTGAATTTCAATTCAGAAACCTACCCCGCCGTGGGCGCGCAGGTGACATTTGACGTGACCAGCACGGGCGACCAGACCAAGCTCGATATACTCAGCGACCTGATCGTCGCGGCGAATCAGAGTCATATGGATCTCATTGCCCACGGGACCATCGGCGCTGAACTGCGTGGCTACAACTTCATCGAAGTAGGGTTCCACGGCGACCGCCTGGGCGACATCAAGACCTCGACGCAACTGTTGAGTCTGCTGGTGGGTAACGCCACCATCACCTTCCTGGCCGTGCCGCTGGGCGAGGGCGTACGCATGGGCAATGACCGCGATCTCGACGGTGTCTTCGACCGCGACGAGATCGACCTGGGCGGCGACCCCGCTGACCCCAACAACACGCCCACGCTGCCCACCGCGACCGATCCATTCGCGAACCCCGCGAACGTCAGCCGCGTCACGAGCATCTTCCCCGCGCCGTTCAATAGCACGACCACCGTGCAGGTCTATCTGTCGGGAAGTGATCGTGCCCGCGTGGACGTGTTCGACGTTCGTGGACGTCGCGTCCGGGTGTTGGCCGACGAAACGTTGTCACCGGGCGTGCATAGTTTCACTTGGGACGGCCGCGACCAGTCGGGCGCGGTGGCTGCGGCCGGAACGTACCTGGTGAAGTTGGCTACTACCGACTCCGAACACGTACGGAAAGTTGCCTACGTGAAGTAGCCCGCCGACCGCTGAAGCAAGCAAGCCCCTCGATCACCGATCGGGGGGCTTTTTTTGTCGGGGAGTGTGGCTTGAGACTCTCCGGTGGGGCCCGCGTTGGAAAGTCCGTTCCCGGGCGGAAAATGAAGAGGCCCCCCGATCTGGCGATCGAGGGGCCACTTTTTTCACCTCGCCCCTCAAATGTGAGGGAGCCCGAGGGGCAAGGCTTGAAGCAGCGGAACTCCAACGGGAGCGTTCAAGCACGTCGTATCAGCTAGTGGGAGCATACTCGGATGAGCTAGCTGGGAGCCCCGCTTGCGGTATTGTCTATGGCAAGCACGACGCCAACTCTGGGATCATCTGGAGAACCAGGAGAAGGGGCCACGCCATGTCCGTACGCCCTGGCGGATTTCATCCGCCCTGGTTGAAAACCCAACTTTAGGGATGCCTATCTGGAGTTTCCGAACGAACAACCCTCGCGGGCCCGACCCGCGACAGGTTTTATTCCGAACCAGAAAGAGCGCGGGAACCGGCGGCTGCGTCCGTCATAGCGCATTTTGTGGTGGATGACATTTCCCACTATGGTCTGCCGTTGGGCAGTTCTTGGCGAGCATGATAAGAATCCTGGCACAAGTTAGGGCCAACGAACGGCGTGCCACCCTGGGCGCCTTCCTGACGCTGTTTGGCATCATGGCCGGACACGCGATCCTGGAAACGGCTCGAGACGCGTTGTTCCTGGCCAAGTTGCCCCCATCGCGGCTGCCGTGGGTGTACCTGATCGTGGCCATCCTGGCCCTGGCGCTGGCTCGAATCCAGGATCGCACACTGGGCAACCGAGGCGACCGCCAGCTGTTGGGCTGGTCGCTACTGGGGTCGGCGGCGGTTACCGCCCTGTTGTGGGCTTGGCTGAAGACGGGTGGCACCGTGGCCATCTACGCGCTGTACATCTGGCCCTCGGTCTACTCCAGCCTGGTGATCGTTCGATTCTGGATCTTGGTGGGTGATGTCTTCACCATCACCCAGGCCAAGCGATTGTTCGCCGTTATCGGAACCGGCAGTGTACTGGGCGCCATCGCCGGCTCGGCCACGGCCCGGGTACTGGCCGAGGTGGCCGCGCCCGAAACGATGGTCCTGGCCGCCATGGCCCTGTTCGGCGTGACCGCGCTGGGTCCCATGCTGCTCCTGCAATCGCGCGCCACCGGTTCGGCCGTGAGCGAAGACCAGCCGGACACCGACTGGGGCAGCGGCCTGCGTATCGTGCTCCGGCGCCCCTACCTGAAGAAGCTCCTGGCTCTGACGCTCGTGTCGACATTGGCGCTGACGCTGGTCGACTACCTGTTCAAGAGCTTCGTCGCGGCGGTCATCGAACCCGAACGGCTGGGGAGCTTCTTCTCTTCGGCCTATCTGGGTCTGAACCTCATGTCGCTGCTGGTGCAGATCACGTTGGTCCGCTTCCTCACTCATTCATTTGGGCTTCAGCGCGTACTCGCCATATTGCCGTCGGGACTGGGCCTCGCCGCGCTGGCCCTTTTGGCCGCGCTGTTGTTTGAACCATTTCTGGTGCTGCCATGCGCTCTCATGATGAAGGTCATCGACGGTAGCCTGCGCCACTCGATCCACCGCACATCCACGGAAATGTTGTTCGTGCCGCTGACGCGCGAAGCACGCGCGCGAGCCAAGACCGTGATCGATGTACTGGGGCAACGTGGTGGTCAGGCGCTGGCCTCCATGGGAATCCTGGCGGGGGTTGCCCTGGGCAACAACCTCACGGTGCTCACGGGCGTACTGGCGGCCTTGCTGGCGGCCTGGATTGTTGTCGCCAACCGGATATTCGGACTGTACCTGGACCTGAATCGAACGACCCTGGAGGAAGGACACTTCGAGACCAGCCTGGACTTTCCCGAACTGGACATGGCTTCGCTCGAAACCCTCATTGCCACACTGAACCGACCCAATGATGCCGAGGTGATCGCCGCCCTCGATCTGCTGGCACAACAGGGACGGTCCCGACTCATTCCGGCCTTGATTCTGTATCACCCGTCTTCAGATGTGGTACTGAAGGCGCTGGACGTGTTCGCGCACGAACGCCGGGAAGACATCCTGCCCGTGACCGAACGCCTGATGGAGCACCAGAACCCGGCGGTCCGCGCGGCTTCCATGCGCGCGCGCGCCGCCATCGCTCCCGATATCTCGGCTCACCTACACGACTTTCTCGAAGACCCCTCGCCCGAAGTACGCTCGACCGCTCTGGTGGGACTGGCCGCGGCGCGTTGGGTCGATGAGCCCCAGGCCAAGGATGCACTCGCGGCCTTCGCCCGCGCCGCCACGGCGCGCGAGCGAACGGCGTTGGCCGAAGCCATCTACCATCAGCCCGATGCCATCTTCGAAGACATCTTGTTGCAGCTATCGTCTTCGGTGGATCTGAACACCCGTGTTGCGGTGGGCCGCGCCATGCAGGCAGTGGCCAACCCCAAGTTCATTCCGCCGCTCATCGACATGCTCTCGCAGGCCGACCTGCGGCCCAACGCGCGAGCGGCGCTCCTGGCCCTGGGCAAGCCGGCTCTCGATGCGCTCGAGGCCGCGCTGGAAGACACCGAAACCCCTACCGAAATACGACGTCATATTCCGCGCACGATCCACCGATTCGACCACGAGTCCGCGGTGCGGATTCTTCTGCCCCGGCTGGCATCGGATAGCGACGGCATGACGCGCTTCAAGATCCTGCGAGCGTTGGGTCAGATGCGCGATCGTCGTCCTGACCTTCGGTTTGATCCCGCCCAAGTCGAGGCCGCCATCGACCGCACCATGGAATCAGCGTTCCGACTGATCGACTGGCGCCAGAAAATGAAAGAATGGGGAGCCGCGGACCCCACGCGGAGGACAGATGTGCACGAACTCATGCTGCACGCGTTCGACAACAAGTTCGAATACGCCATCGAACGCCTGTTCCGCCTGGTGGGTCTGACCCATGACGACCCTGGCCAGGATTTTCAGCGCATCTATCAGGGAATTCGCAGCGATCGCCCCGATCAGCAGGCGAGTAGCCGAGAATTGGTGGAGGCTCTCATCGAACCCCCATTGCGCAATGCTATCCTTGGAATCCTGGACGACACATCCGACCGCGAGAAGCTACGCCACGCAGGCCGATACTACCGCCCCCGGGTGGACAGCTACGAAGAACTGATGGGAGTACTCATGCAGGAAGGCAGCGTGGCTCTGAGCAGTCTGGCCGCCTACCACGTAGGTGAATTGAAGATCAAGACGTTGGAACCGTACGTGGAAGAGATGTCGCGCGGCAGCTCGGCCCCGGTGGTACGTACGGCGCGACGGGCTCTGGATCTGTTGCGAGGACCCATGCCCGAAGGAGCCGGGGGATGAACGACACCACGAGATTCGTAGGGCCCTTTGATCGGGTTCTCTACCTGAAGAGCCTCGAGCCGCTACGTGGCCTATCGACCTCACAGCTGGTGCCCTTGGCCCGCTTGGCCATCGAACGCCAGTTTCGCGCGGGAGACATCCTCGTACAGGACGAGAGCTTGCTTCGTCGATTCTATATGATCGTCGAAGGAACGGTGAGGGCGGAAAAGCACGGCGTTACCCAGTTGCCGTCGCACGCGGGAGAAGCGGTGGGGTTTCTCCAATGGCTGGCGGGTGACAGCGAAGGCATGTTGGCCGTGGCCGACACCGACGTGGTTGCGCTGGAATTCTGGGGGCCGTCGGTCATGGAGATCTGGGAAGATCACTTTCCCATGCTGCGCAGCGCCATCCAGAACATGTCGCAGCGAACGCTGGAGATCTTGAAGTCCACCACCGACGGAGGGTACAAATCGCCTTGGCAGGAACGCGGCGTGCAGGCGCCCGAAGGTGAACCCGACCTCATCCAGGGCCTGGTGCTCATTCGCAAGTCGCCCATCTTCGCCACCGCCAGCCTGGAAGCGCTGGCCAATATCGCGGCGGGTCAGATCTACCAGACGTTCGACGCGGGAACCGTGCTGTGGGAGCCCGGAGCGACCGCCGACCACATGCAGTTGATCCTGTCGGGTGATGTGCATTGTACGTTCGACGAAGGTCGACGACAGTTCACCGCCGGCGCGGGGTACCCGCTCGGGAACGTCGAAACGATCGCCCAGATGCCCCGGTGGTACCGGGCCGAATGCATAACCCCGGTCCGGGCCATGCGCAGCGATTCGATACGAATCTTCGACACCATGGAAGACCATTTCGATGTGGCGCAGAAACTCCTGATGGCCTTGGCGCAGAATATTCTGCGTTACCTCGAGCAGGACGCGAGCAACAACACCATCGAGCAGGCTTCATGAAACGGATTACCGCGGTTTGCCTGGGGTGGACCCTGCTCATGGGAGCCTGCGCTCCAACTCCCCCAGCCGCGCCACGCCTGGTGGTGGTACTGGTTGTCGACCAGATGCGTGGCGACTACCTGAATCGATTCAACGTGCTGCTCGAGGGAGGGCTGCGGCGACTGGTCGACCAGGGTCAATGGTTTCAAGAAGCCTACTTCGGCGCGGCCATGACCGGAACGGCCCCCGGCCACGCTACCATCGCCACCGGCCAGGACCCCAGGGAGCACGGCGTTTTCGAACAATCATGGTTCGATCGCGATAGCAACGAAGTCGTACGCTGGACCGATGATCCGCGGTATCCGGTGTTGAACGACCCCGACTCCGGTGCCTCGCCGTTTCGACTGCGGAAAGAAACGGTAGGCGACTGGTTGAAGAAAGCTTCGCCGCAAAGCCACGTGGTCTCGCTTGCCATCAAGGCGCGATCGGCCATTGCCCTGGGTGGCCACTCGGCCGATGCCGCGTTCTGGTTTCATCCGGACGTACCGGGCGCGGTTACCTCGACGTACTACCTGCCCGAACTGCCAGCCTGGGTGGCCCCGTTCAACGAGAAGGTGCTGTTCCAATACGAGGGTCAGTCCTGGGAACCCATGCATGCCGAAAGCCGCAACGCCGAAACGCGCCAAGACGGCTTCGACACCGAAAACGGTGGGGTGGACGTATCCTTCACGCATCACTTCGACGAAAACTATTTTCGGCAGATCACATTCTCGCCGCTGGGCGATCATCTGACATTGCAGTTCGCCACGCTGGCGATCGACAACATGGAGCTGGGTCAGGATGACACCGCCGACTTGTTGTGGATCGGTCTGTCCTCCGCCGACCTGATAGGCCACCTGTATGGACCGTACAGCCAGGAAGTCGAGGACTACTACACCCGACTGGATGCCTACCTGGGCGAGTTCTTCGACGGGTTGGACGCTCGCATAGGTAAGGATCAGTACTCGGTGGTGCTCACTTCCGACCACGGTGTGGCTCCCCTGCCCGAGTACGCGCAATTCCAGGGGGTGCCGGCCAAGCGCATCGTCTCGGATGACTACCAGGCATTCATTTCCAGCTGCGACCGCAACCTGGGGCAGGAGTTCGAAGTAGGTCGCGCCTGCTTTCGCCACGCAACATTCGAGGGCATCGTGCTGGACTACGAGACGGCCACCTCGGCCGGAATCGATTCCACAGCGTTCGAAATGGCCTGCAAGCAAGAGCTCGAGGCGCTTCCCTTTGTGGCCGCTGCCTACACCCGATCGGAGCTATTGAGTCGCAGGCAACCGGGTGAGGATCCCTATCTGGACGCCTACCGTCGGACCTGGCCCGCGGATCGTGGACCCGACATCTTGCTACGCTGGCCGCCGTACTGGCTGGTCGACACGTTTCCGGGGGGCACGAACCACGGAACGCCCTACAACTACGATACGCACGTGCCTCTTTTGGTCATGTCGTCACAGGTGGAGGCCGGCTCGTCGGTCGAAAGACTGGACATGCGCGCCGTGGCGCCTACCATCGCCAAGCTCCTGGGAGTGGCCTCACCCGCCGACGTCCCCGCCGCTGCCCCCCTCGCCATCCATCAACAACCATGATTCATGGCAAGAAAGTCGTAGTGGTGATGCCGGCCTACAATGCCGCGCGCACCCTCGAAAAAACCTATCACGAAGTGATGGAACAGGAAGTGGTCGACCACGTGATCCTGGTGGACGACGCCAGCAAGGACTCGACGTCCGATGTGGCGCGCGCGCTCGAGCACGTGACCGTGCACACCCATCCCGAAAACCGAGGCTACGGCGGCAATCAAAAGTCGTGCTACCGCCTGGCTCTGGACGCTGGCGCCGACATCGTGATCATGGTGCACCCCGACTACCAGTATACGCCTCTGTTGATCCCGGCCATGTCCTACATGATCGGCAACGGGCTGTATCCCTGCGTCCTGGCCTCGCGCATCCTGGGCGGGTACGCCAAGGAAGGCGGCATGCCGTGGTGGAAGTTCATCGCCAACCGATTCCTGACCTTGTGGTGCAACATATTCTACGGCGCCAAGCTATCGGAATACCACACGGGGTACCGAGCCTACTCGCGTGAGATTCTCGAGGAAATCGATCTCGAAGCGAACTCCGACGACTTCGTATTCGACAATCAGATCCTCGCCCAGGTGTTGTGGCACGGGTACACGATTGCCGAGATCACGTGCCCCACGAAGTACTTCCCCGAGGCGTCGAGCATCAACTTCTCGCGCAGCATGCGCTACGGTATCGGCTGCGTGCTGACCGCCGTGCAATTTCGCCTATGCCGCTGGGGTCTTCTGTCGGCACCCAGGTTTCCGCGCGCTCGCTGAGCTGCGTCAGCGGTTGCCGTCGGGATTTCTCTGCAGCATGGTTTCCGCACGCTCCAGGTTCTGCCGCGCCTGACCGTGATCGGGGTCCGCACGCACCGCGGCCGCGAAATGATCGCGAGCCTCACGTAGCTTCCCCTGACGCCCCAGCAGCATCCCCAGGTTGTTGTGGACCTTCGCGTTGTTCTGGTCCAGCACCAGCACCGATTCGTACAGCGGCACAGCGTCATCCACCCGGCCATTCTGCGCATAGACGTTGCCCAACACTTCGGCCGGACGCGGGTCGGTTGGATTCAACTCGATCGCGCGGCGCAGGAACGGCTCGCACTCGCTGAACTGACGGTCTTCGGCCAACAGCAAACCCATCACATACTGACCGCGCGCGTCGGCACCGTTCAACTCCACCGCGCGTCTGGCCAGCGTGAGAGCTTCGGAGGTGGGCTCCTGGCCACGCAGGATCGTGGCCAACAGAAGCGGCGGCTCGTACCAATCGGGTCGTAGTTGCATGGCCGATCGCAGATGCGTCTGGGCGCCCGCCAGATCTCCCGCCGAACGCAGCCCCAACGCCAGGTTGTAGTGCGCGCGATGATTGTCGGGCATTACACTGACCGCGTGGGCAAACAGGGTCTGGGTGTCCTTCCAGCGTGCCGCTTGCGCGCGCGTTTGCAGCGTGAACGCGATCACGACCAGCGCGGTCAACGCCCACGCCGAACGGGAAACCCAACTACGACGGACATCGTTGAGCGGCAGCACCCAGGCGAGCATGATGAACAGGCCCAGCGACGGTAGGTAGGTGTAGCGATCGGCCATGGCCTGCGATCCTACCTGCACCAGTCCGATCACGGGAACGAGCGTACCCAGGAACCACAACCAGCCCACCAAGGCGGCCATGCAGCGACGGGCAAAAAACAGTGTCACCGCGGTCATGCCGCCGACCACTACCGCCGCGCCGAATATCGTGGCCGCAGACGGATGTTCGAGCGGATAGAACACCACCAGATCGGTGGGCCACACCGTCTTGCCCATGTAACGCATGTAGCTGACCAGAGCATTGACCACGCGTTCGCCCAGGGGCACCGACTCGAGCGCCATGACTGCGCCACCCGCCGACTGTGCCCGCAGCGTCATTACGCACGACACGATGGTCAGGGCGAACAACGGCAGCTTCTCCACCAACAACCGCCGCGATCGATCGCGCCGCAGCCACGCATCGAGCAGCAACAAGACGAACGGGAACGTCACGAACATGGGCTTGGCCAGCAGGCTGGCCGCCATACCCACGACCATCAGGACGTACCATTTCTGGCGACCCGAATCGGTCCGCACGTAGCGGGCGTAGGCAAACAGACCCACCATTCCCCAGAACAGACTCAGTACGTCTTTTCGCTCGGAAACCCACGCTACCGACTCGACGTGGGTGGGGTGCAATGCAAACAGAGCGGCTACCACCAGCGCGCGCCATTCATCGTGCGTCAGCTCTCTCAACACCAGAAAAACCAGAACCACGTTCAACAGGTGGAACAGCAGGTTCACCAGGTGGGCCGCGCCCGCTCCCGCCCCCAGGAACTGGACGTCGGTCATGTGCGAAATCCAGGTAAGCGGATGCCAATTGGATTTGTGGAAGGTACTGAAAGCCCAGCTCACGCCGTGACCGGTGAGTCCCTCCAACACCTCAGCGTTTTCACTCACGTAGCCAGGGTCATCCAACGTGATGTAGTCGTGCCCACGCACGCTGGCGTACGCCACCAGCGTCAGCACGAGCAGGAACAAGAACGCAGTCCGCACGAACAAAGCTCGCACCCGGCAATCGAGGATGGATAGGGGTCCACAGGAGTATGGTTTACAATGCTATAGCGTTGGCATGAGCAAAGGAACCGCAATCGCAATGAGCCTGAGAACGTCGTTTCGCGAGCACGAGGTAGAGCAGCTGCGCCACATGCGTCGGCGCTTCCAACGCGCCAGTGCATTGCCGGACAACGTGCCGTCGGGTGTGCACGAGGGTTCGTTTTTCCTCGATCAAGCCCTGCTGGCGTTTGACGACGCCCTCCAGCTACGCCCGGGCTGGGCGCTGCACGCGCGCCACGAGGTGGACGCCCAGGGAATAGCCAGTCGGGTGTGGGCCACGTCACCCGGCGGCCGCCGGGTACCTTCGTTCATGGAGGCCTTCGACGCCGAGCCCGGACCGTGGCCATACCTGTGCGCTTCGATCTTGTGGCGAGAACTTTCCGAGACCGGAACCCGCGGCGCCCATGCGCGCTGGGCCAAACACGATCTTGTTCAACGCAATCCGTGGACCTCCCTACCCGCCGCAAAACGTGGACCGCAGCCTATCGACCAATTCTGGCGAAAGGATCCCCCCCGCGACTGGCGGCCGCTGGTGCAAGAAGACAATACCCAGGTGCTGGTGCGGTTCTACACGGGGCGCCACCCCGACGGCGTGCCCGTGTACGAACACGCCGATGTCTTTCGGCGCGAGGGGTACGAACTGAAGGGGTCGACCCAACTGCTGGGCGCCCTCACCATTTGAATGCGCGGCGCGCCGCGAACGCGCAGACAATTGGGGGAACCTGCTGGTATACTGCCCGCAGGCTCCCGGATGGGATTGTGGAAACGATGGACTACCAAGTGTCGATGGAGAACCGCCCGGCGCAGTGGGTTGCCACCATTGCGTTCGAGGCTGACCCACGCAATGCAGCCAATCGCGTGGAAAACACACTCACCCAGGTGTGGTCGGCGCTCGAAGCGAACGGAGCTGGTCCGGCGGGACCACCGTTCTCCATTTCACACTACGCCAAGCCGGGTGACGTGCCGAGTTCCCCGCCGTGGACCATCGAATCGGGCTTCCCCATCGAAGACCAGATCTCGCTGCCGCGGCCCGTGCGGGTCCATCAACTCCCGGCCGGTCCGGTACTCAGTACCGTGCACGAAGGCGATTACGATCAGTTGATGAGTGCCTACCTGGTACTGGACGCCCAGTTGCTCGCGCAGGGGCTCGCGAGCGCGGGCGTGCCGCGTGAAATCTACCTGACCGATCCGGTGGCCGTACCAGACCCCGCCCAATGGCGAACGCAGATCGACTGGCCACTGGAAGATACCTGACCGTAGTCTACGGAATTCAGAGCTGCGAGGTGCGCCGAGCCGCCATCCCGCCGTGGCCGGGCAACGCCCAACGACCCAGGATGCCAAGGATGGTTACGCTGGCCAGCACGGTGCCGCGGAAGGTGCCGGTGATCTTGCTCTGGCCCACCCGCTTGCGGTAGCTCACCGGAACCTCAACGCAGCGCAAGCCGCCCGAAGCTGCTTTCAACTGCATCTCGACCGTCCAGCCGAACGCTCGATCGGCCATGGCCAGCGCCTCCAGCGACTCCCATTGGATGGCCCGAAACGGTCCCAGGTCGGTAAAACGCACGCCGGTCATGAACTTGATCAAGTGGCCCGCCAACCAGTTGCCCCAACGCGCCTGAGGCAGTAGAGCCCCCGGTTCGCGTTGGCCAAGGACCCGTGAACCAATGACCAGGTCGGCCCGGCCGGCCACGATGGGTTCGATGACCAGGGGCAGCTCGCGTGGATCGTCGCTGAAGTCGGCGTCGAGAAACACCACGACGTCCTCGGCGGCGGGCTGGCGGCGGCGCACTTCGGACAACGCAGTAAGACAGGCTTGCCCGTATCCGCGCACCGGCTCGGGCACGACCACCGCACCAGCTTTGGTCGCCACGGCGGCGGTCGTATCGGTGCTGCCGTTGTCGGCCACGACCACGGTCAATTCGTGATCGCGGGGAAGAGCGTCGAGCACCAGGCCGATCGATGCTTCTTCGTTCAACGCCGGCATCACCACCCAGACGCGGCGTTTCGAATTCACCGCGTGGAACTCCATTTCACTTCGTCGGCGGCAAAGGCACGTAACGCTTCCAGACTGTTCACCAGAATCCACCTTCCATCGGTCTCGATCCATCCTTCACGCTTGAACCGGCTCAGGACGGTGGTTGTGGTTTCGCGCGTCGATGCGACCAGGCTGGCCAGTTCCTGATGGGTCAGCCGCAGGTCGATGCGGATCTTGCCGGTATCGAGCGTCTGACCGTGGGCTTCGGCCAGCTTCACGACGACCGCCGCCAGCCGCTGAGGCACGCCCTGGAACGCCAGCGACTCGATCTGCGAATGCGCCCCCAGGAGACGCTCGCTCATCTGGCGCGCCACGTGGAGCGCCAGTTCGGAATTCGCCTCCAGCAACTTTTCGAAATCTTCGCGCGAGATGCGACATACACGAACTTCCTCAAGAGCCTCGGCGTAGCCGTTGCGCCGTTCTTGTCCGGTCAGCGCCTCTTCTCCGAAGAACTCACCCTCTTCAAGAATGGCGAGGGTCACCTCTTTTCCCGTATCGTCGAACCGAGAGAGCTTCACGCGACCCTGCTTCAGCAGGTAGATACAGTCTCCGCGATTCTCGGGAGAGAAGATGAGCTGGCGGCGCTGATATACGCGATGATGCGCCATCTCGCCGACGCGCTCGAGCTCACCGGCATCGAGACAACGGAACAGATTGATTCGCTTGAGATACCAAAGTTTATTGGAGTCCATCGTCGCCTTCATTCTGGTGCCACTGATGGCTTCGTGTCGAGTATGGGAACGCAAGTGAACCTGGCAATATTTCTGAAAGCCCCACGGCCGGGCCGGGTAAAGACACGCGTCGCCGCTCAGCTGGGCGATCAGGCGGCCTGCGACCTATATACGGCACTGCTGCACGACTCTGTGACCGTCGCCCTGCAATCGCGCGCCGAGCACCTGATCCTGGCCTTCGATGGACCGCCCGTGGAGGGGTATCTACCGCGAGCCGTTGCGGATACATCGATCGACCGGATTTCTACACTGGCCCAGGTCGAAGGGGATCTGGGCCAACGATTGGCCGCCGCGGCGGCAAGCGCCCAGAGCCAGCGACGGATGCCCCTGGTGTTCCTGGGTAGCGATAGCCCCGACCTGCCGGTGGAGTACATCGACCAGGCCCTTCAGGCGACGCAGGAACACGACCTGGTTCTGGGGCCGGCCGACGACGGTGGCGTCTGGTGCATTGGGCTTCGGCTGGCCGTGCCAGAGCTATTTGAAGGCATTACCTGGAGCAGTGAGCACACCGGTGCCCAACTCCGGAACCGAGCCGGCGCTCTCGGGTTGAACGTAGGAAACGTGCCCGCGTGGTACGATGTAGACGAGACGGAAGACCTGAACTCGCTGGTCGAGCGTCTGCACGCCCACCCCGAACGGGCCCCCCACACCCAAACCTGGTTGCAGGAGCATTGGAACCCATGAAGTGGTCAGCTCTAGTTTCGATCGCGGCTCTGGCCGCAGTTGCGTCCGTTCCGATTCCCGGCCTGGCCCAGCAGGGTAAGCTCTACGATCGCAACGAGGTTCCCGGGGCCTACACGCTCGGCCTCTACGCCAACGAGAGTCTCACATCGCATGAGATCACGTTCGACAAGGACGTGGAGTTGATCGAGGCGTTCATAGCCATCGCCGGCGATTCAACGCGTGTGTTCAGTGGTGCCGCCTTTGGGCTGGACATGCCCTTTGGCGTGGAACTCGATGGGGCCATTCGGTGGCGCAACATCCCCGGGCTCAAACAGATGGGCTCGCCTACCGAGAAGGGGATGGAGCTTCAATTCTGGCAGGAATGCCAGGAGATGACGGGAACCACACCCGTGGCTCTGGGCCGCGTACGTATGCGCGTCAGCCCCACCTTCGAGAAGGGTGAAGTGACCGTGCGTGGCCACAAGGACTGGGGGCTGAGCGTGGAGCTCTGTGACCCCGAGGCTTCTTGGCCCAAACCCTACGCCACCGGACTGAGTGTGACCTTGGAGCGCAAAACGTCGCTGTGGTCGAAAATCACCAGCATGTTCAAGTAGACTCACGCGCATGTTCCTGCCCCTGCGCGACCACAATCCCACCCTCCGCACGCCTTATGTGACGATCGCCCTGATCGTCACCAACGTCCTGGTTTGGATCATCGAGTTGATGCAGGGCGACCAGAGTTACTTCATGGCGCAATGGGGAGCCACACCGTACGAGATCACGCGGCTCGAGGATCTGGTGGGAACCATTCCGGAAATCGGTCTGGTGCATGCGCCGTCGCCCATTCCCATACCGCTTACGTTGTTCAGTTCGATGTTCCTGCACGGCGGCTGGCTCCACATCATCATGAACATGCATTTCCTGTGGCTATTCGGAAACAACGTGGAAGACTTCCTGGGCCATGCGCGATTCCTGGCGTTCTACCTCGCCACCGGTCTGGTCGGGGCTCTGGCTCACGTGGTCGTGGACCCCGGTTCGATCATTCCCATGGTGGGAGCGAGCGGCGCGATCAGCGGAATCATGGGTGCGTATCTGGTTCTCTACCCGCGCGCGCGGTTCCAGTCGGTCATCATCCTGTTCGTGTTCTTCACTACCGTCGAAATTCCCGCAATGGTGCTGCTGGGCGTCTGGATGGCCATCCAGGTCCTGGGCGGGTTGGCCGGCCTGGGCATGAGCGGTGGCGGCGGCGGCGTGGCGTTCTGGGCCCACATCGGAGGCTTCGCCGCGGGCTGGATCTGGATTCGGGTGATGGGTCGAGGGCGGTTGCAACACCACCACTCACGGGCGGCCTGGCGCACGATCGTGCCACCTCCCAACTGATCAGCGCCGTAGCATCTGTCGAAGTTGAGCCATCTCTTCGCGACCAATGACTCGCAGCGCCGTAAGCGTACCCACCCACGCCACGACCATGGCCAACGCAAGCACGGGCGTGGACAACGGCACCCACTGCGCCACGCCGGCCGCGGCCAATAGGCCCGCCACCGGCCCCAGGAACGCCGACAACGGTACCACGACGTTCTGGCGAGCTGCGTACACCCAGTACAACACCACGTTCAACGTGTAGCTCACGAGCGTGGCGGCGGCGGCGCCCTCAATTCCCATTCGCGGAATCCACCACGCGTTCAGTACCACGTTGCACAGCAACGACAGTCCGCCAATGCGCAGGAAATCGGTTTCGCGATCGAGCGAGAACAACAGGCGAGCCATGAGATGACTACCGCCCTGCAACACGACGCCCCAGGCGAGTAGCCGCAGCGCGCCGGTGGCCGGCACGAATTCTTCACCCGGTATCCAACGCAGGGCGAACTGCGCCAGTATCCACACGCCCAGGCCCGCGGCCGAACAAAGGACCAACGAGAGACGCGTGCTGCGCTCCATGAGCGAGACCATGGCGACCGTACCGTCTTGCTGCTGACTCTTGCGCAGACTCGGATACACGGCGGTGGCCAATACGCGAGGCAACAGCACGACCACGTCGATGATGCGAACGGCCGCGCCGTACAGACCCACCTGTGCCTCGTCGGCCAATTGGCCCAGCATCAGTAGATCTACCCGATGGAACAACAGGCTCACCACGGTGGCTCCCAGCAGGGGCGCGCCCGCCACCAACAGACGCTTTACCTCGGGTTTTTCCACCAGGCGCGGCCGCAGGTGCACAAAGTTTCCGCGACGGGCAACGACCGTCATGATACCCAACCGGGTTGCGAATCCCACGGCCATGGCCACGCAATAGCCACGCAGTCCCAGTCCGGACAGCAGGGCGGAGGAGCCCAACACGAAGATCACGGCGGCGCTGAGTCCCAGCGCCAACGTGGTGTACTGCATCTGCTCGCGACCCTGAAACACCGCGTCGTACAGATCGCTCAGGTTTTCCAGGAAGAGTGCACTGCCCAGCACGGCCACCACGAACAATACGGGCGGCGGGTAGCCCCAGGCGGCAATGGCCAGCAATACCGCGTAGGTAATGGCGCTGCCCATGAGTTTCACGGCCGCCGCGTTGCTGGCCACGTACGAGCCGCGTTCGACGTCGCTGGCCACCTCGCGGGCAACCAGGAAGTTCAACCCCCCGGCCGCGAGAACACGCCCCACCTCGACCAGGGCGGAACCGGTTATGTAGACACCAAATCCCACCGGACCGAGTACCCGGCCGGCAATAGCCGTAAGCGCAATGCTGAAGACCTTGGTTGAACCGTGGGCCAGGACGAGAAAGAAGGTGTTGCGGACGATCACGCGTCCCTTGCTCACCACGGGCTCCCGGTTAGAACACCTGGCCGGTGCCGATACTCAGCACCGCGCCATCGCGACCATTGTCGTACAGCACTGGCCAAGCCAGATCGATGCGAATGGGCGCTTCCTCGGATCCACGATTGAAACCGAATCGAAAACCAAACCCCACGGCGCCGCGTACGCTGCTTATGCGCAAGTCGTCCTCGGCCTCGAACCACGCGTGACCGAAGTCGCCGAACAGGGCGAAACCCGGAGTCGCCAGATCCAGGATTCCGGGAGTATAGATCCATCTCAACTCCACATTTGCGCGCACCAATCGATCGCCCGCAAACTCGCGAAAGCGAGCCGCGCGCAGGCCGCTTTCCAAACCCAGGGTGAAAACCTGATCGCGGTCGATGGCGTCGGCCGTGGCCCCCAGAACACCCACCACCAGACGCATTCGTTCGTGCAACGACTGGTAGAGGCTAGCAAACCCCGAGGCCCGCAGGTCGGTCACCTTGTCACTACCGAGAAGACCACGACTGCCGCCACCAACCACGAGCAGTGTGGTATTTCGGTCGGCGATCCAGCGTTGCCGCGCGTCGAACCACAGACCCGATTGGCTACCACCGGCGGCACGCGTGGCCCAGCCCAGCTCGAGCGAGGTTTCCAACCCCACGGGAAGGTCCTCGATTCTGCCCATCGAGAACAAGTAGCGCTGTTCGGTGAACCGTCGACTGGCCCGGCTCACATGCACGAACGGAATCCGCAGATCGCGGTTCTCGTCAACGCCGGCCCCAAGGTCCACCTCGGTCTCGGTGTCGCCCTCCGCGTCAAGCACGCTCAGCCCCGCTTCGGTGTTGAAGCGCTGATCGGAAATCTGCACTCCACCGCCTACCCGCCACACGGCTCCACCGGTGATCCTGGCGCGGTGATTGAGGAACACGCGGGCGGAGTTGAAAGAGCCCTGCGGCCGAATGTACTGGTCGCCGTTGATATAATAGCGGGGACGAGAGCCGCCGTTGAAGTAAGCGGCCTCCAGGCTCCACTCGGACGTCACTCGAAAGAATGGGCGGGCGATGCTCCAAGCCGAACTCGAACCGTCGTCGCTGTCGGCGAAGTTCAGGTTGCCGCGCCAACGACCCCCGAACATCTGCCGATCACCGAGGCCAAACGACCACGTGATGCGGTCGGCGTCCTCTCGGCGGCTTACCGAAAACGAACGTGCGGTCCCCAGGAAGTTGCGCTCGCGCAACTGCGCCGACCAGAGAAGTTCGCTCTCGAACTTCTCGTAGGTCACGTTCACGGCCGTGGTCCAGATCTCCCTGGTATGCACGATCACATCGACGGTATCGGCCACCACAGGCACGACCTCGAGGCTGGCGTCGCCAAAAAACCCGGTCGATCGCAGGCGGCGCGCGCTCTCGCTCAGGTCTTCGTCACCAATGCGATCACCGGCCGCGAATACCAATTCGCGACGGATCACGTAGTAGCGCGTGTCCACGTGGAACACATCGACCAGGCCCAGCGGCAGCCATGACAGGCGTTCCCGGTCTTCCTTGGAGAAGATGGGACCCCGATCGAAATGAATTCTGCGCACGACCATGTTGGCGTCCGCACTGACCTCGTCGGACGGTGGCGGCGCCGCGGCCGTGAGCAGAAGAGCAAGCGCCATGATGGCAGCTAGCCGCCCGCTCGTCATGTCATAGTGGCATGTCACGACGTACCGTTGTCAGCCTTCTGGGGCGGAAAGGAAGCGGCGGGCGAGCGCAAAGTTGGACGATAAAGCATTGTGTGGCAACTGTTTAAATGTAGGGCCAGGGTCTGGGAACGTCAACTGGCACCAGGGTTGTATTAGGGGAAATAGAACGACGAGATTACGTGGGTGGAGACTCCCGACGGTAGCGCAGCGAGAGCGGTGCCGTTGGGAGTCGCGGCTCGAGAAATCCGTGACCCACGGTGTCAATTGCATCCCACTTGGAGGAATTCCCATGACCAACCTGATTACCAACTTTGCCCCCGTGGACAGCCTGTTCGACCAGCTCCTGCGCGGGAACCAGTCCCAGCGGGCATTGCGCTCAGAGTCCGGTGAGATCCAGCTCCGGCCACGGGTGAATGTCTTCGAATCCGACAACGAGTTCCTGATCGAGGCTGAGCTGCCTGGCGTGACCAAGGACGAACTCAAGGTCGAGGCCGAGAACGGCACCCTGACCATCTCGGCCATTCGCAAGAGCGAGACCAAGGAATCGCACGAGGCCCTCCGGGTCGAGCGCTACGAGTCCAGCAAGTACATTCGCAGTTTCTCGCTGGGCGACAACGTGAATCCCGACGGCATCCGCGGTGCGCTCAAAGAGGGCGTGCTGACCCTGACCATACCCAAGGTGGCGAAAGCGCTGCCGCGACAGGTTCCCGTCGACTAGCCAAACGGGAAACAATGTGTCCGGTGAACAGCAAGGAGAAGGGAATCGGGCTCCCCTTTTCCGAGCTGGGCACCGGACCAACCACGGAGGGGCTCATCCACACCGATGAGCCCCTCTTTTTTCTCGACGGTCCCATGATTCTCTTTGCTTCCACGTGCGTCCCTTTGCCTTCCCATGGATTCCCCGCACTTGCGCGGACCGCGACACGACGCCAGATACCGGGTTGAAAGGGCCTTTCGTGGCCCGGAGCTTGCCATTTTCAAGGGACGTCGGGCTTGGACACTGCAAGCATCGACGCGTCACGACACGACACCAATAGGAACACACATCATGACCGCAAGCGCCGCCTTGTCCTCGCCGGCCTTGGTGAAGCTACTTGAGACGCTCCCTGACTACGCGATGTACGACGATCTCGACTCCACTCACATGGTTGAGAGCGGCTACCGTCTGGCTTTGGGGAGAATTCTCAAGACTTGGGGAGATCGAATCCTCGACTTGGCTGAACAACCGGGCACCTCGCTAACTCGTTCGCAAGGTGCGACAGTGGATCAGATCATGGAGCAGATCGGAACCTGCTTCCGCCAACTCAACGCCCATGAGATGTCCGACTGCGACACCTCGTCGTGGCGACGGGCACGACCCCTGCGGCAATGCGACAGCATGCTGCTGCGGGTGGTGGAGAGCTCGCAGGAGCTGGCCACCGAACTTCGCTTTCGCGAGGCCCGCGGGCTATGGCTGGAACGCCACGGAGACTCTTTCCACAAGCGACTTCGCCTGGCCGCGCGTCAGCTGGAACGCCGCAACTCCCTGCTGGGGCTGAAACCACTCTCAGCCCGGGAAGAGAGCGACGAAATCTTCACGTTGGACGAATTCCTATGAGTACACCATCGGTATTGCATTGGTCGACGCGACAACAGGATGGGCCGGTGGGTCCCATGTGCAACGTGGACAGTTTCGCCGAACCCCGTTTCGCCGTGGACGTGGGCCACGACCAGGTGGCGTTGCTGGTACGGGACTTCGAACTCGTTACCGTGCTGTTGCCGAACCTGCACGTGCTGGAGTCGGTCGACGCCCCACGTGGCGAACACGACCCTCTGGCCCGCGTCATCGTGCACCCAGGGGATCGAATTCTGTTTCTGCGAGTGCGGGGGCTACCGTCCTATGCATGGAACGTGGATGGTTCCGATGGCACGGCCAGCGGTTCGTTCCGGATCGAGATCCGTCATCCCAGCCAGATGTACGAAGCGTTCCTACGCCATACCGAAGAGATCAGCAGCGAGACCTTCTTCCGGGTTACGACCAGCGTAGTCGAGGGCGCCGCAATCGAACGATTCGAACACGATCCGGGTTCGAAACCCACCTCGGCTGATCTGCGCCAGGATCTCGAGCCACGGCTCACCAGCCTGGGGCTCCATCTCAGCCGATTCGAGTTCGCCACCCAGGAACGGTCGCCGGCCCCCGCCGGAGTCGAATCCGTTCGAATGTGAGAGACGGTCCGACCTTTCCAGCAATCGGGTTTGGATGTAGCGTGTGCGCCATGTTTTTCCGTACCCGACTTTCGGCCAATTCGCCGGTCCACGCGACTGTGATCCGGGCATTCACCACTGCGATTTTCGCAGTGGGCCTGGGGATCTTTCTGTTCGCAAGTACCGCCTCGGCCCAGAACCCTTTTCTACAACGAAGCGGCGATCGCAAGATCGGCCGCATTTCATTTCTGGGGAACGAAGTCACCCAGGACTACATCCTCTACCGGACGCTGGGCCTGAAGGAGGGTGACTCGTACGACGCCCTGGAGGTGTCGGACGCATGGGAACGGTTGGAACAGTTGAACTTCGTGGCGTACGTCGATATCCAGCAGTCACGCTCGGCCGAGGTGGTCGATCTGGTCATCCAGATCGAGGAAGACCAACGCGTGCAGGTAGCGCCGCGAGCCGAGTACGAACGACGTCACGATGGCGTCATCGTGGGGCTCGACGCACGCATGCTGAACGTGCGCGGTCGAGCCGAGACCGTCCAACTCTCCACCTCGTGGTGGGCCAAGCACGGCTACTACGGCGGCTGGTCCAACCCCCACATCCTGGGCAACGCAAGGTTGGGTCTGGCCGTGGGAGCCTACTGGGAACGCTACGACTTCCGCTTTGAGTCGTTTCGCCTGCGCGAAGCCGGCGCCTGGATCGGCGTGTCCCGACCGGCCGGCCAACATGGCCAAGTGGGCATTACCTACCAGTACCGCGACTTCGGATTCGACGAGAGCGACGTCTTCAGCGGATCCGGCGCCGATCCCCGTCTCGACCTGAACGCGTCGTTCGATACGCGTAACATCCAGTACTACCCCAGCGCCGGCGTCCACGCCGAAGGGCAGGTCTCGGTGGGCGGACTGGGTCAGGGCGACGAGGCTGGGTACACTTTCTTCGAGGCGCAGCTTGCGACGTTTTATCGCCTTCCTTTCGTCGAAATCCTGGCCGCTCGCGTCTGGTACCGGGGCGCCGACGTCACCCTGCCCCTGTACGAGCGCACCTACCTGGGCGGGCCCTCCAACCTCCGCGGCCTGGACTTCGGCAGCATCGAGGGCGACCAGAGCTACCTGGCCACACTCGAGATCCGGCGCCCCATCTTCATCTTGCCGCTACGCGACGGCCGCACCGTCGGGCTGGGCGTACACGCGTTCCATGACTGGGGCAAGAGCTTCGAGGCCAACGACCCGTTCTCTTCGGTACCCGTCCGTTGGTCACGCGGATTGGGCGCGCACGTAAACCTGAATACAAAAAGCTTCCGGTTCGAATGGGCAAGAACCGACGATGGCGATAACGTATTTGTATTCGAAGACACCCTGACGTTCTGATTCGGACGTCCGGGCCACACTCCCCCATCGAGAAAGCGCAATGAGCGACCACGAGAAGGTCCGCCTGACGCAGTACGCAAGTGCTGCCGGCTGAGCTGCGAAACTCAGTCCGGGCGACTTGGAGATCATTCTAGAGGGGCTCGCGCCGATGCAGGCCGACCCCCGGGTGCTGGTCGGCTTCGATACCGCCGACGACGCCGGCGTATTTCGTGTGAGTGACGATCGTGCCATCGTCCTCACGGTAGATATCATTACGCCCATCGTCGACGACGCGCGCACCTTCGGCCAAGTGGCGGCCACCAACGCCGTGAGCGACGTGTACGCCATGGGCGGACGCCCCCTGGCCGCGCTGAACATCTGCTGCTTCTCGCCCAAGCTGCCGGCCACCGTGTACCAGGAGCTGCTGGGCGGAGCCAACGAGGTCGCCCTGGCGTCCGGCTGCCCCATCGTGGGCGGCCACACCATCAAGGACGAGGAAATCAAATTCGGCTTGGCGGTCGTGGGTGAAGTGCACCCCGACAAGATCCTGAGGAACTGCGACGCGGTTGTGGGGGATTCACTGATTCTCAACAAACCCCTCGGTACCGCGGCGCTGGCGACAGCTTTTAAGAGAGGCGAGCTTGCAGAAAGTGACCCTGCATATGCAACAATGGTAGCGAGCATGACTCTGTCGAATGGGCCCGCGGCCACCATCGCCCGTGACTTCGGCGTGAACGCCATGACCGACGTCACCGGATTTGGATTGTCCGGGCACGGTCTGGAGATGGCACAGGGAAGCGGAGTGACTCTACGATTCGAGTACGACGCACTGCCGTTGCTCGACCGGGCCGTGGAACTTCTGGGACAAGGCCACACGTGCGGCGGCGGCAATGCCAACCAGAAACGCACACAGGGTAAGGTCACGTTCGAACGAGAACTGCTTGAGGAACAAGGACACTTGCTACACGACCCGCAAACGTCGGGTCCACTGATGATCTCGCTGCCCAGCGACCAGGCGGCAAAAGCGGTAAGGGCGTTACGCGCCGCGGGATATGATCAGGCTACCGTCGTAGGATCGGTGGCCACGAAAGGAGAGTTTCCTCTGATTATTTGGTAAACATTTTCGACTTTGCGAGCGGTGGGCCCACTCTCTCCATTGCCCCAGCTCACGCCAATGCTTTGAACTCATTGATAGTCCCAACTGACGACTGTCCATGAAGAACTGAAACGGAGCCGTGACATGACTGAACGTGTCGCCATCTACGTAGACGGAGCCAACGTCTATTTCGCGCAGAAGGAAGCACTGGGTTGGTGGATTGATTGGCCCAGCTTCCTCGACGTACTGGGTGAAGACAAAGATCTAGCAACTGCCCGCTGGTACCAGGCCTACCGGGCGAACCCCGAACCCGAACAGGATCGATTCCTCCACCACCTCACGCTGGTGGGATTCGCGGTTCGCAAGAAGATCCTCAAGAGCGTCTACGACCGAGGCTCGGGCGAGACCACGCTCAAGGGCAACCTCGACATTGATCTGACCATTGACGCCCTTACCGAAGAATCCCGCTTCGACACCGTCTACCTTGTGACGGGTGACAGCGATTTCGTTCCGTTGGTGGAAGCGCTGCAGAGCCGGGGCAAGCGCGTGGTGATCGTGGCCACGCAACAGAACGTAGCCGTGGAGCTGCGCCAGTCGGTGGGCGTGAACTACATCGACCTGCAGGACCTGCGCGAGGATATCGAGAGCGACAAGCGGCCGCCCGAACGCCGGCCCGCAAGCCACAGCACCAATTCAGAAGAAGACTCCGATTTCGCTGACGACGAGTACGAATACAGCAACGGCAATGGACACTACCAGGACGACCCACCACCGCCGGTCGCGCCGCGCGCCGGGGACATCGAGCTACCGCTCGAAGGTGAGGTCGTGCGCTGTCGGGTGCAGGCCGTGAAGAAATACGGCGTGTTTCTGGATTTGCACGAACACGCCAAGACGCTGTTGCACGTGAAGGACATGAACCGGGGCTACGTGCCCGATGCCGGGCAGTACTATCGCGTGGGCGACGAAGTAACCGTACAGATCCTGGGCATAGATCGTGACCGCGACGTGCCCGAGGTACGGGTGCAGATCGAGGGCGACGAGAACTACTAGGGATTACTTGCGGTCGAACATCCACCAAGTGGGCATCGCACGATGCGTACGGGACTAGGTCGACGTCCCGTGATCTGGCTACTGTGGGTTCTCTTGGGCTACACGGCCATCGCCGGTGCGCTCTTTGCGTTCCAACGAAGACTCCAATACCTCCCCTCCAATTCGATCCAGAACGCTGGACAAGTCACCGGCGGACTGATGACGTCGGTATCGTACCGGACGTCCGACGGCCTCGACCTGTCCGCGTGGTTCCACCCGCCCAACGACGGCATGCCCACGCTGGTACGGTTTCAGGGCAACGGCGGCCAGCACGGCGATCGCGCGACCGCGATGCGGCCGTACATGGAACGTGGCTACGGTGTGCTGCTGGCCGGCTACCGCGGCTACGGTCGCAATCCAGGCAGTCCGACCGAACAGGGGCTATACGCCGATGCCCGCGCCGCGCTTGATTGGCTTGGCGCGCAGGGACACGACGCGGGTTCCGTGGCGATCTACGGCGAGTCATTGGGATCGGGAGTGGCCGTTCAAATGGCCGCCGAGCGGAACGTGGCGGCCCTCATTCTGCAGTCCCCTTTTACTTCAGCGGTCGACGTGGGCCAAACGTCCTACCCCTGGTTGCCGGTGCGTGTGCTGCTGCGCGATCGCTACGACAGTCTGTCCAAGATCGGTCGCGTGACGGCACCACTGCTGCTCATCCACGGCGAGGCCGACCGTGTGGTGCCGGCGCGCCAGGGCCGACGACTGTTCGAAGCGGCCAACGAACCCAAGACCGCGCACTTCATTGCCGAGGCCGCGCACAACGATCTGGACTCGTACGACGTCGCGGAAGTGGTGCTGGAATTCCTGAAGGCACTGCCGCCGCTTCGACGATGAGACTTTCGGTACCCTGAACGCTCTCTACTGGCCGGCCGCTCGCTGCTGTCGGTAGGCGAGAATCTTCATGGCAAGTTTGGCGGCCACCATCTCGTTGATCTGGGACTGCGACATGGGCGCCGTTTCCATGATGTCCGCGCCCACCAGTTCCACGCCCGGCGCCAGAACGACCGCACGCACCACATCCACCGCCTGATACCACGTAAGACCGCCCGGCTGCGGCGTGCCGGTTCCCGGACACAACGTACAGTCCAGACCGTCGATGTCGATCGTCAGGTACACTGGCCCCTGAAGGCCCTCCAGCTTCTGTACCAGCGTCCGCCACGCCGCAGGGGTCTGCAATCGATGCGCGTAGAAGGTGTCGATACGGGGATCCTCGCGCGCCAGACGGGCTTCCTCGCGTTCGGCACTGCGTATGCCAATGGCCACCAGCCTCCGTACTCCCAGATCCAACGTCTGCCGCATGGCACACGCATGGTTGTAACGGCTGCCGCCGTAGTCGTGGCGAAGGTCGGCGTGGGCGTCGATCTGCACAATCGTGAGCGGCGAGGGGTCGGCCACCAGGCCCTTCAGGATGGCCGGCGTTATCGAGTGCTCTCCCCCCAGGGACAGTGGAAACGGAAGGCGCGGCGCCATCGATCGCACTTCGCGCGTCAGCCGCTCCAGATACTCCTCGCTGGCCTCGTCCGCGTGCGGGGCAATGGGTTCGAGCGCGCACACGCGCAGAACGTCCTCCAGCTCCTGCTCGGTATCTTCGTCCCACGTCTCCAGGTGTTGACTGGCAACCAACACGCTGGCCGGCCCAGCCGCGGTGCCCGTGCCGTAGCTGACGCTTCCCTCGAAGGGAAACGACAGGACGGCCACGTCGGCCCGGTCCAGCGCCACCGGCTCAATTTCCATGAATCGGTGCGTCATGATTCCAACGCCGGCAGGCCATCAACCTGGGCCAGGAACGCCCGCTGCAGTTGGGCCATGCGTTCCTGACCGCGGGCCTGCGCTTGCCGGTAGTCGTCGGTCGCGCTGAGGTGCTCGACCAGCTCGAAGTAGAATTTGATCTTGGGTTCGGTACCGCTGGGGCGCGCGAGAATGCGCGAGCCGTCGTGACAATCGAATGCCAGTACGTTCGACGGCGGCAGGTCGCCGTGGCCAGGCAGGTAGTCGACGGTGCTCTCGATGCGCGTGCCGTCGCTCAGCTTGCTCGGTGGGTCACGGCGGATCTTCTCCATGAGCGACGCAATCAGCGACGCTCCCTCGCGTCCGGGCAGGGTAATGGAAACCTGATCGCTGACGTGAAGTCCGAAGCGCCGGTGAATTGCTTCCAGGTACTCCAGCACCGTCTGCCCCCGGCTCTTGCACACGGCCGCCAGCTCGGTGAACAGGAGCGCCGCGGAAACACCATCCTTGTCGGGGGTCACCAGCCCCACCGTGTAGCCCAGGGCCTCCTCGTAGCCCATCTGCAGAATCCGGCCCTGAGCCTGGTGGGCGACCGAGGCGTTGGCGATCCATTTGAAGCCGGTGAGCGTCTCGTCGTAATGAGCGCCCAGGCCCTTGGCGATTCGCGACAGCAACCGCGAGCTCACGACCGTGGTCATGACCAACGGTTCGCCCGCGGCCGGTAGGTTCTCGGTCAACAGGTAGTACCCCAACAACGAGCCGATTTCATTGCCGGTGAGCAAGCGGAACGCCGACGCATCGGGCGACGTGGGTACCGCCACCGCCAATCGATCGACATCGGGATCGTTGGCCAGGATCAACTCGGAATCCGTGGCCGCCGCCAGGGCCAACGCCAGATCCAGCGCTCCGTCTTCCTCGGGATTGGGGAAGCGCACGGTGGGAAAGGCCCCGTCGGGCTCGCGCTGCTCGGCCACGACGTGCAATCGCTCGAGCTTCGCCTCGCGCAACGCACGCTCGACCGACTCCGCGCCCACGCCGTGGAGGGGCGTGTACACCACCGCAAGATCCCGCGGCACACCGGGGTGACGCTGCTCGGCCGCGATTGCCGCGAAGTAGTCGTCGACGATGGACTCCGGACACTCCTCCAGCGCGCCCATGTCCCTGAGTTCGTCCAACGAGGGCATGGCCACATCTTCGAGCGAATCGATGGCATCGATCGCGGCGCTGATTCCGGTGTCGTGCGGCGGGATGATCTGCGCACCGTTGTCCCAATACACCTTGTAGCCGTTGTACTCGGGTGGATTGTGGCTGGCCGTAACCACCACCCCCGCGGCCGCGCCCAGAGCCTTGACGGCGAACGCGAGTACCGGGGTAGGCGTGAAGCCAGAAAACCGGACCACCGACAGACCCATGCCACCCAACACGCGGGCCACATCCTCGCCAAATTCGGGTGACATGATGCGAGCATCGTTGGCCACCACTACCCGGGGTGGCCGCGTGGCGTGGTCCAGGACGTAACGCCCCAGGCCGGCGCTCACGCGCCGTACGAGGGCCCGGTTCATCCGATTGGGACCTGGGCCGATGACGCCGCGCAAGCCGGCCGTTCCAAACTGCAAGCGGTCACCGAAACAATCCATCAGCGCCGATTCATCGCCTTTGCGAAGCAGCGCTTCGGTGGCGGCGCGGGTGTTGGCGTCGGGGTCGTCGCGCATCCAGGTGCGGGCACGTTCCATCAGGGATTCGAGCTGGGACAATTGCCTAACCTTCCGTCAGCGGGCCAGAGGAAGGTGAAGCTTAGCGATTGCGGGCGAGGAAAAAAAGGGCGGTCAGCCAGCCACGAGCAACTCGAGCTCTTCGCATACCCGTTCGATGTCATGGGCCAGGGTTTCCAGGAACGCCGGGTCGGGCGGTAGCTGGCCTTTGGCGGCCGCCTCCTCCAGATCGGCACACTGCGCGAGCAGCTTCACCGCACCCAGGGTACCGGCGCTACCCTTCAGGGTATGCGCCGCCTTTTCCATGGCGCGTGCGTCGTGCGCGGCCATGGCCGCTCGCATGGCCGCCAGGTGCTTGTTGGCGCCTTCGGCGAACATCACGACCAACTCGTTCAGGATCGCCTCGGCCGCCTCGCCGCCGTAGCTGCGAAGCTCCTCGATGGCCGTGGGGTCGAGCACGTCGCTGGCCGGCGCCGGAGATTCCAGAGAAACGCTGGGAAGCAACGTGCGACTCTCGTCCGATCGCAGCGACCAACTTTCCACCGCCGCCAGCAACGCGGCGGCCTTCACCGGTTTGCTCACGTAACCGTCCATGCCAGCTTCGATGCACTTGCGCGCGTCGGAACCCATCGTCCGGGCCGTCATGGCCACGATGGGAACCGCCCGATCGGGCTTCTCACGACTACGAATCTCTCGCGTGGCGGCGTAACCGTCCAGACGCGGCATGTGGATGTCCATGAGCACCAGGTCGTACGACTGGGTCTGAACCATCTCGACCGCCTCGGCACCATCGGGTGCCTGGGCCACCCGATGACCGGCCTTCTCGAGAATCAGAGACGCCACGCGGCGGTTCACGGCGTTGTCGTCGACCAACAGAATCAGGTAGGAATCGTCGGCATGGTCCGTTTCGTCCGAGATTGCCGGCGTGATCGCGTGGGACTGCGCCGACGCCGCCTCGATCATGCCCACCACGGTATCAGACGATTCGTCTACCACCGCGACCTGCGGATCCGCCAATGCGCTCTTCACCGCGGCCAACAATCTGGACTGGCGCACCGGCTTGGCAATGGGCCGTCCCAGACCAAACCCCGCGGCGCGTTCGATGCCTTCGCGGTCGTCGGACTCGGCCAACAGCACGACCGCCGGAGCACCCAGCGCCGGGTCCCGGCGGACCGCTTGCGCCAGCTGAATTCCATCCATGCCTGGCATGCTCAAGTCACACACCACCACCCGCACGGGATCGCCGGCGGCGGCGGCCGCCCGCAAGGTGGCGGTAGCCGCGGGCCCATCGGCCGCGGCGGTCGGCGTGCAGTTACAGGGGCGCAACTGTTGCACGAGCATGAGACGCGTATTGGCGTGGTCACTGGCCACCAACACGCGCTTGCCTTCCAGGTCCAGATCGATCGGTTCGGCGGGTGACGAAAGAAGCGCTATTCCGGGCGCGAAGAACGAGACACATCGCCCACCGCGGGCGCGGGCTTCGACTTCGATTTCACCCTGCATGAGCTCGATCAGGCGGCGGGTCACGACCAGACCCAGTCCTGACGTGGGAGCACGACTTGCGAGCTGCGGCAACTCGGGCGCACGCAGCGCCTGTAGATCGTCGGGCGAGTCGGCCGGCGCGGTGTCCACGACGTGGAACCGAACTATCGAGTCGCCGTCCACGCGAATCAACTCGGCCTTCAAACCCACCTCGCCCTCGGGTGTCGCCTGTACCGCGTGGTTGAGCAACGCAATGAGCACCTGACGCAAACGCAACGGGTCACCACGCACCAGCGTGGGCAGTTTGGGATCGCTGAGGTAGGTAAGGCGCAGACCCTTTTCCGACGCCAGCGGTGCCACCAGCTCCAGTGCGTCTTCCAGTACGCTGCGCAGTTCGAAGTCGACCGACGCCAACTCGACGCGTCCCGAATCAAGGCGGGCGAAGTCGAGGATTTCATTCAGCACGGCCAACAGGGCTTCGGCGCTACGACGCACCGTGTCGACGTATTCCTGCTGATCGTCTCGCAATTCGGTCTGGTGGATGAGATCGACCATGCCCAGAATCGCATTCATGGGCGTCCGGATCTCGTGGCTCATGTTCGCCAGGAACTCGCTTTTCGCACGGTTGGCCATGTCGGCGTCGGTCCGCATGGACTGCTCGCGACGAATGCCGCTGGCCAATTCCTGATATCGCCGCGAAAGGCGTTCCTCGAGGTCGGACTGACGCTGGCGTTGGTTCTCGATCTCGAGCAATAGCGAGGCAAGACCGGCGCGAGCCCGCGAACGTTGCTGCCCCCCGAAGAATCCCACGATGCCACCAAGTATTGGCAACATCGCCACTACCATGGCGGCAGGATTTTCCCGGTGGAATTCCCAGGACGCGGAGAACACCGCACTGCCCCAGGCAAGACCGGCAATCGTGGCCGCGACCGCGCCCCCCACCAGGACTCCCAGAACCGTGGCCCAGGTGGCACTCGGAGCAGGGGCGTGGCTATCGTGGCTCAGACTCAATGCTCGGACCTTGGGTCAGCGGCAAAAGGGCGGGGATTCCCAACCTTTATCGGCCGCCGATGGCGCGGCCTGAACCCACGATCAGAGCAAGGATGTGGCCACCGGAACGCGGGCGGCCGACGCGTCCCATGCGGCCGGGAAGAGCCGGGTCAAGCCCCCGGTTTTCCCAACAGCTTGAACAGATTCGCCTTGTAAGCCTCGACACCCGGTTGGTCGAACGGGTTTACCCCCAGCAGCCTCCCGCTCACGGCCGCGGCGTACTCGAAGAAGAACATGAGGCTGCCGAGACTGGGCGGATTGATGTAGGGCAACGTGACGGTCATGTTGGGAACCCCGCCGTCCTCATGCGCCTGCGCCACGGCCTCCAACGCCACTCGATTGATGTCGGCTACGCTGCGACCAGCCAGGTAGTTCAAGCCGTCCAGGTCCGCGCTGGTGGCCTCCACCGATGGCCCGGGCATGGGGTTCGCGACGTCGACGAAGGTTTCCAGCATGTGCCGTCGACCTTGCTGCATGTACTGCCCCATGGAATGCAGGTCGGTGGTGTACGACACGCTGGCCGGGAACAGTCCTCCCTGTTCCTTGCCTTCACTCTCGCCGAACAGCTGCTTCCACCATTCGGACACCATGTGCAACGACGGAAAGAACGAAGCCCACACCTCGATCTGCATTCCCCGTTGGTAGAGGTCATAGCGGGCCGCGGCATATCGCGCGGCGGGCATGTCCATGATCTTGGCGGTATGACAGCGATCGGCCTCGGCCGCGGCGCCCGTCAATAGTCCCTCGATGTCGACTCCAGCCACCGCCAGGGGAAACAGCCCCACGGGCGAGAGCACCGAGAAACGCCCACCCACGTCGTCGGGAACCACGAAGGTTTCGTAGCCTTCTTCTTCGGCCAGCGTACGCAGAGCCCCCCGACTGGCATCGGTGGTCGCGACGATGCGCGTCCGTGCCTTCTTTGCGCCGTACATGTCTTCGAGTTTCGCCTTGAGCAGACGGAACGCCAAAGCGGGCTCGGTTGTCGTCCCACTCTTCGAGATCACGTTCACGGCGACTTCGGTGCCTTCGAGATTGTCGAGCAGCCGCTTGTACGAGCTGGGTTCCAGATGATGGCCAGCGAACAGGACGATGGGACCATCCTGCGAGTCCAGGGCCGGTTCCATCGCGTCCAGGATCGCGCGCGTGCCCAGATAGCTGCCGCCGATTCCCACGACCACCAGAAACTCCACGTCGCTGCGCAGGGTCTTGGCGCACTCCAACATGCGCTCGAATTCCTCGCCCCGGCGCTTGGGCAGGTCGAGCCAGCCGAAGTACTCCGAACCGGGACCGGTGCGCTTGCGCACGCTCTGAACCACGGCTTCGAGCTCCTTGTGCGCGGGCGCCGAAGCAATGGGACCCAGGTCACCCAATCGATCCGTGGATAGCTGTATCAGGTTTGCCTTCGAATCATTCACAGGGCACCTCTCCCCTCACGCGCTTGGCCAGCGCGTCGAGCCAAATATCAAGTGTGTTGGCGGTCTTTGCTTCGAGCGATCCACGAAAAGTACGGGGCGCCCAACCTTCCATGGATTCGAGCGTGGTGACGCGACACTGGCCGGGGCCATCCTCGTCAATCGCCCAGACGTGCACCGCGCGCACGCCCAGGCTATTGCCTTCCCACACCAGACGATTCGGCTTTTGGATTTCGCGTAAAGTCGAGACGATCGGAAACCAGCCTGATCGCCACTGAAACGTGGATCCAATCAGGAACGGTCCCCGCAGATTCATTGCGTCCACGTGTGGAACCCACTGCGGCCACTGTTGGATGTCCGACAGCACCTTCCAGACCGTGAAGGCCGAGGCCAAGATCTCACGCTGGCGCTCTAGTAAGATAGGAGCCTTCCGGTCAATGTCCATGCGGGGCATTCTAGCCGCGTCAGCGGTGTTCGTCCCGCGAAGAAACCTGTCGTATGGCCGCGGCCTTGGCTTCGTCTTCGATCGCGGTCGGATCGTCCACCGGCAGAAGCACCAGATTCTCGGGATATCCAAGCTGCGCCCGGGCCCAGGCGTAGCGTGAGTGCTGGCAGGCCATGAGCAGAACCTGCTGATCGCGGGCCACCGACTCCAGCAACAGCTCCAGGCCCGCTTCCAGCCGCTGGTCGTCGGCATTGGCGAAAGGATCGTCCAGAATCAGCGGCAGGACCTCGCTGCCGCCGCTGAGAAAGCGGGCGATGGCCATGCGCACGGCCAGATATACGCCGTCGATAGCCCCGGCCGAGAGTTGCTGGGCCGCCTCGGAGCCAGTCAGCAGCTGCTTTCCGTGCTTCATTCGAAGGTGAAGATTCTCGTCCAGATGGAGTTCGCGCACGTGGCTGCCCATTTCGCCCAGAATCTCATTCGCGTGGCGATTGATGGCCGTGGCCCAGTCGCGATGGGTCTCGCGACTGATGGCCGCGAGCGTATCTCGAGCCAGGGTCACCGATTCCTGGAACTCCTGCGCCTGGCGCAGGGCCTCTGTGTGCAGATCGAGCGACTCACGCAGGCGCGGCGCCTGTTCTTCGTAGTGCGCCAGAAAAGCCCTCGCCTCGGTGCGCTCGCTCTCGTTTCTCTCGCGCGATATCTGATCCTGGGCGTTCACATCGACCATGGCATCGTCGTAGTCACGCTGCGACAGCGGCTGCAACTCTGTTTCTTCGGGCGCCTCGCCCAGTTCGGTGAACTCGGTTCGCAGGCGACTCATCTCCTGCGCCAGCTCCGATAGACGTTCTTCACATTCGGTGGTCGCGGCAGAGTCCAGAAGCTGTTGTTCCAGGTCGGGAACGGTCACGTCGCGCAGGTGTCTGGTTTTCTGGGCCACCTCGGCCTTGGCGTGCAAGGCCTCGAAGGCCTTGTCCATGGACGAGCCCATCTCGATGCCGCACGCACCCAACAGATCGACCACCCGCGTGGTGTCTTCCCGTACGTGGGCCTTCGACTCGTTCAGCCTTCGCTCGCATTCCAACGCGGTGGTCCGCGCCGCATCCAGCTCGCGCTGCAGCGCCGCGGCCGCCTCCACGGATTCCAGTAGCGAAGGCAGCTCCTGCACCGAAACCCTACGCGCGAACAGGTTCTCAACCGCCGACAGGCCAGCCACCGACTCGCTCTCGAGCCGATCGCACTCGGCCAATCGATCGCGCAAGCGGCCAACCGTGTCCACCTGACGCTCGATGGCCAGGTAGCGCTCGTAGCGCCGCTCCAACTGGGTCGGCTCGAGTCCAAGCCGCTGCGCCAGGTCGTTCCAACGCGCGTTCTCGGCCTCTTCGTCGAGTTCGATGCGGGCCAGGTCTTCGCGCGCGCTGGCGATCGTCTGTTTCAGCTGGGCATCCTGACGACGGCCGTAACGACTGCCCGAGCTGAACGCTACGATACCGGTCACCAGGAACAACAGACCCGGAACGTACAACCAGAGCGGATCGAAGCGCAGATGCGCGTGCATGCTGATTCCCGCCATGATGGGAAGCATGCCCACGATCAAACACCAGATGCCGAAGTGTTTGCGCAGTTGTTGACCCTGACGCAACTCGGCCCGGCTGCGCTTGGTGTGCGATACAACTTCATCCTTGCGCTGGCGTTCGTCGACCAGGCCCAACAGCGCCTGCGCATGCCCGCGTAGCACGTCACGATCGGCGGGCTGAATGCGGTGGAACCCCGAAGCCAGCTCGACCGCCTGATCGAGGGTCAGCCCTTCAGAAGAGAACTGCTTGGATTCCTGTTGGAGCTGCAGCTCCAGGTCGCGGCGCTGGTTTCCCACGAACTCCATGCGCAACAGGGCGTCCTTGATGACGTCCCGATCGGCATCGGTGACCGCCCGTGACAGGCCGGCTTCATCCAGAAGTTCCTGCGCGGTCGCGCGTTGCGACTCCGCTGCGAGACGCTGCTCTTCGGCCGCATCCACCAGCCTCTGATCGCTGTCGTGGACGCGGCGCGCGGCCTCCACCTGGTGCAATCGCTCACGCGTGAATTCGAGCAGCTCTTCCTGGCCCAGTAGCTGCTGTTGGTATTCATCCAATCGTGCGCGCGCCAGATCGTCGTTTTCCAGCCGAGCCCGCACCTCACCTTGTTCGGTCCGCAGGCGCCGGTATCGCAGCAGTTTGCGTTGCGCCTCCAGCTGGCGTTGCTCCAGATGCCGTTGTCCCAAGCCGTCGATGGCCTCTCGCAACGAGTTTCGGCGGGCGTCGAGCGCCTCCAGATTGCGCTGATCTTCGGCGATTCGATCCTGGCACCGTTTTACTTCGGTATCCACGCGGCCGCGATTCTTGACGGTCACGCCCTCGTAGTTGGTCAGGGCGCCTTCGAGAACCGCCAGCGCCGAGGCCGCCGTATGGCTGCCCGATCGGCTGTCGGCCACGCGTTGCAGGGCGTCGCTCAGCCCGGAACCATCGCTCCAGATCAGGTCTCCCTGGCCCATGAAGGCGCTGAGCATGAATTGTTCGCGGCTGAGACCCGTGAGCATTTCGCCCACCGCCATGCGCGATCCCTGCTGAAAGCGATCGCTCACGTCCTTGCCACCTGCGAGTACGCGCACCGAATCGGCCTCGAAGTCGCGGTCGATCACCAGGTCCTGGTTGCCCACGGTAAGGTGCAGGCTCACGCCGTAGTCACCGCCGCCCCACGGCCGATAGTGGTCGCGCTGGGTAAGCTTGCCCTTGCTACGCCGACGGTCGCCGGGCAACCCGAACAGGGCCGCCAAAACGGCCGCGCTGAGCGTGGTCTTGCCCGCCTCATTGCGTTCGAGCAGCAAGGCCACGGTTCCCGGGCCCATCTCCAGGGGAAATGCCCCCTTGAGGCGACCGAATCCTCGTACATCGAGTTTCGTGAGCCGCACGCGTCAGATCTCCTGAGCCATGGAATTCACCAGGTTGATGCCGGATTCAGCGATGATGGCTTCATGCTTCATAACGATTGTCGATTCGACCGCGGTGCAAAGCATCCAGACCGTACAGCAAAGCCCGCCGTGCCGTCGGGGCGTCTTCGCCCTCGAGCGAAGTCTTCAGGCGAGCCACGAACCGTTGCTCGACGGTGACCGCCTCATCCAGTTCCGGGTAGTCGTCGAGGTCAATGTCGGGATGCAGCTGCGAAACGTCGACCTTCATATGGAAGAAGTCGTTGGCCATGCGACCCAGGAACGAAAGGTCCAGACCCGGCGAACGACGGCCCACCAGCTCCAGCAGTAGCAGATCCTGCTCATCGCAGCCCGCCGCCTGCAGCGCCGCAACCACGCGCGACCGGGCGTCTTCGGCGAAGAAGCTCCCCGTGAGGTCGCATTCCACGCGCCGAATCTGGCGGCGATCCAACGGGATCCGGTCGACCTTCACATTGGCGGCCGAGACCTCGACCACCAGGCACCCCTTGGCACCCATCTCGTCCAGCCCGCTGGCCTGCAGACAACCCGAATACGCCGCGCGTGGCACGCCGCTCGAGTCGTTCAGAATCTGCGCATCGTGATAGTGCCCCAGGGCCGTCCAGTGGAATCCCTGGGCCAGGAGCTCTTCCTTCGAAAACGGGTAGGTGGCCTTGTCGGACTGCAGCCAGGTACCGTCATCGCGACTGCCGTGGAAAAGGAATAGCGAAAGTGCACTCTCGACGGGATCGATACGCGCCGCCAACCGGCGCGTCGCCGAGGGCAGGTTGGCCTGCACACCGCAGCCGGTCACCGATATCTCCGGCCGACCCGGCCAATGCACCGTGCGGAAGTCTTCGTGGGCGAATACCACCACGTTGTCGGGCCAGGTCAGGCCTCGCGCCGCCTCCCGCGTCAACGGGTTGTAGGGCGAAGGGCCACCGTAGGGATCGTGATTGCCCGGGGCAATGAACACGGGTTTGGGAGCCACCCGGCCCAGCTGGTGCAGCACGAATCGCAACAGATCGGTCGTAACCGATTCATCGTCGAACAGATCGCCGGGAATGAGCACGCCGTCCAGGTTGCGCTGTTCCACCAGGTCGATGGCCCGCGCGAACTGGTTGCGCCGTTCTTCGGCCCGAAGCGCGGCGGTGGCCAGGGGCAGACCCAATCGACTGCCGGTGACCCGGGCGCCGAAATGAACGTCGCTCATCTGCAGTAGCTTTACGACCGGGCCCATGGGCGCCTTCCGCTGGGAGGTAGAAACCTGGACGGGCGACACCATACAGAAAAGCTGGTGGTCGGATCAACGACAGCAGAAAAGGCAAAAAAAACCGGCGGCCGCAAAAGCGACCGCCGGATCTACCAGGGGCTTCCGTCTCCCCTTCAACTTGTCGGGTTCTGTGGTCGGGAGAAGTAATCCTTCGTCAGCCTGATTACTACTCCCGAGAGCCCGACAACACCGATCATGTTCGGTACGGCCATGAGTCCGTTGCAGATATCAGCAATAGCCCAGACCAATCGCAACGTAAACACCGCGCCAAGGAACTGCGCCCCGACGAAGACCCAACGGTATACCACACGTGCGTTCGCGCCAAACAAATAGTCAATGCTTCGATCACCGTAGTACGACCAGCTGACCGACGTGGAAAAGGCGTAGAACGGAATACAGATGGTAACGATGTAGTGTCCCCAGTTACCGATTCCACTCATGCCTTCGCGGAACGCCCACGACGTAAGGTCGCCTCCGTTGAGCAACACACCGTCGTCACCTATCGCGTTCTTCCACGCGCCGGTGGTAACGATGACCAGTCCGGTAGTGGTGCAGATGATGATGGTGTCGATCAGCGGACCCAACATGGCGACGAGACCTTCGCGCACCGGCTCTTTGGTCTTGGCCGCGGCGTGCGCGATGGGTGCCGACCCCTGGCCCGATTCGTTGCTGAACAGCGCCCGCTTGATACCCCACTGCAACGTGAGCGCAATGGTGCTTCCCAGGAATCCGCCGCCGGCCGCGGTGGGCGTGAAGGCGTGCTTCACGATGAGCTGGAACGCGGGGAGGATCTGGTCGGCATTCGAGGCGAGCACCACGAGCGCGCCCGAGATGTACAGAATGCTCATGCTGGGGACCAGCTTGGACGCCACGTTGGCAATGCGCTTGATACCGCCCACGATGACCAGGGCCAGCAGAACGGCCAGAACCGCCCCCGTGGCCACACGAGGCACACCCAGGGTGGTTTCGAGATTCAGCGCCACACTGTTGCTTTGGACCATGTTGGCCGAGCCCAGGCTGGCAATGACGGTCAGGGCGGCAAAGGCCACGGCCAGGGGCTTGGACTTGAGGCCGTGCTCCAGGTAGTACATCGGACCACCCGCGGCCGAGCCGTCGGGCAATATCTTGCGGTAGTGCAGCGCCAGCAAACACTCGCAGTACTTCGTGGCCATGCCCACGAACGCCGAGATCCACATCCAGAACAGGGCACCGGGTCCACCGTAATGGATGGCGGTGGCCACACCCACGATGTTGCCAATACCAATGGTCGCGCTGAGCGCCGCGGCCAGGGCCTGGAAGTGGGTGATGTCGCCTTCTTCATCGGGATCGTCGTACTTGCCTCGAACAATATCGAGAGCATGCGCGACCTTGCGGATCTGGATGAACCGCACGACCACCGAGAGAATGATTCCGCCACCGAGTAGCAGCACGACAAGAGGAATTCCCCAGATGAATCCGGAGATGGTTTCCAATGTCGTCGTCAGGTTTTCAATCATGTAGGAATTGCGCGAAAGTTGGGGATGGGTGCGAGCCCGTGGAAGAAAGTGTGCCCGCACAGGTGCGCGCGGTCAAGAACAACCAAGCCCCTGGATACGACCTAGATGCGGCGCGCGAAGTTCAGCTTCACCACCACTTCCTGCCGGCGAGGCTCATAATCGAAGCTTGCATCGGTGCGCGAGTCGGTGATCACCAGGAAAATGTCGCTCTCGTTGGTGAACACGTAGCGCGCGCGAAACTGCGACAAGACCAGATCATCGGCCCGCGACCACTGCGAATACACGTTGAAGCTCAGGGCATTGCTTACGTCGAATCGTAGCCGCAACCCGACCACATCGCTGCGGAACTCCACTTCCGAGGGGCCCGCGCGCCGAATGCGGTCGTGTCGCCAGTCGGTCTCGGCCGTGAAATGAGGCACGATCTTGGCGGTGGCCGAAATATTCAACGATGTCGATTCGGCATCGAAGAAGTCGCCCACCTCCAGACGTCCCTCGGCCGCCAGATCCCGACTGGGATCGCTGCCCGCGTTGAAACCCACCACCGAGAATTCGTATAGCCCCGGGGCAAATTCAATGGCGCCCAGGGGAAAGGCCTCGAACAGCCGCTCGCGGGAATTGTCAAAATAAACCCCGAATTCGGCCCCGCTTGGGGTGAACGCAAGTGGATGGACGTGGACGTAGCGGGTTTCCTGCGACCCCTCGCGGCGGTCGATCCACTGCACGTTCACGTGATTATCGAAGCGTCGGAAGAATCGGTTGTTGGGCTCGGGGGTGTAGGCCCCGGCCAGGATCGTCTGGTTCACTCCTCGTCGGGGCACGAATCCGGCCGCGGGGTTGTAGTCGCGACCGATGGTCTCCCGCACCAGGAATGCGTTCCATTGCGAGCGCGAAACGCGAACACGCGCACCCAGCGTGGCGTCGTCGGTGCCTTCCCGCGACGTGTCCAGATCGTCGGTCACGGCGCCGAAAATGGAGAGGTCGGTGTCCGAACTCAGTCGCAGGTTGGCGTCGGCTCCCACCGCCAGATTGTCATGTTCGTCGGCGGCACCCAAGCGCGAGGAGGTTCGCAGCACGCCCATGACGCCAACCCGGGATCGGGTTCCGATGTCGCGGGAGGCGCGCAGCACACCGAAGCGGCGCTGCGGCACCGATCCTTCTTCGCCCGTCTCCATGAACAGGGCCCCGACGTCGGTCCGTCCCACCTTGCCCGTGAGACGGGCGCCGTAGTGAATAGGAAGAAACTGGCCCGCGTTGGTGGCGCCGGGCCCGGCCAGGCCGATGTTGCGGCTGAAGAACAGTCGGTTGCCGGCCGAGCCAAAGTTGAAGAAGTCGCGTTTCTCCAGGAAGAAGTCGCGCTTCTCGGGAAAGAACAACGGAAATCGGGTCAGGTTGACCTGTGCGTCGTCTACTTCGACCTGGGCAAAATCGGTGTTCACCGTGAGATCCAGGGTCAGCTCGCTGCTCACACCCACTTTCAGATCGAGCCCCACGTCGCCCTTCTGATCCCAGTCGTCCTGACGATACTGACCGCCACTGGTGTCGTCCCCCCGCTCCACTCGGCCCAGGACATACGGTCGCACCCAGACGCTTCGTCCGGGCTGGATTCCGCGCAGGCCTTCGATCCGACCAGCGTCGGTCACGCGAAACACGCTGTACTGACGGTCCACGGGCTGCCACTGGCTTTGCTCGTTCACCACCCGGCGCTGGCGCTCGAAGTTGATGCCCATGGCTACGACGTCCGCCGCGGGAAAGCGTAGCGTGCGCCAGGGAATCTCGATTTCACCCTGCCACCCGCGATCGGTCACCCGGCAGCGAGCGTTCCACACGCCATCCCAGTCGTTGTTGCGATCCTCACCCTCGGCCCGAAACAGGGCATCGCGTCGGACGCCGTTGGGATTCACCTGGAAGAAGTAGCCGTTCTGGCGATCGAGAAACGTATCCAGGACCAACGCAAAGTAGTCTTCTTCGACCAGCAACGCGTCACGCCCCAACGAGCGGCTGCGCACGTCCTGGGCTGCGTCCACACACTCGAATCCCACCAGCAGGGCGGATTGCGAGTACATCACGCGGACGATCGTCGCACGACTGCCTGGTTCGCCGGTGTCGGGACGTTGTTGAATGAAGTTGGTGGCCACGGCCGCGTCGGCCCACGCGGGTTCGTCCAACAATCCGTCGACGCGGATGGAATCTTGACGAGGAGGGATCAATACGCCGTCGGCGGCGAGTGCGCCATACGGCATCGCGAGCACGAGTCCCGCGACGAGATACCAAATTTTCATAGGTCCAATCGAAACCAAGGAGCGAGTTCAGATTCGTTGCCTACGAAGGATGAGCGCAGAGTGGTTGGACCCGGGAGCAATCTGCGTTCCGTCAGAAGTTGATGGTACCGCACCACGATCACAAAAGAAAGCGACGGACAAAGTTCCGGTATGCTGCAAGACGTTCAGGGTCCCGGATTCTGCACCTGGGTAGGATCGGGTAGTGAAGGATCGAGTTCACGAGCGCGTTCGATCATGGCCAGGGCGGCCTCTTCATCGCCTTGGGTTCCCAACAGCATGGCCAGTTGGTACTGAAAACGTCCCACGGTGTCGTCGAGTTCAACGGCCTTCTCGTAGTAGGGGCGGGCAAGACTCAACTGTCGGGTGCGGTGGTAGAAGTCGCCCATGGCAAACTGAACCCCCGCTTCGCCCGGCGCCAACTCCACCGCCTGCTTCAATCGGGACTCGGCCCGTTCCATCTGGCCCATCTGCGCGTAGATACTTCCCAGGGTCGCGAACGCGTCGCTGGCTTTCGGGTCGATCGCCACGACCCGTTCGAAGGCCTGCGCGGCTTCATCCAGCCGGCCCAGGTTGGCCAATGCGAAACCGTAGTTGCCCTGGACTCCCAGGTCGTCCTTCAAGCGCGCGGCGGCGAACGACAGGTTCTCCAGTGCCGGCTGCATGGCGCCATTTCGAAGTTGAATGGCTCCCAGCTGGGCTCGCAATTGCGGATCATCCGGCGTGCTCTTCAACGCGCTTTCAATGAGTGCCGCGGCCGAGCCGGCTTGGCCCGTGGCCTCGAACAACGTTCCCAGACGCGCGGCCGCCTGCGGGTGACCGGGGTCGAGCTTCAGGGTCCGCTCCAACTCGGTCTTCGCTTCTTCAAAACGTTCGGCGTCGGCCAACACCACGCCACGGTAGTAGTGCGTGTCGGGATGACGCGGATCGGCCTCGATCGCCGCGTCGAGTGTGCGCAACGCTTCCTCGCTGCGATCGAGCGAGTGCAACGAGAATCCCTTGCCCGCCAGGCCCACCACCCACTGGGGGTCCAGCTTCAAGCCCTTCTCGTACACATCCAACGCGTCCTGGGGGCGCTCACTGCGGCCCAACGCGAGCGCGTAGTCCTCCAGCGCGGCCAGGTCGTCCGGCTGCGCCTCGTGCAACGTCCTGTACAGATCCACAGCCTCTTCCATGCGTCCCGCTTCGGCGAAGATCCGCGCCAGGTTCGACTGCGCCGGCCGATGATCGGGCTGGGTGGACAAGACCTCTTCCAACAGAACGATCGCTTCGTCGAAGCGCCCCTGCTGCCGCAGGACCACCGCCAGGTTGACGTTCTGTTCCACGTTGGCACCGAGCGACTCGCCCGACGCGGTTCCATCGCCGCCGGAAATGTAGCCCAATGAGCGCAGCATCTCTTCCATGCGAACGCCGGCTTCGGGGTCGGCCACGATGTCGTCACCGCGATCCCAGGCGCCGGTTTCGAACGTGGCCACCGTCTGCACGGGTCGGGTATCGGCGTCGAGCAATGCCTCGGTCAGCGCTCGCCCGCGCATGTCTGACGCGACAGGAAGGCCCAGCAGGTGCAATGCGGTAGGCGTCACGTCGTAGATGGTGGCCCGGCCCAGGCGCGACGCGGGCTTGATGCCGGGGCCGTGCAACACGACGATGCCGTCGGTCATGTGCGAAGCGTCGGCGGTCTCCACGCTGAACTCGTCTTCTTTCAGCCGTTCGTCGCCCGTGCGAAACCCGTGGTCAGAAACGATCATGACCGTGGTTTGCGAACCACGCAGAGCAAGCAGTTCACCCAGCAGTTCATCCTGCCACTTCCAGTACTGATCAATGACGTCTTTGAACGCGGCGTGGTCTTCGGCCGAAACCCACGGCAGGCGCGGCGAAGCGTAGCTGGTGAACAGATGCTCCACCGCGTCGGTGCCCTCGTAGTACAAGCACAACAAATTGGGGCGATCGCGTTCGAGCAGTTCCTTGGTCAAGTCGGTGTAGCCACGGGCCGTGGCCACGGCCTGTCGCAGGTGAGGCAAGGGACCTCCGAACGGACCCGCCGCGGCGTCGAAACCCAATCGGTCTGACGGTAGATGCACCATGCGTTGCAGCAGTTGGTCGGACACGTCGTCGGGCGATCCAAACAGACGTGTGGCATCATCGACCAGATTGGTGGGCCAGGTCTTTCCCGGCACGTCCAACTCGCGACCGGTGACGCCGAAGCTGTGCCAGCCCACGTAGTCGCTCACCATGAAGCCTTTGATGGGCTCGGCCGGCCAGGTGGCCCACCAACCCACTACGCCAGACGAGACATCGCGCTCGTCGGCGATGTTCCACAGTGCCCGCACTTGTCGATTGCGACTGCTCACCGGAATCTTCGTTCCGTCCGGGGCGTCGCTCATGAACCAGGTCACGCCATGCAGATCGGCCGTCTTGCCGGTGGCGATGCTGGTCCACAGGATGGGCGACAGCATGGGCTCGTCCGACTGGAGCCGCCCGTACGCGCCCTGGCTACGCAGGCGCGCCAGGTTCGGCAGGTCACCGCGTGCGATCAGCGGTTCCAGGATGTCCCAGTCGGCACCATCGAGGCCTATGATCCACAGTTCGGGAGTCTCTTCGCGAGAACAACCACCCAAGGACATCATCAACAGAAGGCACGCGCCTGCCGCGCGCAGCATGGACGAAATGTGTTTCACGACCGGGTCCCGCATGGGGGGAAAAAATGGAGTAAACTGAGTATACGCAGGCGCTTCGCTTCCTACAAACGGCAGGGAAAAACGGTTCCAGGTGAGCAGCCCACGCACAGCCATCGAGCGCGCCGACGGACTACTACGCCGCAGCGGACTGCCGCCGCGCCAGATCCAGGACGCTGGCCACGGCAGCCACAACCACTTGCTGGTGGTTGAGTTGAACGATGGGCCCCTGCTATTGCTGCGGCTGCCCATGAACACCGAACTATACAATGCTCCCAAGGTGCTGCGAGCCGAGGCCGAGGCCATCCTGCTTACCCAGAATCTGCTTCCCGTGCCCCACCCGGTGGCCCTGATTCCCAGCCGCGACGAACCCGAGGGCAGCCTCATGCCCATTCTGAACGGCACCCGCGTTACCGATCTGCGCCAGCGAGGACTACCGAACGTCGACCTGGCGCGAATCTGCGAGCAACTGGGCGATGTCCTGGCCCGCCTCCACAGGATACGGTTGCCCGAAGGACAGGAAACCGCCATCCGCCGCCTGTTCGACGACATCGACGACAGTGACGTGTTGTTGCACGGCGACGCACATCTGGGCAATCTGTTGGCTGAGCACGACCCCAAGAAAGGTTGGAACGTGACCGGCATCATCGACTGGAGCTTCGTACGCTGGGGCCCGCCCGAAGCCGACCTGGTGGAGATGGCCATCTGCGAAGCCGAGCCGCGCCCGCGATTGGGGCGCGTATTCTACGAAGCGTACGTGAACGCCGGCGGGCTGCCGCCGCGTGAACCCGTGTTGCGCCGCGCGCTCATCCGGGAGTTGGAACGGCGCCTACGGCAACACGCCCAGGCCCAGGAGATGCCCGCGCGCGACACCTGGACGCGCTGGTTGGAAATGCTGCATCGTCCGGGTGCCTCGGCCCTGCGGGTGTTCGATAGCAGCCGCGCCCCCGGTCGTGGTATGGCGTAGATCCCATGGCCAAGGAACGAAGATTCATCGCGGGCGACGTGCCCCTCATGACCACGACCCTGTGGGACTTTCCTTCGCAGAACTACGGCGACGGAAAGCAGGGCGACACGAACTACGTGGGCGCCACGCCCAGCTACGTCATCGCCAACCTGTTGCACCGTTACACCGACCCCGCGGACATTGTTCTGGACCCCATGGCCGGAAGTGGAACCACACCCGACGTGGCCCGCGATCTGGGCCGGACACCCCTGGCGTTCGACCTACAATCCAGCCGCAAGGACATCGAGCCGGCCGACGCACGTTCGTTGCCACTGAAGGATCGCAGCGTCGATTTCGTGTTCGTGGATCCGCCGTACTCCACGCATGTGAAATACTCAGGGAAGCCTGAGTGCATCGGCGAACTCGACGCACGCGACGGCGGGTACTTCGAGGCCATGGAAGTGGTGATTGAAGAACTGCATCGCGTGCTCCGGCCCGACCGCTACCTGGCGCTGTACGTGAGCGATTCGTTTCAACGCAAGAAACCGTTCGTGCCCATTGGCTTCGAACTGTTCGCACAGTTGCGACAGCGGTTCACTCCCATTGATATCGTGGGCGTGGTGCGTCATAACCGCACACTCATGCGCAACCACTGGCATACGTCGGCTCTCGAGGGGAACTACTACCTTCGCGGGTTCAACTACCTGTTCGTGATGTACAAGGAACCGTCGCCGGGCTACAAGCCACGCAAGGTTGGCGCGCCGGTTCCCGAAAATGCGCGCCCCCCGAAAAAATCCGGAGCGCCGTCACGCAAACGGCGCCCATACAGGAAGTAGACAAGGCATGGCGCTAAGAGATTGGCCCCGATTCGATCTGGAAACCGTGGCCGACATGCAGATTTTCCAGTTGTTCCGCGCCAAGGTTCGTTCGCCGCGCACCAACCAGGTGCGCCAGGTGTCGGTATTGCACACGGCCGACTGGGTCAACATCGTGGCCATCACGCGCGATATGGAGATCGTGCTGGTGAAACAATACCGTCACGGTACGCAGGCCATGACGCTGGAGATTCCCGGTGGACTGGTGGACCCGGGCGAGTCACCCGAGGCAGCCGCGGTACGAGAGTTGCGCGAGGAAACCGGATACACCGGTGAACTGGCGGGATGCATCGGCGTCGTGGAACCCAACCCCGCGTTCATCGACAACCGCTGTCACACGTTTCTGCTAGAAAACTGCGAACGCACGCACGAGATGGCGCAAGACGATGGGGAAGACATCGAGGTGCAGACGGAGCCGGTGGCCGCCATTCCCCAGCTGGTATCGAGCGGCGCGATCGCCCACGCGCTGGTGATCTGCGGTTTCTGGTGGCTCGTGCAGGCGCGGCCGCAGGTTCTGGGCAAATCGTCGACGTAAGCCATGTGAATCGGGACCCGGGTCCCATGGTGTCAACCATGCGCAACACCCCGTTCCGGCTTCAGTCAGATACCCGAAAAAAATACCCGGGTACTCTGTTGCGAACAAACAACATTGCTTTCGAGGGGATCCCTGCACCGCGACGGATCGGACGCCACTAGCGTACAAGACCGAAAAAAACGGCGACCTTTGTGCGGTCAGCCCTCCGGCGACGTTGAGTCTACTGAAGACCTCACCACGTCCCTGGAGGAACCATGAATTCCACCTTCCGCTACGTCAGATCCCTATCCCTCGTCGCCACTTCCATCTTGGCCTTGTCTACTCTCGCGGCCTGCGACGTGGTCGAACCTCAGATGGAGCCCGAAGCGGCCGAGTCGCCCCGCGCGGCAAACTCCATTGCGCCGAACATGATGCTTGGCCCCCCCACCGTGTATTCAGGACTTCGCTACTATCCCATGGGCAACGCCATTTTGGGCGATGCCTGCGGGGGATCGCTCACGATTCTCGGCATCGGCAGCAGCGGTCTGGACGGTGTCTGCCTTCCCCTGGATGCGTACGAGAGCGCTGACAATTCGTTCCGCACCCTTTCGCCTCTGGATACTCGACTGAACTGGTCCGCTCGCGGTGAAGCCAGCGGCACGGAATTCCTGGTGTCGACGGTACTGGAGCTACGCGACAGCGAGATCGTTCTGAGGTTCGATGGCTCACAGTCACCCGCTACCGACGCGGAGCTCGTGCTCCTGGAGAACAATCAGGCCTTCGAAAGGCACGACTCCGCCGGGCCAGACTGGCAACTACTGCTACACGACGCACCCGCGGTGGAACGAACCAGTCTGAGTGCAGTTTTCGGGGGAGAAAGTGCCGGCGGTTCGGGGCTTCGCATGGATCTGTATTTCGAATCGCCGGTGACGGTCACCTGCCCCAATGGAGGGGAGATGACCACCGATCAGGTGCAGGTGACGTGGCCCATGCCCCTGGACGATTTGCAGTGGATGCAGGACTTCATGTTCACACAGATGCCCGGTTCTTCCGTCACCACCGTGGAAATGGTCGGAAGTCAGGTCGGCCACAAAGGTCTCACGATTCAGGGAACCTGCGAAAGCCTGTTGGGCGTTCAGAACAGCGGTGGTTGGGTCGGCGTTCAAGGCGACATCGCGCGTGCGATGATCGGTGGATTGTTCGACCAACCCGGCGGACTGCAGCTCAACGGCGTGACGCTGGATACGGCCGGTGAGTCGTTCAAGATCGACATCGACGGGCTGAGTCCGAACAAGTCGGCTCAATCCCTCGTTTTGAATCTGAGCCTGGGGTGGCATCCAGCCTTTGGATTGAGCGTGGACGCGGCTTACCCGCACGGAGCTGGCTACCAGATGACCGTCCTGCGCAGAGGCAACGCAATAGTCAATGTGACGCGTGCCAACGGTCAGTCCGCGTGGGCGCTGCCCGGCGTGCCGGCCACGGGATTTGCCCTGCAGGCGATCAACTTCGATCCAGACTCGTACGCCTACGACGCCGTAGGAAATGTCGCGTTGCCTTCGGGGAAGTCAGAGGCCATCCGAATCCGCCTGGAACCGGTGGGACAGGTTTCTGCTCCGGCCCCGTCCACGCTGGGCCTTGAGTACGATCAGCTCGCGCTGGGCTCGTGGTTCTTCGATCCCCGCAGTTCGAGCGAACCGGCCGAGGAGCTTCCGATTCCCATCGAGGTCGGCAACTAGACTCAGCGACCACGAAGTCGAATGGGACCCGGGTCCCAGAGTTTCGATCACACGGGCAACCCCGACCGGGGTTGTCCGAACTACCGACCCCTACCGAATTCGCCGCGCCAGCTCTTCCACCAAATCGTCGCCCTCGGCTTGCCGACTCCACACCAACGAAAGTCCCAACTCGACCACGCGATCGGAATCCACGCAGTGCAGTCGGTTCGCCTCGACCCACGGGCGCGCGAAGTCCACATCGAGCACCGAGTAGCCCAGGCCCACCGCGACCATGGCCACCAACGAACTCATGTTGTTGGCAAAATGTCGCAGGGCGGGACCGCGACGGCGAATCCCAAAGCGGCGGAACCAGCGGTAGGTGCTGTCGTCCATGGGATCGAAGTCGACGATCGCCTCGTTCTCGACCAGGTCATCCAGCTCGCGGCCCCGCCAATCGGTACAGACGAATAGCGACGATCGTTCGGCCGCGAGCGGCCGCCACCGGAAGTTCTGGAGAATGGCGTCGCCCCCGACCACGGCCAACTGGGTCTCGCCCGCCTGCACGCCCTCCAGCGAAATCGCCGAGTCACTGGCCAGACAATGAAAACCCAGCCGGGGATTGACCATAGCTAGCGCTGGAAGCTCTGGAACCACACGGGTTTGCAACACCGAAGCCGGACCTCTGACGAGAATCCGGCGCGGCGGCTCGTCGCGTGTCGACCGACGTTCGGTCGAAACAGTCATACAAGGGCCTTCCGGGCAGATGGATGGGCAACAAACAAATGGGGGTGTTCCCGGTCTCCTGATACGTACCTCACAAAAAAAGTCATTCCCCCTGTATCACCGCGCGGGCTCGACGCCCGTATTGCTGCCAGCGGAAACTCCGTCGCCCGTCGTTCTGGGGGAACTCGGGCGGCGGAGGAATCCGTACATCCCTCACCCTTGCCTCGGAGATCTAATATGAGCGGAGCCAGTCAACCGCTACGCGACTCCACGGGCACGCTCCGCTCCCCTCGGCCCACGACGAACCGACAAGTATCAAACCGCGCCACCCCTCCTGTATGCTCTCAGTGTCCGTCCGCGCTTCCCGTTCCCCTGACGAGGCCCAAGCGTTTGCCGAGCACCGAGGAACTCAGCGACCAGAAGCTGCTGGGGCAATGCGCCGATGGCGATGAGCGATCCTGGACCCTATTGGTCGCGCGCTACGAAAACCTCGTCTATTCGGAGGCCCTGAAAGTGGGCCTGAACGAAGAAGACGCCGGCGATGTGTTTCAACAGGTATGGCTGGAACTGCATCGCTCGCTCCCTCGCATTCGCAACGCCACCGGCTTGCCTCGCTGGCTGATCGTCGCCACGCGACGTCTGTCGTACAAGGTGGCTGCCCGCGGACGACGTATGGTGCCCAGCATCACGCGTGAGATGGTCGACCCCGCAAGTCTTCCCGATGAAGAACTGCAGGATGTCGAAACGAGAATGCGATTGGAACAGGCGCTGGACGAACTGGGCGGTAGTTGCGCCGAGCTCTTGCGCATGCTGTTCCTGCAGCCAAAGAAACAGAGTTACGAAGACATCTCCGACCGCACGGGTCTGGCGATCGGGTCCATTGGTCCCACCCGGTCGCGTTGCCTGTTGCGACTAAGAAAGATCCTGGAGGCGATTTCATGAATCCGAGACAAGCCCACCCTGGCATGGACATCTGGGTACGTTTCATTGCGGGCGAGGGCGAGGGAACCGAAGAACGCGAGTCCCTGGCATCGCACCTGGAGTCGTGCTCACGATGTACGAAGGACACCGAGTTCCTTCAGAATCTGCAGCGCGCTCGCCGCGTTCCAAAGTGGGTGGCGCCGCCGACCGAACTGAGTTCGGCCGCTCGTCGCCGGCCGCAGGGAGCCACACTTCCGCCGGCGCCGACCCAACCGCGCAACGTACGCTGGGCGCCCGCCGACGTACGCGGTGGAGTTTCGACCGCCAGCGCCTCGCGTATGGTGTCGCGCATGTTTCCGCAGGCCGAGTTGGGAATCGTGGCCATCCCGCCCGAGGCCAGCGGCGAATGGCGTATCGAAGGTCGGGTCTGGTTGCGCGAAGCCGACGCCCGTGCCATCCAGGTTCTTCTGGTACACGACGATCACGTGATCGCTTCGACCGAGGTCTTCGACGGCGGCTATTTCGAGCTTGAAGACGTAGTTGGCTCGGGCTGGTCGCTGGAGCTGCACCTTCCCACCGGTGAAACGCTGCGGCTGGAAGACCCCGACGCGTGATTGCGCGCCCCGCCGGACCCGAAGTCGCGCGCCTAAGGGCGCTACCGGCAAACGCCGATCTTCTGGATCGGTGGGCCGACGGTGGACAGATTGATCGCCCTGAGAGCTTCGATCGACTCTACGAATTCCTTCTGGCCCACTCGCGGGCCAATCCCCAGGACACTCTCGAAGCCATCGACCACCTCCGAAACGGGCTGGGTCGATCGCTCGAAGCCACCAAGCGCGCCCGCTTGCGGCGCCTACGCGGGCACGCATTGCAGGCGCTGGGACGCATTCCCGAAGCACTCGAATCGTACGCGAGCGCCTGGAACGATTTCGCCGCCGCGAACGCAAAGGAAGAACTGGGTGCCACGGCGGTGGGCTGGGTCTTCGCGCTGGCGCTGGCCGGCGATCCGCAGCGAGCGCTCGAGATCACCACGCAGGGTCGCCAGCACATTCGTCGCGATCAACGTACGCTGCGTGCGCGACTGGAAAACAACCTGGGCAACGCCTGGCTCCTGAACGGACAGTACAAGAAGGCCGCCGAGCGTTACCGCTACGCCATGCGCGAGTTTCAACGCGAGGGTCGTACGTGGGATGCTGGAGGCTGTGCGCATAACCTGGCTATCCTGGCGTCCAAGGACGGCGACCTCAAACACGCCAAGACCTACTACCAGCAGGCCAAGGTGGCGTTTGCCGATTCGGGTCTGACGTTGCCCAGCATGTACGCCGAAGCCGGTTTGGCGTCGATCGACCTGGTACGTGGAAACTGGGACGACGCGCTCGAGAGCCTGAACGATCTGCGTCAGAAGTTCGGCGACATGGGCGACGCGCGGGCCGAGGCCCAGATGCATCGCGAACTCGCCACGCTGTTTTCCTCGGTGGGTGCGATCGAAGCCGCGCGGCCCGAGTCGGAACGCGCCCTGAAGATCTACGCATCCCTGGGTCTGGATAGCGATTCAGCCCAGATGACATTCTTGCACGGACGGCTACTGGCTACTTCGCAATGGAACCACGACGCCGGTTCGTATCTGGAACAAGCACGCCAACGCTGGGATTCGCTGGGCAACGCGCGCGGCCGACGGCGCGCCGAAGTGGAATTGGCCCGCGTAGCCCTGCGACAGGGACACACCCGACAGGCCATGGAGCTGTTGCGCTCGGCCCAGACGTACCTGGATCGTCACGATCCCAAAGGCGAGGGGGCGCTTTGCCGCAGCGTGTACGCCGAGGCCCAATTGGCCGCTGGCCGCCCGGGCGTGGCGCTACGCTTGTTGCGCAAGGCGCGGCAAGCCGCACGGTTGTACCCGGCACGACTCGAACGTCCCCACATGGCTTTGCTTACCGCACGCGCCTACGCGAATCGCAGCGCACAGAGCGCGGCGCAACCGACCGACGCAGCCCAGGCCGTGAAGTGGGCGCGCAAGGCCGTGGCCGAACTCGAGGTGCTGCTGTTACGCTTCGGCCATCGCCACTACCGCAGCCTGGTGGCTGGATCACGCGACCGCGTGTACCACGGTGCCGTGGAAATCGCTCTGGAGTTCGGCGGCCGACGTGCCAACGCTCTGGCGCTGGATCTTCTGACCCGGGCGCGATCGCCAAGCCTCATTGAAGACCTGCTGCACGGTCAGGATGATTCCCTACAGCCCGAAGTACGGGCGGCCATCGCCCGCCTGCGAGACGACCTTCTGGCCGAAGGCGAGGGCGGCGGCAACGATGACACCCGTTTCCAGAGCTTGCAGGTGCAGGTTCAAGACCTGGAAAACCGGCTGCATCTGGGTCCGAAACGCCCACCCCGCGTGGTGAAACGCGCGCTGGCCCATCGCGGCTACGAACAGTGGCGCACCCGTCTGGGTCGCCGCGATCTGGTGTTGTACGACGAAGGTCCCAGCGGCTGGCGAGCATTCATGGTGTCAGCGGATGGACCGATTCGCGTGGTGAACCTCGACGGTGCCGCCGAGGCCATCCGACGCGTGTGGATGCCACTGCGACTCACCATGGAGACTGCGGCGCACGCACCCAAACGCCGCCGACACGAATTCCTGCTGAAGACGTTGGACGATTCATTGCAGGCAATCGAAAAATTGCGCACCGCATTGTGGCAGCCCCTGGAAACTTCCGCCGAGCACGTGGTCGTGGTACCACACGGCGCGCTGCACGGAATTCCGCTGGAAGCGCTGGCGCCCGTTTCCACTGTGGTATCGCGTCTTCCCCATCCAGCCTTGTTGCGTCGCGACCGCGCCCGCCGCAAGCAGCGCGCCCTGTTGTTGCACGGCCCGGGCGGGGCAACAGAGCACGAGGTCGAAGAGATTCGCAAGGTGCTGGAAGACTCAAAGTATGAAGTGGCCGTCGGTAGCCACCGATCCGACGTGGAAACACAGTCGGCGCCGCTGGGTATTCTGCATATGGCCACGCACGGTACGTTCCATCGCGAAGGCTGGCTCATGAGCGGCCTGAAGTTGGAAGACGGCTGGATGGGCTTTGAACAGCTAAGACGGTCATGGGCCGAGGGCGCACTGCTGTACTTTGCGTCGTGTGAATCGGGTCTCACCGCCAATCGACCGGGCGAGGAACTCGACGGTTGGTTGACCGCCGGCCTGGGGGCCGGCGCGCGCGAAATGATTCTTACGCTTTGGAAGCTGGACGATGACGCGGCCACCGCGTTTGCCCGCCACTTCTACCCGGCTTGGGCTCGCGGGGCTACCGCGCCCGAGGCGGCGGCTCAGGCGCGTAGCGCCATTGCCGCCGAAGAACCGCATCCGTTCCGCTGGGCTCCGTTCCTGGCGGTCGGATAAGCCTCGAACGTACGTTCGAGTTAGTTGGAGCTCTGGATTCCCCCCGGGGCCGAGTGATATAATCGTGAGGACAAGCCCTCCCTGGGTGGCAGTCCTTTCGAATCAGCTCGACCCTGATCCATCTCGTAGCGAAAAGGATTGGCCTTTGACAAGTTTCCGCTGGCTGGCGTTGGCCGTGTTGCTCGCTGGGTGCGCAGAAGCACCGCTTTCGCCCGAAAATACCGACCTGTCCCACCAGAACGCTTCGCTGAACTACGCCGAGCATCGCAACTCACCCTTCGTGCGCGGCGTCGCCAACTACGTGCCCGAGCGCGAGCCCGGTGAATACGTTCAGTTCAGCGAACTCGACCCCGAAGTCCTTCCCGATGATGTCGTGGGCGGTCGCGTCGAGGGGTTGCCCCTGCCTCCACCCGAAGAGGACGGACCTGGGTTTCAAGAACTGGCTCCGCCCCTGACCGAGCCCGCGGCCAACCAGTACGTCATGGAGATCACGCCGGGAACCGACCCCGCCGTTCTCGCGGCTGAACTGGAATTGGTGTTCGTCGAGATGCTCACGGCCGACGTGGCCCTGATGCAGGGCGGCCTGGAGATGGTACTCGACATCAACGACGATCCTCGCGTGGTCGAGGCACAGGAAAACGACGCGGTCTACCTGACCCACGGTGAAGATCTCGTGTTCGGGTTCTACGAGGGATGGATCGAATCCGAGGCGATGGGTCAGCCCATCACCAATATGCTGGGGCTATCGGCGGTGCATGGGGTCAGCAAGGGTGGCTACGTAACCATCGCCGTGCTCGACACGGGCGCCGATGCGCAGCACCCCATGTTGCGCGGCAAGCTCTCGCTGCTCCACCGTAGCGAGGAAATGTCCTCCATCGAAACATGGAACAACGAAGACGACGACGGTGACGGCGACATCGACGAAGGCAAGGGGCACGGCACGGTCGTGGCCGGCCTGTGCCATCTGGTGGCGCCCAAGGCCAAGATCCTTCCCATTCGCGTGCTCAACTCCGACGGCGTAGGCAGTCTGGCCGATCTCATCAAGGGCATCGACCTGGCCGTACGCCACGGCGCCGACATCATCAACATGAGCCTGTCGCTCTCCGCTACCAGCAGCCTGCTGGAATCACAACTCCAGAAACTCGTGCAAGGTGGCGTGGTCCCCGTGTGCGCGGCGGGCAACCAAAGCCTGGCCGCGGCTGCGTTCCCGGCTTCCTCACCCAATGCACTGGGAGTGTCGGCGACCGATACCCAGAACCTGTTGGCAAGCTTCTCCAACTTCGGAGTCGGCGCCTACGTCGGCGCGCCGGGCGTCGACCTGGTTGCGCCGTACCCGGGCAACGGCATGGTCTCGGCTACCGGCACATCCATGGCCACGCCCGTGGTGTCAGCCGCCATTGCGTTGGTGGCCCGGGCGTTTGATCTTGATCCGGTGACCGCGGCAGTGCACCTGCTTACGTACACCGCGCCGATTGACCCAATAGGGGCCACGACGTTCGGTACTATCGACCCGGTGTTGGCCATCATCGGGGATGAAGGAACGGTGCTACCCGTGCTTCCGGTACCGCCGGGTGAAGGGATTACGCCGCCGTAGGAGAGCACTGATTTGGTATGGATTCATTGGGCGGCCTTCGGGCCGCCCTTTTTTTGCGCAGGCCCAGGGTTGCCCCCCGTACCCTCATCCCGCGTCGTTGTCGATCGGTTGGTGGAAGTAGTAACAGAGCCCGTCGGGAGCGACGACAAAGAACACCTGAAACTTGCCGTCGTCACGTTCGTCCACCCGCCAGTTACCCGTTTCGATTCCCGCGTCCTCGAGTTCCTGGCGGGCTCGGTGGATGTCGGTGACCAGGATCGCGGCTCCCTCCTGGCCCGGGTCGCGTCCATTCTGCACGAAACCCATGCGCACACCGTCGCGTTCCATAATGACGGTAGGCGGCTTGGAGCGACGTTCTGTCTCAACGAGTCCGAAGCCCTTGGCGTAGTAGGCGGCGGCCTTTTCGACGTCCGCGACAGGCAGGTCGAGTACGTCGTCAGCGTAGGGGTAGGCGGCGGCGAACAGGCTTTCACTCATCACTGACCACATCTGCCCTTCATGTCGGTGTAGGCGGCTTCGATCAGCTTGGTTAGCGCCGCGGTGTCGACGTCATCACCTGGTTTCAGTTTCACGTGCCGCATGTACTTGCCCGTGCCTTCCAGCAACCGTGCCGGATCCGCAAGCTCGGCTCCGCGGAAGAAGCCCACATTGACGTGAGCGGTGAATGCATTGACGTAACCAAACGCAGCCTCTTCTACGCATGCGGTGGGATGGCCGTCGTGCAAAAGCACTCGAACGTCTTCTCCACACTCGCGCATGACATCGAACCAGTGACGTGCGATTTTTCCCAGTTCACCGGGGTGTCCGTTCATCCAGGCATCCACGGCGGGATCCTGCTTGGCTGCATTGGAGAACCGGAAAATCTGATCCATGCCTAAGATTGGCGCCTGGAGCGACCATCGTCAAGAACCGGGGCGGCCTCGTCTTCCGGTGACACTTCGTCGCCGATCTCACCAACGCCGTCTATCGACTCGACAACTCGTCGATGTCATCCTCTACCAGAATCTCCACCAGGGTTTGGAAGGCAGCTCGCCCACCGCTTCACCATGCTCGCCAACCGCTGGTTCACGAACCAGTCCGAGGTATCCGATGGACGCCTCAGCCGCGCGTTGATCCAATCCGGTGGGATCGAGGCTCCACTCGCGCGCCACGGACATCACGGTTGACTCATCCGGAACCGCTTCGTCGCCTGGGTCGAGACACTTCAGTTCTTCTTCGCGTGGCGTCTTCGCCCCCGAGTCGAGCAGGTATTCGTCGGTCTCGCCCAGGTAGAAGAAGGCGCGTTTGAGTCCTTTTCTGTCGGCCCACGCCCAAGCGTGGCCCTCCACGGCACGATGCGTGGCGAAGAACTGGACTTCGGTTCCCAACCGCTTCGCCGCCTCTGTGACGAAACGCTCGAGTCGCGTCGGTTCGGAGTCCGAGGCCTCGTCGAAGAAACCCGGGCTCGCGATCAGAAGCCAGCCGTCGAGTTCGGGCGTAATGAACGCGGGGTGAACCGAAAGTGACGAGGACGAGTAGATCGCGTCGATCCCCTCTTGCCACGAGGCTGGCACCGCCTCCGTCACACCCAGACTGTCGAGCACACCGACGGGCTCGGTCGAACGGACCGCGAGCCAGGCCATCTTGTAACCGAACGAAACTGGTCGCTCCACCGATTCACCTCCAAGACCAGCCACACCCGCAGCCGCGGACCGCCCACTGCAACCGGTTGTCAGGCGTTCCTCTCAGGCATCCTTGTTCTTTGCGTCCCACGCCATTGGCTCCCACAGCTCGATCTTGTTTTCGTCTGGGTCCATGATCCACGCGAACTTGCCGTTCTCATGTGATTCCGGTCCTTGGATGACTTCCACACCACCCGCACGCAGTTGCTCCAACATCTCGCCGAGGTTGTCGACCCGGTAGTTGATCATGAAGGGAGATTTGCTTGGGCTGAACCACTGGCTGTCGCTATCCGCGAGACTCCAGACAGTAAGGCCACGATCCTCGGCCTTGTCGTCCGGCCATTTGAGGATAGCGCCGCCGAAGTCTTCCAGCTGCATGCCCAAGTGCGTTCGATACCACGCTGCCAATGCAGCGCTGTCGCCTTTGCTCTTGAAGAAGACGCCGCCTACTCCAGTTACTTTCGCCATCGTTGCCTCCTGTCTATCGCTTCAATTGCCCTGCGAATCCAGTCCCATTGGACGATACACGAGAATGAACGATACCCAACTAGGATTCATAGGCCATGACAGGTTCGAGTTCGGTCTTGAAGATCTCCTGCCCGGCGGCATTCAGCTCTTGTAACCGTTTGCTGTTGCGCAGTAGATACTCGGGAAAATCCTCGGAATCAGATACGTAACCATCCCCTCCAACCTGGATCCGCGGCCCCCACGTCTTCTCTGGCCCATGAAATCCTTCAAAGCCAATGCCCACGATCATGTCCATGTAGAGTCGATGCCCTGTATCATTGCCCTTCTCCTGCCGATATCGCTCCGCCAACTCGATCAATTCGACATAGAGGTCCGTCGTAGTATTCTTGAAACGCTTTTTGCCCGTTTCATCATCGCCAGAGTGCGGGAAACAGATCATGATCTTCTCGGCGCCGATCTTCTCTATGCTCTGAAGGCACTCTTCCAACGAGTATGCTTTCCTGGGGCGGCCTTCTTCCAGGCTGCCTTTGTCATCCCACGTTTCGTACTCAATCACCTGGACATGGTCAGACGCCGCTGTGTATCCAAGGTCGTACAGCTTCTCAACATACTCCTTCAACGTATCGTTGTTGTAGCCATCACGATTCCTGAGTCGATATTCGCAACTGAAAATCATCGTCATGAGAGTCTCCCCGCGGGGTGCCTACTTCGTTCGTTTCGGCTTTTTCTTTGCGATGGCCGTGTTGCTGGCGACCGCGGCCCGCACGAGCGCCTTGAACGCGCGGGCATCCACCTTCTCTCCTTCGTGGATGTCAATCGCGCGCCGGGTGTTCCCATCGAGGCTCGAATTGAAGAGCTTGCTCGTGTCTTTTAGCGAGGCCCCCTTGGCGAAGGTCAACTTCACCTTGTCCTTGTAGGCGTCCTCGGCGGACTTCGACTTCTTCATGTGCACCTCCGTAAGGGTTGTAAGACCGCCCCTACCTGGTCGGACTGACGCCGCGGCGAATACAGATATTCTGATTCACGCCGACGACTGGTTAGGCGACAGGAGCCGCTTTGTTCTTCCGGTGGTAATGAAATACCCGCAGGCCGCCATCATGATGCTGAATAGCCACAGTGCACCGCTCGGCGTCGTTGGAAGAAAGGTGGTAGATGCCAGTATAGCCGAAGGAAAAATCAGCACGAACAACCATGCCAGCCATGGTGCGAGGAACTTTCCACGGAGCGCGGATATCCCCACGATCAAGCTTCCCAGCATGACAAGGTTCATTCCCATCATATGAACCGCGTACGCCGTGTTTGCCAGGGGGTTTGTTCCGGGCGTTGGGATGGTCAGACCGTCCTGAGACCAGGTCCACGAGTGAATCGCATCGCCTGGAATAACCATGCAGAAACCCGCGAGCAGTATCCAATACCCCTTTGTGGGGATCCGGCCCTCAGTATCTCGCGCTCGTCCGAATAGTCCGATGAGGCTCACGAGCATCAACAGCAGTGCGATGGTGTATGCAGTGCCGAAGGCCATCCATAGCTCGGGCGGCGTTGCGAACGGAACCAGGCCGCTCAACGCCTGCTGAGCTGGTTCGACCCAGAACGGTTTCGGTATGATGGACCACCCCGTCATGTACTTGATGGTCACCATGGCGGGCGCCATGAGAAAACCAACCACTCCTCCCGCCAACGCACAGGAACCAAGGTAGGAATCCCGCAATCGACTCGTCACTCTGGCCTCCAGTCAAGTGTAAGGCGATGTTAGACGGCCGCTGCTACTTGAGCAATGTGAGCCGGCGATCAAGGCCGGCCGCGGGCTGTCCGCTGCATCGGCTTGCTTAGATGCCGTTTGAAGGGTCCATCAGCGGGCGATCTCGTTCTCGACGTGCCGAGCAAATCTGTCCAGGATTGCTTGCCATCCCTGCCGTTGCTGCTCGCCAGCATTTGTTGACTCGGCGTCGAAAGTCTCGCGGACCGTCGCCGTTCCGTCGTTCGCGGAGAATTCAACAACGACCGTCCGCTCGTCGTCCAACGAGAATTCGATGACCTCGTTGGGGACTACCTTCGTGAAGGTGCCGACGAAATCAAATCCCATGCTGCCATCCTTTGCCTCCATGCGGTACGAAAAGTGTCCGCCAGGCCGCAGGTCGATCTTTGCGCTGGGGCAACTCCAGTCGTCCGAAGCCGCGTTCCATTGCTCAATGTCAGCTGGTGTAGTCCACGCCTGCCACACTTTCTCAATGGGCGCAGCAACGTCTACCTCAATCGCTATTCGCATGATTCCACCAACGCCAGGCACGCCCCCACCGGATCCTGAACCGCCGCATATGTGTACTCCCCATCCGTCCCCCGTGTCGCCTTGATGACTCTGCCCCCTTCTTCTCTTACCCGACGGAGACTTTCGCCGAGGTCGCCAACGGGAAGGTAGATCATCCAGGTTGGCGGCAGCTCCAGGTTCACGCCGCGCGCATGACAGACTCCCGCCGCCGGATTTCCATCATCACCAAACATTTTGTAATCGGCGTAGCGCTCGCCTGCGTCCTCCATCTCGACGTCCTGCACCGACCAGCCAACGACCTGGGCGTAGAAATCACGGGTTGCCGAAGCGTCGGAGACCGTCAGGTCGAGCCAGGAGATACAACCCACCGGCGCCGCGGCGTCGCGCGGTGCGACGCCCTCAGTTGGGAGGATATCCTCGGCGGAAACGACTGGGACGATCCCGAACGCCGCGCCATTCGGATCGAGCAGCACCGCCCACTGGCTCTTTCCATCGTCGTCTTTGCCATGCATGAGCTCACTCCCGCTCAGATCGAGCGCACGCTTCGCACTGGATGCAACATCGGCGACCTGAACGTGCGGCATCCATTGGAGTGGAAGGTCAGTATGCTCCGCGGTGCGCGCGCCCAAGCCGATGATGGGCGTGCCACGGTTGTTCATCAGATCCTCGCGCCAAAGCGGATTCTCGCCCGTGCTGAGTACGCGTGAGTAGAAACGCATTTCACGTTCGTGTTCGGGCACGGCAATGTCGGCGCTGAGGATTCCGCCGACGCGTGGGACGAAGGGGTCACTCATGGTTTCATCCTTATTGACATCGGGTTGATTGGCAACTGGCGCTCCCCTGCCAGATACCTATGCCGTATCCAGCCTTCGGCCCTCTATTGCTTCGTAATGGCGGACTTCTGGCTCAAACTCAAGAAGGAAATCGTCATCCTCCGGATAGTACTTCGCCTTTAGCACGTCCTCGCCGGCGAATGCGCGAATGGCCTCTTCCGAAGTCCAGAAAGTCAGCGTCTCGAAGTGCGCCGAATTCTCGTCATCCCTGCGCAGCAAATAGACACCAAGACATCCAGCGACGCCCGAATAGTCCGGAACTGCACGCTTTTTCAAGAATTCGAGATACGCGTCGGCGTTTTCGAGGCTGGTTCTGCCATGCCATTTTCGTGCGATCACAAGTTGAACCTCGCTCGTCGTGGACGTCTTCTATCGGTACAACGGTTACACCGGTCAGCTGACGCGGGGATTGGCGCTATGGAGCCCGCAAGATCTTCTCCATCTTGCGCCCCTTCGCGAGTTCGTCCACCAATTTGTCCAGGTACCGGGCCTGTTTGGTCAGGGGTGTTTCTATTTCTTCTACTCGATACCCGCAGATGACGCCAGTAATCAGGCTTGCATTCGGGTTGAGCGTTGCTTCAGCGAAGAATTGTTGAAACGTAGCGTCACTCTTGATCAAAGCTTGCAGTTTGGTCTGGCTGAATCCCGTAAGCCAGGAAATGACCTGATGAAGTTCGTCAACAGTTCGACCCTTCTTCTCAACCTTCGCGACGTAATGCGGATAGACAGAAGAAAATTTCATGCTCGCGATTCGTTCATCGTGTTCAGGCGTGGTCTTCATGTTTGGCTACCCATCGCTTGGGGGAATTGACGCCGAGAGGCCTAATACACGCGCACGAACGACGAACCGTCGAATCGGTACACGCCGTTTCCGCCTGCCCACAGGTCACCGCGGCCGTCGGTATAGAAGGTCGCGACGTGTCCGAGGTCGAGCCCGTCCTTCTCAGTGAACTGCCGTACGGACTCGCCGTCGTACCGCCAGGCACCCTGCTCTGACGTCCCAAACCAGATGTTCCCACCCGAGCCCTCTCCGATCGAGAACACCCGGTGGAGCGAGGGCGCCCCCGCGGGCGCATCCCCGGACTGCGGGTGCGTGATCGTTCCGCCGCCGCGGTGGTCCCGTCGGCCGACGCCGTGCGCCTGCGTGAAGTTTGTGATCGTGTCTCCCTCGACCAAGATCACCCCTATCCCGTTGTTCCCGATCCAGACGCGATCCCGACTGTCCTCGTACATGCATTTGACGTGGAGGAAGCCGGTCGCATCGGTGTGGCCGAGACGCTCGTCGTCGATGATCGTGAGCGTCTCGCCGTCGTACCCGATCACGGCATCTCCTGTCGCGAGCCACACCCTCGCACCGTTCCCCCTCCACATGCCGACGACCGCGAAGTGCCCGTTCGTCCGGAGGTGCTCCGGCACCGGGATCGGGAGGAAGGTGAACCTTTCTCCGTCATACCGTAAGATGCCGGGGTCGCCCTTGTGCGCGTCGTTCCCGGACGGGTCGCTCGCGGCGAACCAGAGGTCTCCGGCCTCAAGCGTCCAGTCGTCCGCCTGCGGGGCGTCGCTGAGCGCGTGATGGACGATCCGCCCGCCGTCGAAGCGGGCGACGCCGCGCCCCGTCCTGAACCAGGGCGTGCCACCCTCGTCCACCGTGATCCTCCAGACCCGGTTGAGCCCACGGCTGCCGCCGTGTACGTCGAAGTACGCGTATGCCTGGCCGTCGAAGCGGGCCAGACCGTCGAGGTGGGTGCCGAACCAGACGTTCCCACGGCCATCCTCGTGGATCGCGCGCACGCCCGCGTTGTACATGCCGTCCGGTCCTTCCCCGTACTCGAAGCGGAGCAGTGCTTGGCCTTTGTCCACAGCCGAGACGGCCGAGCCTGAATCACCGCTCCGTTCACCCGTGCAGGATACAAGCAGCGTCCCGAGGAGAAACAAGTAGATGGCCGGTCCGTCCACGACCTCAATGAACCATTCGATCGAGACACAGGATCTGAAATGTCGGTACACGATGTTCGTCCCTGTAGTTTGGGTCAGAAGGGTCCGGTAAGGGTTCGACGAATCGCGTTAAGACAAAACCATGACCTAGAAATAGCCCGAGAGTGTAACTAAGCGGTCGATGGTAATTTCTGATCTTGATGTCACGCCACTCAAGGTCGAGCGCGAACTCTTCCATGTAGCGGTCAACCTTGCGATACGCCTTATGGCCAACGTCGTCTTTGATCCAGCCGGAAGTCGACGACGCGAGGTTGCTGATTGTGACAATGACCAATTTACCTCTCTTACCAAGAACGCGTGTGATTTCTGAAGCTGCGGTTTTCAGGTCGGCGATATCCACAACGCTGAGATAGCAAAGCACGATATCGAAGGATCCATCTGCAAATGGCAGCGCTTCGGCTGTTCCTTCCAAGTATCTGGATTCGGAGTCAAGAGAACGGGCGTGCTCAATGAATTGCGGAACTGGGTCGATTCCGGTGACCACAGCTCCCTTGTCTTTCAGCATTCGAGAGTAACGCCCTTCGCCACACCCTAGGTCCAGAATTGCCTTGCCCTGTATCTCTAACAGGATGGGTTCAAGAGCCGGATCAAGAATTTCGCGTCGGGACCAGTCGCCATCGGCGCCCTGATCGGCAATCCACGCGTTGGCGGACTCAATCCATTTCCGGCGTCCGGCATCGATACTCATGGTGACTTCTGGCCTGGAATGTTGGTGTAGCTTAGTGGGATAACGGTTACGCTGGCCAGCTGCCGCGGCGATTGGCGCTGCGGGTGCTGGTACGACCTTCAGATACAGTATGCGGTCCACGCACCCGGGGTGACAAGCGCCGCGGTCTGCTGCAACGGCTTGCTACGCCGTGGTTTTACTCACCAGCGTCTTGTATCCACTTCAAGTCGACCAAGTCTTGAGGCCGCCCTGTAGTGCGCTTGTTCGTAACCAGGTCACCCAGACTGAGAACCGGGCGGCCACGCGCCGATCCGCTGGCGCAACGCAACGATTTTGCCGAAGTGATATGCGTTGTGCACAGCCACGCAGTTCAATTCGTCGGCCAGGGTCACGCCTGGCTCGACCTCGGCGGCCAGTCGCGCCGGCGCCTGTCCCAAGTCTGCCGCAGCGCGAGCACCGGTCAGGAACACTCGCACCAGCTGGTGCCATTGGTCCTCGTGTTCCGGCGCCACGGTCGGGAACAGGTCACCGGGCGGTGCGCCACCGGGCTCGATGATGCTCTGCTGGTATCCCACAATGTGCCATAGCTCGTCGTAGATGGAGTGCGACGCGTCCTCCGGCCTGAATGTCACTTGCTCGAGCGTCAGCCCTGACAGCAGGCGCTCTCTCTCCGCGAACTCGCCGACGAGGAACAAATGTTCGAGAATATGCATACTTACGAGGCTCCCGTTTGTCGTGAGCGACAGATCTCCGCCTCGTCCTCAAAAGTTGGCTGACCCGTCGCCCGCAAGGACATGTGCAGCGGGCCCGCTCGGGCTCACTGTGTCTCATCCGGAATCTTGGACCAGCTATCCCAAGGAATGCTACGGCCCGGGAACGCGGCCTTCTCGAAGGGCCATTCATTGGTCAACCACCTCTGGACGGTCTCGTAGAGCCGCTCCTCGAGACCATTGGCCAGTTCGCTCTGCCGAGCCCAGAGATAGACCTCGGCGTCGTAGCCCCTCTTGCGGGTGGGTTCTATGTACACGCAACCCTTCACCGTCTGCTCCGAAAGCGAGACGACGGTATAGGCAAAGGAGCGTCGAATCTGGAACTCCTTTTGGTGCCACCCCAAGTCAATCAGGTTCTGCTCAAGAGTGAGACCCTCCGGCCACTTTCCTCCGGGCCGGAGGGTCTTGAGATGGTTGACACTCGTGACTACGGCGTCGAAGTCTTTGACAACGTCGTGGATGGTAAGCATTCGGAGTCGGAACTCCGCCGTTTCCAGCTTCGCCGGCACGTGCAACTCTCTCGGCACAAAAGGGGTCATTTTCGTCTCCACTCGGCCGGCCCGTATAACGGTTCTGCCCATCAGCGGGCAGGTCACTTGGCGCGCCGGGTGCTGAAGGGTCGGGTTCTTTTCCTAGATGACGCCCGGAACAGCCGGCGTGACAAGTGGGCTGATCCGTTGCATGGGCGTGTTATGCATCATGCAAGATGGACCAGAAAACCCTACGCAGACTTCTGTGAAGTGCGGACCGAAATAAGATCGGTCTCCGCAACAGCTCGTACATCTGACTCGCCAACAGTGACCAGCGCGACGGTGCGGCCAGAGGCAGTGACGAATTCAACCTCGAGCCCATCGGGCGCATGCAAGTGCACGACTGCTCCCAGATCGCCTCGCCGAAGTCCGTGTTCGGGGAGATCGCGATCCAACACCACTGTGTCCAAGATTTTGTATCGCATGACTACTCCGACGGATATGCCGTTACGAATTGAGGTCGCTCCGTGCCGGAAGGAAGAATCCACACTGTGTCGACTACCGCCTCGCCCGTAGGCCCTATTAGTGTACCCCGAATGCGATACTTTTCGCCATAGGGCGTGGAGCCCGCCTGGATTGCCTCGCCCAGTGCCAGTTCCAAGAGAAGCGTCTCAAGCAACCTCCACTGATCTGCCGTGAAGCCCAGCCCGACGAAGAAAGCCGCCTTGAACCTACCAACAGGATGCTCCCTGGAGAGCAGGTAGAGTTTCAGTTTGGCTGGGCTGATCTCGGCCTTGCCCGCATTTGGCATCTTCACTCGGTCACACTCCGAAACGAAACGGTCGAGACGCCGGGATGTTGGGCTGTTGGGCTGAATGCATAACGCCTTCCGTTCAGTCGTCGGCGGAGCCGGTCGGCTGGAACGGGTTGTTGGGCCACGGTCGCAGGACGAAATGGATTCCCAACAACGCCAGCAGTTGCAGGAAGGCACTCATCATCGCCGGACGCAGCGCCTGCACCTCGAGCACAAACACGATGTCCTTGCCAAAGTAATACGCACTGAGGCCGATGCTTAGCAGCGTGAACATAGGCGCAATTATTGACAGGCCCTGTATGTACTCGGCCCGGTCCTCTGCGCCGACGCGTCGCGTTGTCGACAGGTGCCTCATGAGTATGCCGCCTATCAACAACTGGACGGCGACGAAAATGGAGACCTTGAGCACTTGCTGGCTCCAGGTTCCGTCCCAGAGAGCCAGTTGCGACCCGAGATACCCGACGACCAACGCGACGGCCAGGGCCACGGCCAACGGCGACACAAAATCCGCCAGCCGCACAGGCCCGGAAACGTCCGGCGCCGGCGCAATCGCCGGCGATCGAGCGAGCACCGGCCCCGCGACGATGACCAGCGGCGCCATCTGGAGGAGAAAGAAGCCGCCGACCGCCAGCAACGCCGGCGTCATCGCGGCGAGCGTATCCACGAGGAAAAACGCCGATAGCAGAATCGCCCCGGCCACGACCAAAACGATGCTGGCCGTGGCGTACCCACGCGACGCCTTCAGCACCAGCCGCCACTCCGGAGATTCCCCGGAGAGCCCCGTCGTGAGTTTGCGCGGTACGTAAAACGAGAGCAGATAGATTTGGCTGGCGAAGATTCCAGCGAACACAATGTCTGTCAGCATCGTTGACTCCACGGCCCCATCGTCATCGGATGCGGTGCCTAACGGATCGCCGGTCAGCAGCAGAGGGCATTGGCCCCCGCGTGCAAATCCGGCCTTCAATTCACAGTATGCGCCCCGCGCACGCGGAGTGACAAGGGCCGCTGTCTGCTGCAACGACTCGCTTGTTAGGCGCTGCCTGGCCGGCCGACAATAGAAAGCCCAAGGCCAGGCACACTGGTTTCCACCACTTGCGCGGAAGTGAACCCGACGACGAGCTCTGGGGCCGCACTGCAGTGAACCTCAACTAGCCCGGCATCCCGGGCTGAACGAAGAGATTCAGAGATTGCAGTCGGATCAGGCAGACCAACCGATACTGATCGCATTTCACGAAGCCCGAGCGGGTGACTTGTTGGCTCCGTTTCAGGAGATGACGCCGCCTGCGGCCAACTCAGGACGAAGATCTCTGGCTCCGATAGCGGTTGCTCGTCGGCGAAGAGAATGTGGCGATCTTCGGCTAGATACTCGGGCCGAAACACCCAGGAGGAAAACGGAAGGCTGAGATCCTCGCCATCTGTGGAAGAGAAACAGATGCCAAAGGGATTCGTGGCCCCACCGCGTCCGGCCCATCGATCCCAGAGTTTGGTTGGTGCGACGAGCGTAGACTTCGCCTCGAGTTCATCGTGAACCCATAGGAGTTCCAGGAACCCCTCGTCGAAAAAGAACCTCCGGTTGGCCGTGCCCTGACCAGGATGTGCGTTCGCCGAACCTTCTACTAGACCGGCAGCCAACAGATCGTCTGCTTCAGGTGCGCCCGCGGATGAGCAAACGAAGAGGTGATGGAGCCGAAGCGTCAATCCAGGCCGCCTAACGGATTGGCGTTCAGCGGCGTGCGGCCTCTTGCCAGCACGCCTGCGAATATCGATTCTACGACGCCGTTCGGCGCTGGTGCACTAGCACGTCCGCTGAAACGATCTGTTGGGCGGCAAGTGGATTGGGTATAAAAACCAAAATCACTCCACAACGATCGTCTGCGAAGCCCATGGTAGACCGATTGCGACGGTCCCGGCCGATAGTTGGTACTTCCCACCGATCAACGAACGCTCACCGTATTGCTCGACCGAGCGTCGCCATGCAGGCCTGAGAGGACGCAATAAAGAAAGCACGATGCGTTCGCGAAATACGGCTTCGCCACCGGGCTGGATGAAGAGGTCAGAGAATCCCTCGCCGCAGGTCGTGTCGTACGACCACGTAGTTCCTTGGGCATCTACTAGCAACCAACCAAGCTGACATGTAGAACTGAATACCCACTTGAGGGGCTGATCCTGCGTGTTCTTGATTCTAACGGTGAACGTCAACGTATCGGAGCTTGTATACGTTCCAAAAGGAAGCTCTAGTACGGTTCGCACTGGCAAGCTCCCAGAAGACGAAACTCGCAAGTCTTGGGCTACGACGAAGTTGGAACTCATGAGGAAACCGAACGCGACCGCAAAACGATAGACTCTTATCATCTCGCCTCCTGGTCCGCCCAACTAGTAGTAGACTGCGAATCTAGTCCCATTGAATAGGCCGCTACCCGCAGTATAACCACCGGAGGCAATCCCGAACAAGAACCCGCAAGTGAAAGGCCCGCTTCAGTATCTCCGAAGGAAGGCCCCCTAAGGAACTGGAATACACTGCACCAAACTCGCCCATGTATCCGCAATACCCGTCACCGCCTAACGCCCGCAGGAATCGCCCAGATCACTCCTTCTCCAACTCCCCACGCATTACCTTCAGCTCCGCCGCCTTCTCCTTCGGAACCGTCGGATACTCCAGCGGCAACTTCTCCAGCGTATTCACAATGGTCTCGGCCACGGCCAACCGCGCGAACGGCTTGTCATCGGCCGGAATGCAGTACCACGGCGCCCAGGGTTTCGAGGTTGCCCCCACCGCTTCCTGGTATGCGTGCATGTAGTCCCTCCAGTACCCACGCTCTTCGACATCGGACTTCGAAAACTTCCAGTTCTTTTCCGGCAGATCGATGCGGCGTAGGAACCGGCGTTTCTGTTGATCCTTGGAAACATTCAGGAAGAACTTCACCACCACGGTCCCGTTGCGAGCCAGGTGCTCTTCGTGCGTGCGAATCGACTCGAAGCGCTCTTCCCACACCGTAGACTCGTCTACGTATGGCAAGCGCTGAAATTTCAGGATTCCCGAGTGCACCCGAACCACGAGCACTTCTTCGTAGTAGCTTCGATTGAACACGCCAATACGGCCACGCTGTGGCAGCGACTTGGCCGTGCGCCAGAGAAAATCGTGATCCAACTCATTCGACGACGGCTGCTTGAACGAATAGACCTGGAAGCCAGCCGGGTTCACGCCCGACATCACCGCGCGAATAGTGCTGTCCTTGCCCGCGGCGTCCATGGCCTGGAACACCACCAGCAAGGCGAATCGATCGTACGCGTACAGCACGTCTTGTAGTTCGGCGAACCGCTTCACCAACTTCTTCAGGCGCTTCTTGTATTGTTTCTTGCTGACCGCGTCGCCCGGTGGTTCGGTGGGAAACGAGCTCAGGTCGAACGTACCGTCGGTGGGAACAAGCCACGGCGAAGGAAACTCGGTGAACACGGGACTCCTAAGGGGTAATGGTTCAGCGCGTACGTCGCGCCAACACCAACATGAACACGGCCACGAGAATCAGGCCGCCCAGTTCGCGCTCTTGTTCGTTCCAGGTCCACTCGGCCGCCGTGAATACCGGAGAAATCAGCGTGGCCGCCCAAGTGAGCGCGCCAAGACCGACCACGAGCGGAGCCACGCGAGGAACCCGGCGCAGGGCGCCCAGCGCGGCGACAACCGCCGCCACGACGTAGAATGCCATCCACGGCAACGTGTCCGGGTCATTCCACTGTACCGCGGCGGCCACGAAGAAAAGAGCCGAGAAAATCCAGGACACCACGGTGAAGAGGTTCATTTTCTCTCCGTCACAGGAATACCCATGGTTGATGTAGGCGCGGCCAAGCCGCCGCGCTGCTGCAGCGCCATTACCGCGATCAAAGCCAGGGGTGCGAAGTAGTCGCCGCCGCGCTCCACCCATTCCCAGGTATCAACCAAACCACCCGACACGGGGTACAGGAATTCTGTGATTAGCTTCCAATAGAGCACGGCCATCAGCAACGAACGCGATCGCGCAAACAGCACCAACATGCCCAGTACGATTTCCACGGCGCCCACCGCGCGAATCCAGGCGGTTCCTGCGTCGATGCCCACCGCCTGCCAATGCGCCATGAGCTGCGTTTTGACCTGTACTAAGCCAAACCCGCCGTGCCCAATGAGCAGCAGGGCAATTGACACCCGCAACACCAGTTCCACCCGGCTCAGGTCGACTGTGTCCTTGACCGAGATCTTCGCGAACCAACCGCCAGAGGCACGGGGCGGAGCCAACAACAGCAGCGCCAACGGCGGTCCGTAGTTACCGGCCCGTTCAAGGAACTCCCACCAACCCATGTCGGTCATGGGACGCAGGAGCGCGGTGAACACACCCCAGAAGACCATCCAGGTCAACGTGGCGACCATGGGTCGAAACAGCACCAGGATGCCCAGCGCAATGTCGATCGAGCCCACGAGGGGCATGAGCTTCCACGCGACCGGTGCGTCGATCCCCAAAGTACTGAAGAACGGAAGCCACTCGGCCTTTGTAATGACACCCCAGGCGCCGTGGCCCACGAAGCAGAACGCACACGCCAGACGCAGGTACCAGTGGAGCTGGACGTGCAGCGGCACCGACGACGCGGCGAGTCGCCCGGTGACCACAGCCAGAGGAAATGGAAGGGTTTGCTTCATGCAGAGGGGATCGAAGGTAGGTTGAGGAACTACCCCTCGATCATATCACGGCCACCCACACGATGCATCCAGGGCCGGGCGTCAGGTGGGAATCCGGCTGCCCTGGGCCTCGCGGATGTGTAGTTCCATGTCGTGGATGGGCGACAACAGGCCCGAACTGGGCTCGTTCACCAGCACCTCGATCATCTCATCAAAATAGTCCGCGATATTCTCCCGCAATAACGGCCGTTCGCGCCGTTTGGTGGACTGGTGGTCCCATACGTCCCAGGCCACCACGCCAATACCGATGATCGGGCCCAGCAGTTTGCCACCCGCTTGTCCCGCCACCTTGGCTCCGCTCTTCGCCGCCGTGCCCGCGGCCGCTCGACCGGCCAGCCGGCTCCCCATGGAAGACGCCACGCGCGAGGCGTACGGCGCCATTCTGGCGGTAGTCACCAGCGTGACCGCACTGGCCGTGGTCACCACGGCTTTCAGGGTCAGTGGCACCTCGCGCTGGCCCTCACTGGCCACGGTCACCTGAGACAGATCGGCCAGGTACCGGTCCCAGTCAGCGGCCGGCAATTCGTACTGTTCGGGAATGACCCGCAACTCTTCCTGCAGCGAAGACACATAGGTTTGCATGGCCGCCCGGGACATCTGTTCCAGTTCCAGCTGCGCCACATTGGGTCGCAACACCCGCGCCGCGAACTCTTCCTGGATCTCACGCGTGATTCGTTCGGCCGCATCAGGCGAACCCGAGTGGATTGCGTGCACGGTCTGGTACCACAGGGCCTTCATGCCCAAGACGTTCTGATTCCAGTAGCTGAAGTACCAGTCCAGAAACGACTCGTCCACGCGCACCATGCGCTCGTCTTTCCATTGCGTGAGCATGGTGCGAGTGTGCTGTTCGGCGTTGGTGTGGGCAGTAGCTACCGCGGCCACGACCGCCGCGTCCACGCCGGTCCAGTCGATCGGTTCGATCACTTCCGAGAACCTGGGCTCGGAGGTTGTCGATGAACCGCGACCGTCCAGGAACCACCATCCCAGGCCCGCGGCGAGCAACCCCACCACGACCAACCAGATGATGCGCGTCAGCAACGAATTCACGCTTCGAATCGACTCGGTAAACCCAGCCATGCGACTTCCTCCCATCAGGGGGTTTCGGCTTCAGTAGTTTGGACGCAGAACGTATGCCACGGTTCCCGATGGCGAGGACCCGACGCGGCCGCATGGAACCCTACGGACCGTAACTCAGCCCAGGCGAAAGAATTGGCGCACCAGATCGCGGTAGCGATCCAACTCGGCCGGGGTGTCCATTTCCTGGGTGCGCTCGATCAGGCCAGGCTCGACCATATCGACCATGATCTCCAGTTGGCACTGCTCGAGCTGCGCCACGAAGGCGGCGTGAAGGTCCTGACCGGAAGCGGCGTGCGCGGTGGCCAGGCCGGTAGCCAGTTGGTCCACCAGGTAGGCCCCGAAGTTGGGCTGACGGCCGTCCACATCGGTGAAGCCGTAGTGACCGGCCAGGTTACCCGACGAAACGGTGCGTCCGGCCCATCGGTCGGCGTGACGATCGGCCGCTATCGCGGCCACGGCGCGACCCACGTAGAACGGCGACTCCGATTCCAGAAAGTGCATGTCCTTCTTCGCGCCGTCGCGCCAGTTGTCCACGGTAACGCCGAAGTAGTCGAGCATGGCTTCCGACCGTAGAAACCCCGGCGTAATGGCTACGGCCGTGGCATTGGTTCCTCGCAGGTCGTGCGCACAGGCAAACGCCAGCCGGCTTACCGACATCTTCACCATGTCGTAGAACAAGGTCCCGCGGTAGTAGTCCGATTCGCCGTCGGTGATCTCCACCAGCAACGCTTCGTGCTCGCCCAACAAAAGCGGACCCAGATGCCGACTGGTGATGATGTGGCTGTGCAGGGCCTGGTTCAGCATACGCATGCCCCGGTCCAGGTCGAGTTCCCAGAAGGGAACGCCCCACTCGGTCAGAGCGTCACCGCCCCACACGTCGTTCACCAACACATGCAGTAGGCCGAATTCCGACGAGACCCGCGTCGCCAGCGAAGCGACCTGCTCGGAACTGGTGTGATCCACCTGGATGGCAACGCCGCGGCCACCGCGCTCGGTCACCATGTCGGCGGTTTCTTCGATGGTTTCCGGTCGGCCTGGTGTGGCGGGATGGCCCCGCACACTGCGGCCCGTACAGATGACCGTGGCCCCGGCTTCGCCCAGCATGCAAGCAATGCCTCGACCAGCACCGCGGGTAGCACCCGCGACCAAAGCGACGCGCCCTTTCAGGGGCTGCTTCAGGACTTCACGCGATCGACGATCGCCTGCGTCATGGCTTTGGTACCGACGCCGTTGGTGGGGTTGATGTCGCGGGTGACGTACTTTCCCTCTTCCAACACGCTGAGCACCGCGGCTTCGAGTCGCTTGGCTTCGTCAAGGTGGCCCATGTGCTCGAGCATCATGACGCCGGCCAGAATGACGGAAGTGGGATTGGCGAGATCCTTTCCCGCGATGTCGGGAGCGGTTCCGTGCACCGCCTCGAAAATGCCCATGTCGCCACCGATGTTGGCACCGGGCGCCAATCCCAATCCGCCGATCAAGCCCGCGCACAAGTCGCTGAGAATATCGCCGAACAGATTCGTGGTAACGATTACATCGAACTGGGAGGGGTTCATGACCAGCTGCATGGCCATGTTGTCGACGATACGATCGTCGAACTCCAGGTCGGGATACTCCGAACTCATGGTCTCGGCAATTTCCAGAATGAGCCCGGTAAGCAGCTTCAGGATGTTTGCCTTGTGCACCACGGTGACCTTGCGGCGGCCACGCGAAGAAGCGTACTCGAACGCGTAGCGCACGATTCGCTCCATGGCGCTGCGCGTGTTGATGCCAATGGCAATCGCGGCACTTTTCTGGTCGTCGACCCAGTGTTCCATGTTGGAATACAGGCCTTCGGTGTTCTCGCGAATGACCACCAGGTCCAAGCCCGGGTACAGACAATCCACGCCGGGCAGTCCGCGTGATGGACGCACGTTTGCGTACAGCGAGAATTCCTTGCGCAGATGAACATTCACGCTGCGAAATCCCCCGCGCACTCCGGTGGTGCACGGACCCTTCAGTGCCACGCGGGTGTGGGCGACAGACTCCAGGGTCGAAGCCGGCAACGGATCGCCCTTCTCTTCGAAGGCCGTCATGCCCGCCAGTGCTTCGATCCATTGGATATCGACGCCGGTGGCTTCGATGGCGGCCACCGCGGCTTCGGTAACCGCGGGTCCTATGCCATCGCCGGGGATGAGCGTTACGGGTGTGGCCATGTTGTTGAAAGCTCCTGAAAAACGGTCAGCCGCCCAGCAAGAACGCCAGGCTGGAGTCGGCCAGTGCCTTGACGGGACTCCAGTAGAGCCCCAGAACCAAGGTAGGTACGGCCAGAATGACCACCAGTGCCACGTGTGCGCGCGAAAGGCCCAACCCGCCGGTCTCAGTGGCCGGCGTGAAGTACATGCTTCTGGCGATCGACATATAGTAGTACAACGAAATCACGCTGTTCAGCACGCCCAGCAACGCCAGCCACCACAGCTGACTGTCCACCAACGCCGCGAACAGGTAGAACTTGGCCACGAAGCCGGCCGTGGGCGGCAGCCCGGTTAGGCTGAACAAGAAGATGGTCATGGCGCCGGCCAGAATAGGCTCGCGATAGCCCAGGCCAGCGTAGTCGTCCATGTGTTCGCTGTGCAGGCGGTTGTTCAACGCAATGACCACCAGGAACGCGCCCAGGTTCATGATCGCGTATATCAGCAGGTAGAACAGAATGGCCTGCAACCCCGCCTGCGTAAGGAGCACGAAGCCCATGAGCAGGTAGCCAACATGCGCGATCGAACTGTAGGCCAACATGCGCTTCACGTTGGTCTGCCGTAGCGCGGCCAGGTTGCCCCAGGTCATGGTCACCGCGCTCATGATGGCCAACAGCCACGGCCATTGGATGCCCTCGAGCAACGTGACCCCACCAGTACCGTCGGTCTGCACCAGGCTGGTGTAGAAGAAGCGGATGAGCAGGGCAAAGCCAGCGGCCTTGGGACCGGCCGAGAACAATGCGGTGACCGGCGTGGGCGCGCCTTCGTAGACATCAGGTGTCCAGAAGTGGAAAGGCACGGCCGAGATCTTGTAACCAATGCCGGCCAGCACGAACAGCATGCCCACAAGCAGCGCCAACTCGGAGCCCGATCCGGCCAAAAGTCCTTCGCGTATGGCCGAGAAGCCAGTGGCGCCGGTAAGTCCGTAGAGAATCGACGCGCCGTACAACATCACACCACTGCTCATGGCGCCCCACAGCACGTACTTCAGCGAAGCCTCGGTGCTACGCAGACTGAAGCGGGCGTAGCCGGCCATGATGTAACTGGTAATGCTGACCAACTCGATGGACAGCGCCAGCATCAGCAGGTCGTTCGCTTCGGCCATCACCATCATTCCAAAGCACATGACGGCCAGGAAACTGTAGTACTCGCCCTGGTTCTCGCGGTCTTTTCCCATGATCTCACGGCTGCTGTAGCTGAATACCGCGGTCACGAGAGTGACGAAGAGAAACACGTACCGGAAGAAGTGTGCGAAGGGATCGATCACGACCATCTGGCCGAACACGTAGTGGCTTGCTTCGGGTGCCTTGATCACCGTCATCGCCAGGGACACGACGGTACCCGCGATGAGCACGCTGAGCGTGACGCCATGCCGGCGCCCCCTGGTTACCAGGTCGGTCAGCACGCACGCAATGAACGTGAGTGCCATGATGGCTTCGGGCCAAAAGTAGGCCGCGTCCGACCAGGTGAAGTTCACTTCGCCCTCCTAGGCCGGGATCTGCGCAATGAGGTGAAGCAGCGATTGCTTGATCATGTTGATCAGAGGCGGTGGATACACGCCGAACAGAATGACCAACACCGCAATGGGCACCACGCTCACCAGTTCGCGCGTGGTGATCTCGGGCAATTCAGTGTATTTCTCGTTCAGCGGCCCCAGGAACACGCGCTGCAGCATCCACAGCACGTAGGCGGCGCCAATGATGATGCCCAGCCCACTGATGATCGTGACCGTCCGATAGACTTCGAACGCGCCCACGAACACCAGAGCTTCACCCACAAAACCGCTCAAGCCCGGGAGACCAAGCGCCGCGAACAGCGCCAGGCTGAACATGGACGTGTACCTGGGCATGACCATGCCCAGTCCGCCGAAACCGTTGATCTCGCGGTGATGGGCACGATCGTAGATGACGCCCACCATGAGGAACATCATGGCCGTGATGGTGCCGTGGTTGAACATCTGCAACACCGCGCCGGTCATACCCGCTTCGTTGAACACCGCCAGCCCCAGCAATACGTAGCCCATATGGCTCACCGAGCTATAGGCCACCAGCTTTTTCATGTCGGTCTGGGCCATGGCACAACAAGCGCCGTAGATGATGTTGATGGCTCCCAATATGGCCAGCGGATACGAAAACCAGGCCGCGGCATCGGGCAACATGGGGTAGCAGATGCGCAGGATACCGTAGGTTCCCATTTTCAGGAGCACGCCGGCCAGGATCACACTGACCGCGGTGGGCGCCTCGACGTGGGCGTCGGGAAGCCACGTGTGGAACGGGAAGATGGGCACCTTGATGGCAAAACCAATGAACAGCCCCAGGAACAACACATGTCGGATGTCGGGGTTCAGCAACCAGCTACCGTGATTGGCCTGGTTCATCATGTGCAACATATTGAACGTGTGCCCGCCGGTGGCCGGGTCCTGCACGTTCAGGTACAGCGCAATCATGGCCAGCAGCATCAGGACCGAACCGGCCAACGTGTACAGGAAGAACTTGATGGCGGCGTACTCGCGACGAGGGCCACCCCACACACCGATCAGGAAGTACATCGGCAGCAGCATGATTTCCCAGAACACGTAGAACAGGAAGAAGTCTAGCGCGATGAACACGCCCATCATGCCGGTCTCCAACAGCAGGAACAGCGCGAAGTAGCCCTTGGTGTGTTTGTCTATGTTCCAGCTGGCCACGATGCAAAGAAACGACAGAAACGCGGTGAGCAGAATCATGGTGACCGATATGCCGTCGACACCCACGAAGTACTGGATGTTGAAGCTCGGTATCCAGGCCACCTGTTGCCAGAGCTGGATGTCGGCCGTGCCGCGATCGAAGCTCGTGAACAACTTCACGGCCAGGACCAACGGACCCGCGGCCGTAACCAGCGCGACGGTGCGATGAAGCTCGCGCGCTTTTCCCGGCAGCAAGGTGATGACGATGGCTCCCACCAGTGGCAGGAACGTCATCCAGGTCAGCAGCGAGCTGCCGCCTCCACTTTCGAGGGCTAGCATGCTTTGCGCTCTCCTTCTGCTACGCGCGGGGCGGCTCTCATGAGGGCCACGCTACGCGATACACGATGACCAGCACGACCAGGCCCGAAACCAGGCCCAGAAAATAGGTTTGGATGCGACCGCTCTGTACCGAGCTGACCACGCCGCCGAACGCTCGCATGAGTTCGCCCGTGGCATTCACCAGTCCATCCACGAAATATCGATCGATGTTGCCCGAGATCCAGGCGAAGCCCTTGGTCACGGAGCCGACGCCGTTGACGATGCCGTCCACGACGACCTTGTCGAATGTGGCAAACAGGTTGTTCACGTTCAGCAACCCGGCCACGACCGTGTCCCGGTAGGCTTCGTCCACGTAGTACTTGTTGCTCAACACGCGGTGCACACCGGGCAAGGCGGCCAACACACGGGCGCTACTGATACGCTTCCAGTAGTAGGTCATGAACGACAGAAAGATGCCCAAGCCCGCGGCCAACAAAGACAGATACATGGCTCGTTCGTGAGCTACGTGGTGAAGATCGTGACCGCCATGGCCAGCATCACTGTGGTCGTCACCGTGGGCGACCTCTCCATGTCCGTCACCAGAGTGGGCCGCATCATCCCCGTGGGTGTCGTCGCCGTGGTCCTGGGCGTGCGCGCTGGGAACCAGAGCAAAGAGACCGTCATCGTTCACCGGAGCCACCGCGTGCTCTTCGCTGGCGGGGTCAGCCACGAAACGATCGAACCAGGTAAGGTCCAGGCCGAAACCGTGGAAGCCACCGGATACCACGGCCAGCGTAGCCAGCACGATCAGCGGCATGGTGAGGGCGAAGCCGCCCTCGTGCGCATGGTCGTGCAGTTTCTGGTCGCGCGGCTTGCCCGCGAACGTCAACAGCACGATGCGGAACATGTAGAAGGCGGTAATGGTCGCGGCCAACAGCGCCATGATGAACGGCAGATAGTGGCCCGGGTTCGTCATGCCGTAGTACAGCGCCTGCGCCAACACCGCGTCTTTCGACCAGAATCCCGCGAACGGCGGCACGCCGGAAATGGCGATGGTGGCAATGAGGAACGTGGCGAAGGTGATCGGCATCTTGTGACGTAAGCCACCCATGACGCCCATTTCCTGGTGATGGTGCATGGCGTGGATCACCGAGCCGCTACCCAGGAACAGGCAGGCCTTGAAGAACGCGTGCGTGGTCAGGTGGAACATGCCAGCCATGACGCCGCCGGCGCCAACCGCCATGACCATGTACCCCAGCTGGGAAATGGTGGAGTAGGCCAGGCCCTTCTTGATGTCGGTCTGCACGATGGCAATGGTCGCCGCGAAGATCGCCGTGACGCCGCCCGTATAGGCAATGAACATGAGGGCGTTGGGGTCGAACAGCGGAAACAGTCGCGCGGTCATGTACACGCCGGCCGCGACCATGGTAGCGGCGTGGATCAACGCCGACACCGGAGTGGGGCCCTCCATGGCGTCGGGCAGCCAGATGTGCAATGGCACCTGCGCGCTCTTGCCCACGCAACCCATGAACAGAGCCACGCCGGCCCAGCTGAGCGTGGTGCCGGAAATCTGACCCGCGGCCACACCCGCGAACAGATCGTTGTAGTTGAAGCTGCCAAGAGCCGTGAAGAACAGCAGGATGCCCATCCAGAACCCGAAGTCGCCCACGCGATTGGTCAGGAATGCCTTCTTGTTGGCGTCGGCCGCGCTGTTCTTGTGGAAGAAGAAACCGATGAGCACGTAGCTGGCGACACCCACCAGCTCCCAGAAGATGTACAAGAAGAAGATGCTGTTGCTGAGCACGATGCCCAACATGGAGAACGTGAACCAGCCCAGGAATGCGAAGTAACGCGAATAGCGCCGATCGCCGGCCATGTAGGTGGTGCTGAACACGTGCACCAGGAAGCTGACCAGGTTCACTACCACCAGCATGATCGCCGTCATGCCATCGACCAGGATTCCCGCATCGGCCCGGAACTCGCCAATGACAATCCAGTTCCAGCTTTGCTCGATCTGATGGGTGGGGTCGTTCACTCCCCAGAAATGCGCGAAGATCCGCAGCGATAGCAGGAGCGCCACGCCCATGAGCGCCACGCCCACGAAGTCACCGCGACGGGGCAGGCGCTCGCCGAAAAAGAACGTGATCAAATAGCTCACCAACGGCAGGCATAGAATGATCAGGGCGCTTTGGATGATGGAGTCCATGCTCGGCTTCCCCGGCTACCTCTGTAGCCGATCGACCTGGTCCACGTAGACCGTTTGGAAGTTTCGGAAGATCGCCAGCACGATGGCCAGCGCCACCGCGGCCTCGGCCGCGGCGATCACGATGATGAATACCGCCACCAGTTGGCCGTCGAGGTTCTCGGCCACGAAGCGACTGAAGGCCACGAAATTCAACGCGGCCGCGTTCAGGATGAGTTCGACGCCCATGAGAATCACGATGGCGTGGCGGCGGCTGAGCACCGTGAACACGCCCAGCGAGAACAGCACGGCCGACAACGTCAGGTAGTGGTTCAGACCAATTTCCACTATTGGTCCTCCTCTTCCTTCTTCTCGCGCGTAATCAGCGCGGCGCCCATCATGGCCACCAACAGCAGCACCGAAGCGAATTCAAACGGGAACAGATAGTCGGTAAGGAACGCCCTACCAAAGCTGCTGGTGGTGGGCAACGCCTCACCGGGGACCTTCTCGTCCCATGCCGTGCGCGTGATCATGAGCATCGAAAGCCCGAATACCAGGGCCGCCGCGCCCAGAGCGGCAACGGGCTGCACCAATTCGTCCCGCAGCCGATTGGACTCGATACGGTGGGTCATCATGACCGCAAACAGCACCAATACGAGGATTCCGCCCACGTAGACGATGACCTGGGTGGCCATGAGGAAGTCAGCCCCCAGGAAAGCGTACATGGCACACACGCCGAGGAGCGTGAACAGCAGCCCGAAGCCGCAGTGCACCACGTTCTTGCTGGTGGCCACGACTACCGCCGAGCCCACGGATACGCCGGCAAACAGGAACCAGATGAGTCCGCTGATCATGCCTCGGCCTCTTCTTCCCGCGCCGCCTTCTTGGGCTTGAACGGAATGACAGGGTCCCCCACGAACTCGTATACGAGCTTCTCGCGCAGGTACACCGAGTGATCGTAGTCGTGACTCATCGTAATGCAGTTGGTGGGACAGGGCTCGGTGCACAACGAACACCAGATACACTTGTTGTAGTCGATGGCGAACCGCGTCATACGGCGATCCTTACCCTTGCCTTCCATCTCTATATAGATGCAGTCCACCGGACAGGCCTTGGCGCACAACGTACACGAGGTGCATCGCGGTACGTCGTTGTGTACGAACCCGCGAAAGCGGTCGGGCAGCGCCCAGCGCTCTTCGGGAAACTGCTGGGTGACCGGCTTCTTGCGCATGTAGCGCGCAGTGATGCCCATACCCTTGAATACCGTAGAGAAGGTATCCCAGATGTCGGTGACGAACTTTACCATGGCGTGAATCAGACCTTCTTTACGTCATCCGCACTTACGAAAGCACCGTGCGAATCACGCCGTACAGCAACAGGTTAGCCAGCGCAATGGGGATGAAGACCTTCCAGCACACGTACATGAGTTGATCCACCCGCAGGCGGGGCAGCGTCCAGCGCAGCCAGATCTGTACGAATACCAGGAAGAACGATTTCAGAATGAAAATGAGCGGGAACAACGCCGGAACATCCAGCGCCGGAATTCCCGAATACCAACCGCCCAGGAACACCGTGACCCCGATGGCCGACACCACGAACATGTCGGCGTATTCACCCAGAAAGAAGAAGGCGAACTTCATTCCGGTGTACTCGGTGTGGTACCCCGACACCAGCTCGGATTCGGTTTCGGGCAAATCGAAAGGCACCCGGTTTACCTCAGCCAGCGAGCTGATCACGTAGATCCAGAAGCTCACGAAGAACAGTGGATTGAGCAGGTGCCAGTTGTGGATCCAACCCGCCTGCGCCTGGATGATCGTGCCCAGATTCAGACTGCCCGTGCTCATGACCACCGGCAACAGGGCCAGTCCCAGCGGAATTTCGTAGCTGATGACCTGGGCCGCGCCACGCAGGGCGCCGTAAAGAGCCCACTTGTTGTTGCTGCCCCAGCCCGCGCTGATGACACCCATGACCACCAGACTACTGGTGGCCATGACGTAGAAGAGTCCGATGTCCAGGTTGGCGCCCACGAAGTTGGGGCCAAAGGGCAGAACCACGAAGCTCAGGAACGCGCCCAGGAACACCAACAACGGGGCCATGCGCCACAGCGGCTTGTCGGCCTTCTCCGGCCAGATATCTTCTTTCAATAAGAGTTTCACACCGTCGGCGAGGCTCTGCAGCACACCGTGCCAACCGCCCACGTACATGGGGCCGTAGCGCGACTGGATGTACCCGGCTACTTTGCGTTCGCTCCAGATGAAGAACATTCCACCCACCGCGATGCAGCCCAAGATGATTCCGCCGGCCGACACCATGGCGAGCACCACCAGAACCTGCGCCGGTAGACCCGACAGCAAAGGCAGGTTCGACAGCGTCTCGTGCATCGTTTCCACTGAGCGTCCCCTTACCGGTCGATCTCGCCCAACACCAGGTCGAGCGATCCAATGGTTGCACACAGGTCACTGATCATCTGGCCCTTACCCACGTGTTCAATGATATGCAGGTTGTGGAACGCTGGGCTGCGCGTCTTGCAGCGAAACGGCACGGTGCCGCCGTCGCTGATGATGTAGAAGCCCATTTCACCCTTGGGATTCTCCGCGCGGTAGTAGCCCTGCCCGGGCGGAACCTTCAGGTTCTTGGGCATCTTGGCCATGACCTCACCACGGGGCGGAATACGATCGACGGCCTGCTGGATGATGCGCCACGACTCGTACATTTCCAGCATGCGCACGTGGTATCGATCCCAGCAATCGCCCACCGTGCCCACGGTCCCCGTACCCACGGGAATGTCGAAGTCGAACCGATCGTAGATGGAGTACGGATCGTCCTTGCGCAGATCGTGCTTCACGCCTGATCCGCGCAGCACCGGACCCGTGCAGCCGTAGTCGATACACGTGGCCGCGTCGAGCACGCCCACATTGGCCGTGCGCTCCACGAAGATCTTGTTGCCCGTCAGCAGCTCGTTGTACTCGTCCAGCTTGGCGGGGAACAGATCGATGAACAGCTTGATCTCGTCCATGGCGTCGTCGGGAATGTCCCATTTCACGCCGCCCACATCGTAGTAGCTGTACATGAGCCGCGCGCCGCACACCTTCTCGAAGATGTTCAGAATGGCTTCGCGCTCGCGCAGGGCGTGGAAGAACGGCGTCATGGCGCCAATGTCCAGACCGTACGTGCCAAATGCAATCAGGTGACTGGCGATGCGATTCAGCTCGCCGATGATCACGCGCACGTACTCGGCGTACTCGGGAATCTCCACCTCCACGCCCAACGAGCGCAGTGTGTTTTCCACGGCCAGGCAGTACGTCCAATTGCAGTTCATGGCCGCAAGGTAGTCCATGCGGTCGGTATAGATGATGTACTGGTGGTAGGTATTGCCCTCGGCGATCTTCTCGGCGCACCGATGCAGGTAGCCCAGGTACGGAACCACCTTCGTCACCATCTCACCGTCGGTGGTGATGAACAACCGAAGCACACCGTGCGTCGACGGATGCTGCGGGCCCATGTTGATGTGGAGCAACTCGCTCTTGATGGGCTTGGCAATGTCGCCCGCGGGCGTGGCGATATCCTGGTGCGGACGGACGTCGGTCATTGTTCGTCCCTCACGGCCAGGCCCAGGCCCTCGAGCGGAACGTCGTTGTACCGAACGGGCATCTCGTAGTCTTTGCGTAGCGGCCAACCCACCCAGTCTTCGGGCAGGAACAGGCGTCGTAGGTCGGGGTTACCCTCGAACTCGATTCCGAAGAAATCGTAGGTCTCGCGCTCGCCGTATTGGGCGGTGATCCATACGTGTCCGACCGACGCTATCTTCGGCGTCTCGCGCGGAACCCGCACACTCAGACACAAGCGATGGTGGTGTTTGAACGATTCCAGGTGGTAGACCACCGCCAGGTCGCCGGTGCCCGGATCTTCCACCGGGTTCACCGTACCGTCTTCTTCGTAGCGATTGATCTCGCGGTGCTTGCCCTTGCCCTTTTCGTCCAGACCTTCGTAGTCGACACCGCTCAGACACAGCAGCCGATCGAAGGACAACGCGGGGTCATCGCGCAGGTACTTGGCGATGTCACCCACCGCCTCGGGCGTACACGACACGACGGGCTGCGGTATGTCCGATTCGAACCCAAGGATCGAATCATCGAACCGCGCCTGCAATCGCTGGTAGATCTCTTGTTCGGTCATGACGGAATAGGTTCTCGCGTGGCTCAACGGGGAATGGTGTTGATGTACTCGTCGACCCACTTCGGCTTGCGCCACTTGCCACGCTTGCCGCGAATCTTGTCCTGCAATCGCATGAGTCCGTCGAGCAACACTTCCGGACGTGGCGGACAACCCGGCACGTACACATCGACCGGAACCATCATGTCGACACCCTTCACCACGTGGTATCCGTACTTGAAGTAGGGACCGCCGCCAATGGCGCAGCTACCCATGGCGATGACCCACTTGGGGTCGGGCATCTGGTCGTAGAGTCGCTTGATGCGCGTGGCCATCTTCGCGGTCACGGTGCCGGAAACGATCATCAGATCGGCTTGACGCGGCGTGCCACGCATGGCGCCGGCGCCGAATCGATCCATGTCGTAGCGGGTTCCCGCCGCCGACATCATCTCGATGGCGCAACAGGCCAGGCCGAACGTCATGGGCCATATACTTGACAGCTGCGCCCAGCGAAACAGGTCTTCCACGCGGGCCACGATGACGTGGTCCGAGCGCGGTGTGGCTACCTTGGCCAGATCTTCGTCGATTCGGAAATCCAACATCTGTTCGCGGTCGTCGGCGATTTGATCGCCCACCACGTTGAACGCGACTTCGGGTCCCGTCTGCTTTGGCTCAGACATACTCGCTGGCTCCCAGTCCTGGCTTGCCGAGCTTGTCGCCCGATGAGTAACGCGACAGACCCCGGTTCACGAGCTCGTCGTCGTCACGTGCAATGATCGTCTTCACCCAGTCGAGATCGCCTTTCAACCACACGTAGGCCAGGCCAACCAGGAGAACGCAGACGAAGGTGAACATCTCCCAGAACGCCAGCGGGCCCACCGTGCCCAACATCTCGTTGAACACCACAGCCCACGGCAGCATGAAGATGATTTCGACATCGAAGACGATGAAGAACAGCGCGATGAGATAGAACCGCACGTTGAACTGGATCCACGGGCTGCCCTCGGGTTCTTCGCCGCACTCGTAGGACTGCTGCTTGGCCGCGTACGGATTCTTGGGCCGTAGCAGTTTCGACGCTATCTGGCTGACGAACAGAAACGCCAGGCCCAGGAGCATGAAGACGAAAACTGTCGCGAACTGTTGGTGCACGTGTGGCTCCGCCCATGGCGGTTGAGGTTCGGTTTCGAGGGCGCGGTGGCTGGGATGAAAGCCTTCCGGGTTTTCATCGCCGCAGCATTCTACAGGGAAGCTTGGCCACATCTCCACTATTTACCTTGGACTTGGCGCGATCGGAGGGCGGAGTTTCGGGATCGCCTATGGATATTCTTGCAATTTTATGAATATCTAATCATAGTTGAGCTTCACACGTACGATTACCATCACGAAAGTCGCTACCGCTTTGGACCAGACCGACGCAATGGCCGCCATGTTTGCGGCCCTTGGCGACGAAAATCGCCTACGCATATTCGCGCTTCTATCGCGCCGGCCCCACTACGGAGAGGAGTTGGCCGAACTGCTGAATCTGAACCCCGCCACCATTTCGCACCATCTGCGCAAGCTCCAGGCGGCGAACTGGGTTCAGCGTGAAAAACAGAGCCCGTACGTGCTATACCGCCTGAATCCCGCCCGCCTGGCCGACGCGGTGGCGGTCTTCCAGGAACCGGCCGAACTGCGCCGTGCGTTGGACCTTCCTTCCGAAGCCGATGTCTCCGATCGGATTCTGCGTAGGTTGGTGGACGCCGACGGCCGCTTCGACGCGGTGCCCCGCCAGAGGCGGCAACGGGCCGTGCTCCTACGTTGGGTGGCGTCACATTTCGAAACCGGTCGCATCTATCCGGAGCGGGAGATCCATCGCATTCTGCTCCAACACCACGACGATGGTCCTTCGTTGCGCGAGGCGCTGGTCGACGCCGGCTGGTTCCAACGCTCGGGTCACGTGTATCGTCGGGTGGAAGAAGCCGAAAACCTGCATGTTACGTAGAACCAGGTGTAGACCCACGTAGCCCCCAATTCCCGGAAGCCTCGCCATGATCCGGCTCGTCGCCGTGGGAAAAATCAAGAACGCTCCTCTGCGTGACGCGGCCGCCGATTACCTGGCCCGCATCGGCCGCTTCGCGCGCATGGAGGTGTTGGAGATCGGCGACTCCAATCCAACCACGGAGGCCAAGCTGATGCTGGCCACCGCGCGGGGCCGTCCACGCATCGTCTGCGACGAACGCGGCGAAACCTGGACCAGCCGCGAACTGGCCGAATTTCTCGGCCAGCATGGTAGCCCGTGTTTCTTCATGGGCGGACCCGACGGCTTCGACGACCAGGTGGAAAAGGAATGCGATCGGGCGTTGCGGCTATCGAGCTTCACGCTGCCCCACGAGTTGGCGCGAGTGGTGCTGCTGGAGCAGATCTACCGCGGCTTGAGTATCCTGAAGGGGCACCCCTACCACCGCGACTGAACCCCAACCGCAGCCACCGAGACCATGGCCGATCGAATTCCCCAACCGCCCTACCGCTTTCACCTGCTGCCTTGTTCGGGCAAACGGTGCACGGCCGAAATGGGCGAGGCCATGAAGGGACGGCTCAAGGACCTGATGCCCGATCGCAAGGCACTGGGAGTGAGGATCAGTACATCGAGCTGCCAGGGAATGTGCGAACTGGGGCCCAACCTGATCGTGTACCCGCAGGGTGTGGTCTACCACGGCCTCCAGGTAGCCGATCTGGATGAGATCGTGGAGCAGGTCATTCGCGGCGCGGCGGCTCAAGAGGCGGACGATGTTGGGGATAACTAAGCGAACAAAGAGAAAAAAAGCTTCATAACTGGCTATACAACAATCTTTTAAAACATATCCCCAATTGTGGACAACTTATCCACATGACGCGCAGAGTCGGGGATATTTCAACTCTCAGCGGCTTCTTCGCCCAACCCACGCAGAAAATCGAACGAGAAGATCCCCGTGTCATGGCCGTCCGCCCAGGTTGGCTGAACGGCGTAGTGACCAATCCGCTCCCAGCGCACCGGCCGGGAACTATCTGGGCCAAGCGTAGGAGGAGGCCCCATGGTACGCAGGGTACCGGTGACATCTGTTTCGCCGCTGCACCGGGCACATGGGCACTTTTCGCGCAGTTGCCGCAGCTCGATGGCGTGCTCGACGCCGTCGGGCCATCGGATCGCCAGGAATTCTCCCACGACTTCAAGCCGTTCCGGATTCATGGGCTACCTCTTTTCGGAGTTCGTGAAACCGCTTCGGGAATATGCACTTGGAACCGCCATCGAGTCGGCTTCCTTGGACCGTTCCTTGCAACTCTGGAGCTTTTGGCCAACTCCACGTCAGGGAAAGAATGCGACCTTCCTCGTCCCGAAATCTCCGTTCCCACCGGCTCCGCGCGGGCATCGCGGCGTGGCTGTTGACGGTATTCGCGGCGTGCCAATCGCCAGTGCCGCAGCCGGCCACGCCGACGACCAGCGAGGGCGGCACATTTCGCATGGTGATGCAGTCACCTGACGGACTCGACCCCGCCCGCATGGATGATAGCTACGAAGCGGCAATCATCAACCAGGTGTTCGACGGCCTACTCGACTACGACGTGAATCTGAACACCGTTCCCTGCATCGCCAACTCCTGGGAAGTGTCCCGAGATGGCCGGGTCTACCGGTTTCAGCTGAAGAAGGGCGTCCGCTTCCACGACGGTTCCGAGCTGACTTCCGACGACGTGCTGTTTTCGTTCCACCGTGTGTTCACGTTGCCCCTCGCCGAGTCGACGTTGGCCCGCGACTACCTGGGCTGGATTCAGGGGACCGAGGAATACGCCAGTGGTGCCGCCGATCACATCGAAGGGCTGCGCGCCGCCGGTGCATACGAAGTCGAAATCACGTTGTCCCAACCCTACACCTCGTTCCTCGCGGTCATGGCCACCGAAATGGCACGGATCGTCCCCGCCGACTACGTGAAACGCGTGGGGGACGACGCGTTCAGCCGACGCCCCATTGGTACGGGTCCGTTTCGGTTGGTGGAATGGAAACCAGAAAAGCGCATCGTGCTGAGCGCGTTCAAAGAGTACCACCTGGGTCGCGCACACCTCGATTCGCTGGTGTTCAACATTCCAACCACGGCGAACGAGTCGGACTACGCCGCCGATCGTTTTCTTGCCGGCGATCTGAGCGCGGTCATCGTTCCCACCGAACGATTGGAAGAATTCCAGCAACGCCCCGAGGTTCGTCTGCACCAACGCCCCGAACTGAGCCTGACCTATCTGGCGTTCGACACGAGAACCGTCCCGTTCGCCGATGCCCGCGTACGTCGCGCGTTCACGCTGGCGGTCGATCGACGCAAGGTACCGCAGTTGGTAGGCGCGGGGCGGGAACGTCCCAGCGGAATTCTTCCCGCGGGAATGCCCGGGTACCAGCCCGGAGACAAGCTGCCCGAGTACGACCCCGATTTGGCGCGCGAACTTCTTGAACAAGCCGGCTACCCCAGCGGCGAGGGCCTGCCCGTCATCGTGCATGGCTGCCGGATTGGCTCGGCCACCGACCTGAGAATGTACGAGGCCATCGGCGACCAGGTAGCTGAGGTTGGCTTTCGATTCATGGTGCGACCGTTGGAATGGGCCGACTTTCTCGACGGTGTGCGCGCCCAGGAATTCAATACCTACGCACTCACTTGGGTTGCCGACCTTCCTGACCCTGATTCGTTCCTGTTTCCGCTATTTCATTCGAAGGGCGCCAGCAACTACAACGGGTACTCAAACCCCGATCTCGACAAGCGACTCGAAAAGGCCAGTCGTGAGAAAAACGGTGAAAAGCGCTGGCAGCAGTACCGTCGTGCCGAAAAGAAGATCCTGGAAGATCTTCCTGTAATGCCCCTGCACTACAACACCACCATCTTCGCGGTACGCGAGGACTATCGAGGCTTCGCGCTGTCACCGGTGGGCCAAGGAAACCTGGCCATGGAAGACGTCTCCTCGCGTCGCGTCTTGCGGGAGGCACGCTAGTCGTGGTCGACTCCACCCTGGCCCCGCACATGAAGGCAGGAGGCCGTAGCCTCGAAACCCGATTCATGGTTTCGTTCGGCATCGTGGTCGTCCTACTCATGTCGGTAGTCATATTCATGGTGGAGAAGCGACAGGCTACAACCATGCTGGACCAAACGCGCATGCGCGGAGAGTCCGTAGCCAACTCCATTGCCGCGGTCATCGTGAACTCGCTCACCAGCTATGACTACTCGGGACTGCAGAGCGCGGCCGATGATGCCACCGAACACGGTGAAGTGGCCTACGTTGTAATCTTGAACAAAGAAGGAGCGGTCGCCGGGTGCAGTGGACGCCCCGACCAACAACACGCAGAACTGAAAGACCAGGTGAGCCTTCTGGCGTGGCAAACCGAGCAGCTACTGATCCAGACTGTGGAACACAACGAGGCCATGGGATTGAGTACACCGCATCTGGATATCGCGGTACCCGTATACATTGAAAACTCTCCCATGAAGTGGGGTACGGTTCGCGTGGGGCTGAGCCTGGACAGCATGCGCCACGAACTGGCCAAGACACGCCAGTTGTTGCTCGCGCTGGCGTTGGCCGCGGTTATCATGGTGCTCGTAGCCGCGCGGGTTCTTACCAGCCAGATCACGCGCCCGCTACGTAGACTGGCCGAAGCCACCCACCTGCTGGCTCGCGATGAGTTGGACACAGTGGTCGAAGAGAACTTCGGCGGTGAGCTCGGTGACCTCGCTCGCAGCTTCAATCGGATGATCTACGACCTGCGCCGGTCACGCGACGCGGTTCGCTACCAGAACCAACATCTGGAAAACATGGTCCAGGAACGCACGGCCGCTTTGCGTGACAAGGCGCGCGAGTTCGAGCGCGCCAACGCCGAGCTCAAGGAAGTCGACCGCCTGAAAAGCGACTTTCTCAGCAACGTGTCGCACGAACTTCGAACGCCGCTTACCTCCATTCGCAGCTTCACCGACATCATGCGCGACCCCGACATGGAGCTGGCCAACGAAGAACGCAACGAGTTCCTGAGCATCGTGGCTGATCAAGCCAACCGGCTTACCCGCCTCATCAGTGACCTCCTGGATCTCTCGAGGATCGAGGCCGGAGAGTTCAACATCCAGCTATCGACGATGTCCGTGTACGAACTGGTCGACGCTTGCGTGGGAACCCTGCAGAAGCTGGCCAGCGACAAGGGAATAAAGCTTGAGATCGAACTCGAAAAAGGTATGCCCAATGTCTTGGGCGACATCGACCGTTTGAGTCAGGTACTGACCAACCTCATCGACAACGCCATCAAGTTCACTCCGGCCGGCGGAAGCATCGTTGTAAGCGCGAGTCCCTCGGCCCGGCGAACCTACCGGAAACAACCGGGGACCGAGTTCGCCGGCCTCGAATGCGATCTACCCGAGGGCGGACAATACCTCGTGATCCGCGTGGCCGACACCGGCACCGGAATCGATCCACGCGATCAGAAACGCATCTTCGAAAAGTTCGGTCAGGTGGGTAACGTGCTGACCAACAAGCCCGAAGGTACCGGCCTGGGCCTGGCCATCAGCGGCAACATCATGATTCAGCACGGGGGCGCCATCTGGGTGCAGAGTGCGCCGAACAAGGGCACCGCATTCTACTTCTCGGTGCCCATCGTTTCCCTGGGTGCGCCGACCGTGCCCGAACCCGTACGGGACGAACCCGAAATCCAATTCGACCCCGAGGCTCTGGTGCGAGCGCTGCAGAAGGTATGCAACGGCGGCCGTCGTGTGCTCATCGTCGATGACGATGCAACGCTGGTGACCCACTTTGCGTCGATTCTCGAGCCACCCGGCTACCGGGTGGTGGGCTGCAACAACGGAACCGAGGCCGTCCAGAAGGCCCGTGACCTGCGACCCGACTGTATCTTGTTGGACACGGTCAACTTAGCCGCCCATGGTTACGACGTCCTACGATTCCTAAAGGGTCAGGCTGAAACGGCCGATATCCCGGTCGTAGTCATGACGAATCAGGCGATTGACGACCGAGCCTACGAACTGGGCGCGGCGGGGCAGGTTCACAAGCCCACCTCCTTCGCCGAACTGTTTGAGACGGTCCGCCCATGAAGCGACCTACCCGCAGCGCTTCCGAGGTGAAGCATGGCTGATGAACCCTATATCCTTGTGGCCGACGACGATCCCCTCGTCTTGAAGTCCATTACGTTCATCCTGCAACGGGCCGGATACCGTGTGATCACGGTAACCGACGGCGAAGCCGCCTTGGCCCAGATCCGGGCCGACCACCCACGTCTGGCCATGCTCGACGTAATGATGCCCAAGATGAACGGCCTCGACGTGTGCAAGGAAGTGAAGGCCGACGATTCGCTCGCCGCGATTCCGGTATTTCTGGTAACGGCCCGCGCCATGGTGCAAGAGCGCGAACGGGGTCTGGAAGCGGGCGCCGACGACTACATCACCAAGCCATTCGCCAACCGGGCGTTGATCGATCGCGTAGGCGAGATCTTCGCCCCCACGGCTACCGAGTAGAAGTGAACGTCAAAGCAGAGCGGCCTCGCTGTGCCGCAGGTCGTCGTGCGCGGCCAGCTCGTTGGGAAACTTCCGTTTGTACCAGGCGACCGCCAGGTAGAAGAACGGCGTGTCGACCAACGCCACCAGCGACTTGAACGTCCAGCCCGAAATGATCATCTGGGGAATGCGCGGCTGGAGATCGGTACCCACGAACAACAAACTCACTACCAGCGTGGTATCCACCAGCTGGCTGACGACGGTCGAACCGTTGTTGCGCAGCCAGAGGTGCTTCCCGTTCGTGAGTCGTCGCCAGAAGTGGAAGATCTGGATGTCGATCAGCTGCGCCACCAGGTACGCCACCATGGACGCAAAGACCGCTCGCCCCGTCTTGCCAAAGATCTGGTGGAAGAAGTGATCGAACTGCTCGCCGGGATACGCCGCTCCGGTATCCACGTCGACACCGCCGATCGAAGGGACGCGATCGGCCAGGAACACCACCGCCACCACGAATACACTCGCGATCAGGCCGCCAATGACCACTTCGTTCGCCCGGCGCTTGCCGTAGCACTCGCTCAGGATGTCGGTGGCGAGGAAGGTGATGGGATACGGAAGAATCCCGGCCGACAGCACGAAGAAATCCTTGATGCCGAAGGGTTCCCAAACGAAGAACTTCTGTACGATGAGATTGCAGACGACCAGCGATGCAATAAAGATCGCGGCCAGCACCACGAAGGCGCGTTCGAAGCCACGAGCTTCGTTGGGGTCGGTGGTGAGTCGCGTCATGGGGGCGAAGATAGCAGACTCGCCATCCAAACGCGAAGCCGGTTCCCTAGAAACTGTAGCGAACGCGGGCCCAGATACTCGAGTTGACGTCGTTCATTCCAAACGCCGTACGTTCATCGTCGCCGCCGAAAACGTTCGCTCCAACGGCCAGTCGAAGTTCGTCGCTCCAGTCGTAGGAAACCGACGGACGGACGTAGGCGTCGCTATCGCTGGGAGACAGGAAGACGAACAGATTCACCCGCAACGTCTGGTAGCGCAACGCCTGCGAAAGGCGCGCGGTTACGAGCGTGCGATTCTCCTCTTTCAGGAATGCATCCTCGCCGAATGCATCGGTCAACGCCGTGCGCGCCGAATCGTGATCGACCATATGCTCCAGATAGAATTGAACTCCGCCGGTGAAGTCGCTCCACCACTGTCGTTCGTAGCCCACGAATGCGCGCGCTTCCGAGTTGGGCACCAGCGGGTCGGACCCATCACTGTCGTCGAAGGAATCGTAGTAGCCGCCTTCGATCCACACGATTCCGCCCAGCCACGGCCCTCGAACGCTGGCGCCGCCCACGCGCAGTCGTGGATGTGTCGCCGCCAAAGGCGCGCCCGTATCATCGAGGGTCAGTCCCACGGGGTTCTTCCAGAATCCAAGGTAGCCGTAACCAGCCAGTTGGAATGAGTCCACCCGGCGCGAAAGGCGCGTCGCAAACTCCGCGTTGCGCGCCAACGTCCGGGGGAGCTCGGGTGCCACGAATGCAGGACTCCAGAACGCCAGGCGTTCGCCGGTAGGAACGCGGTCGGGGGCGAATTCCGGCGTGATTACCAGGTCCACGTCCAGTGGCAAACCGAAGATGCCCAGTCGCACCACGTCCGACGGACGTTTCAGATACTGATCTTCGCGACCGGAAAAGAAGCTGACGTAGTCCTTGGGGAACAGATCGTTGATGAACAACAGATCACCGGTGCCCCAGGTCGTGGGTTGGCGACCCAGGCGCACGTCCAGGTGATCGGACAACGTCGTGAACTTGGCGTACGCCTGCCGCAGTTCCACGTCGGTCTCGTCGGTCACCTGATCGGCCAGGACATCCAGCACGAAGTGGGCCTCGGCGCTATCGCCGTACAGGTCACCGCGCAGTTGCAGGCGCGACTCGCGCAGCAGGTAGTCGGTGCTTTCACGGTAGCGCCGGGGCAACATGGACGAATCCACATCGCCCCACTCGGCCGGGACGGTCGCCGCGTCGCCCACGCGAACCGCGGTGGCCCCTTCCACGAAACCGTGGAGCTCAAGCTGCGCGTGCGCCGCCGGCACGCACGTAGATACAACGATCCCCAGCGCGGTAACCAGCGCGGTCTCCAGCGCGGCAATAGTCGCCGCGTGAACTGTTCTAGCTTTCACGGTACCCTCGCTATTGGATGTATTCGCGCGGCGGACTCTTCAACGCGCGCTCGGAAAACACCTCGTCCTCGAGTCCCACGTTGTAACGAATGGCGCTGAACGTGATATCGGTCACGTTGTCCTTGCGCGGAGTGCTCATGCGTCGGTGCGTGACGGTGGCGAAGCCCTCGACATCCTGCACCTCGACCGCCTCGAACACCTTCAGCACCTTGTCGCCGTCGAAATACTCCTCGCGAACCGGCAGGCGGTATTCCTTGTCGATCCAGGTGAGCTTGCGATCGAAGTAGTCCTTTTCGCGTGGCGTGCTCTCGACCACCCAGGTCGCGCGCTCGTTGAGCGACTCTTCCCGCAACAACGAGTGCTCGTCATCACTCCAGTGCCGACCCGAAACATCCTCGTAGGAGAAATCACTGCCCACGAAGCTGCTTTTCTTGTCGTTGGCGGAAATGGGTTTGACCAGATCGAGCGACGGAACGAACAGCCACCTTGCGTCGTCCTCGGCAGGGTCCTTCCACACCATGAACGTGGTGCGCCGCACGTCGTTGGGCTTCTGGAAGTAGATGAAGTACTTCTGCTCGCCGCCTTCCTCAAAGTCCTTGCGCAACATCACGAAACTGCGTTCGCGTACGTTGCCCTTCTTGTTGGTAATGAGCATGTCCACGTTGGCCAGGCCATCGTCACCGCTGTAGTACAGGTTCAGATGCGCCTGCTTCATGAGCTCGGTGGGGTCGGACGCGTCCTGCGCCAAAGCCACTCCGTGGATCGACCACAGAACGGCTGCAATCAGAAGGATCTTCATGACGTACCTTCCAGTACCGGAGCCGCGGACGGCTCCGTGGGTTCGGCCCGTTTTCCAACGAGCGCTTGAGTCGAAAATCGACTGAGCAGGGGCGGCAGAATCAGGAACGTTGCGCCGCCGCTGATGATCATGATGGCGAAGAAGAAGGCTCCGACCTTCACGTAGGGCGCCAACCCCGCGAAGAACATGGGTATGAATCCCAGGGCGATGACCACGATGTTGCGAGCCAACGCCTGCGCCGGCGAATGAAAGAACTCGTGCATGGTGGCTTCGAAGTCGCCGGTTACCCGGTGGATTTCGCGCGTGCGTTGGATCAGGTGGATGGCGAAGTCGATCGATAGCCCCAACGAAAGACTGCTGAGCACCGCCGTGGGCATGTCGTACGGCCGGCCGGTGAGTCCCACGAAACCGTAGGTAATGACGATGGTCACGGTGAGCGGAATCATGGCCACCAGCGCCAACCGCAGGCTCCGGAACAGAATCATCATCATAATGAGCACCGTGGCAAACGACCCCATCAGCGCCATGCCCATGCCACGCACCATCTGTCGCTGCCATTCCACATTGATGTAGCTCAAGCCAGCCCAATCGAAGCTCATGCCCGCGGGCAGCGGATTCTCAAGCACGTACGCCTCGGCCGCATGGATCACGCTTTGGACATCACGGTTCTCACCCCGCGGCATCTGCAACCACAGGTTGATCTTGTCCTGCTCGGGGGTAATGAATTTGAACAGATCGTCCGGAGTGCCGCCGCTCATTTCGTACACGAACAGGAGTTGCGCCAACTCTTCGCGGGTATCGGGCAATGGCGGCCGCGGCTCTGGCCGGCTCAGCAGTTCGAACTGCACCTTCTGCACGACGTCCACCACCGAACTCACGGCGCCTACGTTCGCGTGTTTGGTCAGATCCTGCTGCAGCTCGTGCGCGTACTGCATCCACGCCGGCTCCAGGAACGCACCCTCTTCCTCGCCCGCCAGCTGGATGTAAGCGATGTAGGTACCGGCCAGATGCTCATTCATGACCTTGTCGGCCACGCGCAACGGATGCCCCGCCTTGAACCAGTTCACCGGGTTGTCGTTTACCTCCACCTGCGAGATTCCGTAACCGGCCACGGCCAATATCGCTACGAGGCCCAGCGTCAGCGGCACCCGGAACCGCTGCGAGAAGTGATACACCTTTCGCAGATGCGACTCTGGCGCCGCATTGGGCTCGTGGGCGGCACCGAATTTTTGCAGCGCACTGGCCGGAAGCAGCACGGCGTAGGCAGGGTTGAACGTCAGGGACAGCAACCAGGCAACGAACACACCCACGGCCACGAACGCGCCGAACACCTGCACGGGCGGAATGGGCGTAAGGATCAGCGCCGAAAAACCCACGATCGTGGTCACCGAAGTGAACGTCATGGGCTTGAACAGCTCCCTGACCACTTTGCGCATGGTCTGGCGCATGTCGCCGGTAGCCCGGTAGTGATCGTGAACTTCGCTCAGGATATGAATGCTATCGAGCACCGCGATGGGCATCAGGAACACGGGAATCATGGAACTCATGATGTGCAACGTGAAGCCCATGCCAATCAGAAGACCCATGGTCCAGATGACCGTCATCATGGCCACCAGCATGGGCGCGATGACCATGGCCGGCACGCGGAAGAAGAACAGCATGAGCAGGAAGATGAGTAGGAACGCCATGGGGGCGGATATGGCCATCTGGCGAAACATCGCCGACCCGAAGCTGTCTTCGGCCAAGGGTAGGCCAGCCAGGTAATAGGTTTCCTCGGTATCCAGCGTGGCCAGGTGAGCGCGTACGCCATTGGCCACGTCTTCGGCCACGTCCTTCGATTCCAACGGAATAAACAGCGCCATGGCCTGGCCGTCGGCGCTGGCCAGCTTGCCCCGCAATACGGGGTTCTCCATGATGTGAAGCAGAACCGTTTGCGCCTCTTCGTCGGTGGTGGGCATTTCCGCCATGAGGGCTTCCACGCGCACACCGCCGGCGGCGTCGGGAAGAATCACGTCCACTTCGCCCGGCGCAATGATGTCGTCGGCAATCACCCCGTCCATCTTGGCGATGACCTCGGTCAGGCCGCGCACGCGCGCCAGGATGTCGGGTCGAAACACCGTGGGTTCGTGAACGATGCCCACCACCAGGAAATCGTTCAGCTCGAACGCTTCCTTTACCTGGTGGTGCACCACGCGCACGGGCGCGTCGGCGCGCAGCATGTTTTCAGGGTCGGTATCGATTTTCACTTTCGGCATCTGTGCCATGGCGACCAAAGTGATGATCGCCGCGATCACGATCACCCATCGCGGGTGCCGAACGCTCACATCCACCAGCATGCTCTTCATCGTCGCTCCACTTGTGGGCTAAAACCGGCAATTCGGTTGGCCAGGTTGTTGGATCCGGCACCATGGACTATATTCATAACTATATGGCCCCGCGGTTGATTTGTAGTGTACTATATAACTACGCAGGAATATAACTGCAACCGCATCGCACGTCAAGCCGGGAGCGCCCAACATGAAACCACGTAAACCATTGTCTGAAAACATGTTGGAGATAATCGCCCAGCGCTTCCGCGTGCTCAGCGACCCGCTTCGGCTGAACATCCTCCAGCGCCTGGGCGACCAGGAGCGGTCGGTGGGCGAGCTGGTCGTGGCCACGGGCGCCAATCAGGCCAACGTGTCCAAGCACCTGCAGATCCTGTTTCGGGCGGGATATCTGAACCGACGGAAAGACGGACTTCAGGTGTTCTACCAAGTGACGGACTCGTCCATTTTCGAGATGTGCGAAATCGTCTGCGGCAGCGTGGCCAACCAACTGCAGGCCACGCTCGACGTGGTACGCGGTGACGAAAACGCCGAGTAGACTCGGTCTACGCTCCGCGCCCCCAACTGCGTTCGAACCTGCCCCACGGTTCCAACACCAACATGGTCCACCCGAACACCAGGTGCGTCGCGCCCGCCACCCACCACGGGATCATGCTGAGAATCCAGTTGCCACCGAACAACAGCGGCTGCAACCAACTCAGCACCACGTAGTAGTTCACAATCCAGAACCCCAGAACGCCGCTGGTCGTGACCATGAATCGCATGCGTATGGTCGCGTGTGCAAACCACTTCGACAACACCACGTGCAACGCGGCGCCCACCACCATACCCATGGCAATGTAAAGGAAGCAACCGATGGCCAGGGTGCTGGAGTCGTCCACGTTCAGAGCGGTCTCCCCCAGCGGAAACGTCAGGTACACCCGAATGATCTCCAGCGGATGCTTGCCCACCATGGCCGCACCAATGACGTTGAACATGAGACTCATGGCCGCGCCGAAGATGCCCATGATCATACCGGCCAGCACGTGGTACGACATGTAGTACCCCACCGGCGGCCACGCCGGAGCGCGTCCCTCCATGGCTTCGAGTTGCGCCTCGAGCTCGGCCTGGCGTAACCGCAGCCCTTCGAGCTCCGTGCGAACCTTCGCGCGCTGGTCATCCATTGGGTTTCTCCTTTGCATGCAGGGGCACGCCACGGCGCCCAATGCCGAAATGAAGGGGCACGTGTTTGGGATCGCGGTTGCGGAAGACATGCTCACACGCCGCCACGCAGTCGCCACATCGCAGACAGTGATTGTCGGCGGGTAGGTCGGACAACGACAGCCCACCTTCTGATACCCGGGTAACCGTAAGGTCACGCGGATCCAGATCGACCGGACACACCTTCGCGCACACTTCGCATTGAATGCACGTGTCCATCTGCTGTTCGAAGACAATGCCAATGCTGGTGGTGGGGGCCACCACCGAGTAGTACAGGCCAATAGGGCACACCTTCCGGCAGAATGCCCAGCGCCAGAAACGACCGTGGATGTAGGTGGAGCCCACCAGCGCCGCCAACACGGCCAGCGAAATGAGCTTGGCCTTGATGCTGCCCGAAATGAATACCGCGGGATGCACCCACCAGGTCAGCAGCGCGAATGAAACGGCCGCACCAAACGCACCGCCCTTCACCACGCTCCACACGCGACCCTTGCCGGTGCGCTGAGCTACTTCCACGCCTTCGCCGAAGCGCGAGATCTGCCCGATCGGACAGCCCCAACCGCAAAACATACGCGCGACGATGAGATTGCTGGCGAACGTGATCACGTACAGCAACGCGATCGCCCCTAGCGTGGCCGCCAGACCTTCGACAAGATCTACCGGCTTTCCCAGCGCCGCGTGGTCGCCCCGCCACAGGTCGACCCTCGCCAAACCAAAGAAGGGCAGCGCCCAGAGAATCACCACGGACACACCAAGGCTAAGCCCACGGTAGAACTTGAACCGGTGGGCCAACGGCAACAGTACCTTGCGCAATCTGAGGCGTGGGCTGAGCGACTTCAAAGGGCTGGCTCCACTTCAGATGATTGTTCGCGGGGCAGCCTGGGGAATGCGCCCGCCCGGCGACTGCTGAGAGTCACGGTGAAGCTACTGAGCAGCATGACCATGGCCGCCATCATGGGTTGAAGGTGACCGGTAGCGGCCAGGAACAACGCCACGCCGTTGTAGGCAATGGCCCAGGCGAAGTTCTGTAATACCACGCGACGCGCCTTGCGCGCGTGTCGGATCAACGCGGGCACGGCGGCCGGCGATGCGTCGATGGCGGTGACATGCGCCGCCGATCGCGTGAGATCGGTCGCCCCCGCCAGAGCAATTCCCACCCAGGCCCCGGCCATGGCCGGAGCGTCGTTCATGCCGTCGCCAACCATGGCCACGTGGTGCGCGCCGGCGCGATCGCGCAGCTTCTGCAATTTCTGTTCGGGCAATACTCCGCCGTGGGAAGCGCCAATATGCAACTGGTTCGCGGTAGCACGCACCCGGGGCTCGTGATCCCCACTCATCAACTCGGTTGAAACTCCCAGACTGCGCAAGCCGCGCATCGCGGGACCCGCGCCGAATCGAATCCGTTCTTCGAGAAGAATACGAGCCACGATACGTCCCTCGCAGGCCAGGAACAGTTCGTGGTCCGACGTTTCGACCGGGGAAGGCAGCCCGGCCATGCCTTCTTCGGTCATGAAGCGCCGACTACCCAGCGTGAAAGCATGGCCTTGGGCAAAGTCCGCGGCGCCGACTCCAGTTACGCCGCGCCCGGGTACCGCGCGAACGTCATCCAGAAACACCGTGGTCACCGGACCAAGCGGAGCACGCAGCACCTCGGCCAAGGGGTGCCGAACTTCTTTCTCCAGCGCCGACACCACACCCAGGACCCGCTCCTTCGACCAGCCTTCGACCAACAGGTCCACGGCAATATTCTCGCGACCCGGTTGCGTGAGCGTTCCCGTCTTGTCGAACACCACGTGCGATACCTGGGCCAAGCGCTCGACCACCTCGGGGCTACGAAGCCATATTCCCTGCGCGGCCGGCGCCGACCACGCATTCCAGAACGCCAGCGGCGCGGCGATACCCATGGCGCACGGGCAGGCCACCACCAACGCGGCCACGGTGCGACTGATCGCCGATACGGCGCCGCCTTCCCGCCAGCCCAGACCAAAGGCCACCACCGCCACGACCAACGCGACCACCAGCAATACGCCGGCCATGCGATCACCCAGGTTCACGAGCGGCGGCCGGGATCCACGCGCGTCGTCGAGCAGCCGGCGCAGTCGCTCCTTGCGACAGTTGCTTCCCGTGGATGTCGCCCGCACCGTGAGCGATGCGTCGGTGGCGATGGACCCGGCCAGTACCTGCTCATCCACGCCCACGGCACGTGGCTGCGACTCACCGGTCAACCAATCAGACCTTACCCAGGCCCGGCCTTCCAACACGACTCCGTCCACGGGAATCTGCTGGCCGGCCTCCACGCGTACGTGATCGCCCAAGACCAACTGTTCCGTGGTCAGAGCAACTTCTCGGTCGCGCAGGACCGAATAGGTATCGGATTGCGCTTCGAGCTGTTTGTCCCACTGGCGTCGGGCGCGAACCCGTGCGCTGGCCTCGAGTGCCTTGCCCAGCGTTATGAAAATGAGCAGCATGGCCGCGGTGTCGAAGTACACGTCGCCGGCACCGCGCAACGTGTTCCAGACCGAGGTGACGAAGGCCGTGGTTGCGCCCAAGGCTACCAATCCGTCCAACGCCGCGGGTCGACCGCGTCGCAGGTCGGCCAATCGTGCAAGCGTGGGACCTCCCAGCAACACCATGACCGGTATGGTGAACACCAACTGGGCCCAACGCTGCACGTCCATGAGCCGCAGGGCGCCCAACGAAGATTGATCGTCGCCCAACAGGTTGCCGTAGTGCGCCAGGCTGAACACCATGGTGTTCATACCAAAGAACAACGCCACGCCCAGACGCAGAATGGTTCCCTTGGCCCGCGCCCCGCTCTTGGGGTCACCAATGAGTTGCGCCACCCACTGGCAGCCGGTGCAACAGTAGAACACCGTGGCGTCGCCGCGCATCACTTCCACCGGATGCCGGCTCGCGGTCAGGCCACATTGCTCGCACCAACGCCCCGCATCTGCGGTAGTCACAGATGCAAGGTCCAGAACGTCAGCCGAGGCAACCGTGGTCATGCGAGCTAGCCGAACAACTGAATGGGCGGGTTCGTCAGCCACTGACGCAGCGACGGAACCCCGTTGGAAATGACGTAGTAGATGCTGAACACCAGAAACGCCAGATACAGAAACCGCATGAGCATGGTGACATCGCTGCCTTCGTAACCCAGGCTCACCGGCTCGGTGTCCTGATCTTCGTTGTAGTTGATCTTGGGTTTGTCACTCACGTCTCGTCCTCCTCGCTGAGACACCAGTCGTCCGACTCGTCCTCGTCTTCTTCCAACGCGTACTGGTGTTCCATTTCCATCATGCGCCACTTGGGTGCCTCAACATCGCGGAACATGCCACGGCCGGCGGCCCAGATCAGAAGCAGCAGGAAACCGAAACCCGTGAGGAAGTAGCTACTGAGCGGCACGATTGCGAAACCCACCGCGTCCGCGTCTCCCAGTGAACGTACGAACTCCCAGATCTTGAATACGAAGCCAATGGCCGCCAGAAATATGACGAAGGTAGTGAATATGGTTACGCGTCGTACCTGTTGTGCTTTGTTCATATTATTTCCCTCCTTCGCCGATAACCTGACCGGCATTGTAGAACGTAGCCGGCGGTATCTCAGACCAGCTTCCCAACCATTGCAGATACGCAATGACGGCCAGGCCGTCTTCGTTGGGAACGATGCGTGCGTCGCCCTCGTCGTTCACGCGCGTTTCGAAAAACCATTTGTAGGAAGGCATGACCGAAACCGGCACCACCCACGTGGGTTCGTACAGATGCGCCGCGTGCCAGTCGTTGCTACGCTTTCCCGACTCACGACTCAGGTCCGGCCCCACGCGTCGCGTTCCCAACAACTGCGGCAATTGCAGAACGTTCTGGTACTCGCCCGCTCGGCTCACCGGCCCAAAGCGCAGCGACTCGTTGCTCACCGGTCGTATCTGTTGGCTATGGCAATGCCAACACGCTTCGGCGATGTAGATGTCGCGGCCGCGCTCGAGCGCCTTGGCGTACGCCGCTTCATTGGGCTGTCCGTAGTACTCGGAAAACACTTCCGGGTAACGCTGCGAAAGATCGTTGAACGAGGGATGGATATCCTTCGCCAACTCTTCCAGGCTGGCTACCGGTACGTCCTTCAGAAGGGTGTATGGCCACACCCCCATGATGAGCGCGGAAAACAGGAAGAAGCCCAGCCCCGCGACCAGGAGAATTGTTTGTAATCGTTCCAATGTCGCTCCCTCCTAGGTGGTGGCCGGTTGAAGTTCGGGCGCCATTTCGGTTACCGGACGCCGCGCGGTGAGCGCAATGTTGGAAACCAGACAAAGCGCACCCGCCGAAATCATCACTCCCGAAAATGCCCGCACCCACCAGAAGGGAATGCTGGCCACGATGCTTTCTTCCCACGGACTCAGCGCTTTCCAGCTGAAGCCCTGCACCAGCCCGGCGATAGTCAGGTCGAAGAACATGATCACCAGACCAATCATGCTGAGCCAGTAGTGCCACTCGTTCAGACGACGGCTCGCCCACTGTCGGCCCGTGAGCTTTGGCCACAGGTGCACGATGATTCCGAAGATCCAGAAACTGAACACGCCGAACATCACCAGATGCGCGTGCGCCACAACCCAGTCGGTGAAGTGGATGATCTTCTGGAACGTGAGCGTGGTCTGGAACGCGCACTGCAGACACGTAATGAAGTACAGAACCATGCCGGTGTAGAACCACCGCATGGGAAGACTCGTACGCAGCGTGTCGAAATCGAACCGTATGGTCATGAAGAAGTTGATGACCACCGTGGTCACCACCAGTTCCACCGCGATGGTCGACACCACCGCCCCGTACTGCACGTACATGGGAATCGGGCTGTACAGGTAATGATGCACGCCGTTCAGCGGATAGAAGAACGCCAGGCCCCAGAACCCGATCAGGCTCATGGCGTGGCTCCAGACGGGCCGCTTCAAGATGACCGGCACGAAGTAGTACATGAGACCCCAACCAATGGGCGTAACGAACAAGCCCACCAGGTCATGGATGTACAGGCCCGTTACCGCCGCCCCCGAGACGCCGGGAACCCAATACTGCACGAAGAAGTTGCCCATGACGTAGGTCAGCGCGGTCCAGATGAAGGCCGCCAGGAAATACCAGATCGATACATATAGATTCTTCTCGCGTGACCGAAGAATCGGAACAATGAGGTTGGTGACCACCAGAACCCAACCCACCACCACGAACGGGTCGATCCAGGTGGGGTTCTCGCCCCACTCCACCCCCTGCCCGTGGCCGGCCAGAATTCCGGCCATGGCCGAAAGCATGATGGCCTGCCACACGCCGAAAATCAGCCAACCCAGCTTGTCGCTCAGGATGCGCTGGCCACAGAGTCTGGGCACGGCCCAGATCATTCCGCCCAACAGACAATTGAAGATGAAGCCGAACGCCACCAGGTGCGTGTGCACCATTCGCACGCGGCCCGGCGACAGCAGTTCCTGATCGGGAAACAGGTAGTGACGAACGAACTGCGTGGAGAACAGAAGTCCGGCCAAGATGGCTACGAGGAACCAGCCGATGCCCGCCAGCAGATGCGCGTGCACCAGCGGTCGATTCACCAGACTGCGAGCGGTAACGGCGGCAGTAGGTGCCCCCGACATGGTGATGGAAGTCATCGACCCTTTGCCTCCCCGCCCGACGTGCGCAGCGATAGAATGTAGGAAACCAGATGCCAGCGGTCGGTATCGTCGAGAATGTCCGCGTACGAAGGCATGGGCGTACCGTTCAGGCCGGTAGTGAATGTGCGGTAGACGTCACGAGCCGACGCGCCGCCCTTTAGCGCGCCGCTGGTGAAATCGAAGGCTTTGATCGGGTTGCCCCAGTCGTCGGTCAACGAGTTCGATGCGGGGCCGTCACCCTGGCCGGTTTCACCATGACACTGCCCGCAGCCCATCTGACCGTAGAGTTCGCCGCCCCGGGTCACCGACGACGACGACCCCACGTATTCGGGCTTCCCGGGAATGGCCATGGCCGGTTCGTAGGCGTATTCGCTTTCCCATTCCTCGGAGAACGTCTTCAGGTACTCGATCACCGCGTACTTCTGGTTCTCCGGCATCAGGTACCAGCTGGGCATGGACGTGCCCAGAACGCCCTGACTCAACACCCGGTGCAGATCGGCATTGGTGGGAAGCGCACCCGACGGCGTCGAACGGAACTTGTAGGCGGCCGTCGTGAAATCGCGCGGCAGCGGATCCAGAAACCGAGCCGCGGGGCCCTTGCCGTCGCCGTCGACACCGTGACAACCACTGCAGTACATGTCGTAGGCCTTCTTCCCCTCGGCGAGCAGGTCGGCCTTGCGAAGCTCTTCCAGGGTTCGCGGCGTCGTTGGTTCGGCGGTCTCGTCCTGGGCACGCGCCAGCGCCCAACCCCCGGCCAAAGCGGCCAGGGTCAGCAACGCGACAAGCGCAGTGCTGGTGAGATCGCTGCGCGTATCACGGCGAAGCATCCAATCCTCCCGGATCGTTGAGGGGCAATCAGAACTCGTAGGTGATTCTTACGAAAAGAAATGAAGGCTCCAAGCTCCCTGGGTGCATTGGAGGTTCAACATCACAAGATCGCAGTCGAGTTGTGTGATCTTGTGATATTCGTCTCGGGCTTCCCCCGTTTGCAGAGAACCTCACTACTCTGGCCAACATGTTCGCTCACCACATTTTGTTAACGCGTTTTCTTGCGATGGGTCTGGCATTCGGGGGCATTGCCGCTTGCGGATCGAGCCCGCGTACGCCCGAAGGTCCCGTGCAGTTCGTCGCGCAGGTCGACGGTCGTGCCCAGAGCGTGACCCTGATCACCACTGCCGAAGAACTCGTGGCTCGCCGACACTGTCGGTTGAAGTACGCCACCGACGGCACCAACCCCCTACCGGCCGGCCAGCTCGTACTGACCATGCCCAGCATGGATCACGGCGCTACATTCGCGAACCTTCAGCCGGCCAACGAGTCGGGCGTGGCATCGGCCGAGGTCGTATTCGTGATGGGCGGCGAGTGGGAAGTGGAACTTCGCGCCGACGAGGGCACGGTATTCACCCACCGCGTATTCGTGCGCGAACCATGACCCCCGATCGACTGGCTACGTGGGGCCTGGCGTTCGTAGCGGGGTTGGCGGGCAGCGCTCACTGTCTGGGCATGTGCGGCGCACTGGTGGTCAGTGTTTCGCGCTGCATTCCCAACCACACCGCACGCGGTCAACTGATCTACGCCAGCGGGCGCGTGCTCGCGTACGGTTTCCTGGGAGCGGTATTCGGCCTGGCCGGGAGTTTCGTGGTGGTGGCCTCCGCCCTGGAGACTTTTCAGGGTTGGATCCTACTTATCGCGGGTCTGCTGGTCGTGGCGCTCGCGCTGACGCGCCTGACCTGGGGTGACGGTTTCGCGCCGGCGCCGCCTTCGTTGCTGAAGCTACTTCATCGCGCGCGAGCGTCCATTGCCGCCGACGGCGACATCGCGGGCATTTTCCTGCTGGGTTGCCTGAACAGCCTGATCCCGTGTGGCCTTCTATATACAATGCAGCTGCGCGCGGCTGCCGCCGGCAGCGCGTGGGACGGCATGTTCATGATGGTGGCCTTCGGCCTGGGCACGGTGCCGGCGCTGTTCGCGCTCTCAGTGGCCGGCGCCCGCTTCACCCTGGCCCGACGACAGCGCGTCGATCGCCTGGCGTCGGTGGCCCTGGTGCTTCTGGGCGTACAGATTCTTCTGCGCGCGGCCGCGCACCTGGGCTGGGTGCCCCATACGCTCTTCTGGTAGGGCCTACAGCAGCCCCGGCACGAGATTGTCGCGCGGAATGTCCATGTACTCGGTGGGCAGCCCCAGGTACCGATCGTTGAACTCGGTCAACCGGTCGCGCGTGCTGGTGGACAGCAAGCTCACCACTTCCTCCATCGACTGCCCGCTCACGATGTAGGGCAGATCGCACAGCACCAGACGCGGACCATCACACAGCGCGTACGCCGTGTAGTCGATGCACTCGGAGCGGGGCATGCGCGTGACCACGCAATGCGCGAGCCAGTCGTCCACGTTGAGCGTGGAATTGATGCCGTCGCGCAACAGTAGCTGCCGGCTTTCGAAATTTATTCGCTTTTCGAAGTACTCGTCGATGCAGGCCTGCGACTCGGGCGAGATCTCTTCGTGCATCTCCATGAAGCAATCGAGGCACTGTGCGTACTCGTAGATGGTCTCGTTCTCACGATACGCCTTTTCTACGAGGTACTGCGTCCCCGGCGTACGCAGGGGACGTTCGCACATGACGCACGTTTCGAATGGTCCGTTCCCAAGGAAGGAATGGAACTGAGAAGGGATGGGTGCGGTGGTCATAAGTACGGGTTGGTTCGGCATGCCTCCCGTCTAACGCATGCGCCGCAATTCGCCAAGCGATGATCGCGCCTGTCGTGCATTTTTTTTGCGATCCGGTTCGTGATTCACACGTGTGGGATGCATCCCAAGAAGTATCCACCGGAATTCGACCGGTCCGGATCATTTCTTCTTGGGAGGAAGTCCATGCCCCGCTTCGTGTTTCTCATCTTCGCCCTCACCGTTCTACTGGCCCCGGACGCGGCGCGAGCCCAGAGCCCGTACGTTCCCGGTCAGCCCTGGGCTTCCCCCATTGCCACCGACGTCACGGCCACGAACTACCTGATCGACGCCGACGGCAGCGGCACGCTCGACCCCGGCGAGCCCGTGCACCCCATTCCCAATGCGGTTCTCACCCAGATCACCGCCCGCAACGACTTCCTGACCCCCAGCCGGAAGTACGTGTACGTCTTCGGTACGGCGGTCAGCGGCTGCACGGGCCCTCGAGTCTATATCTACAAGATTCCCGCCACGAGCGGACAGCCGCTTATCCCCGTAATCGAGGGCGAGTGCTTCCCCGACGGCATCGCGCAGCACCAGTTCTTCGACTACACGCCCTTCCCCGACGTGGCCTTCGCGGCGATCGTCGGTGACGGTGACTTCATCACCGGCGACCAGGACATCTTCTGGGTCGAGATGTCCAGCGGGACCACCGGATACACCAACAACGTGGTGTTCAACGGCGTGGGCCAGATCACCTTCGAACCGGGCGGACGAGCCGCGTTCGTGCAACACGACCTGGGCGATTTCGACAATCTTTCCGACTATGCGGTCATCGAACTGTGCCAGGACGACTTCGCCACCGGTTCCAACGGCGGCGCGACCCTGCTGCAGCTGGGACCCGGCGTGGCCGACGCCTCGTCGGTCATCAACGGCAGCAATCTCGATATCGAAGTCACGCTGAACGGCTCGCCCGTTACCCAGTTCGCCATCGACGATTGCCAGACCCTACCGCCCGACGTGGGTGCCTGCTGCCTCCAGGACGGCAGCTGCCTGGACAACATCACCGAGCTCAGCTGTGAGTCGGCGGTGGTCATGGGCACCTGGCAGGGCGCCAACAGCACGTGCGCCGCGGTCAATTGCCCGCCGCCGCCGGGTCCGGTGCTGAGCATCTCGGCCGCCGGACCGTCCACGGCCCCCGTCGCCCAGCCCATCGTGTACACGCTCAACTACTCCAATACCGGCACCGGTCCCGCCACGAACGTATTCGTGAACTGCCCGCTGCCGTCCGGATCTGCACTCGTAAGCGCCACCAACGGCGGTTTCCTGTCGGGATCGTTGGTGCGCTGGTCGCTGGGCACGCTGAGCCCGGGATCGGGATCGGTGTCGTTTACCGTTACGGTCGCGTGCGGCACCCCGAACATCTCGGTGACCGGCTACTCGGTGGTGGCCACCGAAGCCACGGTATTCGGCAGCAACACCGTGGCCACGTCGATTCCCCAACCGTCGACCGACCCCATCACCGTGGCCATCACCTCGGTCGACGACAACGGCGGCCAGCTGCTGAACAACGAAACCATCACCCACACCATCGACCTGACCAACGCGGTGGCCGAACTACGCGAGAACATCACCATGTCGTTCTGGGCCGGTGACGTGGCGCAGTTCGATTCGGTGATCGACGCCGCCGGAGGTGCGCTCACCGGAACGAACTTCCTTACCTGGACAGGAGACATTCCCGCCAGCTCCACCATTTCGATCGTCCTGCGCACGCGCATTCCCGAGTGCCGCAACCAGAACTCGACCGTGGACGGCCTGAATCGGGGCAACGCCTTCAACCTACGCAACAACTGCAACGCAGTGGTGGGCACGGCCACGCCACCGGCGCAATTCACCCTGGGCCCGGTCCCCATGACGGTGTCTCTGGACTTTCCCACGCTCACCGTGACGTCGGCCGGATTCATCGGACCGACCACGCTGGTACGCAAGGGTATGACGTTTCCCGCGCAGGTCACCATTACCAACAACTACGCCACCGTACAAACCGGTGTGGTGGTGAACGTGCCCATACCCACCGACCTGAACCCGGTGGGCAACCCACCGTTCGTGGGCTCGCCACCGGCGGGTACCACCTACGACGCCGGTACGCAAACCATCGGTTGGACGGGAGACCTTCAGCCGCAGCAATCGGTGGTCATCGATTTCCAGGTGGAGTACCCCGCAACGGGACCCTGCTCGAGCTTCGTGTCGGTGAATGGCAGTTTCGGCAACTGCGCCAACGCGGTAAACGCCAACGCGAACGTGCTGGCCCTGCCCGAGACGTTGTCAACCGAGCACGTACTGGGACTGACGCCGTTCAACGGGTTGTTCCGCCACGAGGTGGGAGGCAGCAGCACGCTCGAAGAGTATCTGTGCGCGAGCTTCGAGATATTCTGGGGGCTAGCCGGGGGAGCAAACGGCGACATCTGGATCCTCGGGGTGCCGACGGTTCGCTTCAATCCCGACACGCTGAACATCGAGATCTACGGCGACGACTACTTCCGCAGCAACATGAACATCAACAACCTGTACGACGCGGCGGTCGATGAGGCCACCGGCGACGTGTACCTGGCGGGCAGCGAATTCGCGGCGCCCTTCAACTACGGGCGCATCCGCCGGTGGAATCCGGGCACCGGAGCCATCGACGTGGTCTTCGACGACACGCCGGCTCCAGCCACTCCTACGTATTCCGCCTTCCGGCAGATCGTGCTGGGCACCGACGGCCACCTGGCCGCCACCAGCAACGTCGGCGGCATCGTGCGCATCGACACCGCCAACTTCGCCACCGTGCAGGTCTACGACGACCCTGCGTTTCCCGGCTACTGGGGCATCGCAATGGCCAACGACGGTGACTACCTGGTCAGCGCGTTCACGTTCGGAACCGGTACACCGCGGCCGCTGGCGAAGGTGGATCGCGCCACGGGAGTGCACACGACCGTGGTGGCCGACCTGAACACGGTCACGCCCAGCAACGACCCGTTCTACGGAATGACCGTGACGTCGGGAGACGAGCTGTACCTGGGGCCTCAGTTCGGCGCCGTGCAGCGGCTGGACCTGAACGCGTTGACCGCGGTGGGACCGCTGTTTGGGTACACGCAGCATGTGGACATGGTCACGATTTCGGGCGGAACCAGTACGTCGGTGTCGGACGACGGCTCGACGTCGGATTCACCCTCGTCCAAACCCACCAAGGTAGAGCTGGTGGAGAATGTGCCCAACCCGTTCAACCCGCGCACCACGCTGCGCTTTGGACTTCCGGCCAGCGGTCATGTGCGCCTGACCGTGCACGACATCCGGGGCCGGTTGGTGAAGACGGTAGTGGACGACGTACTCGACGCCGGGCGGCACGATAGAGTGTGGGCGGGCCAGGACGACGACGGGCAGTCGGTCGCGTCGGGCGTGTACTTCGTGCGGCTACTGTCGCTGGGGAAGGCGCGGGTGCAAAAGATTGCACTGACCAAGTAAGCCGCCGAAACAAGATAAGAGAAAGCCGCCGATGTCCGATCGGCGGCTTTCTTCTTGTCTAGCTACGTCCCCTGATTCTCAGGAGCGTTGGTGGCCCGCCGCTTCGGCGATGGGATAGACCGGATCCACATCCACGGGAATTTCGCCCAACGAGTCCAGGATCTTCTGCATGGTCGGCGGCACCTTGCCGTACTTGTCGACCCAGGCCTTGGCTGCATCGTAGTCGCCGTGCGCCTGCAGCATGGTCAGGTCGCGGCACAGGTCACGCACACCGTCGCGCCACTTCGCGAGCACAGGTCGTAGGCGACCATCGGTGGTTGCGGCCAGCGCACCTTTTTCCAACAGATAGCTGAACTGGCACACCACACCCAGGCCGTGCGCCTCGGTCACGCCGAAGCGCGCCGAACGGAACAGTCCGGGCACCACCGTCCAGGCCAGGTTGTCCACCAGGCTGGCCTCGATAACGCCTTTGTCGGCCAGTTCGTACAGGGCCCACATGCCCATTACATCGGCCTTGGCTTCTTCGAGCGGTGAATACAGATCCTTCAGTTCCATCCGTACTTCGGTTTCCTCGCCGTCCTTCTCGATCACGCCCGGACCCAGGCCGTGCGACAGTTCGTGGAACAGTACGAAGTTGAAGTAGGCGTCGAAGCTCACCAGGTCCTGCGTGCCTTCGGGCAACGCGTACTGGGAAATGGGCACCAAAATGGCGTCGTACTTGGCCTGCATCATGTTCTTCAGCAGGACCTTCTTCGATCCCTTGGCCTCGCGCACGCGCTCGTCGTTGGGCAGGTTGAAAGCAATGGTCTGCACCCCCGCGCGCGTGTCGCCACCGGTGTAGACCTCGTCGGCCACGCGAATGGGCGACTCGCTACCGCGGTCGAGATTCTTGTGCTCGTCGGGAATGGGCAGATTCCGCTCGAGCCAGGGAAGCTCATCTTTGTAGAGCGCCAGGGCCGCCGAGTCGTCGGGGTCCACTACACATAGGAAGGCCTCGAACGCGGCCTTGTATCCGAACATCTCGTCTTCGTAGGTCTCGTAGGGACCAATGACGATTTCCAGATCGCCGTCCAGATCCATCCAGTCCATGTCCGACTGGTAGTAGTCGTCGGTGAGAAACGCCTTGGCGCGCGAAGTCAGGTATTTCTTCAGGCTGGGCGTCGAAGCGGCCTGCGCCGCCTTGTTCACCAGATCGGCCGCCTGCTTCAACTCGCTGTAGAACTCACGGTAGGGAATGGCGACCAGCTTATCGCCGTCGCGACGAATGACCGTATGCAGACCCTGAAACGCTTCTTCGTCCTCGGGATGCGCCGCCAGCCAACCCTCGAACTCTTCCTTGGTCATGTCTTCGGGGTAATAACCCGCCCCGGCCGGATGCTTCGCGTCGCCAATAAAGGTTTCGCGCGCGACCAGGCGGTCCCACGGACCATACATAATGCGGTAGTAGTCCCGCGCGGCCTGCGCCTGCGGACCTTCGAGCGCTTCCAGCTTCTTCGCGAACTCGGCGTTTCCGGCCCAGGCCTGCTGACGGAAGATCACATCCATCACGTCGGCGGCATCGATCAGTAAATCGAGGGCCTTGCGGTCGCCGGGCGAGAGATGATCGAGCTTGGCCGTAAGCTTCTGGGGCATGAACTGCTCGCGACGCGCCTCGATGTCGTCGACCATGTGGAGCCCTTCGTGGTGCTCGGCCAGAGCGGGAAGCACGACCGTGGCGCAAAGTGTTAGCCCCAGGCCGAATCTCGTAATCCGTCGACGCATTGTTTCCAATCTCCCTCGTGAGTATTCTTCGACTTCGTCGCGGCGGGCCCCAGATTTCTGGGGGCAAGGTGTCACAGGATGCTCAGACTGGATGTAGACCCAATGCGCCAGGATAGAGCATTTCCGCTCCCCCACGCACCCCGAGGCCGTGAGAGTCTTTATAAATGACATCTTCACAACAAGTTACAGCGAATGCCGAGTTTGAATCACGGACTCGTCCCGTGGCTCTGGCGCTGCTGCTCATGACGGCCGCCTTCATTCTTACCAAAACCGGCCGTGATGCCCTGTACTTCCAGGAGCGCGGTTTGTTCCAGCTCCCCTGGGCCTATCTGGGTATTACGGTCATGGCCAGCCCCATGGCCGTGTTCACGCTCGAGCTCATGCGACGCGTCGGCCCACGCTCGGCCCGGCTGTTGGGTCCATTGATTCTGTCGGTCGGACTGCTGGTGTACTCGTTCACGGCCACAGCGGGCGGCGGCTGGCTCAACACCCTGTTCTTCATGTACGTACCCGTGGCCTGGGGCGTCATGTTCTCGCTGGCGTGGTTGTTGATGGCCGATCTACTCGAAGACGCACCCACCCCCGCCCTCGCCCGAGCCTACGCACGCGTGGGCGCGGGATCGATATTGGGAGGAATCCTGGGCGGACTGGTGGCCAAGGCAGCCGCCAACTTTGTTCCACCGCAGGCGTTCCTGTTTCTCGGGGTGCTCGTCCTGCTCACGTCGGTGCTTGTCATGGCCCGCGCGCAACGCAGGTATCCAGCTCCGGTAATCCAGGACCTACCGGGTGCAACAACACCCTTGGCCAAGACCGACATCACCCGCCGCGACTACCTCGACGTGCTGCGCAATCGCACGTCCGGGCTCATGTTTGCCCTGGCCGTGCTGGCGGCCCTCGTGGGCGTGCTGGTGGAGTTCCAGTTCTACCTGGCGGCGGCCACCTCGGGAAACAACGGACGACAGAACGCCAACTTCTTCGCCAACTTCTACCTCATATTGAACACCGCGGCGTTGGTGGTGCAGTTGTTCGTCATGCCACGGCTGCAGCGCATGGCCGGAGTGTACGGCAGCCTGCTCATCCTGCCGCTGGCGTTGGTGGGCGGCGCCGTGATGTTGGCGGTGGCCACGGTTTCGGGCGCCATGCGCGCCGGCCTACGCGTGGCCGAGGGCGGCCTCAAGTCGTCGATCCATCGCTCCAATTGGGAACAGTCCTACCTGAGCGTGGGCCGAGCCCGCCGCGCGGTGGCCAAGGTCATCATCGACGGAATGGGTGCGCGCCTGGGAGAGGCTTTGTCGGCCCTCATGCTCTTGGCCTGGCTTGAGCTGGTGGTACGCGATGAGCCAATCATTGGGCGCGACACCGCGTGGGTCACCTGGGCCCTCATGGCCACCGCGGTGGGGTGGGTGGCCCTGACCTGGCGTTTGCGATCGGTTGCGGGACAACTACCGGCGGTCGCCGCCGACGCTCGTCCCCAGATTCCGGTGCCCGACACCTGACAAACGGTCGCCGCCTTCGGTGAAGGCGTCCAACGCGAGTGCCTGCTGAAACGGCAGAACCGGGGCTGATCGTCGGCGAGACCCGCCCCACGTTCTGTGATACCCTTCGGCCCTGACAAGAAGACCTCCAACCCTTCACGGTTGCCCAAAATGCTCCGAATTACAGTCATTCTCGTGGCGTGCGCGGTACTACTGACCGCCATTCCCCGCCCGGCGTTCGCGTACATGGATCCCGGCAGCGGTAGCTTCGTGGTGCAGATGATCATCGCCGGCCTGGTGGGCGCGTCGGTCACCATCAAGATGTATTGGCATCGCCTGAAGGGAATCTTCGGCGGCGGTTCCAAAGTCGAAGACGACGACCTGGACGAGTGACCCACCCATCATCGGCAGTCGAAGGCGGGTCGTTTCGCGATCCGTGCGGGTTCCTGTTCTGGCGCGACGGCGAATTGCTGCGCCAGGTAAACGAACAGTACCGCGAAGACTACGACCAACTCATGTCGTCGGGCTTGTACACCGACCTGGTCGAAAAACAGCTGCTGATTCCGCACGAAGAAGTGGACGATGCGCCACTGAACGCGCCCGCGTACCGCGTGCTGAAACCAGAACGGCTTTCACTGGTGTCCTACCCCTACGAGTGGTGCTTCTCGCAATTGCGTCACGCGGCCCTGGCTACCCTACGTGTGCAGACGATGGCGCTGGCCAGGGGCATGTCGTTGAAAGACGCCAGCGCCTACAACATCCAGTTTCATCGCGGCCGACCGGTGTTCATCGACACGCTTTCCTTCGAGCGTTACCAAGAAGGCAAACCATGGGTCGCCTACCGTCAGTTCTGCCAGCACTTCCTGGCGCCGCTGGCCCTCATGGCCTACCGCGACGTGCGGCTATTGCAAATGCTACGCGTGCACATCGACGGCGTGCCATTGGATCTGGCCAGCCAACTGTTGCCGGCCCGCACCAAGGTGCGTCCCGGCTTGCTCATGCACATCCACGGACACGCCGCGGGCCAGAAGAAGTACGCGAAGAAGACCGAAAATCAGCGTGAGGCCAAGGTCAGCCGGCGCGCCTTCGAGGGCATCATCGATAGTCTACGCGGCGCCGTGAAGGCTCTGAAGTGGGAACCCGCCGGTACCGAGTGGGCCGACTACTACAACGACACCAACTACTCCGGCGACGCGGGCGATCACAAGGCTGAGCTGGTGAAGGCGTTTCTTCAGAAAACCAGCCCGCAGTCGGTGTGGGACCTGGGCGCCAACGATGGCCGCTACTCACGTCTGGCCGCGGTGGCCAACGCGTTCACCGTGGCCGCCGACATCGATCCCTCGGCCGTGGAGATCAACTACCGCAATGCACGACGCGCCAAAGAGACCAGCGTGCATCCGTTGCTCATGGATCTCACCAACCCCAGCCCCGCGCAGGGGTTCGCGCACACCGAGCGCATGTCGCTGGCCCAGCGCGGACCGGCCGACGTGGTCATGGCGCTGGCGCTCATCCATCACCTGGCCATTTCCAACAACGTGCCGTTGGACCGGCTGTCGAAACAGTTCGCGCAGCTGGGCCGGCATCTGATCATCGAGTGGGTTCCGAAGGAAGATTCGCAGGTGCAGCGACTGTTGGCCACGCGGGAAGACGTGTTTCCGGGGTATGTGCAGGACGAGTTCGAGGCGGCGTTTGCCGAGGACTTTGAAACGCTGGCGCGGGAAGACGTGCGGGAGACGAAACGCGTGATGTACCTTCTGCGGCGCAAGAATTAGATCGCCAGACCGGATCAGGTCGGCTTGTCCTATCTCTGCAGTCGGAGCGACTCGAACTTGACGGCCAGCACGCGTGGGTCCCCACCACCGGCAATGGCGGCGCCAGGCGCATGGATCCCGATCGAATTCAGACCTACCTTCGTGATGTTTGAGGGAATCGACAGATAGTGCTTTTGAGACTCAAAACCCTCCGGAAACAAGTGGTCTATATAGACTCCATTGAACGATAGCTCGATCGGTTGCCAACCGTGAGCGCCACAGACGAATTCAAGTACAAGGTCTTCGTTCATCTCTTCGCCAAGCTCGAAGTAGATCCGCGATGATGTCCCAAGCGACCATCGCGACCCAGATTCGGGATATGACCACCCGAAGAACTCCAAGTTCGGGGAGTCGAAACCGTTCGAGACACCGTTTCGAACGGGGCGAAGTGGTCCCACCGGGGGGGGGGGGGGGGGCGCGGGGGGTGGGGGAACGTAATCGGGTCGGTAGTCA
>JAJDAC010000047.1 GCA_029262065.1 Candidatus Krumholzibacteriota bacterium | reverse complement strand
CGGAATATCGTGGAGGGGTCCTCACGCCGTGCCGCGAACAGGTCGAGGTCTCCGTCGTTGTCGTAGTCGATCCAGTACACCAGGGCACCTTCCGTCAGTGGGAAGGTGGCGCCAATATCCACGAAGCTGCCGGCGTCGTTGCGGTAGACCCTAATGAGGTCGCCGGGAGTATTCGATCCGGAAATGGCAATGTCGAGGTCTCCATCTCCGTCGTAATCGCCCCAGGCGCTGGGAAACGAGAAGACTGGAGCGACGGAGGCGGCGGCGACCAGTACACCGCCGTCGTTTCGATAGATGGTTCCGGTGCCCGGAGATGCTACATCCATATCTCCATCGGCGTCGTAGTCGCCCATGGGCATGCTGGTTCGAACATTGGGCAGGATGGTGGGGGTCTCTACAAACGAAAACGAAGCAACCGCGACTTGCGGCGTTCCGGCCAGAGCGAGGAGGGCAAGCAGTGTCAGGGGCATCCAGCGGGTAGCCATGCCAGGCACGTCCTTTTCCAATTAGGGCTGCCGGCGCTGGCTAGGGACGGACCGACACGGTGATGATCGTGTTGATATATAGTACGATATCAGTAAGTAGTTTGTCAAAAAAACACACCCGGGAGACTCGGAATCTCAGTCGCCGTCAAATGTAAATATATTGTTGGCAATGTGTTACCCGGGTGAACTTTGCCGTCCACAAGCGGTCGCATCATCGCCCTAGGCCTCAAAAATACCTCACGGACTTGGAACTATTGATAGTACGAATCGTATTATATGCACCGGCTCATATACACCGACGGGGCCAGAACAAACGTGGTCGGCGTGGCCCCCTTCGACCTAACGTCCGCCACAGAGCAAACCCGACTCGAAACTTGGAGACTTGATGCAATCGATTATTCCAACCACCAGCGCCCGGGCCCAAGGCAACACGATGCGACCTGTATGGAACCGCTGCGCAATTGCTCTTTGTTGCGTGTTTCTTTCGGTGGTTGCTGTTGCTCTCGCACCCACCGTCGCGAGGGCCGACGATTCCGATGCCGTCACGCCCGAGTTGCGCACCGAGATCATCGAGAAGTCGATCGAGCTTCTCGACGAACTCTATGTGATTCCTGAGACCGCCGAACTCGTGGCGATCATGCTCCGCGAGAATCTCGCGGCGGGCGCCTACGACGTCGAAACCACCAAGGAGTCGTTCGCGGCGGCCGTGACCCAGGACATGCAGGACCTGACGAACGACAAGCATCTCCGCATTGGATGGGGCAACGGCGGAGGCGCACGACGAATGGTGCGGAGAGTGGGTGGCGCCCCGGGCAGTGGCGCCCCGGGCAGTGGCGCTCCCGACACCGGTGGTACCGATGGTGGCGTCTTCGCCAACCGGCGCGGTATTCCCAGCGCCAGGATGTTGCCGGGAAACGTCGGCTATGTCGATATCCGCCTGTTCGTTCCGTTGGAGCTACAGAAAGATGACGCCGTCAACGCGATGGCGACCGTGGCCGACGCCGATGCCGTCATCTTCGATCTGCGAACCTGCATGGGTGGTACCCCAGAGATGGTTCACTTCATCACCAGTTACTTCTATCCCCCCGAGCCTATGCACCTGCTCACCTACTATCGTGCGAATGCTGAGCCGGACTCGGCCTACACGCTGGCCGAAGTTCCTGGGAAACGTCGTCCCGACGTGGACGTCTGGATTCTCATCAGCGAGTTCACCGGTTCGGGTTGTGAAGAGTTTTCCTACAACCTGAAGCATCACGACCGTGCAACGCTCGTGGGGCAGAAAACCGCAGGTGCGGGCCACGGCGGCAGCGTGCATGAGCTCCCGAGTGGCTTCAACATCTTCGTTCCGAAGTTCAGACCGGTACATCCGAAGACCGGCGGCGGCTGGGAAGCCGTCGGCGTAGTCCCGGACATTGAGTGCGACTCGGAAAAAGCGCTCCCGGTGGCCCATAAGCTCGCGCTTGAGAAGATCCTGGATCGCGGTCCCGCCCTGGCGAGTTCGGCCAATCTACGTTCGCTTGTCGCGGACCTCGACGCGCAGCTGGCGCGCGCCGACGAGCCCGAGGCAATCGATCCCAAGGCATTGGCCGAGTACGCCGGAGACTACGACAACCGCACCATCTTCCTGGAAGACGATGGCCTGTGGCTGCAGCGCCAGGGTGGTCCGAAGCTGAAGATGGTCTCCGCCGACGAGCCCGAGGTTTGGTCGCTGAAGCGGGTACCGCAGGCGCGGATCAAGTTTGTGCGTGGAGCCGACGGTTCGATCCGGGAGTTGCAGGTGCTTGGGATGCAGGGAACGTGGGAAACATCGAAGCGACGTTAGGACTCGTTGATCGCCGCGCCCACTGACCGATGTCGGCCAACCGCGGCGAAGATCATCGTATCTGGAGATTGTTCCCCGGTCAGGGCGCGAAGGCCACGCAGCGTTCTGCGTCGGCATCGGATGACGACCTCGTGGGATTCCGCCGTGGAGTTGGGTTCGGCCGACAACTCGTGCGCCTGGCGTGTGACCGGAGTCGGTTCGGCGCAACCCGTGGTCAGACCAGGAACGGCCAGCAGCCAGAGTCCGTACAACACCACCGACAGTCGTCGCTGGGCTTCTTTGACTCTGGGGTGGTTCCGCTGCTTGCTCATGGTTCTGGTCCGGTTGCTGGCTGCACTCTGAACACGAGGAAAGCCCGAGAACCGAAATGGTACGATCGCCTGGCCTTCGTCCGGTGTGCAGTGCATATGAGCTGCCAAAAGAAGAAAATCATAAATCGTTGCCAGTAAGCCGTTTAGGTTCCTGGCTGTTCGTCAGGTCTGGCGAGGCCACCGCACGGAACGCTAATTTTCGCGACTGGTCGCTCGCGCGTTCCCTTTGGATCCGCATCAGCGCCCTATATAATTCCCAGGCCCTGCAGCCGTAGGGCCTTGCGTCCCTACGCTCGGGGTGTGTCATGCAAAGACCAGAGGACTCGGAAGCGACGCGTCGCCTTCCCGAAGGCCACGCTGAATCCCGTCGCATCGGTGCGTATGTACTTCGCGAGAAAATTGGCGAAGGCGGCATGGGCGAAGTGTGGCTGGCCGAACAGCAAGAGCCCATACAGCGGCAAGTTGCCCTCAAGCTCATCAAACCGGGGATGGACACCGCGCAAGTGGTGGCGCGTTTCGAGGCCGAACGTCAGGCGCTGGCCATGATGGATCACCCGGCGATTGCCAAGATCTACGATGCTGCCGCCACGCCCGAAGGGCGTCCCTATTTCGTCATGGAATACGTGCGGGGTGTTCCTATTACCGAGCATTGCGATCGCCACATGCTCAGCAGCCACCAGCGTCTCCTCCTGTTCACGCAAGTGTGCGAAGGCGTACAGCACGCACACCAGAAGGCCGTGATTCATCGGGATCTCAAGCCCAGCAACGTACTGGTTACAATTCAAGATAACGAGCCGCACCCGAAGATCATCGACTTCGGCGTGGCGAAAGCCACGGGCCAGAGACTCACCGACCGGACCATGCACACGCAGCTGGGCACGATGATCGGCACGCCGGCGTACATGAGCCCGGAACAAGCAGAGATGACCGGCCAAGACGTCGATACAAGAACGGATGTCTACTCGCTCGGCGTTCTGCTCTACGAGTTGCTTGTCGGCACGACTCCCTTTGACCGCCATGATCTCGTGAAGCTCGGCTACGAAGCCATGGTGCGCAAACTTCGTGAGGAAGAGCCCCTCAAGCCATCGACGCGGTTGTCGACTCTGAACGACGAGTCGAAACAAATGGCCAGGAAAAGACAAACTGAGCCAGGTGCGCTCAAACGCGAGCTGGCGGGGGACCTCGACTGGATCACGATGAAGGCACTGGAGAAGGACCGCACCCGTCGGTACGGTTCACCGGCCGAGCTGGCCGATGACATTCGACGACACCTGAACGATCAGCCGGTCGAAGCCGGTTCGCCCGGGACCGTGTATCGAGCCAGAAAGTTCGTGCGTCGACACCGTGCAGCGGTGGCGGCGGTGGCGTTGTTGGGGTTTGCGCTGGTGGTGGGAATCGCCGGCCTTGCGATCGGTTTGCAACGCGCGATCGCGGCCGAGAAGCGCGCGCTGGCCGCCGAAACAAACGCCCGGCAAGAAGCGGAAACCTCCCAACGAATCGCCACGTTTCTGACCGAGATGTTCCAGTTTTCGAATCCCAGCGATGCAGAGTCGCGCGACGTAACCGCCAGGGAACTTTTGGATGCGGGGGCCGATCGCATCCGTGAAGACCTCACAGACACACCGTTGGTTCGAGCCAGCCTCATGGGGACCATCGGCGAGGTGTACACGAATCTGGGGGAATATGACGCGGCCGAGTCCCTGCTCCGAGACGCACTATCCGTACGCGAGGAGGAGCTTGGTCCCGAAGCGGTCGAAGTTGCCGACAGTGTGAACAAGGTCGCGGTATTCCTGGCCCAGACCGGTCGCCTGGCCGATGCGAAGCCGCTCTTCGCGCGCGCGCTCGAGATCCGCGAGGAGCAGTTGGGCCCGAACGATCTGAATGTAGCCCAGAGTCTGAACAATCTGGCGATCGCCGTGCGTCGCCTGGGTGATCACGACGCGGCCATCCCTCTCACCGAACGGGCGTTGGCGATCCGTGAGCGTGTTCAACCCGAGAGTGCTTTGGTGGCGGACTCATCGACCAATCTAGGCAACATCTATTTTGAGGTTGGTCGATCCGAGGATGCCCGCCGGATGTACGAACGTGCTCTAGCCATCCAGGAAGCCGTGAATGGGCCGCGGCACGCCGATGTCGGCAGCGCGCTTGTGAACCTGGGCAACGTCGAGACGTGGGTGGGTGAGCATGCAAACGCGCGCGCATCGTACGAACGTGCCCTCGATGTCTGGAGCGAGACGCTCGATCCCGATCACCCCCTGGTGGGCTACGGTTTGACCAACCTGGCGGAACTTCTGGCCGAGATGGGCGAGTGGGAAGCGGCACGCGGGAAGTACACGGAGGCACTCTCGTTTCGAGAGCGCACGCTGGGGCCAGACCATCTGGACCTGACGTATCCGTTGAACGGACTGGCCCACGTTCTCCTTCGGCTCGATGAGCCGGAGCGGTCGCTCGAATTGTTCGATCGAGCGAAGACTCTAAGACAGGAAGCGCTCGGAAAGGACCATCCGGAAATGCTGGTCATCCTGGATGAATACGCCGATGCGTTGTCGGAATTGGGACACGATGCCACGGCCAAGAACATCCGTGCCCAGGCCGACGAGCTGCGCGGAATAAACGAGCCCGCGGAAAATCGGTGAAGCCGCCAGTACGGATACATATGGTAGTCTGAAGCAGGCTGTGTAGTCCCGTTCCCGAAGGTACGCGTCGATGTCCATTGCCTCCCGCCGGATCCCGGCAATCCTCTGCGCCGTTGCTCTTTGCATTCCGGCCACCGTCCAAGCCTACGGCTTCGCCGTTCATCGCATGGTGAACCGCGCGGCCACTGGCCATCTGCCGCCGTCGTTCCAGGGCTTCGCCCAGTGGGTTGACGACCTGGAATCCCTGGCCACCGCGGCCGACGAGCGCAAGTGCTGCGTCCCGGGTGAGTCGATCAAACACTACATAGACATCGACGACTACCCTGAGTTCTTCACCGGCACGTTGCCGCAGGCCTATGACGACATGGTGGCCCAGTACGGTCAGTCGCGGGTGGATGGCAACGGCACCGTGCCGTGGGCGATCGACGCCGCGGTCCAGGACCTGATTACCCATTTTCAGAACGAAGATTGGACCAACGCGGTGGCATCGGCCGCCGACATCGGGCACTACATCGCCGACACCCACAATCCGATGCATCTCACGCTGAACTTCAATGGACAGCTGACGGGCCAGAACGGCATTCACTCCCGTCATGAAAGCGAGATGACCAGCCGGCACCTGAATGATCTCGAGCCCGCGGTGGGCAGCGTCTACCAGATCCAGGATCCCCTCGGCCAGGTGTTCACCTGGATCGACGGGTTGTACCCGGGTGTGCAGCAGATCCTCGACGCGGATCTGATCGCCGAGGCGGCGGCCGGCAACACCAACAGCAACGCATACTACGACCGTTTGTGGCTGGAGATTGGCGATGAAACCACCGTGTGGATTCAGCAGGCTTGCATCGACCTGGCCAGCGTGTGGTACTACGCGTGGATAGAGGCGGGTGCCCCGGCGTTACCAGGAGACGTTACTGGAACTGATCCGACTCCCGTGGTGGCGCACACGCGGGTGCTGGCGAACTACCCAAACCCATTCAATCCTTCCACGCGGTTGCGTTTCGAGCTGGGTCAACCCGGGATGGTTCGGCTCATGGTCGCCGACACCGCAGGACGCACCGTGCGCAGGATGGACCTTGGCGACCGAGCGCCGGGCCTCCACGAGATCGTGTGGGATGGAACGGGCGACGACGGGCAGAGCCTGGCCAGCGGAGTCTATCGCGTGTTGGTAGTGGATTCCGTGGGCGAGGTTGGACGAGGGAGCGTCGTGTTGCTGAAATGATGACGCCATGACCAAGCATCCTGACCGAGCACCCTGACTGCCCACCCGCCGTGTCCTCAAGAGGAGAGATCATGTTGATTCTGCGCCTGACGATTCTGCTTTTCCTGTTTGCCGTCCCCGTGGCTCTGGCTCAATCTCCGGCCGACGAGATCGGTGAGCTGGTTCGCCAAGAAAACTTCGCCAAAGCCATCGAGCGCGGCCGTGAGATTCTGGCCGAGAATCCCGAGGACGGATCCGTCTGGTATCCGATGGGTATCGCCCTTCTCCAAACCGGGGCGAATGAAGAATCCGCGCAGGCGTTTCGCGCCGCGGCCGAGAACGGTTTCGCGGTTGAATTTTCCTGGTACAACGCGGCGTGTGCGTATTCTCTGGCGAATCAGATCGACGAAGGCCTCGACTGTCTGAAGCGATCCATGGCCGCGGGTTTTGATGGCGGTGACATCGAGACCGATTCCGATCTGGATAACCTTCGCAAGGACCCGCGGTTTGCAACCCTCTACCAGGCACCTGTGTATACACAGCACGAGTGGGCCGAGCCCATATCGTTCGTCGCAACCGACGGCGAGCCGGTTACGGGAGTTGCCTACCGTGCGCGTTCAAAGCAGGGCGACGCGATCGAGCTGTACGACAACCGCGCTTCGTTGATCATCTTGTGTCACCAGTCTGGCTCCAACCACGCTGAGTACGTTCCCATTGCCCCGCGCCTGGCGCAGTGGGGATACCAATGCCTGGCACTCGATCTGCGCGGCGGAGCTCGCAAGTACGGCCGTGACAACGAGACCGAAGCAGCCTGGCAGGCCAAGGATAACGACCGGGGCGGAGGCGCGCAGGCCAAACTGGATATCGAGGGCGTGATCGCGCAAGTCCGCGCGCGGGGCTTCGGCGGCAAGATCGTGCTGTGGGGTAGCAGCTACACCGCGGGGCGCCTGTTTTCGGTGATCGCCGATCGCCCGGCGGAAGTGGCCGCGGCCATTGCCATGTCACCGGGCCGCGGCTATGTGCAGCGTGGTTCCAACGGTGAGCCGAGCTGGGCCGAACAAGTGCACGTGCCCGTGTTCATGACCTGGCCCGAGAGCGAGTTCACCGAGGAACGCGCGGCCACCTTCGAGCAGTTGGCGTCCCAAGACAAAGTTCTCCATCGCCAGCAGGGCGGGCGCCACGGATCCTCGACCTTGCACTCCGAGCACAATCCCAATTGCGAAGACGTCTGGAAAGGCATCGAGTCGTTCTTGGCAACGCACGTGACGCCCTGACTTGAAACCCGTCGAAGGCTCAGTTTGTCTCGTCACGCACAAGATCTTCCAACCGTCTGAGCGCTCGCAGGGCGAACGGGTCGTCCGCTCCCCGGCGTTCCACGATTCCGTTTGCCCCGCGACGTAGGTACTCTTCTGCTTCTTCGTTCCGGCCCATCCTTGCCAGAATGACACCCAGGAAACTCGCGGACTCGAACGTGAACCAGTGATCAGGGATGGTCGCCTCCCGAATCACAATTGCTGAGCGTAGGGCCGCCTCGGCCTCGTCTAGCCGATCCAGTTGATCGAGACACACTCCTAGTCGGTGCCACTGACCGGCTACGCCGGGGTGGTTCTCTCCCAGCACGGTACTCTGGATCTGCAGCGCACGGCGGAAGTGGGGCTCAGCATCCCCGGCTTGCCCCAGCTTCAGCAGCACCGCTCCGAGATTCGCGTGGCTGGATCCCACTCGGACGTGATTCTCGCCCAGCGTTCGCGCGAGCACGCGGTGGGTCTGCTCGAACATGGAGAGCGCCAGGTCGAACTTTTCCAGCTGCGTGTAGACCACGGCCAGGTTGTTGGCCACTGTCGCCACTTCGTCGTTGTCGGATCCATGTGCCTTGTGGGCAAGGTCCAGCGCCTCGCGCAGCACTTCGACTGCATCGTCGTAGCGAGCCTGCGCCTTCAAGGACATGCCCAGGTAGTTCATGGATGAACTGACAAGTTCATCCGGCGCATCGGCCGCGCGATAGACGCCGAGCGCTTCGCGAAAGCGAGCTTCGGCCGCGGCGGCGTCGCCACGGTCGAGGGCGATGCGGCCCAGGCCATCGATCGACTGCGCCACCAATACGTGCGCTGGTCCATATGCCTGCCGGCGCAGCGCGACCGAACGCTCCAGGAGGCGATCACCCTGGTCGAATAGAATCATCTGCCGACAAAGCGAGCCAAGCGCGAAGAGCAATCGGCCTTGAACCTCCGGCGATGCTTCCAATGACTCGACTCTCTCGATCCCCGCCTCGATCAACTCACGAGCGGTGACGTCGTCGGCACTCCGTGTGCGCGGCACTGCCTCGCCAAAGATGTTGTACAGGAAGTCGGCCACGCTCTCGGCACTCTGCGTTTCGACTTTCGCCAGCCGCTCGGATTCTCGCGAGCGGTGATAGAAAACGGACATGATCACCGCGAGACTTGCCACCACAAGTACCGCGACCAGTCCCGCCGCGAAGGCCAGGCGGTAACGTTGGATGAGCTTCGAGAGCTGGTAGGTCGCGCGCAGAGGACGCGCTGCGATGGGCTCGTCCCGAATCGCCCGGCGTAGGTCGGCGGCGAACTCGGAAGCCGACTGGTAGCGTTCCGCGGGTATCTTGCGCAAAGCGGTGTGGATCACGGTTGCGACGTCGGATCGCACCCGGAACCCGTTACCGCGCAAGGGCGCGGGGTGGGTCTCGCGGATACGACGGGCTGACTCGAACGTGTCGCACGCCGCCAGATCCAGCGGATACTCGCCCGAAAGCAGCAGGTAGGCGATCACGCCCAACGCGTAGACGTCCGACCGCGCGTCGAGATCTTCCGGGTTGCCACCCACCTGTTCGGGACTCATGAACGGTATCGTGCCCACCAACTGCCCCGCGAGGGTCGCTTCGGCCCGGTCGCTCTCGTAGCGATCCAGCGCTCGCGCGACGCCGAAGTCCAGCACCTTCGGGCGCGGCGTACCTTCGGTCGTGTCGACAAGGATGTTGCCCGGTTTGAGATCGCGATGCAGAACCCCGCGTGCGTGGGCGTGATGGACCGCGTCGGCGATCTTGGCCACGAGTTCGACACGGTCTTTCTCGCCCCAGTTTTCCTCGTCCACGAACCGATCGACGCGGATTCCGTCCACGTATTCCATGGCGAAGTAGGGCACCTGTTCGAGTCCCACATCTGCGATGCCAGCCTCGTAGATGTGCGCAATGCCTGGATGCCGCAGGCGGCCCAGGAGTTCGACTTCGTCCGCGAAACGACGGCGATGCTCTGGCGTAGACTGAAGTGCCGGCAGGAGTTTCAGCGCGACGCGACGATTCGGAGATTCTTGGCGCGCCAACAGGACCACGCCCATTGCCCCGCGGCCCAGTTCACCCAACACCTCGAAGCCTCCCACTCGGGGCGGGAGACGGTTGTCGCGCTGGATCATTTGCCGAAGGGTACCCTCGAGGTCACGATTTTCGGTGACTTCCGACAGGCTCCGACGACAGGTCGCGCAATCGGCGCAGTGATCAAGCACCAAGCGGGCGGCGCCCGGGTCGGATTGATCCCGGGCAACCTCTTCGAGTGTTTGTAGGTCCGGACACCGCATGACCCAAGCCTTTCGGCGTAACCCTCGTGGCCCCGGGATTCTACCGCACCAAGGTGACCGAGCGGGGGATCGGGGTTCTCATGTATGCTTCCCCCACAATTGCGGTCTTGCCGGGGCGTCTCCAAGTGAGTGTCAGGGCTCCGTAGTGGGTTCCCGCGATGGCTTCGGATTTCTCATTCCCTGGTGGGATATTGGACTGGAAAACCACCACGACACTCCTGAACGGCCTGGAACAACCCGGTAACCAGGCCGCCTGGGATGGATTCCTGGGGCGGTTCCAGATTCCGGTGCGCAGTTTCGTTCTGAGCCGAGGGATTCGGGCGGCGGATGCCGAGGACCTGGTCCAGGATATCCTGGTTGCCTTCGTGGAGATGTACCGCGACCGCCGCTACGATCGCGAACGCGGCCGTCTGTCGAGTTGGTTGTTCGGTATCGCTCAGAACCATGTGCTGCGTTTCCGCGAGCGTGGACACCGGCACCAGCAGAAGATGGACGCTTTCGGCGTCTCCGGGTCGGAGTCGGACCCCGGCTCGTGGGACCTATGGCAGCGACACTGGGAGGAGTTCCTACTCCGCGAGAGCCTGCGTCGAGCCCAGGCGGAGACTTCCCGGCGAACGTTCGCGGCCTTCGAACTCACGGTCCTGAAAGGGCACACGCCTGAGCAGGCGGCGACTGAGTTGGAAATCGACGTGAAAGCGGTCTACAACGCGCGTCACCGGGTGCTGCAACGAATGCGGCAGCTGAAGGCAGAGATCGAGGGCGACGAAACGGCTGACGAGTGATGCGAGCGGCGCCGTGCCCGGCTACTTTGTTTGCGAGCCGAACATAGTGTATTCTGGTTTCAGTCGATGCTCCGCGCGTCCACTACCGAACAAGACCAAACAGAAGATGAGGCATGAAAACCATGGTCAGAGTTTCCCTGATAGTGATGGCTGCAGTCCTTGGTCTGTCCAGCCCTGGCATGGCGACCTACTCGCTCGTATGGTCCGACGAGTTCAACGGGACCACCTTGGACACCAACAATTGGGCTCCCGACATCGGCACCGGGTGTCCGAATCTGTGTGGGTGGGGCAACAACGAGCTCGAATACTATCGGGCTGAGAATGTCACCGTGTCCGGCGGCAACCTCGTACTGACCGCGCGGGATCAATCCTTCGGCGGATCCAGTTTCACTTCGGGCAAGATCACCACCCGGGGCAAGCAGACCTTTCTATATGGCCGAGTGGAGATGCGGGCCAAGATTCCCACCGGCGGTGGCATGTGGCCGGCGTTCTGGATGCTGCCGCAAGACGATGTGTACGGAGGCTGGGCCTCGAGCGGCGAGATCGACATCATGGAGGCGTCGAACGGCACCACATCGGTAGCGGGAACCCTGCACTACGGTGGTTCATGGCCCGATAATACGTACTCGGGCGGATCCTACTCGCTGGGCGGCGCCAACTTCGCCGACGACTTCCACATCTACGCCATCGAGTGGGAGCCCGACGTCATGCGTTGGTACGTGGACGGCGTGCTCTTTTCCACCAAGACCAGTGCGCAGTGGTTTACCAATGCGGCCCCGGGCAACCCGCAAGCGCCTTTCGACCAGGAGTTCTACATCATCCTGAACTCGGCGGTAGGGGGCAACTACACCGGCTGCATATCCCCGGGCTGCGTCACCGCGAGCTTTCCACAGGAATTCCTCGTGGACTACGTTCGCGTATATGAAGACATCGTCAACGAAGCACCCACGGTGGCCATAACATCTCCCAGCTCGGGCGGCACGCTTCCGGCCGGTGATGTCACCATCGATGCCACCGCCTCGGACAACGATGGATCCGTCGCCAAAGTCGAGTTCTACAATGGCTCGGTCCTTCTAGGCGAGGACACCACGGCACCCTACAGCTATCTCTGGAGTTCGGTGACTGACGGTTGCTACCAAATTGTCGCGCGTGTCATCGACGATCTGGGCGGTACGAACGACGCTACCGCCGATATCACGGTAGGTACGGGCTGCGGTCAGGCGGCGTTCCCCGCCGGTGGCATCGAGTTTCCCACGCGCATCGAGGCCGAAGACTTCGACAACGGTGGCGAGGGTGTTGCCTACCACGATGTGGATCCAGGCAACAACGGCGGACAGTACCGAATCGCGGAAGGCGTGGATGTCGAGGTGTGCGCCGACACCGGCGGTGGCTACGACGTGGGCTGGCTGGCGGTTGGTGAGTGGATGGAATACACGGTCACGGTTCCCACGGCCGGAACCTACGGGTTCGAGGCGCGCGTGGCCTCGTTCGCAACCGGAGGAACGTTCAGCGTCAGTTTCAACGGGGTGGACCAAACTGGAAGCGTAACGGTGCCTGCTACCGGCGGCTGGCAGACCTGGACCGACGTTGCCTTCACGGCCACGCTCGCGGCCGGCACCCAGGTCATGCGGTTCGTGCCCCTGGGCGGAGAATTCAATGTGAACTACTTCGACGTGGTAACGGTGCCCACGGCGGTTCTGCCCGACCTGCAGGCCGCGATCGTCGGATTCGAGTCCTATCCGAATCCGTTCAATCCGCGTACGACCGTTCGTTTCGAACTTCAAGGCGCGGCCAACGTTGATCTCACGATCTACGACGCGCAGGGACGACGCGTGAAGGGGCTGGCCGCCGCCGAAGCGATTGGCGAGGGCTCGCACCAGCGCACGTGGAACGGCAAAGACGACACCGGGCGAACGGTCGCGGGCGGCGTGTATTTCTGTCGGCTCGATGCTGGCCACGAGTCCCAGACCATCAGACTGGTCTTGTTGAAGTAACCCGCGACCTGGTCCAATAATCAGCGGCCAGGCTACTCCACCCATTTCAGCAGCGGGTGCTCCTCACCGGTGACGTGGCTCACGATCGGCTCCCAGAGTCGATTTCCCGTGGTGCTCGTGGTCAGGATCACCAAAGCCCGCCCGCGAGTTGGATCTCCGATCACCAGGTTCTTGAAGTGCACATTGTCGCCCCAGTGCCAGAAGTACTTGGTGTCGCCCACCGTCTCGACACCCCAGCCCAATCCCCACCCCAACGACTCGTTGATGTTCACCTGAGCGGTCAACATGTCGTCACGGGTGGTGGGGGCGAGTTCCAGTTTCTTCGCGATTTCCCCGCCGTTTGGTTGGGCCATGAACAGCATCATGAACCGGGCGTATTCACCGGCGGTGGTGAATAGGCTTCCCGCCACGTTGGGGGAGAAGAAGGTGGGAAACGGCGGAAACTGTTCATAGATGTGAGGGTGCGCTTTGACCATGTCGGCGTACCTCCACGTATCCAAAGGCTTCTGCCACTCGCGGCTCAATGCCAGTCGCTTCTTGCCCGAGGCGACGCCCCAACTGTCGCCCTCGGTGCTTTCGTGGGGCTTGCGGTACCCGCGCGCCATGTCGCTCTCGCGAGCCTCACTCCAGACGTAGCTGCTTTTCTTCAGACCCAGTGGTTCGAACAGGTACTCGCGCATGACCGATTCCAGCCCGCGGCCGGTGATCTCTTCCACCACACGTTGCAGGTAGATGTAGCCTTCGCCCGAGTAGGAGAATTGCGAGCCGGGAGGGAAGGTCACCGACAACTCCGCACCTTCGTTGAAGCGCCAGTTCATGAAGCCGGAGGAGTGGCTCAGAACGTGCCGTGCGGTGATCTGCTTGGCCTTGTCATCCGCTGAAACGGAGGACGATGCAAGGTAGCTGTCGAGCGGACGATCCAGATCGATAAGCCCGCTATCAGTCAAGCGCAAGACGGTGTACGCGAACATCGGTTTGCTGAGTGACGCCGCCTCGAACACGGTCTCTTCGTCGATCGGTTGTTTGCTCTCGCGATTCATCACGCCGGCGGTCTTGACCGACACGACGCTCCCATCTTCCACGAGCGCGATGGCCAGGCCGGGCACGAGTGCCTTATCCATGAGGCCCGGCAGGGCATCGAGGAATTCCTGAGACAGGTGCCACTTCTCTCGTGACTCGCCAAGCAGCAACGAAGGTGCACACACGGCGATTCCCAGGGCCACGGTCGTACTGAAAACGAACTTACGTCGATTCATGCTTTTTGTGCCTTCCAGCCGTGGCGGGCCGGTTCACAGGTTGCTACATCGGCCCGCTGAAATCAATCCAATCGGTCTGGGAGCCCGTGATCTCTCGGCCGCAGTCGCATGCCGGGTACCTTGTGCGCTTCTTCGGGCCAGTGGCCTTCTCTACATACAAGGACCACGGTCTATCGAGGCACCTTTCTTGTCTCGGCTGGTCGCCGTCTATCTACCATTTCGTATCCACTCCGGAGCTGTCGTCGTGAACCTGAAGATCAACCTCCCTTGCCTACTGATGTTCTGCGCCTACCTGGCCGCAACAACAGGGTGCGGCAGCTCCACTCCGGCTACTGGCCCCGGTCCGAATCCCACCCCACCGGCAGGGCAACTCAATCAGGTGGGCGCCTGGAACTGGGCCAATCCCAGGCCCCAGGGCGCGCCGGTGAATCGTATTGAATACGCGTCGGACTCGGTGCTTTTCGCGGTCAGTGACGGTGGGTCGGTGTTGAAGAGCTCCGATGCCGGCAACACCTGGGAGGTGGCCTACCGTGCGTTCGAAGTCCAGGTACAAACCAACGGCCGGCTGTTCGACCTGTTCTTCGTTGACGCCAACCGGGGGTGGGTAGTGGGCGGAGCGGGCCAGGTCTCGTACACCATGGATGGAGGTGCCACATGGATTGATCGGTCCGTGAATACGATCTACGACATTCGATCGGTCTACTTCCACGACGAAGACAACGGTTTCGTCGTGGACGACGGCGGCAGCATTCATCGGAGCAACGACGGTGGGACCACGTGGGCCAGCGTCTATTCGCCGCCATCGGTCATGACTCTCAACACGGTCTTGTTTAGTTCGCCGAGTATCGGATGGGCCGCGGGCGACGATGCTACCGTGTTGCGAAGCGACGACGCTGGGGCAACGTGGACTCTCCTTGACACCGTATGGACCGACAAGGTGACGCACATCTCACGTCTGGCCGATGACAAGGTTGTACTGGGCACCGCCCAGGGATCGCTCTACGAGAGCTTGGGGCCCGGTGACTGGAGTCACATCCTGGCCAAGGGCACGATTCTGGGCCTTGCCTTTGAAGACGCTGCCAATGGAATCGTGCTCTACATGGAGAACGACACTCCCCATCTGGGACGGTTTTCCGATTCCGTATGGGAGCACGGGCCGTTGGGTGCCAACATTTCCCCGCGCGATGTTACCCAACGTGGAAACCGACTCGCCATTGCCGGTTGGGATGGACGTATGAGCGTGTCGGCCGACGAAGGCGTCACGTGGCAAACGACCTCGAATCACCTTCCCAATGAGGACGCCTTCAGCAAGCAGCTGTTCGATGTGGTACTGGACGATGCCGGGCTTGGGATCGCCGTCGGCAGCGATGGCTCGGTGGTGCGCACAACCGACAACGGAGTGACCTGGTCAGATCAGTCAAGTGGCACGACCGAGGATCTCTACAGCGTCTCGTTGAAGGACGGGGTTGCTTTTGCGGTCGGGCGAAACCTGGCGGCTATTCGCAGCACGAACGGCGGGCAGAGCTGGAGCCCCGTCACACTACCGATCGATGTCGTTACGTTGTGGGGCGTCGCACAATTCAGCGCCACGAGCGTAATGATCGTGGGCGACCGAATCGGCCTGGACGAGACGATTCTGGTGAGCCACAACCGCGGCCAGTCCTGGTCGCGCATCGATCGAGGCGTGACCGCGGCCAGGAATTTCTACGATGTCTGCGCGTTGACCGGATCCATCGCCCTGCTGGGGAGCGAATCCGGGAAGATCGTCTTTACCCCTGACATGGGGCAAAACTGGTCGGAACGCGATTCGGGCACGAGCAAGTCGATTCGCTCGATCCATTTCTACAACGGTGTATACGGGTGGGGAACCACCCAGTCCTCGCAGATTGTATATACCCGTGACGGAGCCGTCACGTGGGAGCTGGGCATCGCGCCGCGCGTCATCTGGGATGTGCATTTTGGTACGCCCGACGTGGGCATCGGCGTGGGAACGTCGGGCGAAGTACTGACCACGAACGACGGCGGCGCTTCGTGGGCGCGTGTGAGCAGCGGGGTATGGGGTTCGTCGCATGTACGGTCGGTGTGGATGACGTCGCCAACCGACGGTGTTCTGGTGGGTACCGAACTGAAGATCCTCTACACGCGAAGTGCGGGGCTGCCGCCGGTTTCCAAATGAGCGGCCATTACCATCGCCGGGCGCGTCGCGGTCCCCTACGGGGGGGCTTGATTCCCGCCGCGAACACCAGGCGCACCACCCGATAGGCATGTCCCTCGAACGGTTCGAGCAGTTCGAGCATGCGTTCTTCCGTGGCCCGCGGTTCGCCCGCGAGAACCCAGGCCAGCGTGTTGGGTAGGTTGTAGTCACCGAGCGGCACCGGTTCTGGTCGTCCTCCGAACAGGCCCAGCGCGTAGCTCGCGCTCCACGGGCCGATGCCCGGAATCTTCTGTAATAGCTCGAGAGCATCGGACGTGGGTAGACCGCCGGCTCGTTTGGCCACGTGAGGAACGCGCGCCAACTCCATCAACGCTCTCGATTGTCGACCACCCATGCCGGTAGACCGCAGCCGATCCGGCCCCGCGCCCAGGATTGCCCGCGGCGTTGGCGACAGTCGCATATCGACGGGCCCAGGCGCACGCACGCCCAACTCCTCACACAGGCGCCGCCAGATCGCGGCCGCCTCGTTCCACGTAATCAGTTGATGCACGATGGCGTTGGTCAACGCTTCGAACATATTGCGGGTGTCTGTACCGCGTAACCCCGAGTGTTGTTTCAACAGTCGGTCGGTCGCCGGATGTGATGGCAGCTTCCAGGGTTCTTCGTGCAGACCCGCCCAGTAGGGCACATCCTGCATTACCTGCTCGGCACCGGGGCCCCAGGCCTTTGCCTGGAGATGTTCGCCTACCGTCAAGCGAACCGTGGCTGGGCCATCGTCGGTGTGGGCCGTTCGCCACAGGCCGTCGGGTTCCCGCTGCAACGTGGGGTCGCGGTGACCCGTGCGCAGCATGCGCGTGGTGTTGAAGAAGTCGTAGGGCGGTGGCATCGGCCATGAGCCGGTAGCGTCGGGGTTCACTTCGCGTCCCAGGAAGGGCGGGCCAGCATACCAGAGCATGCCCCGTGTGAATCTCGCAGATACAGAGTGTATCTTCGCGAACACGTCCACGCCAATCCCGCCAACGTCCGTGCTGCGCCAATGCATTTCTGAACAACAACATAGGCGAGGCGGAGGGTTTAGGTTCCGGGGCACGATTCTTGGTCTTCCAACGGGTAACTCGAACGCACGGGAGACCCTAGATGCGACGTTCCAATCAGGTGATTTGCGCGATCATGGCATTGAGCTGCGCGCTTTCTTCTACCTCTGCCCAGGCCACCGACGATGTCCCGCGCGAGCTCGAGCCGCTTCGGCTCGAGTCCTCGGCCGTCAGTCTCGGAGCTGGTGGCTCCGGCCATGGTCGCACGCTGGCTTTCGCCGCGGTTGGCGCTTTGGCCGGAACCATGGCGGCACTGGTGATCACGCGGAACGACGATGATTGGGAACCGATTTCGACTCCCGGCCGTGACGATCTGACGCGGCAACTCGGCGCGTTGATGCTGATCCCGGCGGGAGCGCTGCTGGGCGTTGTGGTTGCAAAGCTGACCGACGGCCAGCGGCACTATTACGAATTGCCGCTGCGACCCGCGCTCGGGTACGACGCGGGTAGGAGAGAGTGGGGGGCGTCGATTTCAGGCGACTTCTAGGTCATCACTTCAGCACCGTCAGCTTCACCTGACTCGTACTGGACCCGACCTGCAAACGCGCGTGGTACACGCCCGACGCTACCGTCTGTCCCACTTCATCGGACCCATCCCACGGTAGGTAATGGGTTCCACCGCCCAACCAACCGTGATGCAGCGTTCTCACAAGCCGTCCCCGAACATCAAAGATCTCCAGAGAGGTGTTCCGCCCGGATTCCAGGTTCACCTGTAGGCGCGTCATGGGGTTGAACGGATTGGGGAATGCGCCGACCAAGGACCCTATACCGCGGCGGGGAGCGCCGTCCGCCGCGGTGAGAGTGTCGATGACCCGCAGGCCGTACAGCGAGTCGCTGTTGGGCTGGTTGGTCATCCACGGTCCTGATGGCACGAACGGGTTTGTCGACCGCACCCGCACCCGCCAACGATAGCGAAGGCCAGGGAGCAGCACTCCATCATGGTCGGCGAATATGTCTGTCCCTCCGATGTGCGTAGCGCTGGGTGTCCACGAGCCAAACCCTTGGAGGGTGTATGCCTGACGCTCTTCACCGATCATCCACTCGAGTCGCAAAGGGGTACGCCCGGTGGGTAGCCAACCGCGCGCGTGGAAACGAAGGTCTTCTCCCGCATCGAGAATACCGCGCAGAGCGATGGGATCGCCCAGCGTGGTCGCCATCCGCGCGTTGGGCGATGGCGGCAGGATGTAGCGGTGAGGAAATGGTCCGTAGACTCGTGCTTGCCCTTCGCCGTTGCGCGAAAAGGGCAAGCCGTAGCCCAGATCGGGTGAACCGTCGGCGTCCAAGTCGCCAACGCTCGTGATCTGAATGTCGTCGGGTGCATAGTCGATCTCGAATGCACTGCGGCGTACCATCGTCAGGCCCTGCAGTTCGTATACGTCGACCATTGTCCACATCTGGTTGACGTTCAAACGAGCGGCAACCAGCAGCGTTCTGCCCTGGCCATCGTAGTCGCCAAGTCCTGCCAACGCTCGACCGAACTCCGTATCGGTAGTGACTCCCGAGGCGGGAAAGCCAAGCTGTGTCGAGAAAGGGGTGGGCCCACCAAAATACACGTGAACGATGCCGGCATCGGCGATCACACCATCGGCGAACGGGGCACCGGCCACCAGATCGGCGTATCCGTTGCCATCCAGGTCGCCGCCCGCGAGAGAGAAGCCGAGTTGGTCTCCGTTGGCTGTGCCGTCGAAGTGATGCACCGTTCCCAACTGGCCGGTGGCCGAGCCCATGTATACCGATACGCGCCCGTTCCCGCCCGTCCCGGTAACTCCAAAGCATGGCGATCCCACGGCCAGGTCATCGAAGCCATCTCCATTTGCGTCGCCGATGATGTTCAGGGTGGAGCCAAAGGCTGCGTCACCGAAAGAGGAAACAAGGTCGACGTAGCCCGATGAGAGAATTCCCGCGGGGGATCCGAAGAACACACGCACGAAACCCTGGTCGGAAAGCCCGCCGTCGTACGAGGGTGCCCCGGCGGCAATGTCAGCGTATCCGTCGCCGTTGAGATCGCCCGCGCCGCATACCGCGTGCCCAAAGTCAGCGCCACCCACGGAGAACTGGTGTGACCAGTCGGAGGTGGTGGCGAGTCCGGTGGGGGAACCGTGAAACACATGAATTTCCTGCAGAATGGGATCGCCCACCACGATGTCGGCGTATCCGTCGCCGTTCACGTCGCCGGCGGGTGCTGCGGATGCTCCGAAGCGACCGCCGCCACTACCCGATGCAGTCCATTCGGGGGTGGGTGATAGAGAATATCGGGTGCCATAGTAGAGCTGTGCTTCTCCTGACCCCGATGCCCCCGGCGCACCCAACAGCATGTCGTCCATCCCGTCACCGTCTACGTCGCCGGCATTGGCCATGGCCGCGCCGAGTTCATCGGAAGGGTTTCCATCGCGACTGGCCATCTGGGGAACGGAGTAGTTGATCTCACGGCCGCCCAGATACAGTCGTATCGATCCGGCCCCACCTTGGTCCAAGGGATCGACCACCATGAAGTCGCCCAGCCCATCGCCATTGACATCGCCTGCCGATCCCACGACATCGGCGAACTGATTGGACCCAATAATGAAATTCTCCAGGCCCGACAACGGGTTCCCAAAATAGATGTAGGCATTGTCATCAATTCCGCCGCCCACGACGAAATCGGTCCGACTGTCGCCGTTGAAGTCCCCAATGTTCGAAACCGCGCCACCCCAGTTGCTGCTGTAGCCGATTCTCAGAAGCGCCGCGGTGCTCAGGCCGCCAGGGGCGCCTGAGGCAATGTATACACCGCCGGCACCGCCGTTGTAGTCGGGTACACCAATGAGCGCGTCGGCGAATCCGTCGCCGTTGAAGTCCCCTGCGAATTCAACCACGCGACCAAATTCATCGCCTGAGAACGCGCCGGTCTGTGTCCAATCCGGACTGCTGGAGGGCCCGGTGGCCGATCCGTAGTAACAAACCACCTGGCCGTAGTCGGTGTCGATGATGCCGGGATCGTACTGGGGTTTGCCAACCATGATGTCGGAATAGCCATCGCCGTTTACGTCGCCCAGTCCAGCCACGCTCCAACCGAACTCGCCGTCGGTGTCGCCGCCGGCGCGATTCCAGTCGGACGTCCCGTCAGGTCCGCCGGGTCCGCCGTAGTAGACATAGGCTCGGCCCTGTACCGGAATGTAGAACGGTGACCCGAACCCGCCCCAGCCAGGGGCGCCGGCGATCACATCGTCATATCCGTCGCCGTTGACGTCGCCAGCGTATGCAACCGAGTGGCCCAACCGAGCGTCGTCTTCGTTGACCTCGGCCTGGGTGAACCAGGTGGGGCCAGACGGGCCTCCCAGAAAGAAATAGAGCCGGCCTTCCGAAGGGTTGCCGCCGGAGTGGCCCGGTGCCCCCACCACAAAGTCGGCAAAGCCGTCGCCGTTCATATCGCCGCCGGGCGCTACCGACCAGCCGATCTGGCCGAAGGCGATGTTTACGGTGAAGTCCCAGTCGGGAGTCGACGCAGGACCCGTGGCCGAACCGTAGTACAGGTAGACCTTGCCCTGGCCCCAGAGCGGGCTGTCGCCGAAGTGTGGAGCGCCCACCAGAATGTCGGAGTACCCGTCACCGTTGACGTCGCCGGCGGTGCAGACCGCGTCTCCCCAGCCGTCACCGATCGTCCCAGTTTCGTACCAATCGAAGTCGAAATCGTACACTGCGTCGGCCGAGTAGGGGGCGAGAATCAGAGCCAAGACGAGTAGTGAGAGCCGTGACATGGGAGTACTCCAGAAAGCGGGGAAATGTGCTTACTGGTAGTCGCGCGGACTAGCGGTGAAAGCGGCCACTTGGTTTATGTAGAGCTGTCAGCAAACCCATGGGCGCCGGGGTCAGCGGACTTGATACCGCCACCCGGTGTCCGTATTTTTGTTCTGTCCCCCTGAAATGCTCTGCCACCCACCGGTATGCGAGGGATCAAATTGGCACGACCTCAGAGGATACTCGCCCGTGTCGCCGCCGCGGCGCTCATCACCACGTTGCTGGCACCCGCGCGGGTCCAGGCCACTGAGGCATTCGCCGACTGGAGTCTGGGCGGGACGGCCGTCGGCATAGAACCTCAATCGATAGGATCCCACGGAACTCTCCCCGAATTGAATCTGTTCAAGTCAAGGCACTCGATTCTGGCGACGTTCACCGTGGGCATGACGTTGAACAGCGGGTTTCAGTTCTTCGGACAGTGGGCTGGCATTTCACCCACCGGAGAAGACCGGAGCAACCCAGACGCAATCGTTCTGTACTCCCTGGCCAGTGACTACTACTCGTTTGGGATCGGCTACCGCGTTGCCAAGCTCGGGCGCTGGGACATAGACGCGCGCGTCCATGGAGGGTGGATCGAGACCAACGGAGATATCAGACTGCTGACGGATTCACTGGGTGATGCCAATGCCATAGATGGTTCGGATAAGCAGATCGGCGGAAGCCTGTGGGCATCGGTTCCGATGAATCGCCACTTCTCGTTCGGCTTTCAAGTGGGCTACACGCACGCCCGGCTGAGTTCATTCGAACTGGAGTCATCGAGTGTCGATACTCCGTTGGACTACTCCGGGTTTCGCGTCACCATCGGCGTTTCGGCAATTGTCGGGAGGGTCGATTCGGGCACCTGACCAGTGTGCCACTCCAGTGTGCCACTATGATTCGTCGGCCTCGATCTCTCGCAGCCACTTCCTGCGCGCTCGCAGCACTCCCAGCGCACCGCGTGCTCCCCAGGCTGCCCAGGTGTCTTTGGTCTCGGTCAGTGCTTTCACGTGGGTGATGGTTTCGGTGATTTCAGCGTCAAGGCGATCGCCAGCCTCGCGCAGGAACTTGCGCCGACTGCGTTTCGGCAGTGATGCCAGGAAAAAGACTCGCGCACGAATTGGATCGAACTCGACGGCCGCCATCCAGCCTTCGACGTTCACAATCCAGTCTCTCAGGGATCGTTCGCCGAGCTGCGTCAGGCGATAGAGCGTGCGGGGGCGCTTCCCCTGCTGGCTCTGTTCTGCCGATAGCAGGCCGGACGCAAGGAGGCGGGCAACAAGGGGATACACGGCGCCGGAGCTGCCGCTGAAGTGCGAACTTCGCGAGTTCAGGAACCTGGTTCGTATGGCGTAACGGGTGATGGGGCTATCGGACCAGACGATCCCCAGCACAGTGCCTTCCAGTTCGCTGAGCCTATCCATGGGCAGCTTGCGCGATTCGCACTCTCGCTGGGGGCCTCCACGATACGAAGTGCGCCAGATACTAACGACGGACGCCCGCAGACACAACCGGTACTGCGAGCGTCTATCCCTTCGCCAGGATCAGTTATTGCGTTCTGCCACTGCCGTACATGCTCTTGAGCGTGCCCCACGACTCGGACGGAACGGGCACCGCCACCACGTTGACGGCCGATACGGCGGTGTTGTTGCCTTCGTCGCTTTCGTCGATGTTGTCGAACTCATCGACAATCACCCCCAGGAAAGCCGGTTCCAGCGGAAAGTCGGCCGGAATCGACGCGCCGGCGAAGAGCTCGACATCTACTTCCGCACCGGCGGCCAGAGTGCCCGCGCCCTCGCGGCCGCCAACCAGCAGTTGGTCGGCCGTCGTGATGACGTCATCGGTCGAAACGTAGAAGCCCACACCGATGGATTCGGTGATGTCCTGCGTTCCGCGATTGCGAATGCGCAGGAGAATCTGACCGCCGATTGCAGTGCCGGGCACGGCGTTGTTGGGTGCGCTGAACGACACGATCTCCAGATCCGGTTGCGGCGCACTCACGAGCACGGCCGAGGACGCGGTGTTGTTGGTCTCGTTGGATTCGGCCACCAGATTGGATTCGTCGAGCACTACTCCCAGGAAGGCATCTCCCAGTGGCCAACTGGCAGGGATCCGCGCCCCGGTAAACAGGGGTACGTCGACTTCCGCACCGGCGACCAGGCTGGCGATACTCTCGCGTCCGCCCAGCAGCAGTTGATCGCTGGTCGTGATGGTGGCGTCACTGGAAACGTAGAACCCCGCGCTGACCGGCGTAGTGATGTCTGTACTACCTGCGTTCCTCACGCGCAGCATGATCTGGCCACCAATGCCAGCTTCGGGCTCGGCGGTGGCGGGAGCGGTGAACGAGACGATCTCCAGGTCCGGGCCCACGGTGGTTCCCTGCAGCCAGAACATCGCGTCCCACGAATGGGGGTTCCAACCACTCCATTGCTCCATGTCGGCGTCGCCCGTGCCACTCTTCGTATAGCGCGTACCGTTGGCGTAACCCGACGCCGTGTCACTCGCATGGGAGTTGTAGACCTGAAGCGTATCGTACGCCCCGTTCAGGTACGAAGTGAAGATGAGGGTGGTGCCGGCGTCCACCGCAAGGTCGATTCCCGTCCAGGTGGCCCAACCCCCGCTGTAGGTGTTCGGTAGGGTGAGGTCCACCGTTCTCAGGGTGGTCCCACTCTGGTTGCGTACGTTCAGCGTCAGCGTAACCTCATGTCCCGCGTTGTCCGGATTCTCTGCGAAATCGAACCGCGTTGCGAAGAAGAACGAGAAGCTGTTCAGCACGATATCGGCTTCCACGAGCACGCTCTGCCCGCCGCCGATGTCCCGTGGCGAGATTCCGGCGCGATCGTCGCCGCCGTACCAACCCGAGCCCGAACGTGTGTCGTAGAGGATCTCGTAGCCGCCGGCCAGCGCGGCCGGCACACTCAGTGCGGTGCAGAACAATACACTCAGGAAACAAATGGCAGTTCTCATGAAATTTCTCCAGTCGGGAGCCTAGGGCTCTGGTGCGTTGATCTGCGGGCTGCGAGTCGGAGACCAGTCTGCTTCTAGGTCGTTGGACAGCCCTGGGTGTGACCCGATCACAGGGAAGTGGAGGTTTTCTTCGGAATGGGAGCCGAATGAGAGTAGACAAAAGTCAATATCTAGACTGTGTTATCCTATAAGCCGGTGCACAAGCGCTCTGTGTCTACCTCCAACTCTGGAGTCCGGCGTGAAAACAAACTCACTGGTGCCAGCCGTCTTCGTTCTCGCTCTTCTTCTCCCTCCGTCGGCGATCGCCAAGCCCAACCTGCATTTCGAAGCCAATCTGGGGCAGGTGCCCGACGGCGTGGAATTCGTTTCCCATGGTCGCGGCTTCACCGCCCTACTGCGACCCGACGCACTTGCCCTGACCACGCGCGGGGCCGCGGCCGGGTACCCAACTTCGCTGCGCATGTCTCTGCTTGGCGCCAACGCACGGGCTGCTTCCAGCGGTGTTGGCACAGAGGGAGTGAGCCACTATCTGCGGGGCTCGAACCCCGAGCACTGGATTCGCAACGTGGCCCATCTGTCCAACGTTCGATACCAACAGGTGTACCCCGGCATCGATCTCGTTTACTACGGTCGGCAGGGTGTACTTGAGTTTGATTTCGTTGCGGCTCCTGGTTCCGACCCCGAATCGATTACGATTGCCCTGTCGCACGCCGCGCACGTGGATCAGGGCGCGCTGTCGATCGAAACGCCTGGCGGACTCCTGCGCTTTCATCATCCCATCAGCTACCAGCTCGTGGCTGGTAAGAGGCGCTTGGTCGAATCGAACTACGTGAGGAATGAGGACGGGAGCTTTGGTTTCGAGCTGGGAGAGTACGACCCAACGCGTGAGCTGATCATCGACCCCATGGTCGAGTATTGCACGTATCTGGGTGGCAACGGAACGGACGAGGGTTTTGACATTGTCGTCGACGCTCAGGGCCACGCATACGTAACGGGTAGTACCAGCTCCACCAATTTTGTCACGAGCACCGGCGCCTACGACGAAGTCGGGCGAGTGGGTGGATTCTCTGACCCCAGTGATGTGTTCGTTACCAAGCTCGATCCCACGGGTTCGAGTGTCATCTACTCCACCTACATCAGCGGTGGTGGCCGGGACGTGGGCTACGGGATCGACATCGACGCCCAGGGCAACGCCTACGTAGTAGGAACCACCGACTCGGTCGATGACGTTCTCACCATTCCGGACGAGAGCTTTCCGTTGGTCGGCGCCATTCAGCCTGTTTACGGTGGGGATACCGACCTGTTCGTGTTGAAACTCAACGCCGCGGGTTCGGACCTGGTGTACTCCACCTACTATGGCGGCGACCAGCTGGAACGGGCCGACAGCGAGCAGGAGCGGCCCGACATCGGTGTGGACTCCGGTGGCAATGCCTACGTGGCTGGCACGACGCAGTCGGCCAACTTTCCCACGTTCAACGCGCTTCCCATTGCTGGCCCGGGCCCTTTCGCCCTTGGCATCAACGCCGACGGGGCGAGTCTTCGCTACGCTACGTTCCTTGGCGGTGACCCGTTCGTGTTCGTGTGGGGCGTAGCCGTGGACTACCTGGGCAACAGTCACATTGTGGGGTTCACTGGGGATGCCAACCTTCCGACCACGGCGGGCGTGGTGCAGCCGGTGAAGGGCAACGTGGAAGACATGTTTCTCTACAAGTTGGACTCCACGGGCGGTCTGACCTGGTGCACCTATTTCGGCGGAAATGACGACGACTTCGCCTACGGGGTAGACCTGGATTCCGACGGCAACGTGTACGTGACGGGATCTACCGTTTCCACCGATTATCCGGTGACCAACGGACCATCGCCAGCGAACGCGGTCGCGCCGCTCACCAAGCTCAATTCCGACGCAACCGCGGTGCTCTACTCGCTCATTCTGGGCGGTCGCCAGGGCAACGGCGTGGCCGTGGATCGCCAAGGGCGAGCCAACGTGGTAGGGGTGGACGGCCAGGACATCTTCTTCGTCCAGGTCATTGCCAGCGGCGCATTCTGGGACTTCGAAACGTTCTACGGCGGGTTGTCCAGTGACGTGGGCAACGCCATCGATGTGGACGCCGCGGGCGCATCGTACATCACCGGCCGCACCAGTTCGTCGTCGTTTCCGGGAGAGGACGTAACCAACCAGAATCCGCTGCAAGGAAGCCTGAGCTCGCCACCGGACGGTTTCGTGTTGAAGACTCCGCTTGATGTGCCGGTCGCGGCGCCGTTGCCGAACGCCATTGCACCGGCCCGCTTGCGGCCGAATCATCCCAACCCATTCAACCCTCGTACGAACATCCAGTTCGACCTCGCCCGTGCCGGCCACGTTCGTCTGGTGGTTCATGACGCACGTGGTCGCCAGGTGGCCCAGCTCATGGATGCGTGGCAGGAAGCTGGCGAGCAACACGTAACGTGGAGCGGTGAAAAGCAGGCCTCGGGGGTATACCGACTGGTTCTGGACTGGACGGGGTCCGACGGCGGCCGTCACCGGTCGAGTCGTCCAATGGTTCTGGCGAAATAGTTGGACCTGTGATTAGGTCGATCGGGACACGATTCCGAAAGGCCGGCGAGTATGGCTTCCGAGAATGTAACCGTGCTCTGGGCTGTTGCCCTGGGCGCCCTGAGCGCGGCATCCTTGCCGCTGGGTTCGGTAATAGGTCTTTGGACTCGCCCCCGGGCTAGTGTCGCAGCCTCGCTCGGCGCCTTTGGGGCTGGCGCACTCATTGCCGCCCTTACCCTCGACCTGGTTGCTCCCAACGCCGAAGCCCTTACCTCGGGCGAGCACGGAGCCGTGCGCGCCTTCTACGTTTTTCTCGCGGGCGCTCTAGCCGGCGGATTCCTGTTCGTCGTGCTGGACCGTGTATTGGATGAGCGTGGCGCATTCCTGAGAAAGGTATCCACCACGCTCAACCACGTGGCGCGTAGCGAGCGAGCTCGCCGGGCGACCATGGTCAAGAACATCTGTGCGATTCCGCTGATTCGTTCCTTGCCCGCCGACGAAGTCAGTGAGTTCGTGGTCGGGGTGGAAACTGTCGTCTTCGCCGACGGTCATCAACTCTACGCCGAGGGCGATACGCCGGACAGCTGCTACTTCGTGTTGAGCGGAAGTGTTGACCTGAATCGATCGGGTACTCTGCTGCGATCCCTGGGGGTTGGAGGGATCCTGGGCGAACTGCCGTTGATAAGTGGATTGCCAAGATCAGCGACCGCCACGGCGAACGGTATTGTCGAGGCCTATCGGTTGCCACGCGAACATTTCGAACGGTGGCGGGCCAAGAGCCCCGAATTCGATCAGCGGTTTCGAGCCCTCGCACAGGAACGGCTTGAAGAAATCCGTGAACGTGATCGTGAACGCGGCGAAGAAGAGCAGCGATGGGGCATGGAGGCGTTGGCGGCGCTGCGCGTGGGTGCACAACCGCCCACGCCCCAGTTGATGCGCGATCTGTCGGAAAAGCACGGCGGCGCGGGGCTGGCCGTTTGGTTGGGCCTGACGATCGACGGGATTCCCGAGAGTCTCGTCATCGGGTCGGGGTTGCTGGCCGTCGTGGCTGGGCACCAGGACGCGACCGAGCCGCTTCAGTTCGCGCAGGTCATTCCGTACACGCTGATCGCCGGACTGTTCCTGTCGAACTTCCCCGAGGCGCTCTCCAGTTCACTGGCCATGAAAGACCAGGGCTGGGGCAACATGCGCATCGTTTCCATGTGGCTTGGATTGTTCATCATGACAGCGATCGGTGCCGGGATTGGATTCGCCATCGGTGAGGCCGTACCCCACGTCGCCTTCGTGGGTATAGAAGGAATGGCCGCGGGCGCCATGCTCACGGCCATTGCTTCGACCATGATCCCCGAGGCCGTACACCTTGGCGGGTCCGGCTCACGCGTGGGGTTGGCCACCCTCGTTGGTTTTCTCGCGGCCACCGCATTCAAGTTGTTCGAATAGGCAGGCTGCGCCGGTCTAGCGCTTCGCGTGCAACGGGACCCGGGTTCCTAGGGCGTGAACGTCACCGAATGCGAATGCCCTGGGTTTCCGCCGTTCTCGGAGGTAACCGTGACCGACGAACCGCCCGCCAGTTGGGATACCTGCGTGGGGTTAAGTTCCACACTGTGTATGTGGTCTCCGCCGCCCTGCATGGTCAAGAATAGCGTACCGCCAGCGTTCAACTGCGCCTGGGTTACCTCGACGGTGTGGGTGTGACCAGCCACGTTGCTCACGTTGCCGTCGATGCTGGTGGACGGGGTGGGGGCTACGGTTTCGTCTTCGCCGCACGCGGCAACCACGATGGCCATGGATGAAAAGGCCGCGACCTGGCCCATGCGAGCTAGAAAGTTCCTGCGATCCACTAGGCGTCCTCCTGGTTATGCCCTCGCGGCATGCTGAAATGGAGCCGTAGATGGCTCGAATCCAATGGGGACGCAATCAAGTTCAGTGCCATCTTGGGTTGGGACGTTTCGGGCAAAAAAAACCGCGGTCAGGACTATTGCCCCGACCGCGGCCTCACCGGTAGCCGAACCTTGCGGATCGGGCGCTCCTACCGGGATCTGTATCCCGCTTCGCGGGGGCAAATAGTGCGGCGGTATTCATCCCGCCGTTCAGCACCCAGGACCAGTTACGGGCTCCAAAGTCACAAGAAAAGTGCCGTTTTCTCCAGCGTTGTCCGGGCTGGGTGCGCGTGCTAGCCTAACTCTTCGCTTCGCCTGTACCATGTCACGGGGACCAGTCCAAGCCAATGGTGGAAAACAAGATACGGCAGGGTTTGCTGGTTGCCGCACTGCTCCTGGTGAGTGTGGTTCCGAGCCGAGCCGAACGCGTTCGCGTGATCGGTGGGGTCGAGGTCGGTGCGTTTCGCATGGGTGACCTTGCCAATTACCTTGGCTTCGATCCGCGCGAAAACGCACCCGTGGCCGTGGCTCTGCGGCTGAGGGACGAACCCATGAAGGGCTTCCGGTTGGGGTTGCGGCCCCATCCCAGCTTCGAGGTCGTCTGGTCACGGCTGCATGCCGATTCCAGGACCCAGGTCGATGTTGGCGGCAGCGCACTGGTCGAAGACCCCGATGCTCCCGCGCCGGTCATCCTGCCGCCGGTGAGCGTGCGGATTGACATGATTACGATGGGATTCCGGATCAACCGTTGGAAGGTGTGGCAGTTTGTGCCCACCGCGCGGGTTGGTTTCGGATGGGTTCTGCTGTCGCCCGACGAGGCTCTGAGGGGAATTCCCGATCAGCCTCCGGTGGCGTTCGCCGATTCGGACAAGGCGCTGGAGGCCTCGGTGGGCATGACCGGAACCTGGCGATTCCTCGAACTCAGCGGCGAGCTTCGAAGTGTGCACTGGCGCTGGGATCCCGAGAGCGATCTCATTCCCGGCCGCACCACTCACGCCTGGGGCGCGACGATTTCGGCCGGGCTGGTATTCTAGCTGAAGTCGGGCTACTCGGTTCCGCCCTCGCGCATGTGTTGCGAAACGTCGCGCATGCGCCCACGAAACTTGTAGGGAGCTTCGAACGGTACCGGACCGGCCGTTGCCGCCGCGTCGAGTACTTCCTTCGCGGCCTCGGGTAGTCCGTTGTCGCCGTAGTGACTGACCGACTCGACCGCGAGCCGGTGCGATACCACCAGCACCGAGTAGTTCTTTCCGTTCACGTACAGGTAGCCCAGGGTTCGGCCGTAGGGGTCGGTCATGTCGGCGCGGATCAACTGCACCGAGGTGGCCGTGGAGAACGCGCCCTTGGCGAAGCCCGCGGCTTCACGACCAAACGACTGGTCATACGGAATGTTGTGCTCCACGTGCTGCGTTTCGGGCGTGTCGATGCCCAGAATACGAATGATCTCGGCCTCTTCGGAGGCCCAGTGCAGCCGCACCGTGTCTCCGTCGTCTACCTCGACGATCTCCACGGGTACCTCGACCATGACCTTGGCCGGCCGCGTCTGGGTACGATCCTTTTCATCCTGCGCGAGCGTGGGGGGGGCTGCGCAAACGGCGAGCAGGCTCAGGGAACAAATCAGCGTGCCGGCCAGTTGCATCGTGCGCATGGGAGGTCCTTTCGAGGGAATGGTCAGCTTTGGAAATCGGTCCAGCGTTTGTCTTCGAAAATTCGTAGCTGGGCGGCGGCTTCGTCCACCACGTAGACCCGTGCGCCCGGAATGATAATGGGGATTCCGTCACGGGAAGTGCTTCCCAGCCAGGTAGCAATACGGCGCGGCGAGCCCAGCGGAGCCACACCGCCGGCGCCGTCGCCAAACAACAGGTTGAATTGTCCGCTTGTGTCGAAGCGTTGGGCTCGATCGTTGCCGCGATCGGCGACGTACATCCGTCCATCAGTGTCGAACGCAATGCCCGAGGGGGCTGAGAGTCCACCGGGTGCGCTACTCGGGCCCTCCACGAAGGGCTGTCCGCATCCGGGGGCCGCGCCCAAAACGAAGGTGTCTACCGGCGGATTGGCGCATCCCGATTCGCGAAAGGGGACGGCCTGGCCAAAACCGCTGTCGTCGCCCATGGGCGGACTGGGGTCGAACTGGAGCACCCAATTGCGGGTGGAGTCCGCGTCACACACCAGCAATCTTCCTTCCGGCGTCAGGGCCAGACCCTCGGGTTGGAACACGAACTGGGGGCTCTCGACACTGCCCTGGTTGTTGCAGACCAGACCGCGTGTCTCGATCGTACGATCCACACCGTTGAAGGCAAAGCGGTGCACCACACCCGAATCGGGGTCGCTTACGTACAACACCGCCAGATCCACCGCGATTCCGGCGACGCTCATCGCAATGCCGTCCAGGTCGAGGTTGCCCAGCGGCGCCAGATCCGCCTGGCTGAAGAACGAGATGCGCGGAGTCGTGCCGGCATCGCCCGCTTCGGCCACCAGGATCGTACGCGAATCGCGGTGAAGCCCCATGGCCACCGGGTTTACCAATCCACTCTCGCTGGATTGTAGCTCCTGGGACGTCGAGTATCGGTTGATGGTTCCCGGTTCACCTTCGGTGACGAAGATACGCCCGTCGGCTTCCATGACATCGGTGGGATCGGTGAGCTGCCAACTGGGCTGTTCCAGGTACTCGCTCGAGGTGGGAATGCCCACTGCCTCGGGCAGCGTGATCTTCTCGCCGCATGCCGATGTCAGCAGCGTCAGTCCCAGAAGGAGCCCCGCGGTGGCCGCCCACGGTCGCATGGACTCTCTCTCGCCTGTGATCACTGGCCGACCTCGAGGCTGAACACGTGGATGCCACCGAAATTTCCGCGGTCGTCAAACGCGTAGCCGAAGCGAAGCGTGGAGGCACGCTGAAGCACGCGCAGTCCAAAGCCCAGCGATACGCCGCCCTCGGACACCTGGCTGCGATAGCCGCCCCGCAGGAACAATGCGTTCCACATGCCCAGTTCGCCGCCCACGATCAACGATTCGGCCTGGTCGCTGGGATGACTGAAGTCGAGCGAGAGCGTGAGCCGTTGCGCTGCCGCCGTGCCTACGTCGTAGGCAAAGCCGAACACGGCGACGGTCGGCGCCGGGAATGACTGCCACTCGCTGGAAAGGCTGCCCGTGCTGGGGGCGGAGCCGTTCAGGCGAAGGTCGCCGCCGAAGTTGCGCACCGCAAAGCCAATGCGAGCGCGGCGGAAACCCACGTAGTACAGCGCTCCCAGATCGACCATGAAGGCCCGGTTCTCGAACTCGTCGAGGTTTTCCTGTAGTAGCTTACCGGTGGCGGCGAAGCTGAACCGGTCGGTCAGTTGGCGTCCCAGCGAAAGGCCCAACAGGAACTGGTTGGCGGTAAACGTGAACCCCGCGCCGTTGGGATGAAGCTCGGTGGTCCGTAGGATTTCCCCGCTCGAAAGCAAACCACCGCTGAGCCCGAGTTGCCAAGAACCCATGCGCCGTACGTAGCCCACGTGGTTGATGTTGATGTCGGCCGTGTACTCCATGTGACTCACGAAAAGCCGTCCGCTTCGGCGCACGCTGCTCATGGCCGCGGGATTCCAGAACAGTGAGCTGGCCCCGGTCACGGTGGCGGCCATACCGCCTCCCATGGCAATCTCACGCGCACCTACTGGAACGCGTAGGAATTGCCCGCCGCTGGAGCCTACTCGTTCCTCGCCGAACAGTTGGATGAGTTGGGACCGTGCGTCGGTTGCACTGACGGTCAACGCCACGAGCACGGCGACAAGGAGCCGGGTTACCATTTGTAGCTCACCCCCGTCAGGAACATGCGTGGGTCGGTGCGGTAGGAGGGGTCGACGAAATCGCTTTGGTAGTTCACGTCGCGCACCGAACGCGGCGAGCCATTGTTGCGGTCAGCCGCAATTCCGCCGTCCCAGTTGCCCAGGTGATAGCCGTCACCCGTCCAGGGGTTCACGCGTCGGAAATTGTCGTGGTCGAACACGTTGCGGGCTTCGATGAACATGGAGACGCGGTGGCGATTTGGAAGGTCCCAGTACTTGTTGAACTTGATGTCCACGGCGCTACGGTAGGGGCCAAGCCTATGGTTGATGTTGGCGCTGGTCTGCGGGTTGCCGTTTTCGCCGAACTCCATTTCGGTGTAGCGCACGCCCGACCACGCGCGTAGCAACACGTTGGCGCTCCAGCGAGGCGGTAGTTTCCAACCGAAGAAGCTCGGCCGGTCGCGTGGTCCCACCGAGAATCCCAGGTTCATGGTGGCCGACCAGGGTCGATCCCACAGCAGGGGTACGTTCCGGATATTCTGCTCGCGAACGAACTCTTCGCTGGCCTGGCCCAGTTGAGCCGTGAGGAAGTTGGTGTTGGCCGAGCTGTTGGTGCCCGTGGTGCGTTGGAATTCGAAACTGAAGCTGCCGTTCAACCACCGCGTGGCGCGTTTGATGATCGAGAATTCCACGCCGATGGAACGGGCGGCGTCGGCGTTGAAATACCGTACCGGCTCGGCGGTCACGGCCACCTGATCATTGGGGTCGGGTGTATCCACCGGATCGATGACGATGGTATCGAGGCTTACCGCCTGGGCGTATCCGAAGATGTCGTTGCTGTAGAACGTGAGCCCCGCGCTCCAAAGGCCGTCGAACTCGTGTTGGATGCCGGTTTCGTACTGGACCGTGGCCTTGGGGTCCAGGTTCGGGTTACCCAGAAGCTGGAGATCGGTGGCAAACGAGGTCTCGAGCTGCGCGTACACGTAGTTGTATCGCGGCCACTGATTGAAGTGCCCGTAATTGAAGAAGAATTTGTCGCGTTTGGACACGGGGAAGCTCACGCCCACGCGGGGACTGATGCGGGCCTTCCAGCGACGACCCAGAACCGAGTAGGTGTCGTCCTCGTACTTGGTTTTCATGTCGTCGAATATGAACACGAAGTCTTCGGGTCGACTCATGACGTCGTCGACCTCGCGGCCAGGCGCCCACGCGTCCAGTCGTGCGCCCAGGTTGAGCACCAGGCCCTTGTAACTGATCCGATCCTGCAGGTATCCCGCCGCGGTCTGCGGATGCACGCGAAAGACATCCTGGCTGCGGGCCAGGAATCCCGGTGGGGGACTGCCCAGTTCGCGCTGCAGGTCGATGAGTTGCATTTCGCTGTACGTGTATTCGATGCCGGTCTTGAACTGACTGAACTGGCCCGTCAAGAAGGCGTAGTCGGCCTTCAGCGTCCATGAGTCGCTGTAGTGATCGTGCCAGCGATCGGTATCGCCGCCGATGTGGGCTCCCGCGGTGTAGCTGGGGCCGCATAGAGGATCCTCTTCCACCGGCGGGCACTCTTCCTCCGACTGCAGCCGGATGACGTTCTCCGTGGGGCCTATGTAGGTGGTGAAGTCGTCAACGCCGTTGCGGTTGCTGTGGAGTCGGTTGAATTGTCGGCCCACGTTGATCTCGTAGTAGCTCTCTTCTCCCAGGACGTGTTTCCAGTTGGCCTGCCCCACGATGTTCTGCGCGGTGAACACGTTGTAGTTGTTCAGGATGTCCTGGAACTTGCGTGGGAAACCCTCACTGGGGAGCGAGTACCCCAGGCTTACTTCCTGCTGGTTGCTGTAGGTGAAGTTCAGTTTCTTGCTGGGGTCGAACTTCCACGTGAGCTTGGCCAATCCGCTCCACTGGTTGTCGGCACGCGGTGACCAGAACTCGCCCAGAATCGGCGACCGCAGCTCATTCGTAAGTGATGCGGTGGGAAGGTGTGTGTCGGTGAGGTCCGAGCTTCCGCTGACGATCAAATATTGTTCGCCAGGAAGCGGTACGCCCAGTGCCTTCAAGCCCTTCCATATGGGGTTGGGACCCGAGAAGGTCGCGCGCACGTTGTCGGTGTTGTAGTAGTTCGCCTCGGGCGCCAGATCATCGCTCTTGTAGCTGATCTTGCCCTCGAAACGCTCGCCGCCTTCCTTGGTGGAGACGTTTACGACGCCGCTGACGGCCTGCCCGTACTCGGCCGAGAAGCCCCCCGTGAGCACTTCTATTTCGTTGATGAGGTCTTCATTGAAGCCAACGCCGTAGCGGCCCGCCGAAAGCGGGTCTTTCACGCCGATACCGTCGACCACGAACGAGGTGTCGTCGGAACGACCACCGCGCACATGGATCTCGTTGTCTTCCAGGGTCACGCCGGGTTGCAGCGCCACCATTTCCACCAGGCCATCCACCGGCAGGTTCTCGATTTCGCGAGCAGACAAGCGGCGGGCGGTGCCGGTCTCGGCAATGTCCAGGAGGGCGCGTTCAGCCTGGACTTCGAACGTGTCCAGCCGCCAGGCCCGCGGTTCGAGCCAATACTCTATCTGAAGCAGGTCACCCGGTTCGACGGTGAATGTGTACTCGCCCACTTCGTAGCTGATGTACTGGGCCTTGAGAGTGTAGGTACCCGGAGCCAGGCCGCGCAGCCAAAAGCGACCGTCACCCGAAGCCATGGTGCCAATGCCGGTACCTTCGATGAATACGTTGGTATACGACAGCGGTACCGTGCGGTCCTTCGCCATGATCTTGCCCTGGACCAGGATCAGCGCTCCGTTCCGCGCTTCACCGGGTTTCAGGTGTACGAGAAATTCGCCGTTCGTTTCCTGGGCCAGGAGGGGCGCGGCGCTCAACAATGAGAGGGCCAACATCGAATGCAACAGCCCGATGAAAATCGCATGGCGACTTGGCATGGTGCCCTTCCCCGCGATCATGGTGCAAATCCCAGGATGTCGGTGATGATGGCGCCCACTGCCTGCGGCGCATTGCCCAGGGCATTGGCGAACTCCAACTGGAACGACAGCAACACCGTGTTGGCCTGACCCGTGGCGGGGCGGCGTACGCCTACTACCGGCATGCAATCGGGTCGGCAAGAAAAGTCACGGTCGCCACCCCATGCGTAGGGCTCGAACGTCCAGAGGGCGGCCGCATCGGCGGCCACGTCCAGCCCGGACAGTCCGAAGTAGCGTCCGGGTCCACCCTCGTAGTTGGTTCCGTCGGAAACCAAAGGTGGCAACTCGGGCACCTCGCTGGCGATATCGATATCACCGAGGGCGGCCTCAACCGCGCCGGTATAGGTTGCCAGCGGATTGCGCGGCAAGGGCTCGTTGGCAATGCCGAAACGCGCCCGGAACGCCGGTGACAACGATGAACCATTTCCCAGGATGACGGGGGTTTCCAACAACAGGCGGCCGGGTTGGTCGCCCTCGGTCCCGGGATCGCGATCGGTCAGGTACTGGGTCAAGACGGCCTGGGCTCGCAGCAAGTTCTGGCTCTCGGAATTTCCCGTGTACCACACCAGCAGTTCGAATTGCTCCAACGTGAGTCGTAGATCGTCGTCGCGGGGGGGCAGGCCGTTGGCAATATCCCAGCGGCTGTGCGCGCCGGGCAGGGCGGCGTCCAACGCGTCACGATAGAAGGCGTCGCGGGTGACGGCCGTGAGCGAGTCGTCGACCAGAAGTACCTTGCCGATAGCCTCGAATACGGTCCACGTGTGTTCCAGTACGTTGAACGACCCGGCTACGTCGCCAATGCGCACGTATATGGTTTGGGCAAAAGCGGCACCAGGGTCGCCGGGGGGGATTTCCCGAAGCTGCAACGAGAAGCGGGTTGGCGGGCGATCTTCGCGTACCCAACCCAACGTGGGGTGGGCCAGGGGATCGTCCAACTCGAACACCAGGTCGGGATCACTTCCTTCGAAGCGATACTCCACCCAGGGCAGCAAGGTCTCGTTGCCGTCGAGATCGAATCCAAAGAAATCGAAGGAAGCGGCTCCGAAACTCTCGAGAAGAGGTTCGAAGTCGGCCCGGAATTCCAGTACCGGCGGTGAGTTGATCAACGGAATGTCCACCGAAACGGTGTCGCTCAGCGCGCCACGATCGTCCTGGGCCACGACGTAGAGCACGGCGAAGGCCTGGCCGGAGTCATCGGTGGAGTAGGTGGCTGTACTCTCGTCCTTGTCCGTGTACGTCCAGGTGCTGGGATCCATTCCGCGGTCGGCGATGGACACGTGGAACCCTTCCACGGTTCCGTCGATGTCGGTCCCCGACCAGTAGAACGTGGCATCATTGTAGCTGGTGGGTTGGATGTCCGGCCCCGACACCCAGACCCGGGCCACGGGAGGTTGGTTGGGAAGGGTTTCGGGATCGAACGCGTCGTTCGTGCACGAGACGAACACCATGGCCGCACCCACACAGGCAACCAGGTGGCCCAGTGTGCGCCTCATTTCAGGATCACCAGTTTGCCGCGTTGGGTTTCACCGGTCTCAAGATCTTCCACCACGAACACGTATAGCCCCGATGCGATGGGCCGCGTGTTCTCGCTTAGCATGTTCCACGCGACCTGTCCGGTGGTGGCATCGTCGCGTTCGATGGAATCGACGCGGGCACCGCTGAGATTGTAGATGGAGATGGTCGCGCGCCGCGGCACGTTGGTGAAGTAGATGTTGCGACCCAGTTCAGAGGGTTCGCCGCCGGGGAGTCGGCCGTCGAAACGACTGGATCCCCGGTACGGGTTGGGATACACGCCCACCCTTGCCGTCGATCCACCGCCACCGGGAGCGGATCCGGGAGTAACCACCGTGGCGTTCTCGTTGAAGCCGCTCTCCAGCATGGGGAGTTCCAGTCGCGGGTTGGCCGACGCGTAGCTGGTAACGGCGTAGTAGTACGAAAAACCGTTCAACACACCGCGATCGACGAAACGACGCTTCCCGTTCTCCATGGGCGGTAGGCCCACATTGAAACCGATATTGTCGGGTCGTCCGTCGGGCCACTCGGTACGGTCGAACTCGGCGACCAGCGAAGCTTGCGTAAAAGGATCTTCGTCGATCGTGTCGCCCAGAATGCGATAGATGCGGTACCCCTGGAAATCGTACTCGTTGGTGAACTCACTCCGATGGAACTCCGGCGACGCGGTCGTGGGATCGTACTGTTGTCCTTCGAGGGTGTTGGTTCCGGGGTCCCACTCGAGGATGACCGCGTTGTCGACGGTGGATATCTCAAGCACGGGACTGGGTGGTCCCGCCGGCAACTTGAACCCCTGGTCGAACGTGGACTGCGCGATCTGGCTGTTCAACACCATGTCGGTACTGTCACGGCCGGCGACAATGGCCATGGTGAAGGTGGCGCGGTCGTCGGGAAACAACGTGGGCCAGGGGCCCGCGGCAAACATGGAGATCCAGTTGCCAGCGACGTCGAAGTTCGTGCCGTCTTGGGCAACCCCCTGATCGATCTGACCCGACGACATGTAGGCATACTTGTCGACATCGAAGCGGGGAATGCTGCCGAAGCGCCACTGTCGGTAACTGAAGATTTCTTCGGGAGCGTCGGTTCCCAGCAGTCGGACTCCGACCCACGATACGGCCTTCCCTTCTTCACCGTCGTTGTCATGGCAGTGCATCAGACGGATGTCGGGGTCGTCCGGCAACTCGCCTGGTCCCACGAAACCATTCAGGTCGTCGTAGAAATTCCAGCTGGGTGTTCCCTGGGGAATCGTGACCGTGGTGTTGCCCACGGTCAGCTCGGCGTAGAAACCCACGAATACATCGGTCAGTTCCTGGCCGCTGATGTTCTCCACTTCGAAACGCAGAATCACGAAATCGTCGGCGTAGGAAGGCGCATAGGCCAGCGCGGTGGCGTAGACGCGGACGCCCATGGGAATGTGCGGATCCTGCGGCGAACCACCACCCGACGTGTTGAAGTCGTCGTAGACCATTTCGAAGTGCTGATCGGCGAGCGCGCGCGTGGAAAAGTTGGGACTGAGCGGATTGCTGCTCAGCGACACAACCGTGTCGGTGAGGCGTGGCCCAAACTCCTGCTTTGGTGAAGCCTGACCCGAACCCGTGTCCTCGGCTCCGGCGGAAACCAGGACTTCACCCTCGGTGCTGATGCCACCAACCCACACGCCACCCAGGTACATGTGCTCGACGTTGCTGTTCAGCGGCCATTCACACGACGGTTGCGACACGGTCTGGCTGAGCAGGTTGCCGAACCAGCCGAGGTTGGTGAGTCGCAGGCCCAGGTTACCGATGGTGGTGGACCGGTCGAGCACGACGCTCTTGCCGGAAACCTGAGGCGGTCCCGTAGGTATCCGTCGCTCGCCGGGTGCATCCGAAGCGAGTAGCAGGGGGCCGACAAGCGCAAATAAGGCGCAAACCGCGCGCGGGGTATTCATGGAGTTTATTAGCACCAGGACGGGGGATCCTGTAGCGGAGATTAGCCCCAACGGCAGGGTGGGTCAACGAATCCGGGGTCGGTCGGGGTGAAAGAAAAGGGGCACCGGCTTTGGGCCGGTACCCCTGTTTCTCCAATTGGCTACGCGGGAGAGCCAGCGCGGGAACCCTGGTGGTTCTTGGCGCCGGAGCTCGCGTGAAGAGAGCCAGCGCGGGAACCCTGGTGGTTCTTGGCGCCGGAGCTCGCGTGGCTTAGACCCTATGGAACGGCTGGACCCCCGCGATGATCGCGGGTTGGATAGAGGTGTTAACCGAACATCCAGAGCCGCAGGCGACACGTAGTCGCTTGAACTTACGGAGGTCCAACCATGCAGAATTCTACCATTTGGGTCGG
>JAJDAC010000046.1 GCA_029262065.1 Candidatus Krumholzibacteriota bacterium | reverse complement strand
TCCAACCCAGGGGGATCTGTGCGCGCAGGACCACGTGCAGAACGTCGTCGATACCATCGGAATCGGGGGTGAACGGATTGGGGGTGGCGGTCAACGGCCCGGCGCTGGTGGGCGACGTCGACGCCGTCGCGGCCAGGTTCGCAGCGCCCGGCGTGGGCGCCCCCGGCGAGGCAAACCACTGCGGAAGCGAACCCTCGAATATCGAACCGCGTTCGATGCTACGACCCTCGACCGCGATCAGGGCCTCGTCGTAGGTCATGAGGTCGGCGATGGCGCCGCGCTCGTCGTACAACACCACCCAATCGACCACGGAGTCATCGGCGGGCGCGGAGTTGTTCAAGGCGGGCCAACCCCCCACCGTGCCCACGACTGGCGCGTCGACCACCTGCGTCATTGCGGTTGGCTGCGCGCTCACCACAACCCAATGCGACGATTGCAGCGTTTCGGTTTGCAGTGCGCGCGGAGTGAGTGAACGGTCGGACACCGACCAACCCAACAGGTCAGCCGTTTCCTCCTCTCGCACCAACTCGATCCACTCGGGCTCACCTGAAGCCGGCCGCGCCATGACTTCGTTCAACATGACCGGCGCGGGACCCACCGACAACGGCACGCGCAGGGAATCAGCTGCGTCATCCGTATGGACGATTGCGGCGAGCCAACTGCGGCCCGGCGGAATCCATAGGTTGTTCTCGACCCGCAGCGTATCGCCGCGGGCGACGACCAGGCCCACGCGGTCGCCAGTCGGGGCGCCGTTGAGCAACCAATCGATGTGTGCCCTCTGGCTGTCGGCGAACCCTACCGCGATGGCCGCAATGCTCGCGGTTCTCCACCCCTCACGGAACGACCAGACGGGATCCACCTGGACGTCAAGTGGCTCGAATGCGTCGGCGCGCGCGTTGGCACGCCCTGGAGTCGGTACGGCCAGCCCGACCCAGTCACTCGCGTTGTCGCCTGTATCGTGCCCATCGGGAACACGGCCAAGACTCGTCGACGCCACGTCAGCGGCGGGGACGCCTTCGCCCAAACCAGGAAGGTCGCCCCAGGCCACCGCATCGACCGACACACCATCGATCTCGAGGATCAGGGCATCGGGACCATTCTGCAGTCGCAACGCGGCCTCAGCATCGGCCCCAGGCACCTGCGTCTCGCCCACGAGGAAGTACGCTTCGCTCGCCAAGGTGGTGCCGGGACCAGCCTCCCAGACTACGCGTCGACTGGATGGATCGGCCCCGTTGATGAATACCAGACGCGCACCCGCCAGGGAGACGGTAGCGGGATCGGGATTGAACAACTCGACAAATTCGAAACCTGTATCTGAGCCGGGTGGATCGTAGAGAACCTCATTCAGAACCAGGCTCGCCGCGGCCAGCAGCAGCAACGCGCACATGCGCGGCCACTCCACTCCGGGAGGACGAGATCAAGCAGTCAACGGAGGCGGAGGGAAGGCTAGACCAGACCCCAACGTTTGCGCATTCCCCACTCGAAACCCAGAAGGGCAATGAGGGGCATGAAGATCCACGGTGAGTCCCACAGATCCAAACGGCCGGTGAGAACGGCTTGCTTGGCCTGCAACGGAACCGAAGCCGACCACTCACCGACTTCGGACGCCGACAGCACGCGTCCGCCGGTAGCCGCCGCGATCGCGGCGAGGGCCGGCATGTCTACGCGCGGGTCCAAAAATTCCACCGAGTACGGATCCACCAGCAACGGTTGCCAGGCCGAAGTGATTCGAGAGTCATCTTCTTCCAGCGCCACGCGCATTCGGTATTCGCCCGCGGGCAAAGAAGGCAACGGCAACACTCGACCACCCGCGGTGTCGGGGTCCAGATTCATTCGGGCACGGCCAGACGGCTCAAGCAGGCTGTCGGGAGCCGCCGCCTGGGCCCATTCAAGCCAGACATCGTGGACGGCGTCGGGCTGCAGGCGTTGATCGAGCGCCAACGCACGCAATGTGGCTTCCTGGCCCTGGGCCAGGACCGGACGCGGCAGGTGAAGACGCAGACGCGTACGCTCACCGCCCTCGGCCAGAAAGTAGAAGAGATTGCCCATGAGTGCGTTGAAGACACCCTCACTGTCGTCCTGCCCCAGTCGCCAGAAGGACCACGACCAAAGCGGTGTGCCCACCCACGATGCCACGCGACCCGCGCCATGCGGACGGAACGCCAGCAACGGATAGGTGCTGCCGGCCCCACTACCCTCGATCAACAAGTCAGCGTCCTGGGCCACGACGGCCGGCGAAACCACCGCCCACAGCGGCGGAAGTTCAGCCAGGCGATCGATAACCGAACCGGTTTCGGAACTCGCCGCCAGCACGGGATGCAACCGCCCCGCGGGAGCGGCCTCGGTGGAAAAGCGTGTGCGCAGCCAGCGCGCCGAACTTCCTGGCCACAGCGGCAACACTTCGCGCGCCCTCTGCGGCAGCGACCGCACGGCACCACGGTTGGCGCGACCCGCCAACACCAGCAACCCGGCGCCCGCTTCCACGGACGACACGATCGCTGGACCGTTGGTCAACACGTCGTTGAAATCGGACAACGACCCTACCACCCACAGGTCGGTTTCCGTGGCGTCCTCGGTCCTCTGCGGCATGGTCCAGGTGGAATCGGTACCCGCAACCCGCCATCCGTTTTCGTTGCGATACACACCCTGGAAATCAAAGCGAAGATCGCGGGTGGCGTGGCGCGACAGGAAGTGGAAATCCCAGCTCGGACGCGCCTGCACCATGGTGATGCGAAGGCGTTCCTTGCGTACTTCCATGCCTACCTGCACGCGGTTGTTTTCGGTCAGCGATTCGCCTTCGAGCGGTAGCACGTCGAGCATGAGATTCATGAGACCAAGGCTGTCCGCGACGGCCTCGAAGCGGATGGGCTGTCGCCCGCCACCATCTGGCCACTGCACTCTGACACTGTCCACGGGTGCGCCAGCCCTGGATAGAACCGCCCACGTGGCACCAGCTGATCCGCCGCGAGCGACCACCTCGGCCGAAACCTCGATGCGCTCGCCACGATAGGCCAGGCTTGGGTAGCGTACGCGGTCGAGCAGCACGTCGGCCGAACCGACCGTGTCACCGACGGCCACCGGGAATACGGGTACGTTGAGACCGGCGAGAGACGGTGCGTTGGCGGCGGTGTTCACCCCGTCGGTGAAAAGCAAGATGGCCGACAGGTTGTCTTCCAGGTGCCGTTGCGCCGACGAAAGCAGTAGACCGGGGAGATTCGTGCCCTCGCCTCGACTGCGACGAGAGCCACCACCGGACTCGGCCGCGGGGGTGGACACCTCCAAGCGGCGTGCCCCCTGACCCATCCACACCTGGGCGTCGTCGCTCGATTGTGCGAGGGCGCCGCGGGCGCGATCGCGGAGAAAAGTGGCCTGCTCCAAACGGGTGGATCCATCGGCGTCGGCGATGTCCATGCTTCCGCTATCGTCCACCAGTAGCAGTACACCGGGCGGAACCCGAACGTCCTTGCGCTGGTTCCACACCGGCTCAGCCAACATGAACAAGACGATGAGCAGAGCCAGTGTGCGTGCGCCCGTGAGAATTGCCCGGCGACCAGGCGTCAAGGCGGGCTGCGTACTCCGGTAGGCCACCAAAGCCACCGCGACGGCGGCGAGCGCCAGCCCGAGCATGAGCAGGAAACCGGAAACACCGGACGGCCCAAAACGGAGGGCGCCGAAAACAGGTAGGAATGGGGCGAACAGGTTCACCAATGCAGCTCTCGAACGGAGGCTCGAAGCACGCGGGGGGCCGGTAAGGCGCTGAGGGTTAAACTAACGTCTAGCCCTCAAGTTCCGCTACCGAAAGCTACGGATACCTGGTCGGCTCGAAATGGCTGGAGCTAGCGCTGGCCCACGGCCGAAAGCGCCGTCTCGACGTCGGCGTGGGCTTCCAGGAGTGTCTGGAACTCCAGCAGCTCGAACACGTCAATCACGTCTCTCTGCATGCCCACCAGCTTGAGATCTCCACCTTTCTCGCGCAAGGGCCTCACCACGGCGATGAAGATGCCCCAACCGGCCGAACTGATGTAGTCGACTTCGGACAGATCGAGCAGCAGGTGATGGTGGCCCTCGTGCAGGTGGTGCCGGAGCTCCTTTTCGAGCACGAGAGACGTCTGCGTGTCCACGTAGCCGTGTACTTCCACGACCCAGGTGGGCCGGGCGTCATCGATGCAGCGTGAATTCAATTGAAATGCGTCCATTGGACCGGTGGCTCCCTATTGCCGGAGGTCGTGTGTCCCCGGCAACGAGCAAGGTTCGGTCCAGACCGTCTAGCGCGACGCGGCGTCGCGTTTCAGCTCGTCGAGCTTCCGGAGGCCTTCTACCAGCAACATGTCCAAACTGACATCCAGCAGGATGTCCTCGTTTTCCGGGTAGATCTGGCTGTAGAAGGCAAAAGTTCCCTCCTCCATGGCCACCAACTTGTAGACGACTTCCTTGATCTGCTCGGTCACGGCCGTGATCAGCTGTTCTTCGGTGATGCTGCTACTCTCCACGAGAATGGCGCCAATGCGCTTGCCCTCGTTCACGGCCTTCATCCGCGCCCCTTCGAGCTGGGTAGGCTCGAGCTGACCGGTACGTACCAGGTATTCACCAATACGCTCGGTGGGACCGTCGGTACGGGCATAGATCAGGTGTCCCTGGTGGAAATAGATCCGTGCCTTCTCACGCGCGCCGGTGAGGACGAGTTTGCCGCTCGCCTGGGCCATGTGCAGCAGCTGGAAGATGCTGGTGACCTCGAAGAGTCCGATCTTGCCACGTAGATCCAACGTGTTGCTCCAAAAAGAGTTACGTGACTTTCCCTGCATCCTCGAGCGCCGCGTGCGCGGCGGCCAGGATGGCGATGGGAACGCGATACGGTGAGCAGCTAACATAATCCAGGCCAGTGCGGTGAAAGAACCGAACAGAACGCGGATCTCCGCCGTGTTCGCCGCAAACCCCCATTTTCAGACCGGGTTTGGCGGCGCGCCCCTTTTGCACCGCCATTTCCACCAGTTGGCCCACCCCGGATTGATCGAGCGATTGGAACGGGTCCGCATCGAGAATGCCCGTTTCCACATATTCCGGCAAATAACTACCCGAATCGTCGCGACTGAACCCGAAGGTCATTTGAGTCAGATCGTTGGTCCCGAAGCTGAAGAAGTCGGCGAATTGTGCCACTCTGTCGGCCACCAGCGCGGCCCTGGGAATCTCGATCATGGTACCAACCGTGTATTCGAGATCGACGCCTTCGTCCCTTAGCACACTCTCGGCGCGAGAGAGGCACAGGGTGCGCAGTCGGGACAGTTCGGTATCGATACCCACCAGCGGAATCATGATCTCGGCCATCGTGGACACGCCCTCGCGCTCGGCCTGTGTCGCGGCCCGGATGATCGCCTCTACCTGCATCAGGTAGATTTCGGGATACGTTAGACCCAGACGACAACCACGGTGGCCCAACATGGGGTTGAACTCGTGCAACGAGTCCACCGTCCTGAGCATTTCCTCTTTGCTGACGCCCAGCTCGCCCGCGAGCGCCGCAACGTGGGCCGGCTCGGAGGGTAGGAACTCGTGCAGGGGTGGATCGAGCAGGCGTATGGTGACCGGCAGGCCATCCATGGCGTGGAAGATGCCCACGAAGTCCTCTCGCTGAAACGGCAGCAACTTCGTCAGAGCCCGCTCACGATGGTCGACCGTTTGGCTCAGGATCATCTCACGCACGGCCGCGATGCGGTCCTCGCCGAAAAACATGTGCTCGGTCCGACAAAGGCCGATGCCCTCGGCCCCGAACTCGCGGGCAACCCGGCTATCTTCGGGTGTGTCGCAGTTGGCGCGCACGCGCAGACGACGAACTCCATTCGCCCATTCCATCAGGGTGCGGAAGTTGTCGTCCAGCTGTGGCGGCAACGTAGGCACGCGCCCCGCAATGACTTCACCGGTGGATCCGTTGACGGTAATCAGGTCGCCCGCCGCGAAGGTCTTGCCGCCCAGCTGCATGGATTGCCCATCCAAACGGATCTCGCCACAACCCGACACGCAGCATTTGCCCATGCCACGCGCTACCACGGCGGCGTGGCTGGTCATGCCACCCCGCTGGGTCAGGATAGCCACCGCCGCGGCCATACCACGAATGTCCTCGGGGCTGGTCTCCTTGCGCACGAGAATGACTTCGCGACCAGCCTCCTTGGCCTCAACCGCATCGTCCGCGCTGAACACGATTTCACCGCACACCGCTCCGGGGCTGGCCGGAAGTCCCTTGCCCAGCACCGTGTACGTAGCTTTCGGATCGACCATGGGGTGAAGCAGTTGGTCCAGCTGTTCAGGATCCACGCGCTTGATCGCCTCGGGTACATCAATGAGCTTCTCGCCCACCATCTCCACCGCAATGCGAACCGCCGAGGCACCCGTGCGCTTTCCCGATCGTACCTGCAACATCCAAAGCTTGTTTCGTTCGATCTTGAATACTATGTCGAGCATGTCGCTCTAGAGCAAATCCAGTGTCTGGACGATGCCCACCAACTCTTCGTACGCCGCGGGCATGACTTCTTCCAGCGACTGCGCACCGTCGGCCCGTCGCACTCGACGCGGCGTGCGAACGCCGGCCACGACGTCCTCACCCTGGGCGTTCACCAGATACTCACCGTAGAACACACGCTCTCCGGTCGACGGGTCGCGCGTGAACGCCACGCCCGTGGCACAGTCATCGCCCATGTTGCCAAATACCATGGCCTGCACGTTCACCGCGGTGCCCCAATCCCCGGGGATATCGTGCATCGAGCGATACGCGTGCGCGCGATCGGTATTCCAGCTCGAGAACACGGCCGCGACCGCGCCGGCCAGCTGATCCCAGGGATCCTGCGGAAATTCCTGCCCCTTGGCCTCGCGCACGATCGTCTTGTACGAGCGAATCAACTCGCCGAGATCAGCTGCGGAAAGATCGGGGTCCTGCTCTACACCTTTCTCTTCCTTCAACGCGTCCAATGCGGTTTCGAAAAGATGGCCGTCCACGCCCAGCACGACATTGCCGTACATCTGCAGGAACCGACGGTAGCTGTCGTTCGCGAAGCGAGGATTGTCGGTGGCCTGGGACAAGGCCGCGACGGTGTCGTCGTTGAGGCCCAGGTTCAGAACCGTGTCCATCATGCCGGGCATGCTGACGCGTGCACCCGACCGGACCGAAAGCAACAGCGGATTGGAATCGTCGCCGAACGACTTGCCGAGAGACGCTTCGACCTTCTTCATGGTCTGGCGAACCTCGTCCATCAGACCGTCCGGCAAACGACCATTGCCGCCCGCGTTGAACTCAGCGCAGACTTCGGTGTTGATGGTAAATCCTGGCGGCACCGGCAGACCCAGGTTTACCATTTCGGCCAGATTCGCGCCCTTGCCGCCCAACAGATTCCTCATGCTGGCATCGCCCTCGGCGCGGGCATCGCCGAAGAAATAGACCCTCTGACTCACTTGGTCCAGACCTCTGGTATGAGTGGAGATCAGTTGTGATGGTCCCTATGTCCGCGGCGCGCCTGCGCCCACGGAAAGGGGGTCGCTGGATGGGCCGAACATACGCTGGCCCCTGGGCAGTGTCAAACTGCTCGGTCGCGTGGTCGAGGACGGGCTGGGCACGGAAGAAACGGTCAACGGATGATGGTAAACCGACTGATAAGCTCGTTGCCCTGCGGATCGGTAATCCGATAGATATACACGCCACTGGAAACCTGTCGCCCAGTCTGGTTGCGGGTATCCCACTCGATGTTGCCGCGCTCTTCGTTCGAAGTGACCCGGTTGAAGATCGTAGCTACCAGATCTCCGGCCAGGTTGAATACCTCGCACTTTGCTCCGGGCGTCACATTGACGAATCGCACCGATGACTCGCCGCGGTCGTCCCATCCCGCGCGTCCGCGCAACGGATTGGGCACCACGAATACATTGTCCAGGTCGGCCGCGATATCCACGTTTACCTGGAAGGTCACACGATTGTAGTTCTCGGGCTTCACGCCCAGGAACAGCGCTGATTCGACCGCGCTCTCGTTCGCCGTTCGGGGGCTGAACAGCAACTCGGTGGACACCGCTTCGGGTGAAGTATTACCGCTGTACCCGTAATCGAACGTGCTCACGGCGTACTGATAGGTGAATCCATTGAAGACGTCAGCGTCGAAGAAACGACCCTCATTGCCTGCGAACGTGAAACAGTTGGAGCGCTTGTCGGCAAAACAGCCCGGTATGAACTGCGGACTGGTGGACTCACAACCGCCAATGAAACAGAACTCCGGGTTGGTCTGGTCGTACAGACCAATGAGCTTCCAGCCCGGCGTTTCCAGATTGTTGCCTTCGGCGCGCCAGACCGCGTACCCCTGAAAGGTCTGGGCAATCAATTGAAAAGAATCGCTGCTGTCGATGTCGGCGGCCGAAAGGCCGAGCGTCAGTCCAAGATTTGATTCAATCTCGATGACATTGCCCGAACCAGTGGGCAGAGTCGCCTTGACCAGACGGTCCAACGGCACGTCCGAGCCCGGTAGATAGACGCCAGCCCCCGTTGTGCCGACGAGAATCGAGCTGGGACGGGTAGGATCGGGGTTCAGCATCAGCGACGCCAAGCGCTTGGTCAGCAGCGGCTCGGCGGGTGTCCAGTATTCCCAATCACCCGCGGCGGCCAACCGCATGAGCCCATTCTGTGCAGTAGTCGCAATGACGGCATCTTCGAGGGGGTGCTCGACCATGGCCAGGATGCGTTCGGGGGCGCCGGTCGTGCTGTCGGTAGGCGTGGGCTTGGTGCCCCAAAGGTCTCCGCCGTCGCCCGACAGGTATGAACCATCGAAATCCGTGCCGGCCCAAACCACATCGCCGCCACCACCGGGAGTCTTCTCCACCAACAGGCTGAGTACATTTACCTTGCGACCGGGATTCGGTGGGATCGCGCACTCGACCAGACCATTGTCGTTCGCGGCAACCCAACTGTCACCACCGTCGGTACTCTTGTATACGCCCCACGACTGAAGACCGATGTAGATCGTGTCGGGATTGGTCGGACTGCTGGCCAATGCCCTCACGACCGGTGTGACCGCGGGATCGGGCGGCGCGTCGTAGCAGAAGGTCGGCAAGTTGGGATCGGGAACCTGCAGACTCGACTTGGTAAACGTAGCCCCGTCGTCATCAGACACGTAGAAGCCAATGCCGCTGGCTGACACGAACACGCGATCGCGGGTGCCGCCGCCTGGCGCGCTTACCTGGACGAAGGAGACCCAGTGAATTCGGGGGCTCGACCCTCCCACGAAAGACTGGTCGGCCCGAGCGAACGTTGCCCCGCCGTCGGTCGATCGCCAGAGACCCCGGTTGTTGGTGCCAAGCAAGAGGATATCGGGGTTGGTAGGCGACACCGCCATGGTCAGGATCGGTCGATTGATGATGTCGACCCCGTCCAGCGCCGTTTCCCGCCAAGTGGCCCCACCATCTTCACTTCTCACCAGCGGCAACCCTTCGACCGCGGCGTAGATGACCGAACTTGCCCCGTCCGACCACCCCGCGAGCGCGGTGATGTTGGTAGTGGAAAGATGCGGGGGGATACGATTCTCGATGCTGGGAACTTCGTTGGTCGGACCGTTGACTTGCTGGGTACGACCGTTGGCGAAGTCCACGCGGAACAGGCCACCGCGATTGGAGACGTTGAGTCCGCCGTTCACCGAGGGAACAACCGGGTTTGGGTGCGTCCCCTGAATGAGAATCGTCAGTCGATCCTGGGTTACATCGCCCACGGCACCACTGTTGCCTGAACCGTTGGCCCTTGGCGCCAACACGAACTCGATGAAGCGGTCGTAGATGTCGTCGTAGTCACCGATAATCTGGGGGTTCGGACCGGCCACGGTCGCCGGCGAAACGGCCAGGCGATAACAGGCCGCGTCGTCCTGCGGAACCAGGTCCCAGGTAACGGCGTTGCCCGAACGGCGTCCCTCGCCTCGTTCGAACTCGATGCGAAGTCCGTCGGGCGACAACAGCCCCAATGTATCGGCGCATGCCTCGAACTGGGCATTCGCGGCCGAAGCGGTCATTGCCGCCACGGTCAGAACCCCGAGACCGAAGATCCGCGATTTGATCCGTCGGAAGGAACCCTCGTACACTGCTTCTCCTACCTCTCTAATTCCGTTTGCCCGGCGATCAACGCACCGGCAGTTCCCAGCGACTCTCGAGCACCCACAGAATGGCGTCCTTCACTTCGTCTGTCTCGAACGCCAGCGGATGGAATCCCCAAATGAAATCTTCTGAACCAGCCAACTGTTTGGTCGCGGCGTAGCGTGTACTCGCCAGACCGATCACCGTGTCCTTCAGTGACGAGGAGGTCCGGTTTCGCGGTCGACAATTCTCGAGCGGATCGGCCGGTCCCAGACCATTGTCGCGTCGTGCCGAGTACCGATACATGGGAACCTGGCACGTGCGCAGGTTGATCTGGGCATCTCGGGTGGTCACATTGGAGTTGTAGAATTCCTCGAACGGAAGCTTGAAGTCCGCGCCCTCGAGCAGATTCGTCCTACCGATCAGCGGAATCATGTTTCGCACAACACCAGTGGCGTCAGGGTACGTACCCAGGAAATTCACTGTGTCCACCACGGCCCGGAACAGACCATCGCAGTTCATCTCCCGCAACTGCTGACCGGGCGGCTCACCAAAGACACGACCATCGGCCGGTCGGGCGATGTCGACGGACTCCATGCACCAGGCAGAGTATGGCCAACGCAGGGTTCCGCGATTGAACTCAGTGCCATCGGCGCGCTCTTGCACGCCCATGCCGTTGGGCGGCAACGCCGGTACGTCGAAGATGATCGGGAAGGTGTAGGCCTCGCCGCCACGCTCGATGCTGTTCCAGGCTGCTCCCGGCCCCATCATGAACAGGTTTCCGACCTGAGCCTGATACACTTCCAACCAATTGAACCGCGGCACCAGTCGACTGGACGGAGCCAGACGACTGTGAAAGAACGAGCCGGTAGAGGGAGATTGGAACCAGACGATACCCTTGTACTCGTTGGCCAACGCAAACCGAAGCCGCGCGGTCTCATCCTGGACGTCAAGAATGTCGGAATCCTGGAAACCGACGATTTGCCCGCCCAGGATCTTGTCGAATTCCCGATCCCAGGCTGCCTCGAGCGCCCCGGAGGGTCCGGTGTTGTCCAACGCCCAATCGTCCACCAGCAACAACTCACGTTGGTTCGCTCGGTCCGCGATCTGAATGACCTGGAACTGATAGAAGCCGCGACTCACGGTACCCGAGTTGTCCCGGCATTGGACCACGAAACTGGGTGACCCCTGACTGAAGGTACGCGTTGCCGCCTGACGCCAGTTGGGCCCGTTGCCCCAGGCCACGGCCCAGCCCGGATCGTTGGGATCGCTGGGATCCACGACGTTCCAGCCGTAGCGATAGGCGTCGACCACGCCCGCGTAGTCCTCGGCCGAGCCGCCCCACGAGAACGAAATCGGCTGACCGCTGACCACCTCGCGAGCCACGACGCGATTCGTACTTACGAAACGCTCGGTTCCCAGAAACTGTTCTTCGACCGTAAGCACTGGGAACAACCCGCTGGAGATCTTGATGTGTCGAACGTTCTGACCCCACTGGAAGGTCGGGGTAACCGCCCCGGCCACGTCCCGCACCTGTACAGCAAAGAGGTAGATATTGCCCACCGGTTGCCGGTCGAGAGTGATACGCACTCCCGCATCTTCGGGCGCATCGTACGCAATCCAGTCTTCCCACAACGGATCGTTGGCCGTGAGTGGAGACATCTGTTCGTACTGAAGTCGGGTTAGACAGGTCGCCCCGGGTATGGGCTTGAGGATATACCGCACCTCGACCGGTAGGTTGCCCTCTACATCGGGGTCAACACCGTCCCACCCGAACGTGAGCACCTGTGGCGCATCTTCACACGTGATCGTGGCCACCGGCTCGGGCAACGAAATGGTGACGCGAGGGGCAATGGTGGTTGCCGTGAAGCTCACCGTCGCGGGCTGGGGGTCGACCGCGCCGCGATCATCCACCGCGCGGATGAAGAAAGTGTGCGTCTGCCAGAAGCGGAACGTGGCTGGGTTCTGATTCGGATCATCCACATCGATACCAAAGGAATCGATGTCGGCGGAGACGAAGAACACGCTATCGGTGGCCGCCGTGAAGGTCCAGGGGAGCCCCATGGTGTCACCGATATCGACCACACCATCTTCACCGTTGTCGCTCATGCGCCATTCGAAGCCGGTGACTTCACCGTCTTCGTCGGATCCCTTCCAGAAGAACTCCACGGAGAAACTCGTCTGAGCTCGCTCGGGGGGCGTAGCCGTTACTTCGGTGTTTGGCGGGCTGTTGGGTACACGCTCGCCAATAAGCGAGTCGTCACCTCCACACGCCACCATTGTACCCGCCAGGAGTAGAAGCGCGTACGTCGATGCCCTATTCATTCTTGTCTCCCGTCGCGTGTCGAGCACGCCGTGGGGGTTGGCAAGGCAGTATTCTTCGTCTAGTTCTACGAGTCCTCGTCGGGCCAATAGCGATCGATGACTCCATCGAAGTCTGAATCGATGCCCAAGAGCACCGTGAACGGTATGTCGGCTACCGGCGTCCGACGTCCCTTGTCCGACATGTCCAGATTGACGAATGGTGTTCCCGATCCCGGCCGCACCAGACTGTACAACTTGAACATATCTCCGAATGTCGTGGTGCGACCAAGCACCCGCATGACATGTTGACCCAGGCCACGCTTCATTTCGGCCCCCAACTGCCGCTGAAACTCGTTCGGACTACTTGAGTCGAACAATTGCGGCAGGAAGAATGCCTGCGAGGGAATGAATAGCTCGGCCGCGTTTTCGTTGTCGAATTGCAGAAGGCTGCCCGAACTCGAAGACGTAAAGAACGAGAAGTCCGCGCTTTCGGCTGGGCCATTCTGGAACAGGTTGTTCGGGTCAAATTCCGACTGCATTGAATAGGTCCAGGAGCGAACCGTGGTGTCCGGTTCCCGGAAATCGGGCGCGCCCTGGAACCTGAACTTGAACTTGAACAGGAACCCGGCGACGCTCGGACAGTCCGTGCATTCGAACGGCAGGTACTGAACGCCATCCCACCAACGCGTTACCGTGGTCGGAGGGTCATACGGGAAATCATTCCCGGGCCAGGTCTGGGGCGGACTCCGAAGTAGAATCGTATCACCGGCCGCGGGCGACGTGTTTTCGATCGATGGCGGGAAGCCGCCTACGAACTGGAACGTCGAGGCCTCGGGATCCCTACGCCCATGCTCGTCCTCGGTACGACCAAGAAATGTGTAGGTGAACGGCCCTACGTCGAACCCGAGTGTGTCGGCGGCGATCGCATTGCTGAACAGGGTCTGGAAGCGCTCCACTCTTCCCTGGCCCTTGTCAGCCAGGAATACGAGTTGCCCCTGAAACCTGACTTCAGGCGTACCCGCGTCCAGACGATCGTCGCAACAGAATACACCGAATTCCGAAGAGCCGAACGGGTCATCGGGTGGAATGCTATCCGGATAGCGATCGAATCCAGCCATCCGGAAGCGGGCATACGAGCCGGAAGGAATGGTGTCCAATGCGGCGAACGTACCGGAGTTCGCCGTTCCACCGGATACTGGCAGCTTGAAATTGGGGAAGTTCGAATCGGCGAGAATGGATGACTCGGGCGGATAGTTCACTTCGAAACGTAGTTCACCGGCCACCGCTTCGCTTTCGACAAGGGCCACGTCTCGGGCCGTCACGCGCAGTCGGTAGTCCTTGCTTGGCCAACGCAGCGTCTCGGGCGGGCAGTCGTTGAGCGTCACGGGATCGCAGCCAACCTCGACCGGAAACGCGTCGGGAGCCACGGAATTGTCGTACACGAATTGCTCGAATTCGGGACCCGAGCTGAACTGGGGATTGCCCCCGATATCCCGGGGCGTGAAACCAACCGTGGCATCCTGGCTGGCTTTGAAGCGGTAACCTTCAATGGGTCCATTCGGCGAACTGGCCTCCCATTCGATTCGAAAGCGGCGTCCGAAGCCCACGAACGGAAACTGCGTGGTCTCCGGCGAAGCAGCATCGGGTCCAACCGCGTTTCCCGTCCAACGCAAGACCCAGTCGAGGCCGGAGCTGGTTTGCTCTTCCGTGGAGACCGAAAACCGCAGTGTTGGGTTGCCCAGGCTGTTGTTCAAGAACCGCAACCGCGCCGGCGTCTGGTCGTAGGCACCGCGGTCGTCCTGAGCCACCAGGTGGAAGGTGACCTCCTTGCTCGGCGTATCGCCCCGATCGATCGGAAACAGGAACACCGAGTCGGTCCTGGCCGTGTATCCCACCAGGCGACCAGGGATGGTTTCCAGCGTGGTGATATCCAGGGCCGGATTGAAGCGCGCGTCTTCCTCGTCGGTGTCGGGCTCGTCGATATCCCGAACTGATGAGTCGGTAATCGCGTAGATGAAGCGAATGACCTCGCCATCGCTATCGGTGCCGTACCAATACATGTGGCGCAGAAAGCGCGAGCCGGTGGTTTCCTGCGCGGCGCCCACGATGAAGGTCTGGGGTGGTCGATTCACGACCACCGGCTCGGGATCGAACGCCCGGCAGCCATAGATCAACGCCAGCCCAAACAGCACGTACAGCGCGAGGGAAGGCAACAAAGACTCGAATCGGCGCGCCATGGACAACCACGACCCCCTTGGAATTCCTCTTAGTTAGCGAGCCGTCGAGGAAGATTGGCGTAGGAAGGGTATCTCGGTGGGGACGAGAGACAATACTTTCTTCGTATCGGCGGTGCGAAGACCTGGAGAAATATAGTTAACCTCGCGAGGGCCTGTCAATAGGCGAGACCCGAAGGCAACTCATTGGGTTTCAGCCAGTTGGGTTAGCCCAAAAAGAAGCCGGCGGAGCCATGGGCTCCGCCGGCGACTACGTCTGAAAGACGTGAACGGACTGCTTGCCAAGACAAGCCTCGCCGGGACAGGTGCAATACCCGTCGCCGGCGCGGGCTCGGCTTACTTCAGCAGAACCGCCTTATGGTTGACCTCGAGGCCGTTGGAGATGGCCTTCATCATGTAAACACCACTGGAAACAGCGGCGCCACGATCATCAGTACCATTCCAGGCCAGCTCGTGCACGCCAGCGTCCAGGACGCCATTGTACAGAGTCTTCACTAGCTGACCACGGAGGTTGTACACGCGCACGTTTGCGTTGTCGCGTACACCCAGCGTCAGCTTGAAGGTGGTCTTCGGGTTGAACGGATTCGGATACGCACTTGCGAGCAGCCTGCGCTGGGCCAAGTTTGCATCCGTCGGGATCTGATCCTGCGGGGTCGGGTGACCGAAGCAGTCTACGATGATCTCACGCAGGAGGGCCGAGCGAGCGGAAACGCCACCGGGCAGCGCAGGGCCACCGGCACGGTTCCACACGTAGACCAGACCATACGGGAAGGTCAGCGATTGCTTGGTGTCAGCACCAACCGTGCGGTTCCAGTACACCGAGCCCGAACGACCAGGCGTGCCGTAGGCAACACCATTCACGTCGAGCAGAGTGTGACCGTTGACCGCACCAGGCAGAGCCTCGATGTTGTCGAACGTGTTCAGACCCAGACAGCCACCGAAGGCGACAAAGTCTACGTCGAAGCACGCAGCAGCCGAGTCGACCAGAGGGGCCAACTGACCGTCGATGTCGTCGCGTACGTCATTATCAATGACGTCCACGCCAAGCACCGTCTGCACGAACGTGGCACCAGCACCGGGGCTGTCGGCTTCCATCGCGCTAGCCGCGTTGTCGCCGAAGACCGCCAGAGCCCTGTCACCAGCCTGGTTGAACCAGCCGGAAATCGAGCCAAGGTCATTACCCTTGTCGTTGATCTGATCGTTCGAACCATCAGACATGATGGTCGCGGTCAGGTCACCCGACACGTAGATGATGACTTCATAGCAAGCCAGCTGATCAGCCGTCGCGCCATGGGCACCGGACGAACCGATACCATTGGAGACGCTCGAGCTCGGACCCTGCACAGTGTAGGAATCCCACGTCACACCTTCAGACCAACCGTTCTGGTTGAAAGCCTGCAGGTAGTCGTTTTCTCCACCGCGACGACCGAAGTCGTTCACGAGCAGGATCCAGGGCTTGGTCCAGCCACCAGCACCGTCGTCCACCACGCTGGGCAGACCACGAACGGTGAACGCACGGTTGTAACCGTCGCCATCACCGAAACCGGTGGTGTTGGCCGGCAACGTGGACGAACGTCCGCCGTCATCGGTGGCCCACAGGTAGTAACGCATGACGTCACCGGGGAAGAAGGTGCGCGATCCGACCGGAACCGGAATCTCGCTCTTAATTCCATCGGGAATGTCATAGAAGAACCGGTCAGGAATGATCTGGCCTGCGGCAGTCGAGGACTGACCGAGGACAGTGAACGTGCACTGATCCCAACCGTTGGCTGCGCCACCCACAATGGTGGTCGCGCCCGCGACGGCATCACGTACGTCGTCAAACTTGGGGTTCTTGTCGATGATCACGTTCATACCGGTACCAGTAAGCGTGGCACCAGGAATGACCGATACGACGTCGCAGATGATCGAGTCACCAGGACTGTTGGCAGTACCCGTGCTCGTGTCACGAGCCATATCAACACGAATGGCAGCATTCTGGCGGCCGGCGAGAGTGTGGAAGTCCGTCTCACCCGACTGCGGGAAGCTGTCCTGGAACGTGTCGATGGTACGCGTCGCGAAGGTAGGTCCACCAATACGGAACTTCTGGAAGCTCGCATTGTCGAACACCAGCGGCGTCGCGTCATCACCGGGGAAGGCAAAGATGGAGGCGCCATCAAAGGCAGCCAGAGCCATCTGCACCGATTCCGGATCGACGGTCAACAGATCGCTGACGGTGGGCTGAGCATTCAACCAGCCGCCCAGACCGAAGTAAACGAAGTTACGATCGACCATGGAACCCCAGATGCCAGTGCCCTTCTCTTGCGAGCGGACATGCCACTGGTAGAACAGACCGTTGTTCAACGGCAGGTCGCGCCACACCGAGAAACGAATGAACGCACCGCTAACGTCGACGCCATCGTCTTCGGTACCGGGTACGTCCCAGTCGATCTCCGGGCTCCACATCTCGTTGCGGAGATCGAGGAGACCGTTGGTGAGACCACCGTTGTAGTTAACAACAAACGAACCCGGAATACCGTAGTTCACGTTCGGCGACGTCGAGCCCGTGGCGGAAGCCACAGTACACGGCGGGTTACCGAAGTTGTTGTCAGGATTCAACGGGCACTGACCCACGTCCATGAAACCGATGACGGGAGTGAGGTTCTCGCGGCACGGATCCGTATCGGTGATACGGGCGTAAGTGTCGGAGAAGTCACCCACGAACGGGGCTTTCACGGCGGTCCAGTTACCGAAGCCGCCCTCGAAGTTATCCGATTGGGTGCCTTCGCTGGTGGTGATGTTGATGTTGTCGACCTGAGCCGCACCACAAAGCGTGGGCCACATGCCGTCTTCATCGGACCAACCACCGTCGGAGGTAACCGTCAGACGAACCACGACTTCGTCGTTGTTCGTACCGGAGTAGTCGCCACCCGCGTACACGATGTCGTGCGTAAGGCCGGGAGGAGGCGGCGTTCCAGTATCGAACTGCACGCCCGGCGCGGCAGGCTGGAGGCCCGCAGCGTGGTTCGTGCCGTCGATCAGGTAAACACCGATGGTCACGTTGTTCGAGTCGTACTCCACATTGAAGAAGTCGTACCCGGGCTCCGTGTCATGGTTGAAGTCGAAGTCCATGGATACCGTCTGACCGGCAGCAGTGTTGCTAACCGTCCTACGGTACTCCAACAGTGCATTCCAGCTGTTACCGTAGCCCGGAGGGGTAGCCCAACCAGGCTGCTGCGCCGCGGTCTGACCAGCCCAAGCCGCGGTGTTACCCGGGCCAGCGCCATTCAGATTGGAAGCACAGAAGGTGCTCAGCTGCCAGAGCGTCGGCTGATCCGTAAGATCAACACCGAACCAACCCTGGGCATCAGGAATAACGCCGTTGATGTCCTGGAACTTGCCGTCGAGGCTTCCAGGTCCACCGTATAGGCAGAACGTATCCGTACCGGCTCCGGCCTTGAATCGTGCAGCAGTGGAAGCGCTGGTAAGAACCTGCGTTCCATTTTGATCTGCAACGTTCAGCCGACCGTGGTCCCTGTCCACGGCCGTACCCGCTGCTACGGAAACCGTAGCGAACGAGGCCACAACGAGCAGGCACATCGCGAGAGAAACGAGTCTCTTCATGCTGTTGTCCCCCCATCGTTGGATGATGGCGAAGGTGTGAAAGAAGAGTTGCTGGACTTCAGCCCGGGAAGAGCTTCGGACCAACAAGAGAATGGCAAAACGACACGAGGCCTATGGACCGCCTGCGCGCGGCGCAGACGGAAGTGAAGTGGCAACCGCCCCCCGGAAATGGAAGGCAGGTACACCGCTTCGGTGTCGAGTACTGGATATAGGCCGAAAGAGTGAAGGTTGTGTCAGGGAAAACACAGACCTGAAACCATGTCGTATTACCTGAGTCGCACCGCAGATTGTACGGCAAGTGTTAAGTCGTTGTCAATGGGGTCGTGCGGACGCTCGCCCCACCTAGCCCCGACTGGGGATTGCACTTAGGTCGGCGAATCGCGCGAACATATAGTGAAGGTCCTGCAGCAACGTCAGCCGGTTCTCACGAATCTCGGGGCGCTCATCGTTCACCAATACCTTGTCGAAATAGGCATCGATGGGACCGCCGAGCGTGGCCAACGCCCCGTAGACCTTCTTATGGTCTTCGCCGGCGAGCCCCTCCTGCAATGTAGGAGTTACCTTCATAGCGGCCTTCACCAGTTCCCGCTCAGCCGGCTCCTCCAGTCGGTCCGGCCGAAAGGCGAGGGCGGACTTGCCCTGGGACTGTTCCACCCAGGCCCCCCACCTCTGCTGGGCCAACTGGCGCAGCTGCCTCGATCTTGCTGATCCCGCCTGCCCTTCCTCGACCAGGCGACCCTCCTTCACGAGGATATTGCGGCAGCGCTTCGCCCCCGCCAGCAGCTTGTCGAAGGATTCCTCTCCCTGAAGCTCGGCCAACGCCGTAGCCGCCCGCACGTTTTCCACGGGGTCGAGAACCGACACCGACAGCACGGCGCGAACGATCTCGGCGGGCAGACTGGACAACAGCGTTTCTATCCGTCCCCAGAACAACTCGCTCACGACCTCTGGCGTGGGCGCGCCACCCGTTTCGGCCGGCTCGGTGACGGACGAGTGACCATCCCAGGCCCGAGCGATCCATTCATCCAGATCCAGATGCCACTGTCGATCCACCAACATGCGCAGCACGGCCAGGGCCTGTCGCCGTAGCGCGTAGGGGTCTTGCCCACCCGTGGGGGCGAATCCAGCCCGCGCACAGCCGGTGATCGAATCCAGCCGATCGGCCAACGCCACCAGGGTCGACGCCGTGTCCTGCGGAAAGCGATCGGTGGCGAAGCGGGGATGCAGGTGCTCGCGAATGACGTCGGCCACCGCCCGCGGCTCGCCGTCGGCCAACGCGTAGTAGCGGCCGATGGTGCCCTGGAGCTTGGTGAATTCCTTGCCATCGCGGATCATCTCGGTGGCCAGGTCGGTCTTGCTGAGCAAGGCACCGCGCTCGAGGACCTTGCGATCCACGTCCAGCGAAAGCTCGTCGGCCAGGGCCAGCGCCAGTTTCGCCACCCGCCGCGACTTGTCGCCGATGCTGCCGTAGCCTTCCAGCCAGACGATCCGGTCGAGAGCCTCCAGCTTCTGATCGCTGGAATGAGAACAATCTTCTTTCCAATAGAACAGGGCATCGTCGAGACGTGCCCGCAGCACGCGCTCGTTGCCCTCCACCACGTTGGCCAGACCATGATCCCCGCCGTCGCGGAAGGTAATGAAGCAAGGCAACAGGTTGCCCCCGGCATCCTCGACCGAGAAGTAGCGCTGGTGCGAACGCATGGCGGTCACCAGGACCTCCTTGGGAAGGGTCTCGATCACCTTGGCGTCGTAGTGACCCAACACGGGTGCGGGGTGCTCGGTAAGAAAACTCACCTCTTGCAGCAGGTCAGCCGCCTCGTGCAACACGCCGCCGGCCTGCTTGGCCAAGGCATGGGCGTGCTTGTCGATGCTCGCGTGTCGCTCGGCCGGGTCGACGATCACGTTGGCCCGCCGCAACGACTCCACGTAGTCGTTCGCGTGCGCCAGCTCCACCACGTCGGGCGAAAGAGTACGGTGCCCCCGGGTCTGTCGACCGGCGGTGAGATGAGCCAGCTTGAACGGAATCACCTGATCACCGTGCAAGCAGACGAGCCAGCGGATGGGCCTGGCAAACGCGAAATCGTCGCCCGGGATCCACCGCATCGTCTTGGGAAAACCCAGCTGCAACAGCTCGCGCCAGGTCGACTCCTGGGTCAACAACTCGCGGGTCGACGCTCCGCCCACCGTTACTTCGACACCCAGACGTTCGCCCTTGTCGGTGTCGATGCGTTGCAGTGCATCCACTTCGACCCCCGCCGAACGGGCAAAGCCCTTGGCGGCCGGGGTAGGGTTGCCGTCGGCGTCGAAAGCCGCGGCTACCGCGGGACCCAATTTGCGTTCGGTGCGAGTGTCCTGACGGTCGGCCACCGCGGGCACGAGGACCGTCAGCCGACGCGGCGTGGCGTAGGTTTTCGCGGCCGCGGCATCGCACTCGATGCCGTTTTCCTGCAGCAGCTTCAGCAAACGCTTGCGTAGAGCTTCCAGCGCCGAAGGAATGTAGCCAGCCGGGATCTCTTCGGTCCCGATCTCAACCAACAGGTCAGCGCGATCCACGGTTGGCCCCTTCCATCAACGGAAAACCCAGTTCTTCGCGTTTGGCCACGTAGGCCTTGGCGGCCATGCGGGCCAGACGTCGCACGCGCCCGATGTAGCCGGTGCGCTCGGTCACGCTTATGGCGCCCCGCGCCTCGAGCAGGTTGAAGAAATGGCTACACTTGGCCAGCGCGTCGTACCCCGGATACACCAGTCCCTGGCGAAGCAGCTCTTCGGCTTCCTTCTCGCGCTCATCGAACCAGCGGAAGTATTGATCGGTTTTCGCGGCCTTGAAGTTGAACTCGCTGAACTCGCGCTCGTACTGGCCGTTCACGTCGCCCCAGCTCAGGCCACCGCCCCAGTCGAGTTTCATGACGTGGTCACAGCGCTGCAGGAACATGGCCAGGCGCAACAGGCCGTAGGTGATTTCACAGCTCACCACTTCCAACTCCAGGCCGCCCGCTTGCTGGAAGTAGGTGAATTGGGTCACCTCCATGCCATCGAGCCAGACTTCCCAGCCCAGACCCGCGGCGCCCAACGTGGGCGACTCCCAGTCGTCCTCGACGAATCGAATGTCGTGTTCCTCGGGCGAGAAACCAATCGCGCGCAGACTCTCGAGATATAGATCCTGCACGTTCTCGGGGGCCGGCTTCAGCAGTACCTGGTACTGCAGGAACTGGTGCACACGGTTGGGATTCTCGCCGTAGCGGCCGTCTTTGGGACGCTTGCTGGGCTCGACGTAGGCCACGTTCCACGGCTCGGGACCCAGACACCGCAAGAACGTGTTGGGATTGAAGGTACCCGCGCCGACTTCGGAATTGTACGGCTGCACGATTACGCACCCGTGGTCCATCCAGAAACCCTGGAGTTGATGGATCATGTCCTGATAGCTCATTTGTCCTGCTCTGAAGAAGTGGCCCCGCTTCCGCGCAGCCAATACAAGGATCGGGGCAGCCGGTAGTTCGGCAGGTGAAACCCCATGTGCTCGTGCAGTAGCCGCCCCAAGGCGCGCTTCTCCTCACCTTCGATCGGCGCTCCGGGTTCAGCCCGAAGCGAGAGTCCGTTGAGCCGAGTCATGACCGTTTCGGTCACCCATCGTCCGGCGCCGCGGCCACAAGATTCGCAGGAGAACGTTCCGTCGGCCACTCGGTACAACGCCCGTGCATCCAGCGGCCGGCCGCATTCGGCGCAATGCCTGCCCGCCAAACCCACACCCAGTCGATCGAGCAATTCCAACTCGAGGCCAAAAAAAAGAGCCGGCATATCGGCGCCAGCCTCGGCGTGCCATCGATCGAGGAACCACCGATACAACTCCTCCAGCTCGGGCAACGACTGTTGCTCGGGCAGGAGGCGATCGGCCAACTCCATCGCGGCCAGCAAGTAGGCCAGCTTATCCAGGCGCCCCAACTCCGTCAAGCCACCCCCCCGCAACGCGCTGCGCCGTAGAGAGGCATCGGATAGCATCCACAGGTCACGGCCCGGTCGGGCGTAGACCACCAACTCCAGTTCGTTGCCCGGTTCCAGCAGGCTGCCCATCCGGCTGCCCAATTTACGCGAACCCTTGGCCACCACCTTGACCCGCCCGTAGGTAGGCGTAAGCACGGTGACGATCTTGCTGGAGTCGCCCAGTTTCAGGGTTCTCAGCACGATGGCCTCCTCACGCGAGGGGCCGGTGGTGCGTTGAGGTTCCATGGTTGCGTCCGATGGGCGGCGATGAAACTAGAGCACGGTCATGAGCCAGTGGGCCAGCGCCATGTAGACCGCGATGCCAAGGATATCGTTCACGGTAGTAATGAACGGCCCGGTGGCGATCGTGGGGTCGATTCGAAAGCGGTGCAGAATGAGCGGGACCATCGATCCCACCGTGGCCGAGATCAGAACCACCGAAGTAATGGCCACGCCAATGACCACCCCAACCCTGAGGTCCTTCTTCCAGAAGGCGAGCACGGCCACCATGACTCCCCCCAACAGTACCCCGATCAGGGAGTTCACGCCCAGCTCGCGCATCAGATGCCGACCCGCCCGACGCGTGTCGAACTCGTGGGTCACCAGGAGGCGAATGACGATGGTGCTGGTCTGGATGCCGGTGTTGCCGCCGGTGGCCATGACCATGGGAATGAAGAACACCAGCACTTCCCAGGTGCGCAGACTGTCTTCGTAGCGGCTGAGAACGACCGCCGCCAGAATCTGACCGAACAGACCCAACAGCAACCAGGGCAACCGAGCCCGGCTGATGCGCAGGATGGACGTCTCGCCCACTTCCTCGGCACTCGAACCGGCCAGGCGGGCGACGTCTTCGGTGGCCTCTTCGGTGAGCACGTCGATCGCGTCGTCGACGGTAACGCGCCCCACCAGCTTGCCCGCGGCATCGACCACCGGCACCGACATCAGGTTGTAGTCCGAAATGAGGTGGGCCACGCGCTCCTGGTCTTCCAGCACGTTCACGGCCACCGGTTCCTCTTCCATGATGTCGCGCGCCGGGCACGTGGGGTCGCTGAGCAGCATCTTCAGCAGCGGAATACGCCCGACCAGGGTGCCGTCGGCCAAGACCACGAACGCAAAATGGAGGTCGGCCAACTCCGAATCGGGCATGGCTCGCAGCTCGGGCAGCGCCGCCCCTACCTGTTGGTCCTCTCGAATCGACACGTATTCCTTGGCCATGACACCGCCGGCGGTGTCTTCCGGGTAGCGCAGCAGCTCGGTGAGTTCGGCGGCATCTTGCTGATCCACCTGCTCGAGCATCCCGACCACGCGATCCTGGTGGTCGTCTTCGAGCTGTCCCACGATATCGGCGGCATCGTCCGACGGAAGGGTGTCGAGCAGGTCGACGATTTCCTCGTCGCGCAGGAGCTCGAATAGTTCGGGCAGGCTCCGGTCGTCGACCTCGGACAGAATGGCGGCCGCGGTGGGCGCATCGAGATGACGGACGATGGCGATCTTGTCGTCGCTCTCCATGCTGCGAAACAGGTCGGCGACGTCCGATGGCTCCATTTTTGCGCATCGGTGCGCGGCGGCAGCGGGATCACCCGCGGCCAGATCATCGCTAACCAGTTCGTAGAGTAACTGGAGGTCTTCCCGCACTGTGCGAACCTCCGACGCGGCTAACCGCGCATTCGCTGAAGCGCCTCGTCGAGGTGCTGCCGGCTGGAAGGAGAGACGACGGCCCCGCCCGACACCGCGAGCTTCAGTCCCTCCTCGATGGTGATGGGGAGCTGGATAGCATCTTTGCTGGGAACCATCAAGAAGAACCCACTGGTGGGGTTCGGTGTGGTGGGAAGAAACACATGATACATGTTCTCGGTGCCGCTCAGTTCAAGCGTCACGAAACCCAGAGCGTAGATACCGGGCCGGGGATACTCAAACAACACGACCTTGCGAAACGCAGCCGAACGCTCGCCGAAGACCACGCCGCTGATCTCCTGCGTGGCCTTGTAGACCCCCTTGATCCAGGGAATCTTCGCCATGACGCGATCGAAACCGCCCAACACCGCGCGACCCAACAGGTTGTTGGCGAACAGTCCCACCACCACCACCAGAACCATCGCCGCCAGAAAACCCAGCCCGGTCACGCCGGATTCGCCGAACGTGTCGCGGAAGAACGGGATCTGCAACAGGTAGGGCTTCATGCGCCCATCGACCCATTGGAACAACGAGATGAACACCCACGCCGTAATGAAGATCGGCGCCAGCACCACCACCCCGGTCAAGAACGCGCGGCGAAACGTGGGAAACTCCATTCTCATGAGGCCGGTTCCGGATAGTCGCCGTTGGGGTTGGCCAACGCCTGGTCCGAACGCAGGGTTACCTGCAGGATACGCTGGCGATCGACGCCTTCGATCGTGAAGTGAAGGCCCTCGAAATCCACCACGTCGCCGCGCTTGGGCACCTTGCCGCACAAGGAGTAGAGCAATCCTCCCAGCGTGTCGACCTCTTCGGTGGGCAACGAGAACTCGAACATCTCATTGAGGTCGTCCAGATCAATCCGTGGATCGATCACGGCGCTCGTGGCATCGATCCGCCGCACGAGCTCACCCTCGTTGTCGAACTCGTCGCGAATCTCGCCGACGATCTCTTCGAGCATATCTTCAAGCGTCACGATACCCGCGGTGCCTCCGTATTCGTCGACCACCACGGCCAGATGTATACGGTCTTCGCGGAACTCATGCAATGCATCGTCGATCTTCTTGCTCTCGGGCAGGAAATGCACGGGGCGCAGAAGATTTCGCACCGACGGTTCTTCGTCGCGCGCCTGCGCCGCCAACAGGTCCTTGGTGTGCAACACGCCGAGTATCTTGTCCTGCGTGGTCTCCCACACGGGAAGCCGGGTGAACCCTTCACGCACCGCCAGGTCCACGGCGTCGGTGAACGAAGTGTCGACCGCCACTCCGACCATGTCGATGCGAGGCACCATGATCTCGCGGATTTCCGTCTCGCCCAACTCGAAGATGGAACGCGCCCACGAGGCTCCCTTGTTCTCGATGAGGGCGCTGGTCTCATCGTCGGCCAGGATGTCGCGAATTTCCTGGCCACTGAGCGGAGGCGAGATTTCGAGCGCCCAGGCCGATGGCAACAGGCGCGCGAGTACGAATTCCAACGGCGCGGTGAACGGCCGCAAGATCGCGAACACGGGCCACACCAGCCAGACCGTCGCTCCCAGGAAACCCACGGGCCGCGCCAACGCAAGCGCCTTGGTAAGCACACTACCCAAGATGAGTACCAGGAACAGGCCCACCCACAGCGACACGGTCACCCAGCGCGACGTGGTGATCTCAGAACGCAACACCACGTCCTGAAACACCATCGCGCCGGTGGTGATCGACAGGAAGTAACCGATGGACAGGGACAACAACACCGAACGAGCCCGGGAGAGCAATGCCCCAATGGGCGCCGAATGCTGCCCATCGTGGATGATCCCGCTTCGCTCCAGGCGCACAAGATTCGCGACGGCACTTACTGCGCCGGCGAGAAGAAAGCCAAACAAACACAACGATCCGAGCAGCAAGGGCAGAGCCCAGATAGTACTGCCCCCAGGGTCGTCGTTCACCGCGCCTCACCTCCCTTGGGTTCGATGGTCGCCATCATCTCCCTCTCGCGTGATTCCATCTCGTGAGCTTCGTCGTCGTCCACATGATCGTAACCCAACACGTGCAGAAGCCCATGGGCAATGAGCAACAGGACCTCGTCCGGCGTCTCTCGCCCCTCGCGCCGTAACGTGTCCAGGCTCACGACGACTTGACCCAGAACGAAGGGGTCGGCCGCGGGGTGAACCTCGTCCGCGAAGTCGCGTCCCGCGCGGCGCTTGAACAAGAGATCGTCCCGTGAACTCTCGTGACCGTCCAGATAGGAAAACGAGAGTACGTCGGTCGGCCGGTCCTTGCCCCGGTAATCCCGGTTGAGCGCGCGGACCATCTCGTCGCCGGTCACTACGACTTCCAACGTCGAGTCATCCGGACCGTGTCCCTCTACCAACAAGCGGGCCTGTTCGAGCCACTCAGGAGGGGGACGCCACGGAGGAGCTGCCTCGTCGACCACCAGATCGAGCTTCAACGCTTTCCTTCTCTTTCTTCTCTTCGTGCTCACGCTGCCCGGGGTAAGCCACCCGGTGATGGTGGATGCCCAACAGAATGGGAATGAACGCCTCGCGAGCGGTTGCCAATTCGCTGAGCGACAGACCCGACTCGTCCAGTTGGCCCTCGGCCATCTTGCGATCGAAGATCTTGCGCACCATCTCCCGAATTCGACTGGCGGTCGGGCGACGCAATGACCGCGTACTCGCTTCCACTCCGTCGGCCAACATCACGATGGCCGACTCTCTGGTCTGCGGCTTCGGACCGGGGTAACGGAAGTCGTCGACGTTCACCGTTCCTCCGTCATCGCTCTCAAGCGCCTTGTGGTAGAAGTACTGCATGACGCTGGTGCCGTGGTGCTCGGGGATATAGGCCACCACTTCCTCGGGCAGACCCCAGCGACGCCCGAGCTCCATACCATCCTTTACATGGGCCGCGATGACCAGGGCGCTCATGCTGGGCGACAGGTCATCGTGTTTGTTCTCACCCGACTGGTTTTCCACGTAGTAGCGGGGCTTGAGCATCTTGCCAATGTCGTGAAAGTTCGCGCCGACCCTCGCCATGAGACTATTCGCACCCACGGCCCGCGCGCCGGCTTCGCCGAGCGAACCTACCACCTGGCTATGGTGGTACGTGCCGGGAGACTCCAGCGACATGCGTTTGAGCAGAGGGTGGTTGAGATCACTCAGCTCGAGCAGCGTCAGATCGGTCGTAATACCGAACATGGCTTCGCACAGGGGCAGCAGGAACAAACACAACGCGATGCTGGCCACTCCGCTACCCACCGCACGAGCGCCCGCGTCGAACATCGAGCCCAGACCCTCGGGGCTTCCGACCTGCAACGAGAAGATCGAAACCACGTAGGCCGCGGTGACCACGCCCAGGGCTTTGTAGAATTGGTTGCGATTGCGCACCTTCCGTACCATGCGCACGCTGGCCGCGGCGGCCACCGCCCAGATCACGACGACCGGGGCGTTGAAATCGCCGGCGATGCTGAGCAGTAGGATACCCACTCCGGAAATGCGCGCGCCCGCGTTGGCGCCAAACAACACCGTCGACAGCGTGGCCAGCAACACGATGGGAACGGCCATGGGCCCGCCCCATGCCGGCTGGCGTAGTACCAGCGCCGACAGCCCCAGAAACATGGTCAACAACGATAACACCAGAAGCCAACGTCGCCGTTGAAACAGCATTCGACGATCGTACTGGTGCACCAGATAGGCCAACGTAGAGAGTAGCAGTGCCACCATGAGCACGCGCCCCAGGCGCAGTCGCACGCCGATGGTGGAATCCTGCGCCAACGCCCGTTCCATGCGGGCCAATTCCAACGCTTGCAACACCTGCACGTGGTCACGCGTGACCCGTACCCCGGCCTCGAGAATTCGCTCGTTGCGCGCGTACTCCCGCACCGCGGATACGGCTTCCGACGCGGCCCGGCGACGGGTCTCGGTGCGTACATCGTCGTAGCTCAGGTTGGGCTGGGCCAGGTAGATGGCCAGATCCACGATAAGGTCGGTCGTCTCGGCGCTGTGCTTGATCTTGTTGAGTGCGGCGCGAGCGAATTCCTTGCGACGGTAGTCGAGGACAATGGTCGTCGCCGGTCGTGTACTCTCGGTAGCACCACCGGGGTCGAGAATGCGAACCTGCTGATAGGAACCGCGCGGCGAAATATCCACCGTGCCCGCGCTCATCATTTCGTCGACGACCGCGGCGGTGGCCGCCTGCGTTTCCTGGAAGTCTTCCACCGCCAACAGGGCGGCGGCCACCCCATCGGGAAGTCCGGGGTATCGACGCGCCAACGCCACCAACTTCTGCGCCGTGCTGGAGGAATCGGAGGCGGTGTCGACCAGGTCGCGAAAGAACACCTCGCTACGCTGCTGGTTGCGTCGCTCGACGCCTTCGACCGGGCGATAGACCGGCTCAACGCGTTGCGTCGCTTCGTGACGAGCCGACTCCAGTTCACGAACCGGCCGCGGCGCAGTGAACGTAAAGGGCGCACGAAGATCCTGGTCGGTGATACTACCTACTTCCACCTGAATGCGCCGCACCGAGCGGCTGGGCGGAAATATGATCACGTGAACAACGATCAGAGCCAGCGCCGGCAGCACCAGAAACAGGTGCGCCCATCGCAAACGCGGGCGCACGATGTTCTCGCTTCCGCCTTCGGACTCACGGCGCCAGGGCAGTTTCCAGAAATTCACGATTGCTCCCGCATCGACCGGCGATTGCTCCCGTCGAACGCAGCCACGATACGCCTCACCAACGGGTGACGGACGACATCGGTATCGTGCAGATGCACGAACGCCACACCCTCGACCCCTTGCAAGACTCGCTGCACCTGGACCAGGCCACTGGCTGTGGAATCCTCGAGGTCGATCTGGGTCACGTCCCCCGTCACGACCGCGCGGGTACCTGGCCCGAATCGCGTGAGGAACATCTTCATCTGTGTGAGTGTCGTGTTCTGACCCTCGTCCAGGATCACGAAGGCCCGATTGAGTGTACGACCCCTCATGTAGGCCAAAGGAGCCACTTCGATCGTGCCGTTGGCGAGGTAGCGGTTGAGCTTGGTCCCGCCCAGGCACTCGGTGAGCGCGTCGTACAGGGGACGGAGGTAGGGGTCGACCTTTTCCTGCACGTCACCCGGCAGGAAACCAAGCTGCTCGCCGGCCTCGACCACCGGCCGGACCAGAACGATCCGGTCCACTTCGCCGGCATGCAAGCCACGCGCAGCCATGGCCACGGCCAGGAAGGTCTTGCCGGTACCCGCGGGGCCCACCGCGAATACGACGTCGTGGGCCTTCATGGCCTCGACCAATTCGAGCTGTCCGTGGGTCTTGGGATGGATGCGGACCTTGCGACCGCTGGGGACCTCGATGGCCGCGCGTGAGCGTTCGTCGTCGCCCAAGCCACGCCCGGTCACCAGGCGATCAATGGCCAGACGGTCCAGCGTACGGCCCTCCTGGGCCCACCGAACCAACTCCTCGACCACTCCCGACATGTGCCGTACCGCGCGGTCGTCTCCCTGGAGAATCAGCGAGTCACCTCGCACCACCAACGTGCCGGGAAAGTGATCTTCCAAGCACCGGAGATTGTCATCCTGGCTGCCGAGAAACTCCAGCAGATCTACGCCGTCGAGCGAAATGGTGGTTCGTTTCTGGGTCATCAGTGGCCTTCAGGCCGCGAATGGTCGTGGTTCAAAGACAAACACCCCGGGGTGGTGTGCCCCGGGGCGTCGTTTCGAACTGCCATGGGGCAATCGTGCTAGAGGCCTCCGGCGCCCCGCGGAATCGTCAGCTCCCACCCCGGCCAGATCATGTCGGGGTCAGAAATCTTTCCCTTGTTCGCTTCGTAGATCTTCGTCCACTGGGTCGAGTCACCGTAGACTTCCCAGTAACGGGCGATCTTGCTCAAGTACTCGTCCTGCTGCACGGTCCAGGCACTTGGCCAGTCGCGTGGAATGTTCAACACCCAGTTTGGATAGATCAGGTTCGGATCGCTGATCTTGTCCTTGTTGGCGCGGTAGATCCGGGGCCACTTCGCCGGATCGGCGTAGATGGTGTCGTATCCCGAAATCTTCTGCAGGAATTCGCCGTTCACCACGGTGTGGGTCTTGGGCAGTCCCTCGAAGTAATCGACGTCGCCCTGGACGCGATCGACGTCACCCTTGGCCGCGTCGTAGCGCGACTGCAGGTTCCGCACTTCGGTCTGGATGTCACCCAACTGACCCTGGGCCTGTCCAGCCCGACCCTGGGCGTCGCCCGCGGCCGCACCCAGGGACGCCAGTTCGGCGTCGAGGGACGCGCAGTACGCGTCACGCTGATCTTTCGACAGCTTCTTGAATTCTTCTTCCGTGTAGTACTCGCCGTTCGTCACGTCGACGGTCTTGCTCAGACCGCCACCGCAACCGGTGAGGGCCATGAGCCCTACCAGCGTGGCGCCGCCGAGCAGAGTCCGGAAAGTCTTGCCGAGCATCATATGCTTCTACGTCCTTCCCGGCCCTAGCGGCCGCTGCCCTTTTTGAGGAGTGCCAGCCGCCGTTCCAGGTCGGCAGTGTCGGGAAGGCTGTTCATCTGGCGATTCAGGTTGTCGCGCTGATCGCTCACCGACGCCAGCTCCGCCTGGGCGCTCTGAAGCTGCTGCTCAGCCGCCTGCAGGTCGGCCCGCGCCGTCTCCACCTGCGACGGATCGGTCTGGCAGGGCACGCTACTCGAACATCCCGCGGCCGCCAACAAGGCAACGGCCGCCACCGACATCCAGAGTCTTGACTTCGCTTTCATGGTGCGAAGCACCTCCTTTCGGGCCGCGCGTAGCGGCCGAATCTCTTGTGCCCAAAGGGCTTGGCCCTTCCTTGGACCAACGGGCGATGTTGGAACACAGCGCCCGAGAGGCAAAAGTTACAAGGGCGTCCGCAAGTGTCAAGCACTATCGGGGCCAACTGGCTCCCAAGTACCTTGGTTGCAGTCTATTGACGCTTTTGGTCCAGAAGCAACCCCAACTCATCGAGCTGCGCGGGCGATACGGGTGACGGAGATTCATCCAGGGGGTTGGTCGCTTTCTGCGTCTTGGGGAAAGCGATGACGTCGCGAATGCTGGTACCCCCTACCATCAAAGTCACCAGTCGATCCAAGCCGATGGCGATGCCACCGTGGGGCGGGGCCCCGTACTCGAGGGCCCGGAGAAACCAGCCGAACTTGGCGTCGGCCTCTTCCCGGCTGAAGCCACAGGTGTCGAATACCTGTTCCTGAAGGTCGCGGCGATGGATCCTGATGCTGCCGCTGCCCAGCTCCACTCCGTTGCAGACCAGATCGTAGAGCTGCGCATGCACCGACCCGGGGTCGCTGGTCAATGCATCGAGATGCTCGGCCAACGGCATCGTGAACATGTGGTGCATGGCCGTCCAGCCACCTTCACCGTTGGCCTCGAACAGGGGAAAGCGGTGCACCCAGCAGAACTGATAGCCGCCGCCCTCGTTGTAGCCAAGGCGACGCGCGAGCTCCAGCCGGACGCCTCCCAACGAGACGTTGGCGACGTGGCGACCGTCGGCCACCAGCAGCACCAGATCGCCCGCACGGGCCTCGCATCGCTGCACAATCTCGCCCAACTTTTCGGGCGTGAAGAACTTGGTGAACGAACCCGTGTTCTCCTCGTCGCCAACTTTCATCCAGGCCAGGCCCCTGGCCCCACCCAGCTTGGCCACATCTTCGAGCTCACCGATCTCGCGCCGCGAGAAGCCAGCCAGCCCCGGCGCAACCACGGCCTTCACCACGCCGCCATGCTCGACCGCGCCGTTGAAGATGCCGAAATCGCCCTGCGACGCCAGATCGGACACGTCCTGGAGTTGCAGACCAAAACGCAGGTCCGGCTTGTCGCTGCCGTAGGCGTCCATGGCATCTTCGTACCGGATACGCACGAACGGAGCTTCCAGATCGATACCCAGGGTCTGCGAGAAGGTCGTGGCCATGAGCCCCTCGATGAGCGCGAACACCTGTTCTTCCTCGACGAAGCTCATTTCCAGATCGATCTGCGTGTGCTCGGGCTGGCGATCGGCCCGCAGGTCCTCGTCGCGCAGACAGCGAGCCAACTGGAAATAGCGATCGACGCCGCTGATCATGAGCGTCTGCTTGTACAGCTGAGGGCTCTGCGGCAACGCGTAGAACTGTCCTGGGTGCACCCGACTGGGAACCACGTAGTCGCGCGCACCTTCGGGCGTGGTCTTGATGAGCAAGGGGGTTTCGACTTCGAGGAAATCGTTCCCGGACAAGTAGGTGCGCACCGACTGTACGGCCTGGTGCCGCACGCGCAGATTGTTTTGCATGCGCGGCGCGCGCAGGTGCAGGTAACGATATCGCAGCTTCAGTTCGTCGTTGGCCTTCTCGGCCTCGTCCAACGTGAACGGCAGCACCTTGCTTCGATTCAGCACGTGCAACGAGGTAGCCATCACCTCGATTGATCCGGTGACCATCTTGTCGTTGACCATGTCCTTGGGGCGGGACTGCACCGTGCCCACGATCGCCACCACGTCTTCCGATCGCAGGGCCTGCGCGACCTCGACCAGATCGCCACCCAACACCACCTGCGTCATGCCGTAGCGATCGCGCAGGTCGACGAAGACCAGCCCACCATGATCACGCGAGGAATTTACCCAGCCGTTGAGTATTGCGGTGGTGCCCACGCTGGACGACGTGAGTTCGCCACAGGAATGGGTGCGTGTAAGCCCCTTCATCCGGATGCCTCTCCCTTGGTCTCGGTGGCGGCCGCGACCGGCCCCGAGCTCAACCATCGGTAGTAGATCAGTGCCAGTAGTCCGGCCGCCGCCGCGCCACCCACGTCCGCCACCCAGTCCCACCGCGACGAAAACCGCCCCGGAACAAAGAACTGATACGTTTCGTCGAGCGCGCCCACGACAGCAGCTACCGCGATTGCCAACAAGGCCGCCCGCCAACCACTCCAGCCCAGCTGGAAACGCTGGCGACGAAACACCAGGAATCCCAACACCGCGTAGACGAGTGCGTGCGCCAACTTGTCCTGAATGGAAAAGCCGACCTTTTCAAGGGTCGGCCCGGGGATGGACGACACGGAAAACACCGCGCCCACCCACACAACGATCGGAAGCCAGTAGTGGATGGTAGGCGCGTCGTCGCGGTGTGTCAATTCGGCCCCTGGCCCGCCACGGGCTCGGTCAATTGGATCGTACAAGACAAAACCACGGTCCTATCCGGTCCGGGCGCGGAGGTCACGGCCGAAGCGCGGGCAGGACCTGATCGGGTGCGAAACCATGTAGGCCCAGGTGACCCATGGCTTCGAGCACCGCCTTTACCTGATAACTCTTGGTCTCGTACCGAAACAGATCCAGGTTGAGCGCCGCGGCTCGTGCCTGACGGCGGGCCGAACCCGACATTGCCGGCCCGGCCACCAACGCAAACCCAGCCCCCGCGGGACCCGCGGGCGCCAGCTTGAACCGATCACGGTCGAGAATACCCGCGTCGACCGCGGCCTGCACATCACCCTCGTTCAGGATCGCCACATCCGCCACGCCATGGATCACGCTCCATAGAACCGCCTCGTGCACGAACGGGTTGCGGCCGTAGGTGACGTTCCCGAAGCGCGTCAGGTCTTTGAAGCCATGTTCGAGCAGGTATTCCTGCGCGCCACGCCCACCCGACCACGTGAGCGAATCTCCGAAAGAGATACGCGGAGACGGAAGATCGTACCAGGGTCGTTCCTTGGGAAAGACCACATAGGGCCTACACCCCAGGCCAGGAACCGCGCGAGGCTTGGCCCAGGCCAGGACCTCACCGCCCTTGACCCGCCCCACCATGGACGCGGGCACGAGCGCCAGGTCGAACGAGGTCGACTCGAGCGACCGAGCCCCGGCCGGCAGCAGGACCGGCTCCACCGCACGCCGCAACGCCAAACCCAGGTAGTCGCAAAGGGGAGCAAGTGAGGTCTGCGTGAGTCGGGGGCCGGCGCCCGGCACCGTGGCCAGACGCACCGTGCCCGGCAGGGTCGACTCACGACCGGGATAGACGGCGGCGATAGCGATGGCCACGACCAGGCCCAGTAGCAGCCAGGTGAGCGGCCGGAAGACCACGTTCACGGGGATTGCTCACCCTCGACTTCGACGATGAGCTGGAAAGTCGGCGGTTCTACCGAGGTGGAAGCGATCCCCTCGGGCACGACCACCTCGGGCTCGAGCTCGTAGAGACCCGGCTCACGTTCGCCGATCTTCAGCAGCACCGAGACGTCCTCCAGCGCCAGCCCTCGCACGGCACCCGATGCGCCCACCACGCGCACTTGCGCGGTCGTGGGCTCCACGTGGTATCGGGCGGGATCCATTTCGCTGAGCACCCGAATGGGAACGTTCACGAAGGGGCGCTCCACGATCTCGTCCACCACTACCTCCACCTGCACCTCGAGCGGATGGACGTGGGTGTCGATGTCAGGCTGCACCAGCCCCACCGTTTCGCGGAACGAATCGCGCCGTCGCTCGAATCGTACCGGCAACGTGTTCACGTGGCTCAGCTGATTGACCGAAGCCTCGGGGCCTCGCACCCGCACTTCGGCGGGGATGATCTCCGGCCGTCCGGCCATGGTGAAGCCCTGGGGCAACTGCCCCTCGACCGCCAGTCGCACGGGAACATCACGCGTGGCCAGGCGATGGACGGGGATGTTCAGGGTGAGGGGCGGTACGATATCCAACGCTTCTACTGGCGCGCGGACATCGAGCACCGAAACCTCATATCGGTAGTAGCCCGGCGAGGAATTGGACATGTCCACTTCGACCCGGCCGGGGTTCTTGCGAAGCACATCGTCGCGCAGAAGCTGAAGCTTACTGCCGCGAATGCGTACGCCAACCTGTTCAGGAACCGTGGTGGTTCGCACGGTCAAGGAATCGGCCAGGCCCACGAGTTCCAAGGGCAGCTGCACCATTTCCTCGACCTGCAACCCTCCTGCGACCTGAACCCACAGCACGGCGGCTACGAGCACGCACAGGAGCTTGATGCCAAGATTGTTCAGCATCGGCCACCTCTCCCGAAGATCAGACTACCGGCCCCGGAGGTCGGTGGGGAGATTCTGGGCCTAGTCGCGAATGATGTACAGCCAGGGGTTTTCGGAGCGGCCATTGCGCACCACTTCGTAGTGCAGGTGCGGCCCCGTGCTACGCCCGGTGTTGCCGATGTGCCCCAGCAGATCGCCGCGCTCGATTCGATCGCCCTTGGCCACCGCGAAATCATTCAGGTGACCATAGCGTGTAACCAAGCCGTTCCCGTGGTCGACTTCCACCAGTTTGCCCAGGGACCCGTGGCGGCTGGCCCGCGTGATCGAGCCACTGGCCGTGGCGTAGATGGGCGTACCGATACCCGACGAAAAGTCGAGGCCGCGGTGGAAAGCCATCTTCCCGGTGAACGGGTCGACGCGTCGCCCGTAGCGGCTGGACAACCAACCGCCGTGCACCGGACGAATCGAAGGCGTGCTGTCGCGGAGTTTCTGATCGTTGCGCAGAGTCTGCAGCACCGTCTCGTATCCGTGTCGTTGGAACTGCGCGTGCTTGAGCAGCTTGTTCAACTGCTCGCGGATCTCGGAAATCCGTTCCTGGCTCAACGCGTCCAAGCCAATCAGGCTCTCAGCCTGAGGCGCACGGCCACCCACCCCGGTTTCAATTGCTCCGGTGTCCAACGGGCCCAGGCCCGCCAGCAGGTTCGCACGTTCCTGCAACTGATAGTTCGTGGACATCTGTTGCTCGTACTGACGAACCGAGGTCTCGAGCTCGCTCAGCTCGTTACGCAAGGCAAAGATGTCACGTTCGCGCTCGGACAGGTCGTCGAGCACGTTTTCCTGCTTCACGTAGCCGGTCGTGACCAGGCTGGTGAGCAGCACCATCAGAACCGCGAACAGACCGAGGGCAGTAACCATGCGTTTGTTCACATGGATCGTGCGCACTCCGCCTTCATTCGCGGGAACGTAGAGAAAAGTCCAGTGAGTCTGCTTCATGGGACAGGAGATCTACGGGGTTGAGGTCTCGGGACGATGGCGGCCTTTGTCAGAATCCAACGATGGCCAACGACAGGGAGTGGGGCGGGTGCTTTCCCGTCGCGGTCCGTTGCGCGCCTTGATATCGAGACGGGCAGCGTAAGTAAGGGTTCGACCTCTGTCAAGGCAGCCCGCACCACTTCCATGCCCAACGACTGCAAGACTCGTTCCATCGAGGCACCACCAAGCCGGCCCCACCATTGGCGGGGCCGGCCTAGAATTCAGAGTAACAACAGCTTACCGGCAGAAGCTCACGCGTCGTCGTAGTGATCGCGCAGAACCCCTGCTAATTCATGCTGCCTAAGCCTCTGAAGGGCCCGCTCCTTGAGCTGCCGGATGCGCTCTCGGGTGAGTCCCATTTGACCACCAATCTGCTCCAGGGTCAGCGACGTCTGTGCGCCAATCCCGAAGTAGAGTCGAAGGATGTTGGCCTCGCGTTCGGGAAGAATACCCAGAACACGGCCCAGATCCTCACTCCTCGTCCTATCCATCGCCGGAGCCTCGGTGCCCACGGCGTTGTCGTCGGGCAGGCTTTCACCCATTGTGCGCCCGTCGTCTTCGGTGAGGACTTCGTCCAGATAGACGGGCGGCTGGCCGATCCGAAGCGCCTCGCGTACGTCACGCTCGGGCACATCGGCTTCGACCGCGATCTCACTCGGTTGCGGCTGGCGGCCCAGCCGTTGTTGGAGGCGACCGTTGGCTTTGTTGACCCGATGCAGGACGACGGTGCGGTTTTGCGGCAAGCGAACCACGCGCGACTGATCGGAGATAGCCTGCAGGATGCCCTGGCGAATCCACCAGACAGCATAGCTGATGAACTTGAACCCACGCTGCTCGTCGAAACGACGAGCAGCTTTCATCAGACCTATGTTGCCCTCGTTGATCAGGTCCTGAAGCGACAGACCCTGACCGAGATACTGTTTCGCGACGGACACCACGAAGCGCAAATTGGCGCGAACCAATTCATTCAGAGCTTCGTCATCACCTTGGCGGATACGCTGGGCAAGTTCGACTTCCTGCTCCCGCTTCAGTAATGAATACCGCCCGATTTCCCTCAAGTAGCATTCCAGGCTCCGATCCATGCGTCCGACGATCTTGGAGTTGCGGCGCACCATGGTTGGACACCTTTCCTGGGGTACGAGATACCCAACTACCGGCTAGCTGGGTCGGTTTTTTTGCTCACCTCCTCCTTGGCTGACGGTGATTCCGAGCCGTCCCACAACTGGCGAGAGGGGGACGGCCCGGATGACTACGACCTCGACCTACTCTTCTTCCAGTCCTTCGGTAGGATCGACGGTCACGTAACTCGTCATTTCGCCACGACGAATGAGTATGGCGATACTCTTCGTGCGGTCGGCAAAGCGATCCGACGCGCGGCGAAAGTCTTCCACATTCTGGATGTTCATCTTCACGATCTCCACGATCACGTCTCCGGCCCGCAGCCGGGCGCGATCGGCGGCGCTCCCCCGCTTCACGGCCAGCACCAGAACACCTTCTTCTTCGGAAATGTCGAAGGTGTCGATGAGGTCGCGTACGCGGCGATTGCGCGTGTCCGTGATATCAGCGACTTCAATCCCGAGCCAGGCGTCGCCACGCACATCCACGGGATTGGGAGCGGAAGCCAATTGAGCGTCTTCCGGATACTCATCGAGAGTTACTTCCAGCGTCCGCTCGCGTCCGTCGCGATAGATACGCAGACGGGCCTTCTTACCCACCGGAGCCTCGGCCACGCGAAACTGAAGGTCGCGGTCGGTCTCGACGCGCTCGCCGTTGAACTCGGTGATGACGTCGCCTACTTCCAGACCCGCTCGCTCGGCCGGCGTATCGTCGAGAACGGCCTCTACCACCACGCCCCGCGTGATATCGAGGTCGAAGCCGTCAGACAGGTCGGGGTTGAGATTCCGCATGCGAATACCCAGGAATCCACGCACCACGCGCCCGCTCGAACGCAGCTGCTCGTAGATGTTCCGGGTCAGGTTGCTCGGAACCGCGAAACCGATGTTCTGTCCGGCCGCGTTGATGGCGGTGTTCACGCCAATGACGTGGCCGTGGATATTCACGAGGGGGCCACCACTATTACCGAAGTTGATGGCGGCGTCGGTCTGCAAGAAGTCCTGGTACCGTGGCGTGCCACCCTGAATGCGCAGGCCACTACGCCCCTCGGCGCTGATGATGCCCACCGTCATGCTACCCGCCAACTGTCCCAACGGGTTGCCGATGGCGATGGCCCAGGAACCAACTCGCACCTCGTCGCTGTCACCGAACTCGAGGTACGGAAGATCGTCTTCGTACTCGACCTTGATGAGCGCCAGGTCGGTGCCGGGATCGGTTCCCACGAGCGTGGCTTCCAGACCGCGGTCGAAGCCGGGAACGCGTACCAGGATCTCGACCGCGTCTTCGATCACGTGGTTGTTGGTAAGGATATACCCGTCGGCCGTGACGATGAAGCCACTGCCCGCGCCGGGTGCTTCGAACTCGCGCTCGTCATTCTCACGTCCACGCGGGAAGAACTGGCGGAACATGTCTTCGAGCGGATTGTCCTCGCCACCCGCCCGGTTGGTGGCAATGGAAACCACCGCCGGCCCGACACGGTCGGCCACAATCATGAATGGACTCTGGACGTCGGAGTTCAGGAAGTACTTGTGCTGGTCGCTACGACTCTGGGCCGCCGCGGGAGAAGCGGCAGTGAAAAGCGTCGACACCACCGCGAGCGAGAGCAGTCCTATTCGGACGGCCGGGGCGGCATGGATTCGAGCGTGCAGGATGTGACGACACCGTGACATGAATTCCTCCTCGCGACGAGCACGAGTAGAATGCGACAGGCATGTCTGGTCGTCCAGTAAGGGAAGGTTAGGCCCGGGGCGATTCCACAGCAGAGATGGGGTCTCTGTCCGTGGACCGGATCATCACCTTATATTCCCCAGTCTAGTCTGGAGCGCGCCCACCGTCAACCCCACTCCGGGCTCTATCGCGTTGGTACTGGTTCGCTTGCCTGGCCGGCCCCCGAGAGCCCAGGGGCCTCAACCTCGTATCCTCGGCGCTGGTGTCACCTCTGTCCAACCATATCCTGGCCTGGCTTGCTGCCAGAGGGCGGTTGTCCTAACCTGGCGACCATCGCTCCAAGGGTCCCTAGTTCAACGCCCTGGCTGCACATACTGTTCCCACCCGGCTGAGAGTCCATGTCCGCGACCGTATATTTCGCCAGTGACAGCCATTTCGGGGCCGGTTCGCCCGCCAGCCAGGCGCTCAGGTGCGATCGCTTCGTGGCCTGGTTGGATTCGTTCGCCGCCGACAGCACGCTGTACCTGCTGGGCGACATCTTCGACTTCTGGTTGGATTACCCCAACTTCATGCCCAAGTCGAACCTGGATGTGCTGTACGGCCTGCGGCGTACGCTGGACCGCGGCATCGACGTGCACTTCGTGGGAGGCAACCACGACATCTGGTGCGCCGATTACCTCCGAAACAGCCTTGGTGTGAACGTGCTGGCTAGCCACAGCGTGGTCGAGCACCAGGGGAAGCGCCTACGCCTGACGCATGGCGACGGCCTTCTGGGGGGCGACCAGTTCTACAAGGTGTTCAGGGCCCTGGTGCGAAACCCGGCGCTGGTGTTCGTGGCCAAGAGCATCCACCCCGAGTTGCTGCACCGCTTCGCATTCGCGCTGTCGAAAGCCTCGCGCGAAAAACATCAGACCGACGTGGAAGCACTGAAGAAGCGGATACGCTTGTACGGCGAAGCCACCAGCCATGCCGACGTCGACTACCTGATTACCGGACACATCCATTGCCCGATACAGGTGCCGTTCGACGGTTGGACGTTTACGTGCCTGGGCGACTGGGTGTCCAGCTTCACCGCCGGCCAACTGCAGGACGGCGTGCTGGAACTGGTGGACGTAACCGGACGCGAGTCTATTCGTTCCTGAGGTAGCCCACGTTCAACGATATCCGGTGATTGTTGTCGAAATCGTTGTCGTTCACCATGAACGCGTAGTCGATGGACAAGATGTTCCGCCGGAATCCCGCCCCGAAGGTCGGCCCGTACGTATCGTACGAAAACCGGTTCCCACCACGCAGCGCGAAGGTCTCGTGCAACCAGACCTCGGCCCCGGCGTGCAGCCGGGCGTTTCCGTCGTTCGGAGATACCAACTCGGCCGCCAGCGACAATCGACCGTTGGCCACGGCGGGCGTGAATTCGCCGCCCACCCGGAGCGTCAGGGGCAAGTCGAACTCTTCCTCGTTGAGCTTCATGGTGTTGCCGATATTCTGGATGGATCCGCCCAGATACAGGCCCTGCACCTCGGCCTTGTGCACCACGCCAATATCGACCGCGGTGCCCAGCCCGTCGTACAAATCGATTCGTTCGTAGAGAAGTTTGCCCGTGATGCCCAGCGACAGCTGCGAGAACTCGATCGCATAGGCCAACCCAACCACCAGGTCATAGGGCTGGAACGTGCCCTGCACGACGCCCGCGTTCACCTCGTCGGTACGTAACAGCTCGTCGCTGTAGAAACCACTGACCATGGCACCAAAAGCACCGATCTCGGTCGCATGGGCCACCGAGACCGTTTCCTTGCGAAACAGGCCGAAGTGCTCGGTGTGCTGCGCCGCCAGCTGGGTTCCCTCGGTGTAGCCCAGGTTGGCCGGGTTCCAGTACATCGCGGTACCATCACGGGCCCCGGCCACGCCGGTTTCGCCCATCGCGCCGGCGCGCGCGCCCACGCCCAGCCGCAACGCCAGCAGCCCGGTCTGACCCGGCTCGCCCGCACTGGCTTCGCTCGGGGCCAGCGACCAGATCAGGATAGAGGCCAAGAATACCGATGCGGTAATGGCCAAGATTGAATTCGTCCGCATGATGCTCCCCACGCTATCGAGTTTGTTTGGGGTGATGCCGAGGGGCGAACCGGCAACACCCAATGAATATACGCCCCTTCGGGGGCCCTTCCAACCGAGACCGCTCAACGCGCGACCACGAACGCCTGGATGAGGCTCGCTCCGTCGGCCTCAAGCCGACAGATATAGTGCCCGGCCACCAGATTCTCGATCGAGATCTGTTCGTCCATGAATGACCCCGCCAACCCCGTGATCGGCCCCCTCCGTGCCACTTCCTGGCCCTCCAGGTTGTAGAGCGTGATGACGGCCTGGGTTGCGCGCAACACATTGGCCCGCACCCGCAACTGCGACCCCACCGCGGGGTTTGGTTGCAGAAACAGATCGTCGACGGCGGTGCCGCCAGCCACCGAGACACTCGATGAAACCGCGAATTGGCGACCCTCGTTTCCGGCGCCACCACGGCCCTGCGGCCAAACCGCGGGCGCGGCCGAGGGCGGCAGATCGTAGACCCGGAGCTCACCGCTTGCGCGGGTCACTACCTGTTGGTTGGGTCCGTCGATCTCCACGATCGCATCGAACACTCCGCCGACCACCAGCTCCATATTGCCGTCGCCATCGACGTCCCCCACCGCCGGCGATCCCACGGGCTCACCCGGTCCCTGGGCGGGCCAACCACTCAGCTCGCGGCTCTTGAAATCCACTGCGTGCAATCGACCCACCGGGTCATGCCATATCACTTCCACCGGGCCGTCCCCGTCGATATCCACCAACACGGGCGAAGCCGGCCGCGAGTCTCCCAGAACCTGTTCTCCGAAGAATAGGGGCCGGTAGGGCGATCCCACTTGAGCACTGAGTGCGCGGTCGAGCAACTCCAGGCTGGCCCCCACCGATCGCGCCAGAATCGGGTTGCCGGGAGCAGAGTTTCCAGGGGGGCGAATCGGTCCCCCCACGATCGCCGAAGCAAACCCGGTGGCGGCGAACGACGAGCGTTCACCCAGCTCGGCAAACGCGGACGGGTTGGGATCGGCGCCAAGGGGCGTATCGACGACCGCGAGATGAGCCACGCTGCTGCTGTCCACCCAGGCCAACGAAGACTCGCCGCCCGTGCCCAATCGAATGGCCAGTGGCGGCTGTCCGCCGTGGCCACCGCGAGTGAGGGCTCCACCCCAATCACCGGTCTCCGGGTCGACAAAAAGAAACCCGCCGCTGTTTTCATTGCGCCATGGAATCGCCAGTGGCTGGGTCGACGGACCTACCAGAACGCAAGCCGGTCCGCTGACTACACCCGGCGCCAGCGTGAAGACGTTCTGCGTCAAGGAGCCCCCGTTCCACGTCATTCGAAGCAAAGCCACGGTACCGTCAGCTTCCATCAATTGCAGCAGCCGGTAATCGAAGGCTGGGCCCTTGGCGACCACGGGGCCTGGCATTGTCAGAATTGGTGCGCCCACCAGACGGGTTCCCGCCGGCGGTGTCCACATGACCCCATTGGTGGCGGCGTCAGCGTCGCCGTCGAGCAGCTCTGCGCCGGTTGCGTCGAACGCGAAGAGCGCGGATTCAGTGGAAGCGAAGATCTGCGCTTGCCCATCGCCGCGGAACCCGGCCACGGCGGGCGGACCCAACCAGGGCCGCGCGGGCGTGGCCAGGGCAAGCACCCCTTCGGTGGCGGGATCGCTATCGCCGTCGCGCCACTCATCGAGCGATCCATCGAACGCGTAGACGCGACCGCCGTCGCCGACCTGAACGATCTCGGGCGTGAAATCGAGCGTGGGATCGGTTCCACTGGTGCCCAGATCGGCCAGGCGAATGTCGTGGCGCGCGGGGTTGTCCACGTACTGGTGCCGACTCGCAGCCGCACCCAGAGCCGTGTCGGTCGAACCGAACTCCACGGCGAACGTCATGACCGAGCGATAGACGAAGCCCGTACAGAATCCGTCCTGCGGCGGCAGGGAGTCGACCACGACGCTACTCATGTCGTACATGCGAACGCCGGTGGGAATACCATCGGCGGTATCGGTGGAAGGGTTCGTATCTGGACCGAATTCGCTGGCCCCCTCGCCTCGCCAGGTATCCCCGTCCCACCCCAGGAGAAACGGCACCGGCAACGACGAGTCCAGGTCCTGGAGTCCATCGGCTTCTTCCACGTCGATGGCGCGGTGATCCCGGTCGGAATTGACTGCACTGGTGCCGTTGGCCACGTGGAATTCGATGACCGCCTCGTCGACATGCCAGATGTACAGACCACTGCCGCCACCGCGCTGGCAACCGTCGGGCGTGCGCCCGTTCCAGTCGCTCATGAAGAAATCCCACTCCGAGCCCAGCGTACTCTCCCACGTGTCGGTAGCCACGTCGAACGGCCCGGTCGGAATACCGTCGCCGATCTCGCTGTCGGCATCGAAATAGTCGGGGACGTTGTTGGGGTTCAGACGATCGAATGTGTAGAACAGATCGCCGTCGGGATCCTGCAGGCGAAACTCGACCAACCAGTATTCGCGATCGGTAATGGGAATCTTGATGAGGGTGGTATCGGTTTCAGCAATTCCCACCGAATCCATCGCGCCGATGCGCAGGCTTGCGTCGTCGCGAACCACCACCGGCTCAACCCAACCCGCGAACATCCGGTTCAGAGGGCTTGGTGCCGACGGTATGATCCCCACGCCGGCAAACAAGCCGTAGCCCATGAGTCCAAACTGGCCGATACCCTGACTATCGGCGAAACCCGAAGGCGTGAAATCGGCCAGGCTCAACATGCCCAGGCGCAGCCCAAACTCGAAACAATAGACACCCCGAGTCCCGAAGAACCCGTCCAGGCCCGCTGCGGTGAGCGGATCCTGGCTCTCGCTTTCGGGCAGGATGAGCACGTGCTCCACTGGTCCCTCATCGGCCAACAGCCGTGGTCCAGTCAGCAGACCAGCCTCTTCCGCATCGGCGAAATCACGCAGGTCAAGATAGTTGCTGAAGATCTGGTTGGGACTGTTGCCCAGAATGTCCGTTTCCTTGCCGGCGCCGGCGTGGATGAGCAACAACGTATCGTAGGCTGAGAAATCCACGGAGTCGTCCACGGCGTCGATCACGAACTGACTCATGGCGGCGAGCCGCACGCTCGAAGAATCGGCATCGCCGTAGTAGCCCATGCCCTCGGGCACGTTGATGATCTCGCCGTGGACATCCCACTCGATATCGAGTGCACCGAAACTTACCGTTTCGAAGTAGTCGGCGACCTTCTTCATCTGGATGTCGAAGTAGACGGAGTCGTGGGCGGCGAACTGGAAGCGGTCGGTGCCGGGGATGATGTGCCCTGCCCGACGCTGGGTAGGCCAGCCGGGGAAATCGGCGAGATCCCGACCCCACATGAGGCTATCGGCAAAATCGCATCCAACCACGAGCACGTCCAAGCGCGAGGGCGCGGCCCGCTTGGCCAGGATGTCGCGTTGGGACTGCTTGGCTTGGACCGGCTGCAGATGATGCGCGCGCTCGCGTAGCAGTCGCAAGCGGGTCTGGGCGGCCTGGGAGTCGGTCAGGGACGACTGGGCATACCCGGGCGTCGCGGCAAGACCAAAAATGACGAGTAACAGCGAAACGGCGCCGAAAAGGCGGTGCGGCATGCGAACCTCGAGTTCGGTCGTTCAGAGGAAAGCGCAGTATAGAAGATAGCCGGCAAAGAAAAAAGGAAGAGGAACGTCGGACCCTCCATCGTCGCCCCTGATCGACAAATCTGGTCCTTCGTTCCTCTTCCAAAATCAGAGGGTCCGCCAACTCGCCCGCTCCCCCTCCTCCCGCTACGGCTGCCAACCATCCTGGGAAAGGTTTCGGGCCAGCCCTGGCCGGCCTCCTAAAAGACCGATCAGGGACCCTCCAAATCGTATGGTTCCTACTTGGAACCCCAAGGTGGAGTCATCAACCACGCCCCTTCTTGGATCCGCCGCTGCGACGCGATCCACCCCGGCTACTGCTGCGAGCCGGTGACGACTTGCGCGAGGTTGTGCCACCACGTTTGACCGTGGCGCTGCTCCGGCTCTTGCTGCCACTCTTCTTGCTCACCGAGGACCGGGAGCTGGGCTTGGCCGGAGCACTGCGACGCTTGTCGCTCGAACGCGCACGCACGTTCCCTCCACCTCGACTCGATGTCTTGTTGCCCCGCGGCTTCGACGGCGCCACCGCCGGCTTGCTGCGACCCTGACGCGAAGTCGAACGACTCACGTTGGGAGCATCGTTACCCTTCTTGCGCGGCTTGCTGCGGTCCACGGCTGGCTTCTTCTGACCCTTGCGCGGCTTGCTGCGGTCCACGGCTGGCTTCTTCTGACCCTGGCGCGGCTTGCTGCGGTCCACGGAAGGCTTCTGCTGGCCCTGGCGCGGTTTGCTGCGGTCCACGGAAGGCTTCTGCTGGCCCTGGCGCGGCTTGGAGGGTGGCGAAACCACGGTCCGGCCCCGATCGCGAGGACTACGGCGTTCAACCGTACCCGAACGATCGCGCCCGTTGTTGGTGTCACGGTCTCCGTTGCGAACTACCGGACGCGTCCATTTGCGCCCATTGCCACGGTCATCGCGTGTGCGATCCGCGGGTTTGGCAACTCCAGGCTTCGAAACGCCAGGCTTCGAAACGCCACGCCGCGGTTGGTCTGAAATGCGCGTAGGTGTTCGCGAAGGATCCAAAGGCTTCTGGCTCACGATGGTGCGATCTCGCCGGCGCTCGGTATCGCGTTGAACGCCGCCACGGCGATCTCCACGACCTTCGACCCGTGCGATGTCGCGTCCTCGATCTCCGCCCCGGTTGCGATCGCGCGAAACCGTGCGCAAATCCCGGTCGACGCCGTTGCGCACCAACTGCGTTTCGTCGACACGACGGATGGCATCGCGATCGCCGCGCCGATTGGTCCGGGCGATACTAGCCGGCCCACGACCACGTAGGTCCCGGTCGCGTAGCCGCAAGTTGGTTGACGGTGACGCGACATCATACAGTGGCCGCGTTCCGTAGCCCCGCCGATACCGGACTCCGTAGTCGCCCGCGTAGTACGGCGAATCGTGCCAACCGTAAACGGAGTACGGACGCGTGTAGATGTTGCACCACGCCCAACTGTAGTTCACGGGATAGTACGAAAACCAGTAGGGACGGTACGACACGTAGTCATAGTAATAGTACGGCGGGTCATAGTAGAGCGGATACCAACCGAACCGCGAATACCAGCGATTGTGCCAACCGTAGTCGTAGTAGACGTTCACCGTGGAGCAGGTGTCGACGTAGGGATGGTAGTCATCCTCTTCGGTGTGACACTGCGTGCACGTGTACCGCGCGTATTCGACCTTCGACTCGATGTAGATGTGCGACCAATCGGTAACCAGGTAGTCTACGTCCTCCTCAAGGCCGGTAATGGCGTAGTTGATGTCGTTGACGGCCAGGAACGGATCCCCCGCCACTTTATAGCGGTAGCGCTCGTCGTTGTCGGTGCGAGCGAACGTGAAATCCATACCAAGGTTGCGCAGGTCGAACGGATATCGACTGGCAATGGCCTGAAGATACTCCACGCCCTTGCTGTTGCTGACCCGCAACCTCGGCCCATTCTTCTGGGCCGGAATGACGTACGCGTGCTCCCCGTACACAAAACCATCGTCGAAACGCGACGTCGGCCAGAGGACTTCCGCGATGCCGTCGGCATCGATGCGATACACGACAACGTAGAGATCCGCGTTGGTGCGGAAGTAAGCCGAGAACTCCTCGCCTCGCGAGTAGGTCTCGTCGTCGTCCTTGTCGTGCCAGACCTCGACTCGCATTTCACGATCGGGGTAGTCCTCGGGATCGACACGACCGGCGGAGTCCTCGACTCCAAGTTCCTGGCCCGAAAGCCAGAGAGCGGCCATGTCGATCTTCGGCCCCGAGGTCTGGGCGGCGGCAGGGATCGCCGCCAAGCCCAGGACCACGGAAAACAGGGGGATGAGCGCAAAGTGGTGACGTTTCATTGCAGCTCCTCCTTAAACTTCTTCATCGCCCTGGGGCAGCGGAGCAACGAGTAGCTCCTGCTCGCCTTCGACGATCTGGTAACCCCACTGCAACTCGACCGACGTTGCCGCAAGGTCGAGAATGGTGAGCTTCGCGAAATTGAACGTGGGTGCGCCGACCGACTCACTCACGCGCAGAATGTACGTGTGACCTTCGATAGCCTCAACCTGGCCCAAGGCCGACCAACCATTCAGCGGCGCCCAGGAAGCCACGTCGAAACCGACGTTACCATAGTCCTGGATCAGCACGCGCGTGGGATCGACCGTAAGGAATCCCACCCCATCTGGCCCGAGGCGTTCGAACCACACATCGGTCGTGGCCAAATTGAAGGGTTGAGCCTGTTCGGACAAGCCGCTCAGGTCATAGCCGGATTGCGCGGCCGTGACGAAGCGATCGGTCAAATCGACGAATCCCTCCGGTCTGGGCACATCGCGCACGAACTCGAGGCTCAAATCGCTCTCATTGCCGTGGCGATCGAAAGCGCTCACGGCGTAGTACTGAGCCTCACCATTGATGACGTCGATATCGCTGAAAATCAGGAAATCGTCGCCCGGATCATTGGCGTCAAACCCCGGGTCGTAGTAGGTGGGATCCGTGGCGTCGATCGTTCCGATCAGTTCGAAACGAGTTCCACCGTTGGCGTTCCACCAGATGTTGTAACCGTCGAGATCACGCTCGCGGTTTGGATTCCACACCAACCACACTTCATTGTCAGCCGTGATGCTGAACACACCGTTGGGAATGGCCGGCGGATTGACGTCGGCGAAATCGTCGTCGTCATCGCAGGCGACCAGCCCAGACAGCAGAAGCGCGGCCACGAGCGAAAGGCTCCCACGCATCATCATCGTCCTCGTCCTCTTCCTCTTCCCCATCTCATTGCCCAGTCTCATTGGTCCCACCTCCATTGTTCTACGGGTGTGTGCACTATTCCCTAACGCAGCCTACGTGCCAGGCGGCAGGAGATTCCCAGCGGGTCGGTCACCGCCCCCCAAGAACGATACAACCTGCTGTACAAATGCACTTTACGGAACAAGTCACAGAACCGTGACAGGGGACCAGAAGGGCGCGGCGCCGGCAATTCGTAGCTGCCGGGCGACAGGTCGGTGTCCTCAGACGAGGACAAGGCGACGAGACTCGGAGTGGATCGGCGCTACGAAAAAAGGGCGTTTGGGCGAGGTGCCGAGGGAAGAGGTCTTGGCTGAGGGCAAAGTAAAACGAGCCCCGGCATAGCCGGGGCTCGTTACCGTCAGGAACAACCCGATCCCTGTGAAGCTGCCCTTCGCGGATCGTCTTGGGTCTCGCCTTCCCAAGACATCCAGGCCGCCTCGTGGCTAGGCTCGGGTCAAAACTGACGAAGATCTCGGAGGATGGACAGAACGATAGTTTTCCATTATTCCCGTCGCGGCCGAATACGAGACCCCACCTCTCACATCCGTAGCGACGAAACCCATTTTCGGAAAACTTCCTCATTCAGCCGGTGAACGGAGAGGACATTCGTCTCTCCATCCTCCGAAACTCGTGTGGTCCGAAGACCCTTACTGGACGACCGGATCACGACTGCCTTTGCGTTATCCGATCTGACCATGTAGCAAAGCATGGCATGTGCCACTTTGGGCATCCGAGCCAACCGCGTAAGTTGTTATAAAACAATGACTTGAAAACGCGGCCAGCGCGCTGTCGAGCTAGCCCGTCGAAGTATTAAAAGTCTTTATAGGTGTGCGCCCACCCCGGAGCCACGAACCCGGCCAAGCCATTCACAGCTTGCGACTTACGCCATGGAAAGAAGTTTTATAGGGGAAGAGGTCCGCGAGTAAAGGACGTGTGACTATGGACAGTCAGCTACTGCGGACGAAGTTCGTAGATACGAATCTTCTGCAACAAAGTTGGATAGGAGATGCGTAGTTGCCGCGCCACCTGCGCGCGATTCCAGTCGTGGCTCTCCAAAGCCCGGCGCAGCACCGTTCGCTCCAACGAAGCGATCTGTTCCTTGAGAGGCATCGTATCGTTGTGCAGATCAGCCGATCCGGCGCCGCGCGAGGCACGGGGGCTGAGTTCCGTGGTCAGGTAGGTGTCGCGAAGACGATCGTCATCCTGGGCCAGGATCACGCTTCGCTTGATGACTTTTTCCATTTCGCGAACGTTACCGGGCCAACGATGGGCCCGAAGCTTGGCCGCGTAGGCTCGCGTCATCGTGGGAGCGGAGCGCCCCAGTTCTTCGGCCGTTCGATCGATGTAGTAGCGCGCCAACAAGAGAATATCGTCACCGCGATCACGCAACGGTGGTACCTCGATCGGAAAGTCGAGCAGACGATAGTACAGATCTTCCAGGAACTCCTCGCGATCGACCATACCCTTCAGGTTGCGCTTGCTGGCCACGAGCACACGCGCGTCCACCCGCACGGTCTGCGATCCACCCACCGGACGCACTTCCTTGCTGTCGAGGAAGTGCAACAACTTGGACTGCATGGGCAGACTCATCTTGCCCACTTCGTCGAGAAACAATGTGCCGCCCTGCGCGCTCAGAATAAGACCCTCACGGTCGCGATCGGCGCCTGTGAACGCACCCTTCACGTGCCCGAACAGTTCGGACTCGAGCAGCGTCTCGGGAATCGCCGCGCAATTGACACTGACGAAAGCCTGGCCGGCGCGCGGGCTGATCTCATGGACGATGCTGGCCAGCAGACCCTTGCCCGTCCCCGTCTCGCCCGAAAACAAGACCGTGTAGGGACTCGAGGCAACCTTCGAGCACAGGACCATGACCTCTTCCATCGCCGCACTGCCGGTAATCAAGCGACGGCGCACCACCGCTCCGGCGTCGGGCGTAAGCGAAGAGGAAACCGTGCTGCGCGGTAGACTCTCTTGAATGAGTTGTACGTAGGTGGAGCCCAGAGCCAGCGATTCGGCATCGAAACCAGATGAACCCTCGCGAGCCGCATCGAGGTAGAGCACACCTTCGATTCCGTCTTGACCTATCAGAGGGTAGACGATGGCCGACGCCTGCGGCGCAACTTTGGCGCCACGCCATCCAATGTCGGCCGCGGTATGGGTCCACACTCGCGGGCCCTCGAAATGCTCGTCGTCTACCAGTAACGAAATGGCATGGTCGGCCAGCGACCGCGCGTCGCGCACGCCCACTTCCCAACGCCAGAATAGTTTGGTCTTACCCACTTCGTGTCGCGCCAGGATGGCTCGAGTTACGCCCAGTCGTTTTGCCAAGGACCGAAGCAGGGATTCGAGGTCGCCATTGAGATGCACCTGATCTTCGACAACCATTTCGGGCAAATCCGCGATGGCCTGATATTGCGACGAAAGCGTATTCGCATGCGAAGACATGGCCGCTTCTATTTCGGCCCGCAAGTCGTCCAGCGTGCCATCGGCTTCCGTATCGGAGACACAACTCAGACGCTCGACCTCGAATAGGGCCAGCAGCGCCTCGTCGTTGTTCCCCAGGGCCAGTTCCGCACGGGCCAGCCCGGTATACAACGAGCAGGGTGTAATGGAACTGTTGGAAACGTCGAGAGTGACTGCCTGCTGGAAGCGCGCCCGGGCCAGCAGCAGGTTCGTATGATCGTTCAGCTCGAGGTGGAGGTCGCCCAGCAGCTGCAAGGCCACCGCGATCTCGGCCGGTAGGCGCAGTTTCTCGAACGCCGCGAGCGACGCATCGAGCGCGGCCAGGGCGCCCTTGAAATCGCCCAAGGCGTTCAACGCGCGACCACGCGCCCGCTCCAGGTAGCCCCGCTCAAACTCTTCACCGCAGGCGTCGGACAGCTCATGACCGATTTCCGCCATGGCCAGCGTCTCGGTGAACTCACCGCGCTCGAAGGCCAACTCGGCACGACGGCGGTAGACTTCGGCCAGGATATCATTGGTCTCACTGATCTCGCGCGCCCTGGTCTCGGCCTCGGCGTAACTGCGCTCGGCCTCGTCCCACAGTCCGCGCGCCATCATGAGATCGCCCAGGAACTCTTCTGACAGTGCTACCTCGCGACGCGCATGGATGCGCTCGGCCAACACCTTGCACTCGAGCAGGTTGCTTTCGGCCTCGGCGAAACGACCCTCGTCGATATCCAGTTGACCCTCGATCAAACGGAACTTCGCCAAGCGGAAATTGTCGCCCAGGCTCCGGGCCAGGCTCAGGCCGCGCTGCACATCGGCGCGAGCACGTGCGCGTTGGCCCATCTTGCGGTGCAGGATCGCGCGATTCAGATAAAGGATGCACGACTCCTGAGGCGTACCGTGTTCGCCCTGCAGAAGTCGTTCGGCCTTGTCGAAGAAGAACATCGCACGGTTCCAGCGACAGGCCGTCTTGGCCAGGACCGCCAGGTTGCGATAGATGCGGGCCTGCCGAAGCACTTCACCCACACGGCGATAGGTGGCGAGCGAGTCCTGGTAGAACTCCTCGGCCTTGGCGTGGTTACCCAGCCGATGGTGACAGGCACCCATGAGGCGTTGCACCCAGCCCACTTCCAGATGCATGTCAGTGCTGGCGAGTACCGCCATGGCGCTCAGCAGCACATCAAGCGCGCGATCGTAGTCACTGGTCTGGAAAAGGACGTCGGCCTGACGCACATAGATAGAAGCGTTCTGCTCATCGGTGGCGTAGGCGGCGCCGACCTTCAGGGCCTCGACGTATTGCCGGGATGCTTCGACCGGCAGCCCCTGTCGGCGATAGCAATCACCGATCTTCCGCGCCAGGCGCATGGTCAGAAGAGATCGTGGGCGAGCTTCGTTGTGAGCGGCTTCGATTTGCTCGCAAGCCGACCGGTAGTACTCGAGCGCGGACGAGTAACCCTCGGCGTGGTAGTGCAGGTCTCCTACTTCTTCTTCAGAAAGAGGAAGCGGATAATCTGCTCGGTTGTGGGGTTCCGATGGAGAGGGGCCGTGGGCCCTCTCTCCATCTCCAAATTCATGCATCAGGCGTCCCTTGGGCGAGAACGAGATTCAAGGTTGCCAGATCTGCTTAAAGAGATCTTGCCGCCGGCCTGACCGGCTCGCGCTTGACTTATCTTCTAGATGCTCCTGAGTTTCGACAGCGACTGGATCACGCGACTGATGAATTCCCACCATACTTGAGCAGATCCCGACTCTCGCGGATCCACTTCTCGCAGCGCGGGAGGCGGGTCGACTTCGTCGCCGCCACCAATGTCATCTCCGTCGCCGTGTGTAATCCCTATGTCCCCAGTGTCGCGAACGACCGGGGGATCAGAGGGGTTGTTCATCGCCATTGCCCGCGGTGGCTCAGCCTGCGCTGGAGTCACGACAGCGTTCACCGCAATTAGTGCGAGCATCAGAACCAAAATGGTCGTTACGAGGCCCTTCATCTGCTGCTCCCTGACCGCTAACGGATCTTCGGTAGTTGGGATCTAGATCGTGCTCGTTCACTGGAAACCGGCGTTCCAGTCTGAATAGACGTCCCCCGCGAAGGCGGCACGCGGGACCCTGTGTTTCTAACAATACGTAGGGCCAGCCCCGGTGTCAATGCCTCGAAATCCACCCAAGTCCGTGCCATGACACCAATTGTCCGGCGGCCTCGGCCTACGGGTCGAGCGTTCGTCCGAAACAGCCCCTACTCGCTGGTCCGCAGATCATACTTCTGGATCTTCTTGTACAGATTACTTCGTTGCATCTGCAGCTCCTCGGCGGTACGGGAAACGTTGAACCCGTACTGGCGCAATTTGGCCTGGATGTACACCGCCTCGCTCGCGTTCTTGAACTCCTGGAAGGTCGGCGCGTCGAGGAATTCGATCGCCCCCCGGTCGCTTTCCCGCCCTCCCATTCCAGGTGGCAGATCGGCCACTTCGATCTGGGACCCGGCCACGATAGCCAGCCGTTCGGCCAGGTTTCGCAGCTCTCGTACATTCCCGGGCCAGGCGTGCCGACCCAGTCGGGAGGTCGCGTCTTCGGAGATGGGTTTGGCCGCCTGCTTCATTTCACGCGAAAAGCGGTCCATGAAGTGGCCGAATAGCGCAGGGATGTCCTCGGGCCGTTCTCGCAACGGCGGCATGTGGATCTGGATGACGTTGAGCCGAAAATACAGATCCTGGCGGAAGGCATCCTCGTTCTCGAGGTCCCGGTTGGTAGCGGCGACCACCCGCACATCCACGGTGATGAGGTCGTTGCCGCCCACCCGCTCGAGTCGGTTTTCCTCAAGCACCCGCAGCACCTTGGCCTGGGCGGTTGGACTCATGTCGCCGATCTCGTCCAGAAACAGCGTGCCGCCGTGCGCGCGCTCGAACTTACCGAACTTGCGCTGTCCAGCTCCGGTGAACGACCCCTTCTCGTGCCCGAAAAGCTCGCTCTCGATCAGGTCTTCGGGGATGGCGGCGCAGTTCACCTCGACGAAGGGCCCTTTGTCCCGATCGCTGCCCCGATGGATCGCCCGCGCCACAAGCTCCTTGCCAGTCCCGTTCTCACCGGTAATGAGCACGCGGGCCGGCGTGGGCGCGACCTTCTCGATCAGGGCCTTGATGCGCAGCATGGATTGGCTCTGGCCAATGAGTTCGGTGCCCAATCCGGCGGCTTCGGACAGCTCGGCGTTGGCGCGTCGCAGCCGACCGTTCTCCAGGGCGTTCTGGATCCGAACCAGCAGCTCTTCCTTATTGAACGGCTTCTCCAGAAAATCGTAGGCGCCGCGCTTGATCGCCTCGACCGCGGTGGAAACGGCATCGTGCCCGGAGATCACGACCACGGGAATATCCAGTCCATCGTTCTTCATCTGAGCCATGACCTCGAACCCGTCCATGCCCGGCATCTTCACATCGAGCAACAAGACGTCGACATCGCCCTTGCGAAGCCGCTCGATGGCCAAGGGCCCATCAGCGGCGTCGAATACGGAATACCCCTCGTAGCGCAGGATGCCTCCGATACTCTCACGAATGGCAACCTCGTCGTCGGCGATGAGGATGTTGGCGGGAATCATGGGGCTCCTCTAGAGCAGGAAGTCTTCGAGCGTCGGTGGGTGAGCTCCGGCCGCGGCTACCTTGGACAGGGGTTGGGATCGGGGCGCCTGGGGCGCCGCAATCTGGAGCCATTTCTCCAGTAGATTCTGTACGTCGCGGAGCTCAGAAGGTTCGGCCAGTGGCGCCCAGGCGTACAGCCTCAATCTACCCCGTGGCTCCACATCAAGCAGGCCGGCGGCTTTCAGCACGGCCAGATGATGCGACACGCGGGGCTGGGCCATGCCCAATGCCTCGCAGAGTTCGCGCACCGAACGGGGGCTACGAAGGAGCCGTAGGATCCGCAATCGAATCGGGTCAGCTGCCGCCGACAGCAATGACGAACGCGGATCCTCGTCTACCGACGCGCGCGGCCCTATACTAGAGCTCGTAGATTTGCGGGTGGGATGAACCATGGATCCGTCCAATGCGTAGGAGATGATCCGTGGGGCCGACCCAACTTCCCCCAGCCGACTGTCGTTGTCAAGCCGACCCATGCAGAACACCACGTTACTCGACCTGGGCCCGGATCAACTCCAGGCTCTCATGCGCCAATGGGATCAACCGGCCTACCGCGGTCAGCAGATCGCCAGCGGTCTATATCAAAGGGGCGTAGCCACGGTCGAAGAGCTAACCGACCTGCCCAAGTCGTTGCGCGGAAGGTTGGCGGAAGAACTCGGCGTGGTTCGGCTGGGCGAAGCGACGGTTGCGCCCTCGCCCGACGGTACCACCAAGTATCTGTTCGAGCTGGCCGACGGCGCCCGCATCGAATCTGTCGCCATTGCCCGCGCCGAGGATCAGTGGACCTACTGTATCTCTTCGCAGGTCGGCTGCCGCATGGCGTGTGTCTTCTGCGCCACCGGGAAGATGGGACTGGTCCGGCACTTGAGCGCCGGTGAGATCGTGGCGCAGGTTCTGGAGCTCAGACGACGGCACCCCGCTACCCAGAATCCGCGGCTCGTATTCATGGGCATGGGAGAACCGCTGGACAATTTCGACGCGCTGGCCAGCGCGTTGGAGATCCTCACCCACCCCGACGCGGTCGGCCTCAGCGCTCGCCGCATCACGGTGAGTACCTCTGGCCTCGTAGAGGGCATCGCAAGCCTGGGGCGCCTGCGGAAACCCTACGGGCTGGCGGTGTCGCTTACCACGGGCGACGCCAATGATCGCCGACGGCTGATGCCGATCGCCGGTCAGACGTCGATGGAACTGTTGCTCGAGTCGGCCGCGCACTACGGGCACGCCACCAATCGCAAGGTCACGCTCGAGTGCGCGTTGATAGCCGGTCAGAACGACACCACCGCGCACGCCAAACGACTGCTCGAGTTGGCGCGACGCGGACCGTTCAAGGTGAATCTGATTCCACTCAATCCCATCGACGACTTCAGCGGGGACCGTCCCGAGCGCACGACCGTCGATGCGTTCGCGTCGATTCTGTGGCAAGGCGGAGTGGTGGCCACCGTGCGCGACAGCGCGGGCCGCGAAGTCCAGGCGGCGTGCGGCCAGCTACTGCATCGTCAACGCAAACGGAAGAACTGACCCGAGCACTGGTTTCGACGGGTCCGGCCATGGGCCGGACCCGTCGGTCCCCCCTCGGTCAGCCTATTTCAAGACCGTCGCTGCGCCGCGGGCCAGCGAACGACCGTCGCGCACGACACGATAACTGTAGCGACCCGAAGCGATCCGCTGACCGCGATCGTCGCGGCCGTTCCACTCCACCTGAACCTGGCTCTCCGGCGTCAGCGGCCCCAGCACCCTCACGCGTCGCCCACGGGCATCAAAGATCTCCACGTGAAGGGGCGCGGCCGTCAGCAGTTCCTGGGCGACCAGATCGATCCGGATGGTGGTCATGGGGTTGAAGGGATTGGGCGCGCAGCTAGCCCGCGCCGGCGGCTGACCGGGACGAAAGTTGAATGCGCGGGCAAAGAAGTTGGCCAGACCCACTACATGCTGCGGCATGGGCAAGTCGGGATTCTCGATCGATCCATTTCGGTTGGCCAACTGGCCGCCGAACAGCACGCGGAAATCCTCGGCGAAGATCTCACCCGGTCGATCGCGATGAGCGGCCGCTTCGTGGTGTGCGGCGGACAATCGACGCAAGCGCCGGTACGTAGTCCACCCCACCCCACCTGATCGCGGTACCCGTGCGTGTTGCACGGCGTGCCCGATTTCGTGCACGAGCGAGTAGGCCACCACTTCCAAGGAAACGACATCGAATGTGGGGTTCAGGAAGATCTCAGTCCCCACGCAGAAACTGCTGGGGTATGCGGGGTCCAGGCCCGGCAGCAGATACACATCGATGTCGAGATCCAGACCGACGGTGGAAGCCATCTGTGCCAACACGGTATTCACGTCTTCGCTGGTCACCGCCACGAACGACGCGCCACGCGACGGGTTGGACACGTTCAAGCGACGAGGATCCAGCTGAAGCGTGAGGGCAACGCCCGCACGGCTCGTAAAGCGTACCGGGTCGGGCGACGCGGACGGATCGGTCACGACCTGGCCGCCAACCACGGCCGACGAATAGACCTTTGCGCGCAAAGTGGCTTGCGCGACGTTCGTCGACAGGCCCAATACGAGCATGAGCGTGACTGTGATGGGAAGTACAGACGAGGTCCGGAGCAACGTAATCCGATCGATCCCCCCGGATCGGATTCAATTGTACCACAGCCCGCGCACGTGACGCGTACCGCGTGAAGTCACGACGCGCCCGACGGAGGAACAATTGGCAGGAAAGCGTGGGGAGATCAGCCCGCGGGGAGTGCCGGGGGAGGCACATCGGCATCCAGGGGCGCACCGACGGGGTCGGCCTCGCGCGAGCCAAACCGCGTAGCGACTACCGAGGCGAAGCCGAAGGAGATGGCGAGGAACTTGACGATGTAGTCGAGCACGGGGAGCAACGCCGACGAGCTGCCCACCGCCGGGTACAAGGTCATGGCGAGCACCGCGGGTATCTCCAGGATGACCAGACCCAGTAGTCCCGATATCCACATGGATCGCTCGCGATCGCCGCCCATGCTGGCGAGCAAGCGCTCGCCCAGCAGCTGACACGCCACGAAGTACGCGCCCAGTAGAGCCGCCAAGAAGGCTACCGCCAACACGAACACCACCGGAATTCCGATGACGGTGATGGCCAACCCCACCGCCAGAACCACGAATGCACCCACGGCGACCGAAAGCCAGAACGAACCAAACAAGATGTTGCGCAACGGCGAGAGGGTGGCGTGATCGGTCATGAGCTGAAGACGGCGCGGTACCAATGAAGTGGCCAGGAACAGGAGCAGGACGAGCATGAGTACCCTGATTCCGTAGACCACGGCTCCCACGGATCCGCTGCCCCATCCTGCGCCCAGACCGGGAGCTACCTGGCTTATGTCAAACCGTCGGCCGTGGACGGAAGACTCACCGTCGAGTGAAACCTCGCCGCCGATGCTGATGGCGTCGTTCCCCACGACCCCGCGGTCTTCGAGGTAGATGTCACCGAATATGCAGATGGCCGTACCCTGCACCTCTCCGGATATGTAGCAGTCGCCGCCGAGAATGTAGACGTCGCCGGTGACGACCTCGTCTTCGGCAACTTCGAAGTCGTCGGCCACCTTGAACACCGTCTTGGCGATCACGCGTCGATCACGCGAGCGACCGGATTTGACGAATCCAAACAATCCCTCGCTTGCACCCTCGGGCAAATACTTCCGAAGTGCTCTGAGTTCCCGGTCCAGCTCCGGCGATCCGCTCGAATCGCTGAGAGCCCGACCGAGTTCTTCGGCAATACCGCGGATTCCCTCGCGCACTTCGGGGGAGACGTTCACACGGAACTTGCCACCGGGCGTTTCCAATCCCACCTGATCCTCATCGATTTCCAATCTTGTCTGCTCGATCCACACCGACACGTGCTCGGCCAATTCGCCGAAACTGCCCACGCCTTCTTCTATGAGGCGTTCGATCTCAGCCCAGTCGGGGCCCTCGGTACGGCTGAACTCGCGCTCGAACTCCCCGAACAATCCGCCCTCGGGCTCGCGCGGCGCGCGTGGTTCATTGGGAGCCCGATCGGCCTTGAGCCGCTTGAGTTCGGCTGAAATCTCAGCCTGAACCGCCTTCAGACTGTCGCGGGTGGCCTGGTCCTTGGCATTCGAGTAGGCCGCGAAGGTCTCGAAGAGACGACGGTGAAGATCGTCCTGACGGCGTTGATACGACAGCGGGCTGGGAGTGTGCGGAGCGTCGGGCACGGTTCGCAGTTCGGTCCGGTCCTGATCTGGTTCGACGGCGTACGCAACCGCCAACGGCGTTGCCGGGCCGACAACGAGATCGAGGAGGAGAACCAGCGCCGCGGGGACAGGCGCAACGTGCCACTTCATTCGGTATCCGTCTCTACCCACAACCCGGGACAATGAGGGCCGGGTTCCGGGAAACGCCTTCAGCTGGCGTGAGTTCGTCGAGCGATCTGGCGGCGCCGGGCACCGGACATGACGCCCCAGGCCGCCACGCCGACTACGATTCCCAACCCCATGGTCAACAGCCCCGGACCCAAGACCGTCTCAATCGATGCGACCGAGGCTACGACTGCATCGTAGCCTCGGGCCGACAGATCGACAACGGTCGACAGCACCGGGACAGTCTGCGTACGGGCGGCGGCGGCGTGCAGGGAATCGCCAACGGCACCCGCGAGCTTGGTCGCGGTCTGGGCCAGGAAACTGTGGCTAACGGCAAGGAAAAGAACATAGGCGGCGCTGACCGCGAGCATTCCGCGGCTCACGCGTCCCGCCGTGCGTTGCACCAGCGTGGGCTGCTCGTCGCCGATGACAAGTACACGCTCGGCTAAACGAGGCTTCGATTCGTATCGCTCGAGAGGGAGGCTGGCAAGCACGGGAGTATCGAAATCGGCTCCCGGCTGGGCGTGGGGCATCTCCTGCAGCTGCGTCACGAGCTCACGATACGAATCGAGCTCAGCCTGCAGCTCAGGGTGCTTCTGGGCGTAGAGAAAGAACTCGACGGCTTCCTGCCGCGGCAGGGTATCGTCGAGATAGTCCTGGATGCGGGCTCGCCAGTATTGAAGTGTTTCCTTGTTGTGATTCATATCGGTGGCTCCTGCCCCGGGTTTACTTCTCGCCGTCCTTGGCGAGTTTGAAGACGGGCGGGAAGCGACGCGGTGTAGGCAAGCCCACGCCGCGTCGTCTTCCCCCACGACGGATGGTACATCCCCCGACGTTACCAACCCATCCGCCGCGACTACCGAAGACCGGTTCCCGCTTCGCGGGAACTGGTCGAGGCACCCCGGTCCCGCGTTCAGCGGGATTGGGGGGCCGAAGACCCCGGTCCCGCGCAGCGGGACAACGGGGTACGCAGCCTGTCCCACCTGGGGCCCAGGCCACACGATCTGTATTACTGCCCGCGAACTGGTCCTAGACCGCCACGGCGCCGCTGTAATTTTTCCCTCATCATGGCCCGCGCCCTGTGGATGCGGGCCTTCACGGTGCCCAGCGGAAGCTCCATGATCTGCGCAATTTCCTCGTAACTCAGTTGCTCCTGGTGCCGCAGCACGATCATCGATCGATAATGCGGTGGCAACTCATCGGTTACGGCCATGAGCAACGTCCCCAGCTCCTTCGAGGCCAACGCCTGTTCGGGCGTATCGCCGTCGTCGGGGAACTGTCGCTCGATTTCCTCTCCCTTGTACGAGACCGGCTCGTCCAGACTCAACAGCTTCACCCGGTTCTTGCGGATGAAATCGATGCTCTGGTTCGCCGCGATCTTGAACAACCAGCTTCGGAACGCATAGCGCTCGTCGTACCGGTCGAGCATGGCGAACACCTTTATAAAGACGTCTTGGGCCACGTCTTCGGCATCGTCCCGATTCTTGAGCATGCGAAGGCAGAGATTGAACACCGGCGCGCGGTAGCGCCGCAGCAGCTCCGCGAAGGCGGGTTCTCTTCCTTGTCTGGCCTCGGCGATAACGAGGGCATCACTTCGCAACTGCCGCCTCCGAACTACCCAGGAGTCCCCTGAGCGACAGTGGCTCGTATTCGCCGTGTACGTCGCTCGTATCTGCGAGGTTGCAAGGAATTTCGCCCAGGGGGGGTGGGCGCCGCGCCGGGCATGGTAAACCATGACGCACTAAATGGTTAGCAGGAATCGCGCAGCTGCCTTGACCCTCCCGGGCGCCCGGCCTATGCTGGCGCCGCTCTTGGGAGCCGGGGCAACTTCGGCCCCGGATCGACACCTTCACGAGAAGCGGGCAAATGAGCGAGATCGACCACATTCACGCGCGCCAGATCCTGGACTCCCGTGGCAACCCCACGGTCGAGGTCGATGTAATCCTCGATGACGATTCAGCCGGGCGCGCCGCCGTGCCGTCGGGTGCGTCGACCGGGCGGTTCGAGGCCGTGGAGCTCCGCGACGAAGATGCCGCCGTCTATCTGGGCAAGGGCGTGAAACAAGCCGTGGCCAACGTAAACGGCCCGATCGCCGACGAGTTGGTAGGCGTCGATGCTCTCGATCAGTCGCTGGTGGACAGCATGATGATCGAGCTGGATGGCACCGACAACAAGGGCAAGCTGGGTGCGAACGCCATACTGGGAGTCAGCTTGGCCGTGGCCCACGCCGCGGCCCAGAGCGTTGCGCTTCCCCTGTATCGATATCTGGGGGGGGTCTCCGCCAAGACGCTGCCCGTGCCCATGATGAACGTGCTGAACGGGGGTGCCCACGCCGACAACAACGTGGACATCCAGGAATTCATGATCATGCCGGTGGGTGCCGAGAACTTCGCACAGGCGCTACGCATGGGAGCCGAGACGTTTCATGCTCTGCGGTCGGTGCTCAAGGGAAAGGGCTACGCCACCAGCGTGGGCGACGAGGGTGGCTTCGCCCCAAACCTGAAGAGCAATGTCGAAGCTCTCGACGTAATCATGGCGGCTATCGAAGCCGCGGGCTACAAACCCGGCTCCGACATCGCACTGGCTCTCGACGCGGCGTCGTCGGAGTTCTACAAAGATGACCACTATGTGTTGGCCGCCGAAGGTGGCGAAGCGTGGGACGCCGCGCGCATGGTGGAGTTCTACCGTGGGCTGGTCGAGCAGTACCCCATCATCTCCATTGAAGACGGCCTGGACGAAAGCGATTGGGACGGCTGGTCGACGCTTACCGACGCACTGGGCGAACGCGTGCAGATCGTCGGCGATGATCTGTTCGTCACCAACCCCGACCGGCTACAACGCGGCATCGACGAAGGCGTCGCCAACAGCATTCTCATCAAGCTCAACCAGATCGGCACCCTGAGCGAGACGCTGCAGGCCATCGAGCAAGCCAAGGTCGCTTGCTACACGAACGTGGTAAGCCACCGCAGCGGCGAAACCGAAGACACCACGCTCGCCCATCTGGCCGTGGCCACCAACGCGGGCCAGATAAAAACCGGCTCGCTGTGCCGGACCGACCGGGTGTGCAAGTACAACGAGCTGCTTCGCATCGAGGAAGAGTTGGGCAGCTCAGCGCTCTACCCGGGTGAAGATTGCTTCTACAACCTCACGGACGCGGAGCCGACGAAATGACCGCCAGCCACGCCAACTCCGGATTCCTTCGCTCGCGACGACGCAAGCGCGGACCCCGGCGGCGGAACCTGACCTGGCTCTACGTGGCCGGAAGTCTGGTCCTTCTGTACGCGATGTTGCTGGGAGACAGCGGCCTATTCCGGATCCTACAGACCCAGCAGGACGTGCAGGCATTGGACGATCGCCTTCAGTGGGTCGACGCGCAGCAGGTCCGACTGGAGGCTCGGCTGGATGAGCTGCGTCAGCCGCGCAGCTTCATGCTGGAAAAGGTAGCGCGCGAAGAGTACGGCATGATCCGACCCGGCGATCGCGTCATCCACGTGATCGACCAAACGGACCGGCCCATGTCCGGCCCTCCCCTACCACCCCGTCTCTCCCAGAGCACGCCTTGACAGGTACCCGGTTCTCTAATACCTTCCCGATCGGCTTTTGACGCGGGGTGGAGCAGTCTGGTAGCTCGTTGGGCTCATAACCCAAAGGTCGCGGGTTCGAATCCCGCCCCCGCAACCAAATCAGGCCGCCCCGGCAATCGTCGGGGCGGCCTTTTTTTGTCGCCCCGCCCGCCTCGATCACCCGATGACGCCGTCGCCGATCACACCATCACACCGCAACAACCGCGTTTCGCGCCCGTTTTTTGGTTTCGGGCGCACACCTTCGTGCGTAAAGTCTGTAGTGAGACTTGTGGCCCGTTAGGCTTGGCCAAACCGTCTCGGATCCATTCTCCAGGTCACAACACGGGGGTAAACGTAATGTCCAGTGGCGTTGCGCATTTCATGGAAGGGATCGTCGCCAAGAATCCCGCTGAGAAAGAATTCCACCAGGCAGTCCACGAGGTCGTTGAGTCCATCTTCCCCGTGATCGAGCAACATCCCGAGTTCAAGAAGGCGGGCATCCTCGAGCGCATCGTGGAACCCGAACGCGTCCTCATGTTCCGGGTGCCCTGGCAGGACGACGACGGCGAAGTGCACGTGAATCGTGGATTCCGCGTGGAGTTCAACGGCGCGCTGGGTCCCTACAAGGGTGGCCTTCGTTTCCACGCCAGCGTGAATCTCGGCATCCTGAAGTTCCTGGGCTTTGAGCAGATCTTCAAGAACGCGCTGACCACTCTGGCCATGGGCGGCGGCAAAGGTGGTAGCGACTTCGACCCCAAAGGCAAAAGCGACAACGAGGTCATGCGGTTCTGTCAAAGCTTCATGACCGAGCTCCACCGCCACATCGGACCCGACACCGACGTACCCGCCGGTGATATCGGCGTGGGCGGCCGCGAAATCGGTTATCTGTTCGGCCAGTATCGTCGACTTACCAACCGTTTCGATGCCGGCGTACTGACGGGCAAGGGCCTGGGCTGGGGCGGAAGTCTCATCCGACCCGAAGCAACGGGATACGGCACCGTCTATTTTGCCCAGGAAATGCTGGGCACGCGCGACGAGTCGTTCGAGGGCAAGCGCGTACTCATTTCGGGATCGGGAAACGTGGCGCAGTTCGCGGCCGAGAAGGTCATGGAACTCGGCGGCAAGGTCATCAGCATGTCAGACTCGTCGGGATTCATCATCGACGATGCCGGCATGGACCAGGAGAAGCTCCAGTTCGTGTTCGACCTGAAGAACAAGCGTCGCGGACGCATCCGCGAGTACTCCGAACGCTTCAAGGGCGCCGAGTATCACGAAGGCCGCGGCGTGTGGAACACACCCTGCGACGTCGCTCTACCCTGCGCCACCCAGAACGAGCTGACGGGCGAGGACGCCGAGATCCTGCTGAAGAACGGGTGCATTGCCGTGTCCGAGGGTGCCAACATGCCCTCGACCCCCGATGCCGTCGACCTGTTCGTGGCGCGCAAGACACTGTACGGTCCGGGTAAGGCCGCCAACGCCGGTGGCGTTGCGGTATCCGGCCTGGAAATGGCCCAGAATAGCCAGCGCATGAGCTGGACGCGTGAGGAAGTTGACGCCAAACTCCACTGGATCATGAAGAATATCCACTCGACCTCGGTCGAGACCGCCGAGCGCTACGGAACGCCCGGCAACTACGTCAACGGTGCCAACATCGCGGGTTTCCTGCGGGTGGCTCACTCTATGTTGGACCAGGGTCTGACGTAGGAACTTCGAAAGCTGGGCATGAAGCGTACTACGAAGGCAGGGCTTGCAGGCCGGGGCGCTACCTTCGATTCGCTCATGCCCCATCGTGTCCACGACATCCTGGTCGTGGCCAGTCACTATGACGCCTTCGTCATCGAGGAAGGGGGGCGACTGACCGAGCTGGTGCTGAACGAGTACGTCTCGCTCAACCTCTCGGGAGCCCCCCGCGTCATCCACGCCGCTACCGCCGAAGAAGCGCTCGAACTGCTCATGCAGAAGCGCTTCGACCTGGTGTTCACCATGCTGCGGGTCGGCAGCATGAACGGCTTCGCGTTTGGTCGCAAAGTCAAGATGCTCGACCACACCATTCCGGTGGTCATGCTCGCGTTCGACATCGGTGAGTTGGAGCGCATGCCCCGCGCGGTCGGTCGCGAGGGTATCGACCACGTATTTACGTGGCAGGGCGACGCGCGCATCTTCGTGGCCGTGATCAAGCTGGTCGAGGACGCCTGGAACGTTGACCACGACACATCCGAGGGACAGGTTCGAACCATCCTGCTGGTGGAAGACTCGCGCCGCTTTGCGTCGCTGTATCTTCCGTTGCTGTACACGCAGCTGGTCAGCCACACGCGCAACCTCATGGAAGATGGACTCAACCTGGCACAGCAGCTGGTGAGGCTCAGAGCGCGCCCGAAGGTCCTCTGGGCCAAGGATTTCGAGCGCGCCATGGAGCTCTACGAGCGGCACCACCCCTACTTGCTAGGCGTCATCACCGACCTGTCATTTCCCCGCGGCGGTAAGCCCGATCGGCGTGCCGGCGTGGAACTCATTCACCGTATCCAGGCCGACGACCCCACCATGCCCATCCTGATGCAATCGACATTGACCGAGGGCGATCAGCTAGCCGCCGAAGTCGGAGTGAAGTTCCTGAACAAACGCTCGATGCGATTGCTGAAGGACCTGCAACGATTCATCGAAGGTAGTTTCGGGTTCGGTGACTTCGTGTTCCTGATGCCCGACGGCAGCGAGTGGGGTCGCGCCCGTGACCTGCGTGAACTCGAGCGCAAGATCGCACGGATGCCCAAGGAATCACTGGCGTACCACTCAAAACGCAACGACTTCTCCAATTGGCTGCGCGCACGAACGGAGTTTGAACTGGCCTCGCGCATCCGCCCGCGTCAGGTCGAAGAGTTCAGCTCGATGGATGCGCTGCGCGAGTATCTGGTGGACACACTCCACGGCCACCGTACCGAAGCGCAGCGCGGTATTGTCGCCGACTTCTCAGTTTCCCGATTCGACCGCGAGAGCGAGTTCGTGCGCATCGGCGGGGGATCCTTGGGCGGCAAGGGTCGCGGCCTTGCGTTCGCCAACACGATACTCCAGGACGACGATTTCAAGGTCCAGTTCCCCGACGTCAACATCCTGGTGCCCAAGACGGCGGTCATCGCCACCGATGTCTTCGACTCCTTTATTGCCGACAACGACCTCGAAGATGTGGCCTACGGCGACCGCACCGATGAACAGATCGTCGAAGAGTTCATGCGCGGTCATCTGCCCCCGGCGATCGCAGAAAACCTCGAGGCGTTCCTTCACCTGGTGGACTATCCGCTGGCCGTGCGCTCGTCGAGCCTACTCGAAGATTCCCAGTCGCAGCCGTTCGCCGGGATCTACCGTACCTACATGCTCGACAATAGTCATCCCAGCGTCGACGTTCGTCGCGAGCAATTGGCGCGGGCGATAAAACTGGTCTATGCGTCCACCTTCAGCGTGGCCTCGAAGGCGTACATCGAGTCCACCCCCTATCGGGCGGAAGACGAGAAGATGGCCGTCATTCTGCAACAATTGGTGGGGACGCGGCAAAACGACCGCTTCTACCCCCACGTGTCGGGAGTCGCGCGATCCTATAACTTCTACCCCATTGCTCCCATGAAGGCCCGCGACGGCATTGCCGTGATTGCCATGGGACTCGGGCGTCAGGTCATGGGCGGCTTCGACGCCCTGCGATTCTCGCCGGCCCACCCCCGGAACATTCCTCAGTTCGCCACGGTGCGCAGCACGCTGGATTCGGCCCAACGTGCATTCTTCGCTCTCGACCTGCGTGACTCAGCCCGTTTGCCCGAGCGCGATGAAAACGCCAACCTGGTGCGTCTGGAAATCGAGGAAGCCGTGAAAGACGGCACCCTGGCGCAGTTGATCTCCAGCTACTCGGCCGAGAACAACGTCATCTACGAAGGGTCGTCGCGCGACGGTCACCCGGTAGTGACCTTCGCCCCCATCTTGAACTCCGAGACCTTCCCCCTGGCGGCCATCTTACGCTCGGTACTGCGGCTGGCCGCCGACGGAATGGGCGCGCCGGTTGAGATAGAGTTCGCGGTCGACCTGGAGAGTGACGTGCCTCGCTTTGGGTTCCTGCAGGTACGCCGACTCATCGCCGGCGGCGAGCCCGAAGACGTGCGCGTGGGCGACGCCATGGCCCTCGAAGCTTTCTGCTACAGCGAGGGAGCGCTGGGCAACGGACAACGCCTGGACATACGCGACCTCATCTACGTGCTCCCCGAGACGTTCGATGCCGCGCACACCGCCGAAATCGCCCAGGAAGTCGGCAAGATCAATCTCGAACTGCGCGCCGAGAGTAGACCCTACGTGCTGATTGGCCCCGGTCGCTGGGGCTCGTCGGATCCCTGGCTGGGCGTGCCGGTAACCTGGGATCAAATCTCAGGTGCCTCGGCCATCGTGGAAACCGCGCTCGAGGATTTCCGCGTGGCCCCATCGCAAGGCACGCATTTCTTTCAGAACATGACATCTCTCGGGATCGGCTACTTCACCGTGAATCCATTCGTGGGTAGGGATCGCATCGATTGGAACTGGCTGCACCATCAACCGGCCGTGACCGAAACGAAGCTGCTGCGGCATGTGCGGTTCGACCGACCGTTGCGCTTGCGCATCGACGGTCGCAGTTCGCGTGGTGCCATCCTGCCGCCCAAGCCTTCTTCTGCGGAGCCGACGCCTTGAAGCACATGGACCTGAATCTCGCGATCGATTTCGCCACCCGAACCATCGCCGGTGAGGTCGTCCATCACCTTGCCCAGCCCCGCGCGTCGGCAGGCAAGCTGGAACTGGATACGCGCGACATCCTGATCGAGGCCATCACCGATCTGGACGGCAACGAAATAAGCTATGACTGGGGTGACAGTGATCCGGTGCACGGAACCCCACTCACGGTGTTCTTGCGCGCCGGCTGCGCCGCCTTCCGGATTCGCTACCGCACTTCGCCCGAGGCCAGCGCGTTGCAATGGTTGGATCCCGAGCAAACCGCCGGTGGCGAGCACCCGTTTCTTTACACCCAGGGCCAGTCGATCCACACGCGAAGCTGGATACCCTGCGTGGACAATCCGGCTCACCGGATCACATACTCCGCCAACATCCAGGCCGATTTGCCTTTGCACGTGGTCATGGCCGCCGAGGCGGTCGATACCCGCCAAAAGCCAGGCGAGTTCAAGTTTCGCATGCAGGAACCCATCCCCACGTACCTCATCGCATTGGCCGCGGGAGACCTTGCCTTCCAATCGCTGGGACCCCGCACCGGGGTCTGGACCGAACCCAGCGTGCTGGACGCCGCGGTGCAAGAACTGCGCGACACCGAATCCATGGTCGAAGTCACCGAGAAGATCTTCGGACCGTACCGATGGGGCCGTTACGACCTGCTCGTGCTTCCGCCCGCGTTTCCGCTGGGCGGTATGGAGAACCCCCGATTGACGTTTGCTACCCCCACCATCCTGGCCGGCGACCGTTCCCTGGTTTCGCTGGTGGCGCACGAACTGGCGCACTCGTGGAGTGGGAACCTGGTGACCAACGCCACGTGGAACGATTTCTGGTTGAATGAAGGGTTCACCGTCTACCTCGAGCGGCGCATCGTCGAAGCGGTGTACGGCCGCGACCGAAGTGAAATGGAGGCCAGCCTGGGGCGTGGTCGGTTGGAAGATACCCTGACCCACCTTGGCCATGATCATCGCGACACCTGGCTGTTCGGAGATCTGGGTCGGCGCGATCCCGACGAGGCTATCAGCGACGTTCCCTACGAGAAGGGGTACCTGTTCCTGCGTGCGCTCGAGGAGTCGGTCGGCCGAGCAACGTTCGACGCGTTCCTACGCGAGTACTTCGACCGTCATGCGTTTGCCGCCATGACCACGAGTGCCTTCGTGGAGTGGCTCGAGACGCACCTGCTGGCCAGATCGCCGGCCGATGGTGTCAAAGTAGCCAAATGGATCTACGCCCCCGGCCTGCCGCCAAACGCACCGCGCGCCGAGAGCGCCGCCTTCGCGCAGGTAGAGGCGCACCTGGCCCAGTGGCGACAAGACCATACTTCGCTTGCTGATCAGGTAACGGACAATTGGAGCGCTCATGAGTGGATCCACATGCTCCAGAGTCTGGGTCCCGACGATTCAGTCGACGACCTGGCGCGCCTTGACCACCAGTTCGCGTTCACGACCTCGGAGAACTGTGAAATCCTGTGCGAGTGGTTGAAGCAAGGAATCGCCCGCGGCTACGGGCCGGCGATAGAGGCCGTTGAGCCGTTTCTCATGCATGTGGGACGCGGAAAGTACGTGCGACCTTTGTACGAGGCTCTAGACCGATTCGGCCAAGCCGACATGGCCCGTCGCATCTACGCGAAAGCGCGTCGCGGCTACCACGCCATGGTGACCAACTCGCTCGACGGTACTTTTCTGAACTAGCGAATCAGCGTGAGCTTACGAGCCACCGAGGAGAACCCCTCGACGGTCAGGCGCACGAAGTACACACCCGAACCAACCGGCCGACCCACCGCGTCGGTACCATCCCAACTCACCTCATGCTGGCCGGCCGCGAATGGTGCGTCCACCGCCACCACGATCACGCGTCCTGCGGCGTCATGTATGGTCAGGGTCACGGGCACCTCGCCCACGACGACGGGCACCACGAACGGCACCACCGTGTTCGGGTTGAACGGATTGGGATAGTTCGGCGCCAATCGCGGCTGGCGCTCGTTGAAGGTCGGCGGCAAATCGGGGTCTTCCGCCACCAGGCTGGCCCGTTCGCTGGTAACCCCCACGCCATCGATGGTGGCCTCGATGCGGTAGTGATATCGCTGGCCCAGCTCGGCCGTTTCGTCGACGTACTGCCGCGCGCTACCGTCCAACGTAGCCATGGTCGAAGCAAACTGTCCCTCGCGCGTCCGATACACGCGGAAACGACTCCAGTCTTCGGCTTGATCCACGGTCCACTGAACGATCACGCCGGACGCGTCATTGGTGGCGGTGACCTGCGGGCGAACCGGTAACTCGCCACGCTCACCGCTCGCGCCCTGCTTCAGCAATACCCTCTGGTTCAGATCCACCTGGGTCCACTCGTCCGTGGTTCCGTTCGACCAGATCACGGTTACCTTGTCGGCCACCGTGGCATCGCCCAGGCCCACGTAGATCTCATCGGATGGCTGCGACAGATATCCGGAGGTAGCCAATCGATCACGACGGTGCACGACTCCCTGCGCCTCGACGAAAACCCGCGCGGAAATTGCGTCAGAATTGCGCGTGTTGCCCTCGAGGCGCAGCGTCAGCCACGACCCCTGTTCGGTGGTGTCGTTACGGTGGAACACGTGCCGCCCGAAATTGTTCGTCACAAAGAAATCCACATCTCCGTCGAGATCGAAATCGGCCACCAACGCGGCGCGACCCGGTCCTTCGTGCCCGATCCCCGACGATGCCGTCGCATCGACGAAAGATCCCTGGGTGTCGTTCATCCACAATCGGTTGGATTGCAGAAATTCGTCACCGCCGCACTGGTCGGGAAAGAATGGATTGTCGGGGAGACACAGGGGAATGTAACCGTTCACCAGGAACAGATCGACCCAGCCGTCGTTGTCGACATCGGGCCAGTCGCAGAACCAACCGATCTTCTTGTCTTTCAGGGCGCGCCCGACCGGAGAAGGACTCGCCAGTAGGTCCGTGTACACGTCGGCTTCTGAGTCGTATTGATACAGATTGTTGCTCAGTGAGTTGGCCACGAACAGGTCATGGTCGCCGTCGTGGTCGTAGTCGCCAAGAGCCTGCCCCATCGAGGCGTTGGGAAGAAAATCCGGGAAGCACTGGTCGGAGTAGTCGGAGAAGCTGCCGCTACCCTGGTTTCGGAACATGAAGTTGGGCATCCCGTAGTCGATGCCCACGTACAGGTCGAGTAACGTGTCGGCGTTCTGATAGAACCAGACGGCCGACCAACTTGCGCGGGCGGGTACCTGAATGCCGTGTACTCCGCTGTTGGCCGATACGTCGCGAAACGAGCCCCCCTGTTCCTGGGTTCGGTACAGCCGGTCCAACCCACCCCAAGTCGCCACGTAGACATCGACGTAACCGTCGGTGGAGAAGTCACCAAACGCGGCGGTGGCCGAACGATCGATAAGACCCATTCCCGTGGAGAATGTCTCCTCGACGAACTGTCCTTGCCCAAGGTTACGGTAGAACCGATTCCAGGTATTCCACCCCGTGAGGAACAAGTCGCGATCGCCATCACCATCGATGTCGATGAAGCACGGCATCATGCTGGTGGGGTCGGTCTCGGTGGGGTGAGCGCGATCATCAATGGGCGGTAGCTCGGCGGTAAGCGCCAGGCCCAGCTCGGGCGCCACGTCGCGCAGGCCGGCGGGTTCGTTACGAAAGAGCTTGTTGGGATCATGGCTCAGGAAGATATCGATATCGCCGTCACCGTCGTAGTCAGCGGCCGCCACTCCCGGGCCGTACACACCGCGAGACGAATACTCGATATCGAGTCCCACCTCGACCGTGGCGTCGACGAACGTGACGGTGCTGCTGTGAACCTGGCTTGAGCCCACGACCGCGCACACGCTGGCGATCAGCGCCGGCGTCAACGCACGTGCGAGTCGAGCGCGGCCGACGTGCCCGCGAGCGAAGATGGTTTCCACCATGGGAAGGCTTCCAGCGAGATTGACGAGTGAGTCACGCATTTCTACGCGGTCCTCAGCGGGATGCGAGTACCCGATCGGGGTTGCGAGTTCCCCGAAAACCGCGCATTGGCGATAGCGGCGGTATACCGAGCATTCTAGCACCTGAAAGAGACGGCCAGCCAGCCAAAACGGGGAAACTGGCCAACCGGCCGTTGCGGCCTGGTCGCAAACGACTTACGCCAGATGCCGTTTCCAGGCTCGCGTGGTACCTTGACCTCCAGATTCAGACCCTCAGGAGATCGCCTTGAACGCACCGTCACGACGAGCCACCCCCACCACCTGGATCGGCCACGTGCCCGTGGGCTCGTGCCATCCCATCGTGGTGCAGTCCATGACCAACACCGACACCGCCGATGCCGTCGGCACCGCCCAGCAATGCGCCCAGCTGGCCCGGGCCGGCAGCGAATTGGTTCGAATCACGGTGAATACACCCGCCGCCGCGGCCCGTGTGGCCGAAATCCGGCAACGCCTGGACGACGACGGACTGGGCGTACCCCTGGTGGGGGATTTCCACTACAACGGTCACGTCCTGCTCCGCGACTACCCCGACTGCGCCCGCGCTTTGGCCAAGTACCGCATCAACCCGGGCAATGTGGGCACCAGCCGCAGCCAGGACGCCAACTTCCGCACAATGATCGAAGTAGCGGTAGAGTACGAACGCCCGGTGCGCATCGGCGTGAATTGGGGTTCGCTGGACCAGGGTTTGTTGACGCAGATGATGGATGACAATGCCCAGTTGGCCGAGCCGCTGGACGCGCGGGAAGTAATGATCGACGCCATCGTGGAGAGCGGAGTCCGTTCGGCCGAGATGGCCGAAGAGTTCGGACTGGGCCACGACAAGATCATCATCAGCGCCAAGGTCAGCTCGGTGCCCGATCTGATCGAGGTGTACCAGAGATTGGGAGCGCGTTGCGATTATCCACTTCACCTGGGGCTCACCGAAGCAGGCATGGGTCGCAAGGGAACGGTGGCTAGCACCGCGGGTATATCGGTCCTGCTCCACGACGGCATCGGCGATACCATTCGCGTCAGCCTGACGCCCGAGCCCGGAGGCGATCGCACCGAAGAAGTAATGGTGGCACAACAGATACTGCAATCCATGGGCATCCGTAGTTTCCTGCCGCAGGTGACCGCGTGCCCAGGTTGTGGTCGTACCACCAGCACCTTCTTCCAGGAATTGGCACAACAGATCCAGAGTTTCCTGACCGCGCGCATGCCGCAGTGGAAGGAACGTTACCCGGGCGTGAAGGACATGGACGTGGCGGTGATGGGCTGCGTGGTAAACGGCCCGGGCGAGAGCAAGCACGCGAACATCGGCATTTCGCTACCGGGCACGGGCGAGGAACCGCGGGCACCGGTGTTCGTGGACGGAAAACTAGTGACGACGTTGAAGGGCGAGTCGTTGGTATCGGACTTTCAGCAGATCGTGGAGCGTTACGTCGCCGACAACTATTCGCCCGACCAGAGCATTTCCGACCAGACCTGACCCCGGCGGCGGCGCGGTTACCTTCCCCCATCATCTTCATCTTCGTCTTCATCGAAGAGCTCGCTCTCACGGGAGAGAACCCTGCCCTCTGGGCTGACCGTGATGTCGATTTCCAGGTCGCCATCGCGCCACTCGGCTTCGTAGACCAGGTTGCCGTCGATGGTGGCCTCTTCCAACTCGGTCACGACATGATCCCCCGCCTCCAATCGAACGGTTTCCTGAACCGCCAGGGGCAGGTCATCCCAGGTGACCACGCGCTCCTCAACCTCGGTGGCGGCCCACAGCGGTACGACCCACAGCATCAGGCCCAGGGAACAGATAGCTCGTCGCATGGCGTCTCCTCGATTGGTTCACGGTTCGAGCGAGACACTAGGGCACCGCGGTGAAGATCAGATGAGAAGTAGGACCGCCGAGACTCGGCTACGCGAAGTTTTCGTGGACGACTCGGCCGTCGACGATGGTCAACTGGACTTTCGCGTCGAGCCATGCCGATGGCTCCTCGTCGAGCACATCGTCGAACACCACGACGTCAGCCAACTTGCCCGGCGCCAGGGTTCCCAACTCGTCCTCGCGACCGCCACCAACGGCGGCATCGCAGGTGTAACCAGCTATGGCTTCGTGCAACTCCACGCGTTCGTCCGGCAGGAACTCGCTTCCACTTGGAGAGTTTCTGGCGCGCCGGGCGGCGGCGGCGAAAATACCCAGGCGCGGGTCGAGCGAGGCCACCGGCGCATCGCTACCCAGACCCACACGAACTCCCGCCTTCCTCAGGCTGGCCAGCGGGTAGGCGTGTTCCGCCGCCGTCCCCCACTCGGCTTCCAGGTTCGCGATGTCGTCGCCCAGATGCACAGGCTGCATGGCGCAGTAGACTCCGGCCCGTCGCAGCAACTCCACGTCTTTCGGCCGCACACATTGGGCATGTTCCATACGCGGCCGCAGCGCACGCGCACGGATCTCCCCCACCTGCTGTTCGAGCCAGACGAAAGCCTCGGCTACTTCGTGCACGGTGGCATCGCCAATGGCGTGCACGGACCCTCCAATGCCCGCCCGCGCCGCCTCGAGCAACGTGCTACGCAACACCTGTGGCTCCAACAGACAATGGCCGCGCGAACCGTCGGGGTAGGGCTGGAACATCCACGCCGACCGCGACCCCAAGGACCCGTCCATGAAGATCTTCACACCGCCGTATTGCAACCAGGGGTCCTCGCCCCGGTAGCTGGGCAGGCCCTGCGCAATCCGCTCCTGAAGATTGGCCAGCGGCGAATGGAAACAAACCCGGGCTTCCAACTGACCCGCGTCGCGCAGACGAGCGTAGTGATCGTAGGTGGTCTGCACTTCCATGCTGTGGAAGCCCGTGAGCCCCAGGGAGTGGGCGTAGCCAATGGCATCGTGTAACCACTTGCTCGCAACCTCGGGCGTCTCCGGCGGACGTACCGACCAAATGAGGTCCCACGCCGTTTCGTACAGGAAACCGTCGGGTTGACGCTTCCCGTCACGCCCGATCCTGCCCCCGGCGGGAGCTTCGCGGCCCTCGTACACCCCGGCACGTTCGAGCGCCGCGCGGTTGCACCACATGGTGTGGAAGTCGCGCGCTTCCAGGGCCACGGGATTGTCGGGAAAAATGCTGTCGAGCAGTTCGATATCCAGGCGTGGGTCGCGACCGTACTTACCGGGGTCCCAACCACTGCCGCCCACCCAGTCCTGTTTTTCGGGCATGCGATCTCGATACGCCCGCAGCTTGGCCCCTACTTCGTCGACGCTGGTGGCGTCGGATAGATCCACACCCGCTCGCTTGCGCGCCAGTTCAAAGAAGTGGGTGTGGGTATCGTGGAACCCGGGCAACACCGCGGCGTTGCGCAGTTTTATTTCGTCGACCCGTCCCGCGCGAAACCGCAGTTCTTCGAGCGATCCCACGCCCGCGATGCGGTTGTCCTTGATCCAGAGTGCCTCCTGCGCGGGCACGCCGGGTTCCATGGTGGCCACGCGGCCACCGATCAGCAGAAGATTCATTCGCGATTCCCTCGCTCCACCATCCGCACCAGGTTTCCCACCTCACTGCGATCCCACGCACGCTTGTCAAAACGAGACTGCACGTCGGCCCGGACGAACACGAAGACGAACACCAGCGACCAGAACGGCGCCACCACGTTTCCTTTCCACACATCCGGGGGCATCCACCCCAGCCAATGGAACAACCCAAGCGCCACTTCGAGCCCAATGAACACGAACGGAAGCCAGCGGCCCCACGGCCGTCTCATTACCAAGGAGGCAAGCACGGAGGCGGCCACCACCGCACGAAGACCGCCCGTGGCCGCGGCCATCGGGTTACGCGATGCTTCCTTGAATAGGGTCACGGCGCCAAAAAACAACGTGACGGCCACCAATCCCAGGAACAGCATGACGAGCAGGCGAACGGCCAGGGGCATGTACATACGCTCTTCCTGGCCCTCCCGGTCACGATCACAGTAGGCGCACCCGTGCTCGGTAGCCGGTATGACCCTTCCGCATTCTTCGCACTGGGTAATGTCGACCATTGCAGGCCCTGGGTTGTAGCGTATCGTGTTGCCTTCCGGTTGAAGCTACACTCCCACGCATACCGACTCAAGTCCTCCCGCCCCGGAGATGCCGGTGTCCGACGCGCATTCTGACCTCCGATCATTCATCCACGATCTCCGCCGCGGCGGCGATCTGGTCGAAATCGACGCTCCCGTCGACCCCCGACTCGAGCTGCCCGAGATTCACCGCCGCGTGATCGCAGCCAACGGCCCAGCCCTGTTGTTCAAGCGGCCCGGTGACGCCTCCTTCCCGGTAGTGACCAACCTGTTCGGAACCGCCGACCGCGTGGCCCGTGCCTTCGGATCGCGACCGCGCCGTTTCGTGGAGCGCGTGGCCAGCCTGCCACATGAACTCATGCCGCCAACGCTGGGAAAACTGTGGGCGCAGCGCGACCTGTTGGGTGATGCGAAGAAGTTGGGGCTGCGCCGCGTGCGTTCAGGCCCCGTGTTGGCCAATCGTCAGTCGCCGCCACGGCTGGAGTCACTACCCGTGCTCACCACCTGGGCCGAAGACGGCGGCCCGTTTGTCACCCTGCCTTTGGTCTACACGGAAAACCCACTGGGGCCGCAGGCCGGCGGATCCAACCTGGGAATGTACCGGATGCAGCGGTATGACAACGCGCATACGGGCATGCACTGGCAGATCGGCAAGGGCGGCGGGTTCCACTTCGCCCTCGCCGAAGCACGCAACGAACCGCTACCGGTGAATGTCTTTCTGGGTGGCCCGCCCGCGCTGATTCTGGCGGCCATTGCGCCGCTACCCGAAAACGTTCCCGAGCTCATGCTGGCCTCGCTGCTGGCCCACGAACGTATCGCCATGGCCGACAATCCGGCGGGACCCCTGCCCATGGTGGCGCAGGCCGAGTTCTGCCTGTCGGGATCGGTCGCGCCCAACACCAGACGACCCGAAGGCCCCTTCGGCGATCACTACGGGTACTACTCGCTGCAACACGATTACCCGGTATTCACATGTGACGCAGTGTTCCACCGAGACGACGCCATCTACCCCGCCACCGTGGTCGGCAAGCCGCGCCAAGAAGACTTCTTCATCGGCGACTACCTGCAGGATCTGCTATCGCCCATTTTTCCGGTGGTCATGCCCGGGGTCACCGACCTGTGGAGCTACGGTGAAACGGGCTACCACTCGCTGAGTGCGGCCGTCGTGAAGCAACGCTACAAGCGCGAGGCGATGGCGTCCGCGTTCCGGATCCTGGGCGAGGGCCAACTCTCACTTACCAAGTTCCTCCTGGTGTTGGACGAGCCGCGAGACCTGAAGGATTTCCGCGCGACGTTGGCCCACGTTCTCGCCAGGGCCGACTTCCGCACCGACCTCTACGTGTTCTCGAACCTGTCCATGGACACACTCGACTACACCGGCCCCAGCGTGAACGAGGGCAGCAAGGGCATTCTGTTGGGCGTAGGACCCCCCGTCCGCGAACTACCCCGCGCGTTCCAGGGCGAGCTGCCGGCGGGAGTCGACCGCGTAGAGGTGTATTGCCCGGGTTGCCTGGTGGTCCAAGGGCCCGCCTGCGAAACCGAGCCGCAGGCCGGGGCGCGCATCGCACGACACGCGGCGTTCGCCCCATGGCCACTGCTGGTGCTCGTGGACGACGCCCAACAGGCCAGCCGCAGCGACATGAACTTTCTGTGGGTGACGTTCACGCGTTTCGAACCGGCGGCCGACATCCACGCCGCCAGCACCGAGCTACACCGGATGCATCCGGCGTTCGAGGCTCCGGTGCTGATCGACGCCCGATTGAAACCAGGCTTCCCGGCCGAGCTCTTTTGCGACGACGACACGGCCAGCACCGTTACCCGTCGTTGGAACGAGTACTTTCCCGACGCGAACGTGGAGATGGGCGACAGCCAGCAGGCTCACCTGGACTGAGGCCTGGGCTGCGCGAGACTCAGCGACCGCGAATGGGTTTCAAGACGTCGGATAGCGGATTGGGTCGCGCATCGACGGGCCAGGTCTCGACCGGATTCACCACGGCGCAGGGCTGGCAGCCATGGTACTCAAGCAACACGTTGTCGGGGCGAGGCCGACACACGAGGTAGCCGGGTGCCGGTGGTTTGAAGCTCGATTTCTTTGTCGTAGGGCCCACCGAAATGACCAGGTCGGTCAGGTTGGGTTCCGTGAGCATGGCCTTGTACCGCACCAGCTGGATAACCGGACCAGCCATGCATTCTTCGGGTTTGATCCCCACGTACCAGTCAGCCCCGGTGCCCACGTTGATGCCAATGAACTCCTTCTCGAGGATACTGATCCGCGGATCGATGGCCACGTTGGCTTCCCACCCGCGCACGCCCACCTGGCTCCACTCGGCCACCAGATAGAACTCGAACGGCTCGAGCGGCTCCACGAAGCGCGTGGCGGCCGATTGCATCTGATCGAAATACACGCGCAGCCTGGCCGGCGGAGCGGTGGGATCAGGGTCGGGAAAGTCGGGGAAGCGATCGGGATCCTCGGCCACGGCGGTGACATCTTTGGGCGACGGGGCGACGTTGCGATCGGCCGGCGGAGTCGCGTTCTGGGCCATGGCCGGCGACGACACCGGCCCTCCCACCATCAGTAGGCCAAGAAAGAACGCCAGAAGCGCGATCATGAGAACTCCCAGATTGGGCGAGAAAGTGGTCCGATGACTTCCCGAACCAGAAGTCTACCACGCGTTTGGGCCACCCGGTGTCCGCCGAAGCGACCGGGTCGCTGTTTTTACGGACTCTTGGCCCGCAGGTTCCCGGCTACTCGAATTGCAGCTTGCCCGCGGCCCGTTTGGCGCGACGTCGCTTCTTCTTCTTGGCCTGGGTGAACATGGGGATCTGATCGTCGGCCTTGTACATGAGGCGGCGAGCCCCGGCCACGGTCTCCATGGTCATGGATACCGGACGACCGGTATCCCGCAGCTCTTCGATGCGGGTGGCGTAGTCGGGCCCCAATTTCCGCAACAGCCAACGCGTGTCGCGTGGTTGCTCCTTGAGGTACTGATACAACCGATCCAGTTCCAACCCCACTCCTCTTCACCGATCCAACTCGGACTCCAGTCGCACGCTAATTCGGGTCCACACCGCGTCCACCACGGCGTCGCTGATCTCGTGGCCTCCGGGCATGGTCACCCGCTCAAACGACCATCCGGCCTGCTCCAGCGCATGACCATCGCGATCCAACACATCCTGCCCCACCCGGGTATCTTCACTTCCCAAGAGCATGGTAAGTGGGCACGGTTCCACCGCCGACAACGCGCTGGCAACCTCGGGTGGCATATCTCCGGCCACGACGAATAGTTCGCGTAGATCGAGCCCCGCCAGCACGCGCGCCCGATACAACGTAGCGGCGCCCTGCGAGAAGCCAGCCCCGAACACCGGTCGCGCACCGTACCGTGCCACGATGGCCGCGTAAAGCCCGCGAACGTACTCAATCTGCTCGTTGATCCGCTGATTCCGCTCGTAACTGGTCATCCATGAAGCCACGACGTTCTGCGACCGCGTGTAGAAATGATGGGGAGCCGTGGGCGCGACCACCGCCACGCCGTGGTCGACGCACGATCGCCAGGCGCGGGCCGATATTTCGCCCGTCTCGGCGTACCCATGAAATGCCAACAGTACCGCGCGCGGTGGGGCGCTCGGTTCCAGAACCTCGGCCGTGGCCTCGACGGACACCGACCATTTGAGGCGCTCGGACATCATTCGACCGAGAACAAGTCTATTTGGGGAGGTTCGGTGGGAAGGTCGAGGGTCTGCAACACCACGGCGGGCCATTCCGCGCGCCCGTCAGGCGACAACATGGTTGCACCAACCCCGAAGTCGACGATGAGGTCGTCAATGAGATCGTCGATCTCGCGCTGGAATGTCTGGCTGAGATCACGCGTGCCGTCGAATGTGGGCGCCTGCAGAATGGGAACCTTGAAGAGCGCATCGTAGGTCAGCAACCACGCCCGCACCATCTGTTCGAACTCAGGTCGGCGGCCCGAGCTGTGTACCAGGTAAGCGTAGTTGTCGAGTACCGAACGGTCGCATACCACCGCCTGGTATTCGCTGGTGACGGCGATTTCCTGGGCCACCTGCGTGTGCAGAATCCAGGCCTGCGCGTCGACCGTGGTGTCCTGGTTGATGGGAAGCGGACACTGGCGCGCCACTTCCTTGACGATATCAACCGACAGGTCCAGACGCTTCATGCGCGCGGCCAGCTCGAAGCACAACGTGGTCTTGCCCACGCCGTGGGTGCCAATGAACGCGATCTTCACGCTACACCATGCGGCGGTACTCTCCGCCCACTTCGTACAGCGCCCGCGTAATCTGACCGAGCGAGGCCACCTTCACGGTTTCCATGAGCTCTTCGAACACGTTGCCGCCACCGGTAGCGACCGACTGGAGCCGCGTCAACGCCGCGGCCGTATCGCGCTTGTGGCGCTGCTGGAACCGCTGGCAACCCGCGATCTGCTGTTCCTTCTCTTCCTCGGTGGCGCGAATGACCTCGCCTGCTTCGAGCGTGTTGTCGGCGCGACTGGGGTCCAGAAAGGTATTCACTCCCACGATGGGAAGGTCGCCGTGATGCTTGAGGGTTTCGTAGTAGAGACTCTCTTCCTGGATCTTGCCCCGCTGGTACTGGGTCTCCATGGCGCCCAGTACGCCACCGCGGTCGCTGAGCGAATCGAACTCATCGAGAACCGCCTGCTCAACCAACTCGGTGAGCTGCTCTATCACGTAACTGCCCTGGAGGTTGTTCTCGTTGCGACTCAACCCGAACTCGCGCGCGATGATGAGCTGAATGGCCATGGCCCTTCGCACGCTTTCTTCGGTGGGCGTGGTAATGGCCTCGTCGTAGGCGTTCGTATGCAGGCTGTTGCAGTTGTCCGCGATCGCCAGCAACGCCTGTAGCGTGGTCCGAATGTCGTTGAACGCAATCTCCTGCGCGTGCAGGGAACGCCCGCTGGTTTGGATATGGTACTTCAGCTTCTGACTGCGCGAATTGGCGTCGTAGCGCTTGCGCATGGCGGTGGCCCAGATACGTCGCGCCACGCGGCCGATCACGCTGTACTCGGGGTCGAGACCATTGCTGAAGAAGAAACTGAGGTTGGGCGCAACCTCGTCGATGGACATGCCACGACTGAGGTAGTGCTCCACGTAGGTAAACCCGTTGGCCAGGGTAAACGCCAGTTGCGAAATCGGGTTCGCGCCGGCCTCGGCAATGTGGTAGCCACTGATGGACACGCTGTAGTAGTTACGGACACCCTTGTCGATGAAATACTGTTGGATGTCGCCCATCATCTTCAACGCGAAGTCGATGGAGAAGATGCAGGTATTCTGGGCCTGGTCTTCTTTCAGGATGTCGGCCTGCACGGTGCCCCGCACCCGATGCAGAGTATCGTCCTTGATGCGCCGGTAGACATCGGCCGGGACCAGATGCTCGGACGATAGGCCCAGCGTGGCCAAGCCCAGCCCATCGTTGCCTTCGGGAAGATCGCCGTGGTACCGGGGCACATCAACCCCCCGCTCGGCGAAGAAGCGATCACGGGCCGCCAACGCAGCTTCCATCCCGCCATTCTCACGCAACCAGGTCTCGCACGCCTGGTCGATGGCGGTGTTGAAGAACATGGCCAGGATCATCGGCGACGGACCGTTGATGGTCATGGAGACGCTGGTCATGGGATCGTTGAGATCGAAACCGCTGTACAGGCGTTTCATGTCGTCCAGCGAACAGATCGACACCCCACTCTCGCCCACCTTGCCGTAGATGTCCGGGCGCCGATCGGGATCTTCGCCGTAAAGCGTCACCGAATCGAACGCGGTGGACAGGCGCTTCGCCGACTCGCCTTTGCACACGTAGTGGAATCGCCGGTTCGTGCGCTCGGGCGGGCCCTCGCCCGCGAACTGACGCTTGGGATCCTCGCTGGTGCGTTTGAACGGGAATACCCCGGCCGTGTAGGGCCATCGACCCGGAACGTTCTCGGTCAGCAGAAAGCGCACAATGTCAGCCGGCTCTTCGGTACGGGGCAATGCGACACGCGGAATCCGCGTTCCCGACAGCGACTTCGTGGCCAGATCGTTGCGAATTTCGCGGTCGCGGATCTTCACCAGCATCTGCTCGCCGCCGTACGCTTCGCGCGTGGCGGGCCACTCGGCCAATTGACGCGCCACGTCGGGGTCGATCTTGCGACGCGACGTTTCGGCCAACTCCTGCAGTTCGTCCCTGACCGATGACGAACCGGGCAACTGCGCCAGCGTCCCTTCGACCTGCGACACCGACCGAACGGCGTCTACCTGCTTGGCCACGAACGCGTGATGGTCACGCACGGTATCGGCAATGTCCGAAAGGTATCGAAGGCGCCGCGGCGGCACGATGGTATGACCCACGTCGGTCACCTGCAGACAGGGCATTTCCAGCGAAGTGGTCCAGTCGGCCGACGTGGCCGCATTGACCGCGGCGACCATCGCAGCGTAGAGCGCGTTGACGCCCTCATCGTTGAAACGCGACGCCATGGTGCCGTACACGGGAAGGTCTTGGTTGGCGGTCGTGGGGGCAATGCCCCGTTCGCGCTTGAACTGCTTGCACACGTCGCGGAATGCATCGGCACTACCGCGACGGTCGAACTTGTTGACCACTACCAGATGTGCGTGGTCGAGCATCTCGATCTTCTCGAGCTGGCTGGGCGCGCCGAATTCACTGGTCATGACGTACATGGGGACATCGCAGACCTCGACGATGCCGGCGTCGCCCTGACCGATACCACTGGTCTCCACCAGGATCAGATCGTATCCCGCGGCCTTGGTCACCACGATCGCGTCGCGGATCGCGCCCGAAAGCTCACCCGCGTGTTCGCGGGTGGCCAGGCTGCGCATGTAGGCCCGCTCGTCGTGGACGGCGTTCATACGCAGGCGGTCGCCAAGCAGCGCGCCGCCCGTACGCCGCTTGGACGGATCCACGCTGAGTACCGCAACCCGCTTGTCTTTGAAGTCACGCAGAAAACGCCGCACCAGTTCGTCGGTGAGACAACTCTTGCCCGCGCCACCGGTGCCGGTAATACCCACCACCGGCTGCACGGCGGGAAGGTCCTTCACCTGCAACGATTTGACGGGTGACTCGCCTCGCTCAACCTGGGAAATGGCCCGTGCCACCGCGACCCAGGGAGAATCGACCGAAGCGTCGGGGGCTGGCGTCTGAAAGTCGGCCTCGCGCAGCATGTGCGAGATGATTCCGTGCAGACCAATGCGTCGACCGTCGTCGGGACTGAATATCTTGCCGATTCCGTAGGCTTCCAACTCGGCGATCTCGGTCGGCACGATGACTCCGCCACCGCCACCGAAGATGCGCACGTGCGGCGCACCCTTCTGCCGCAGCAGGTCCTTCATGTACTTGAAATACTCCATGTGGCCGCCCTGGTAGCTGCTCACGGCAATACCCTGCGCATCCTCCTGGATGGCCGCGTCCACCACCTCCTCAGCCGAACGGTTGTGGCCCAGGTGGATGACCTCGGCCCCACCTTTCTGCAGCAACCGACGAAAGATATTGATAGCCGCGTCGTGGCCGTCGAACAGACTGGCCGCGGTGACGAAGCGTACGGCGTGGGTAGGCTTGTAGATTTCGGCCGCCGTGGCCGTGGATCCGGGAGAGCTCATGGATCGAAATCCCTTGAATTGAAATCAGTTGCAGCGACGCCTGTAGGTAGCAGTTTAGCCGCGGTAGGGCCCCTCTGCAAGCAAGGGACGGCCACGGCGATGGCCGGAAGCTACAGCAAAGGAGGCAGTTTTCGCGACAGCTTCTGGGCCGCGGCCGTCAGCCCCAGCTCGCGTGCCTCTTCGGCGGTGGCCCAGATCAGGTCCGGCCCGGCGTAGGCGGCCGGACTGGCCGTCACGGCGTACCCCACCAGGCTCACCCGGTGATGGGTGATGCCATGGCGAACGGTGGCCACGGGCTCGCCCACCTTCCACTGGCCCCCCATTTCCAGCGCGAGTGCGGCCAGCTGCTGGGTGGCCATATCGGGGTCGGCCGCTCCACCGTGCCATTCGGTGGTGGGCAACTCCCACAAGCCAGCGTTGTGCCCACCCGGCGGGCGGCGACGCCAAAGCAGGCGATCGCCGTCACGCGCCACCGCGGCGTAGCAGGTGACGTCGACGGCCGCCTTGCGCGGCGCAACCCGGGGAAACCGATCGGGCGCACCCGAGCGCCGGCCGGCGCAACGCACCGTCCAGGGACAGCGCTCACACTGGGGCGATCTCGGCGTACACACCGTCGCCCCCAGTTCCATCAGAGCCTGGTTCAGTTCGTGCGGCGGCGCCTTCAGCACCATGGCTTGTGCCACCTCACGCACCGTGACCGCGGCTGCCCCCTTCTTGGGATTCTCGTCCAGCGCCAACAGCCGTGAAATGACACGCTCGACGTTGCCATCGACCGCCGGCACCGGTTGGTCGAACGCGATACTCGCCACCGCTCCCGCGGTATAGGCCCCAAACCCAGGTAGGAGCCGCAACGCCGCCGCCACGCGGGGCAAACGACCACCTTCCTGTTCCACTACCCGGCGCGCCGCCGCGTGAAGCTGACGGGCGCGGCGGTAGTACCCCAACCCGGCCCACTGCGCCAGCACCTCCGACTCGTCCGCCACCGCCAGCGATCCAATGTCGGGGAATCTCCTCATGAACTGCTGGTATCGACCCACGACCGCTTCCACGCGGGTCTGCTGCAACATGACCTCGCTTACCCAGATGGCGTACGGATCGCGCGTACGACGCCAGGGCAGGTCGCGCTGGTGCTCGCGATACCAGTCCACGAGATCGGTGGCCAGCTCTCCTAGACGGGTCGGCGTGAAATGCGGTTTGGACGGCACGAGGTTTGCGGACGGTTGAAGATGTTGCGAGCCCTGGAGTGTCAGTGTTTGACACTGACAGGTTCGCCGATGACGATAGGGCAATCGTCACGTCCCAACCACCCCTGCTCCACTTTGGCTTCGATTCGAGCCAGAGTGCCAGCGCCACCGGGAGACGCAATGTCGGTCCGCACTCTCAACGAGCTATACGCGCACGCCGTGACGAACCATCCGCAAAGCGCGATGTTCCGTCACAAACTCGACGGAAAGTGGCAGGACGTTTCCACCACCGAGGTTGCCCAGGCCGTGCTCGAACTGAGCCAGGGCCTGGTGTCGCTGGGCGTGGAGCCCGCCAGCCGCGTTGCTCTGCTGAGCGAGAATCGGCTCGAATGGGCGTTGGCCGACCTGGCCTCGCTGACCGCCGGTGCGATCGTGGTACCGGTATATCCCAGCCTCATGGCCCATCAGATCGAATACATTCTGCGAAACTGCGAGCCCACCGCGATCTTCTGCTCCACGGCCGAGCAGGCCGACAAGATCGTCGCAATCGCGGAGAACGTCCCCTCCCTGCGTTCGATCATTACGTTCGACCGCGTGGACAAAGCCGACGTGCTCCCGTTGGCCAAAGTACGGGAGTTGGGCCAGGTTCAGCATCGCAATCATCCTGAAGACGCGGAACGACGCCGGTCGGCGGTGGAAGAAGGCGACGTAGCCACGATCATCTACACGAGTGGAACCACCGGCAATCCGAAGGGAGTAATGCTGAGTCATCGCAACATCGTGCAGAACGTCCTGGCCGGCCTCTCCGTTCTCGACGTACGACCCGAAGACACATGCCTGTCGTTTCTGCCGCTGTCGCACATATTCGAACGCATGGCGGGCTACTACGTGATGATGCACCAGGGAGCCACCATCGCCTACGCGCAGACCGTGGAAACGGTGGCCGAAGACATGACGGTCGTGAAGCCCACGGTGATGGTCTCGGTACCCCGATTGTACGAGAAGATCTACGCGCGCGTGCTGCACGCGGCCAGCCAGGGCAGCAGCACCAAACGAAGACTGTTCGACTGGGCGCGATCGATCGGGACCGAGGTCACGGCCTGCCGAGTACGGGGACAATCGCCTTCGCTCTGGCTGAACGTGCGCGCCGTCGTGGCCGACGCGTTGGTGTTCAAGAAGCTGCGGGCTCGCACCGGAGGACGCCTGCGCTACTTCGTTTCGGGCGGAGCGCCTCTGGCCAAGGAAATCGCCGAGTTCTTCTTTGCCGCCCGCCTGCCCATTCTCGAAGGCTACGGGCTGACTGAAACCTCGCCCGTGATCACGGTCAACACGCTCGAGCACTTCCGCCCCGGCAGCGTGGGGCCCGTCGTACCGGGAGTTGAAGTGAAAATCGCCGATGACGGTGAAATCCACATGCGGGGCCCGAGCCTCATGACCGGTTACTACAAGGACGACGCCGCGACCCACGCGGCCATCGTTGATGGTTGGTTCCACACGGGTGACATCGGCTACATCGACGCCGACGGCTACCTTCACATTACCGATCGCAAGAAGGACCTGCTGGTGACCGCGGGCGGTAAGAACATTGCGCCGCAGCCGATCGAGAACGAGTTGAAGCTCAACAAGTACGTGACCGAGGCCGTGTTGGTGGGTGACCGTCGCAAGTACCTCACGGCGCTATTGGTTCCGTCCTTCGAGGCGCTCGAGGACTTCGCCCGCACTTCGGGAATCGGTTGGACCGACCACCGCGGCCTGTTGGAAGCGCCGGAAGTGAACGCCCTGTTCGAGCGCGCGGTGAGCGACGTGAATGAACTCCACCCGTCGTTCGAGCAGATCAAATATTTCCGCCTGCTCGACCACGAATTCACGCTCGAGTCGGGGCAACTGACGCCCAGCCTGAAGGTAAAGCGGAAGGTCGTACTGGACATGTACACCGACGCCATCGAGACCATGTACACCGGTGACGAGTGACGCTTGACCGCGGCCGACGCCTGGATCAGACCCGAGGCCGTTTGGCCGCGGCTTCGTTCTTCACGGACATGGGCCTGTACCTGCTCATGGTGTCGTTTCCGTTTCGCGTGCTGTCGCTGGGAGCCTCGTCGATCATTCTGGGGCTGATTCCCGCGCTGTACGCGGTTCCCTACGCCAGCGTTGCGCTCTGGGCCGGACATCTGAGTGACCGTTGGCCGCGGCAGAGACTCATTCGCGCCGGCAGCCTGGTGGCCGCGGCGGCGGCCGGCGCCCTGGCCTTTACCGAGGATCTCTCCCACACCCTGGCCATCGTCCCCTTCGTCGGGCTGGGCCTCGCGTTTTTCTGGCCGTCGGTCCAGGCGGCTTTCTCAGAACAATCTTCTGAAGCACGCCTGGCATCTTCGGTCGGCTTGTACAATGTGAGCTGGAGTTTGGGCAAGGCCGCGGGCTTCCTCGTGGGAGGCGCAATGTTGGCGCGCGTCGGCGACACCGCGCTCTGCGTCCTGGCCAGCGGATGCTTTCTCGCCGCCGGGATCGCCGTGCCCTACCTGGAACACCGTGGCCACGAGCCACGGGAAGACGTCGACGAGGCGCAGCTTCCGCCCGAAGCCAATCGGTTGGCGTTCCGCGGCGCGGCGTGGGTGGCCAACGCGATGACGTTCGCGACGGCTGCCACCTTGAACCACCACTATCCGAAGGTATTCACGAGTCTGGGATTCGGCCCCGCTTCGTTCGGACTGTTTCTGGGCATGTTGTACGTTACCCAGACCGTGACGTTCATCGCATTGACCCGCTGGAGCCGCTGGCGGTACCGCGCGGGGCCGCTGGTAGCGGTGCAGATCGGCGCAGCCGCACTCGCATTCGTCGTTCCCGGACTCCAGTCATTCTGGGTACTATTGATGGTCGCGCTTCCTCTGGGGTTTGCCCTGGGCTTCTGTTACCAATCGAGCCTGTACTACTCGCTGCACGCGCCGCACGGTCGCGGCGGGAAAGCCGGAATACACGAAGCGGCTTTGGGATACGCGTCGGCGATCATCCCTTTGCTTGGGGGTTGGTTGGCCACCCGAACGCACCAACTGGCGGCGCCATTTTTCCTGGTATCGATCCTCCTGGCGGTGTCAGCCTGCATCACCTGGGTACGTATCGCACACCCCAACGAAAAATCTTCACGCCGTGGCAGTTGACAAGCGTAGGTCCGCGCGACAATCCTGAATGCAGGACACGCGTTCGATCGTCCAGTCGTGGACGTTCGAATCGCGCGATGAACGATGATCGATTTCCGCTTTCCCGCATCGACTCGCCGACCCGAAACCGTCGTACGACGGTTGGCGCAGCAACGCGGTGAGTGGACGCCGGACACCCTCCGACAACTGGCCGACTTCCTTGCCACGCACGACGCCCACAACCAGATGGTGTCCGATTTTTGTCAGTGGCCCGATGACCTGCTCATCGAGTTTCTGGAGCTGATCTGGAACCACTCACACTACGACTTGCAGAACCTGGCTGAAGGCATCCTCGTCCGCCGCGGTAGCGCCGGCTTGGTCCGGTGGCTGGAAAAAGTGGCCAAACGGCCCCAGGGATCGCGCTGGTTGGTCGATGCCCTGGCCAACGTGCAGGACGACGACAGCACGCGATTGCTTCTGGAGCTGCTCGATCATCCCGAGGCCTCGATACGACGGCGCGCGGCCGACGGTCTGGCCAGTCACCGCAGCTCGCTGGACGCACGGGGGTTCATTCGCTTCCTGGCGCAACCGCTCGTGCACGGACACGCCGAACCCGATCCCACCGCCCTGGTACGGGCGCTGCATCGCATCGCCGACTCCGCGCTCGAACCCGAATTCGGCAAGGATGCGGCCCGCCGCGCCGAGCGTGTATTGATCAACAGCGTGCGACACGAGACGCGGCCGGCCGTGCGCGGCGATGCGATCGCGGCGCTGGGCGAAATCGGCAGCCGCACCGCCGTGCATTGCCTGGTCGACATGCTCAGCCGGCATGAACGGGCGTTCCACCGTGAAGTGGTCATTGCGTTGCGCAAGATCCACCCCGACCGGGCCCTGATCGCCCTGCTGGGCTTGCTGCAAAGCAAGGACCCGATCATCCGCGAAGAAGCCGCCAACGCCCTGGGCGCCATTGGCGACCCCAAAGCGGTCAAGCGCGTACGCGATCTACTGGACGATCCCAATCCCGATGTGCGCCAGGAAGCGGTACTGGCGCTGGGTAAGATGGGTGGCCACGAGATCCTCGCGGCGGTCGAGCGTGCGCTTTCCGACCCCGACCCCGCGGTCCGTTCGATCGCCTGTCACGTGTTGGCCGAGCAGATGGGTGGCGAAGCCCAGGGGAAGCTCATCGGCGCCCTGTACGACGGGTCCGCCGACGTGCGAAGCGAAGCGGCCTATCATCTGGGAAACGTGGGCAACGACGACGCCGTGGCTCACCTGCGGGCTTGTCTGCGCGACCGCGCGCTCGATGCGTTTGGCGATAGCGTGGCCAGCATTGCTCGCAAAGCCCTGTACCGGCTGTCGACGCCGCGCCGGAGCGGTTGACCTCATTCATTGGCCGAATTGTTCGGCGCCAACCAGCTCGGGCGGTTGTTTGCCTCGTCGCTTCAGCCCGCGTCGTTCAACGTATTGGGGCGCATGGCCCCCACCGGATCACTGACGCCCGCCACGAACCGACGGTGGTAGTCGATCTGCCCCACGTGATAACTCAGATGGGCCGTCAGCTGCAGGAGATAGGCAACGCCGTGCATGGGCAATTTCGCCAGCTCGGGCCGGGCGGCCTCGATCGCGGCGTCATCAAGGTCGGAAAGCACGCGGTTCACCACCTCCCGCGCGGACTTGATCTCGGCCAGGAGCTCAGACCGAGGAACATCGCGACGGCTGAACTCGCCGTCGCGGTCGCGCACGTAACCGTCGTCACCAAGCTGGCGTCCAATGAATGCGCGCAGGTTACCCGCCAGATGTAGCGCCAAAGTGCCAGCTGAGTTGCGTACCGAGTCGTTGGTCACCCAGAGTTGTTCCTCCCGCGGGTAGGAACGAATCAATGCATCGAGCGTGTCCAGATCGCGCACCAGGGTGGCGCGAATCACATCGGTCCACTTCATGACTGATCTCTCCTTGATGCGCTGAGGGAGCGTCAGCGGTTCCCGTACATCTGCTCGTAGTACTCGCGGTAGGCCCCACTGCGCACCTTGGCCAACCACTCCCGGTTGTCCAGGTACCACGCAATGGTATCGGCAATGCCTTGCTCGAAGCCCACCGAAGGCTGCCAATTCAACTCGCGGTGGATCTTGGAAGCGTCGATGGCGTAGCGACGATCGTGGCCCGGGCGATCGGTGACGTACTCGATGAGCGAGCGGGGCTTGTCCAACGCATCGAGAATGGCACCCACCACCTGCAGGTTCTCACGCTCGCTGTTTCCACCGATGTTGTAGATCTCGCCGGGTTCGCCCGCACGCATGACCGCATCGATCGCGGTGCAATGATCCACCACGTGCAACCAGTCCCGCACCTGCTTGCCGTCGCCGTACACCGGCAGGGATCGGTCTTCCAGCGCGTTGCTGATCATCAGGGGGATGAGCTTCTCGGGGAACTGGAATGGTCCGTAGTTGTTGCTGCACCGCGTGGTCATGACGGGCAGCCCGAAGGTGTGGTGATAGGCACGGCACAACAGATCGGCCGATGCCTTACTGGCCGAGTACGGACTGTTCGGAGCCAACGGGGTGTCTTCGCGAAACGATCCCGTGGGGCCCAGACTACCGTAGACCTCGTCGGTCGACACCATGACGAAGCGCGACAACCCCACTTCCCGGGCACGGTCCAACAACACCTGGGTACCCAAGATATTGGTGCGCAGAAACAGGTCGGCCTGATCGAGCGAGCGATCCACGTGGCTTTCAGCCGCGAAGTGAACCACGGCATCGACATCTTCGGTGAGCACGCCGGCCACGTCGGCGGGCCTGGTGACGTCGCCGCGCACGAAGCTGTACCGCGGGTCGCTCTCAATGCTACTCAGATTATCCAGATTGCCAGCGTAGGTCAGCGCGTCAAAGTTCACCAGTTGGCAGTCGTCGTAGGTCGCGATCTGCTGCAACAGGAAATTGCTACCGATGAACCCGGCGCCGCCGGTCACAACGATCTTCACGAATATCTCCCTAGGCGTTGTTGGCGCCGGTCTTGGCTACCAACTGACTCGCGCGCAGCAGGGAATCGAACGTGCCCGCGTCGGTCCACCAACCGTCGAGCACACTCCAACTCATCTTGCCGTTGTCGATGTACCAGTTGTTCACGTCGGTGATCTCCAACTCGCCGCGATTGGACGGCTGCAGCGTTTCGATGACCTCGAACACATGCGGGTCGAACATGTAGAGTCCCACTACCGCGTACTGGCTCTGGGGATTCTTGGGCTTCTCTTCGATGCGCACGACCTTCTCGCCGTCCAGGACCGGCACGCCGAAACGTTCGGGGTCCGGTACTTCCTTCAGGAGAATGCGAGCCCCGCCGCCCTGTTTCCGGTAATCATCCACGGCGTGCTTCACGCTCATTTCGAAGATATTGTCGCCCAGGATCACACAGATGGGATCATCATCGGCAAAGTGCCGCGCCAGGCGTAGAGCGTCGGCGATGCCCCCCTCCCCCTCCTGGTAGGTGTAGTTCATCGTCGGCAGCCCGAAGTCGGATCCGTTACCCAGAAGCTTCAGGAAGTCTCCGGCGCTGTTGCCACCGGTGACGACCAGGACGTCGCGGATTCCCGCCGCCACCATGGCTTCAATGGGGTAGTAGATCATGGGCTTACGGTAGACCGGCAACAGATGCTTGTTGGTCACCTTCGTCAACGGATGCAGTCGCGTACCCAGCCCACCGGCCAGAATCACACCCTTCATTCTCATATCCTCACTTTGTTCTGTGCGGGGTCCCCGTGGCTCCCGTTGATTGCTATCGAGTTGTCCAGGCTCGCAGGAAGGCTTCTGCCCGGGCCGGGTCCACGCCTGCTCCAGCTTTGCCGCCACGCATGAGTGTGCTACCCACGATGGCGCCGTCTACCACGGCCGACCACTGGGCCGCGTTGTCGGGAGTGACTCCACTGGCCACCAGAATGGGCACGTCGCTCAGCGCCTCGCGCAACGTTCGCGCATCTTCAAGATCGGCCTCACGACCGGTACCCGCGCCCGTCACCAGCAACGCGTCGGCCATGCCGCGCTGGCGCATGTCCGACGCTTCGTCAATCAGCGAACGCGGCGCCATGGGCGCCGCGTGTTTCACGCGTACATCGGCCAGAATGCAGGCCGAGCTGTCGAGCTGCGAACGCAATCGAAGTGTGGCCGCGGCTTTGCCCTGCACCAGACCCTGATCGGTCAACGCCGCTCCGGTGTGCACGTTTATCCGCACGGCCTGCGCGCCAACGGCACTGGCGATGGAAACGGCCGCCCGCGCATCGTTGCGCAGGCAGTTCACACCCAGGCTCAGCTGGGGCCATCGATCGCGAATGGCCCCGGCACAGCGCGCCAGAGCCGCCACGGTAACCGCGGGAACCTCTTCGGCAAAGAAGGGTACATCCCCGTAGTTCTCGACCATCACGCCGTCGAACCCCGCGTCCACCAGAGCTTGAGCGTCGGCCAGGGCCGCCTGGACCGCGGCGTGGGGATTGCCGTCGTAGTCCGGACTGCCCGCAAGCGGGGGCAGGTGGACCATACCCCACAAGCGGGGGAAACCGCCATTGGCCAGATCGGCCCGCGTAAGGCGGGAAGTGACGGGTTTTTGGGGTTTTGCGCTCATCGGCCGACGAGAGTACCACACGCCCGGCGGCAGGAGAACGGTCTGCTCCGGGTCGGCCATTGCGAGCTACGGGGACAGGGGATATCCTCCTTGTCCCCGTCCGAATTTACTCGAGCCCCGGCCAACGCAATGCAACGTCTTCATCCCAAAACCGGCTGGATCGAGGCCATCTGCGGCAGCATGTTCAGCGGCAAGAGCGAAGAGCTCATTCGCCGTCTGCGACGGGCCGAACTGGCCCGGCAACGGGTCCAGATCTTCAAGCCCGGATTGGACGACCGGTTCGCCGAAGACCACATCGTGAGCCACAGCCAGATGCGGCTGCGATCCATCACGGTGGCGGATTCGCAGGAATTGCTGGCGCGCGTCGACGACCGGGCCGAGGTCGTGGGAATCGACGAAGTACAGTTCTTCGACCACGGAATCGTGAATGCGTGCACGCGCCTGGCCAATCTGGGCAAGCGGGTGCTCGTAGCCGGACTCGACCTGGACTATCGGGGCCGCCCCTTTGAACCGGTACCCCAGATTCTGGCGATCGCCGAGTACGTCTCGAAACAGCTGGCTATCTGCATGGTTTGCGGCGGTCCGGCCAACCACACCCAACGCCTGACCGAGAGCCACGAGCGCATCGAGATCGGCGCGCAGGGGATGTACGAAGCCCGCTGTCGGTACTGCTTCGAACCACCGCGTGAAGAGTCCCAGCTCGAGTCGCCGGAGACCGTGGCCCCCACGCAGGAGCTGCCACCCGCGCCCGTGCCCAAACCTGACGCCGCCCGCGCCGAAAAGACCAGCAACGGCGAGTCGGATGTTCCCTCGAGTTTTCGGCGAAGTGGCGGAGTGGGCTAGCCCACCAGGCTACGATCGAGCATCATTCGACCCAGGCGTTCGTTCAAATCGGCCAACACCATCGAGTCCAGACCCAATCGCTGGGCGATCTCGCTATCGGCCAGGTCGGCTTCGACGGCCTCGGTCGGCCCGCTCGCCAGGCGCATGGCGATTTCCTCGCCCATGGCGATGATCGTCGCGAACGTTTCCGCGGATCCCGCCGATTCCAATCGGTGATGGGCGGCCACCGCTGAGACCAGATTCTCGCCCAGGCCCCAGCGCTCGAGAATGATCGCGCCCATGTCGGCGTGGTCAAAACCCAACAGACTTCGTTCGACTTCGAAGTAGGGTACCTGGTTGTGCGAAGCCACGGCGTTGATGTGGGAGAACACCTCGGGCCGGTTCCTCGCCAACAGCAGCAGACCGATGTTCTGCATCAATCCGCCGAGGAACGCCAGCTCGGGGTTCAAGCGCCCGGTCTGCTCGGCAACCATTTGCGCGGCCATACCCGACACCACCGATTGTTGCCAGAGCGCATGGAGTTCCGGTGCCGCGCCATCCTTCAGGAATGCGCTGCGCGTAACCGTGGCCATCAACCATGAACGAATAGCGGTAAAACCAAGACGAACAACAGCTTCACTGATCGTGTTGCAGTTGCGCATGGACCCGTACAGCGAGCTGTTGGCAATCTGGAGAAGCCGTACCGACAACGCCTGGTCGGTGCCGATGGCTTCCTGCAGCGACGCCACCGTGGCCTCGGGGTCGTTCAACATCTCCAGCACACGCCCGGCCACATGAGGCATGGTGGGAAGCTGACCAATGCGATTCAGGATTTCCTGCGGCATCAGGGGACGCAGCAACTCACCGTTCTCACCGAATCGGTCAGGGCGCGGCGGCTCCCAGGTGGACGGCGATTCCGGCCCGCCGGAAACCACATCGGGAATCACGGGTAGCTTGCCGACGCGAGGCGCCGGCGGCGGCGGGATATCCGGTTCCGGCTCCACGGTCAGCGCCTCCAGCTCGGCCGGCGCCAGGAGATCGGGCACCACGGGCGCGGCCAGCGAGGTTTCAGCCGTCACGACCAACGCGTCCGGCGATTCCTGGGCCGGTTGCGGGGGCGCACTTGGCTTCGAGCGGGCGAGCTTCTTCTTACGATCGCGCAGCGCGAGTTCCATGAAACCGCGCACCTTGTCGGCTGGCTTGTGTTGATGGGTTCGGGATGCACGCAGTTGCATGACGGTGTAGCGAGCCAGGGTATCGAGGAAAAGGATACCCTCGAGTTGGGACGCCTGAGCATCGACGTACATGAACCGGCCCCAGCGATTGCGGTACGGCAGCGGAATGAGCAGACACCACGCCGGCGTGCGCTTGCCCATTACCAACACCAGGTCCACGGGCAGACCGCGAACCGGTCGCGGTCCCGAATACACGGCCCGTTCGGCCACGAGTGCGGCGAACAGTCCGTCGGCTTCGTAGCGTACCGAGACCTTCTTCAGTCGGTTCTGTTTCGACCCTTCAAAGTTCTCGAAACCGGCCGCGCGCTCAGCCTGGATCACGCGACCCTTGTCGAACAAGAGCATCGTGCGCAGGCCGCGTTTGCGGGCCAGCTCCCACAACCGTTCCACCAACGCATCTTCGTCGGTGATGCGGTCGATCTGACTGAGCAGCCGATGCGTGTCGGTGAGAGTTCGACGCACCTGCCGGCGGGTCTCGGCCCCCGACCCACCCGGCCGCGGGCCCACCAGGGCCTCGGTCATTGTTGAAGACCCCGGCGGCGCAAACGGCGTCACGGGCGCGGGCGCGGTCAGCTCGGGAAACGTAACGGGCACAGGCTCCGAAGCAGGCGACTCCGCGGGCACGGGCGCGGCTGGTTCCGTGACCGGGGCTGGCTGGTTCGGCGTGGAAGTGATCACCGTTTCCAGGTGCTTCAAGAGTGCCTCGAGCGCGACCTGACTCTGCCGTTGAGCTTCGTTCAACGAATCGAACGCCTGACGCAATGGCGCCAGCGCTGGCTCTACGCCAGGCACATCCTGCCGTTGCCCGGCAGGGATGGGTTCATCGGTGTGCAACCCGGAATTGGACACGGGGGTTTGCTTTCGCTGCGGTGGCTCCCAAGTCCGCGCGTTCACTTCACATAAGCAAAGCGAAGACGGATTCCTCGAAAACCTTCGTGCAAGCGATGGGCCGGGCCGAAGCTACCAGGAGCGACTAGTTGAAGTCGGCCTCGCCCAGGATGACGGCCAGGATGATCGCGCCCACCGCTACGGGCGAGACAAACCGAATGAAGAACAGCCAGACCGGGTAGACGAATCCGGGGGTACCAGAGTCTTCCAACTCGGCCCGCGTAACGGCCTTGGGCATGAACCAGCCCACGCCCACCGTGAGGAAGAAGCCTCCCAACGGCAGCGCCCAGTTGGCCACGAAATGATCGAGGGTTGCGAACAGTCCCGCTTCCTCGTGGAAGATCTCGAAACTGCTGAGACCTCCCACCGCACCGAACGACAACCCGGTGAGGATGGACAGCCCGAACGTGGAACCACCACAGATCAAGCTGGCCTTCTTTCGCGAAACGCCGCGCTCGTCGATGAAGTAGCTGACCACGACTTCCAGCAGGGAAACCGTGGAGGTGAGAGCAGCGAAACCCACCAGCGTGTAGAACAACGGCGCCAGGACCTTGCCCATGGGAACGATCGTGTAGAACAACTCGGGCAGGGTGATGAACAACATGCCCGCGGTCGAGCGTCCCACACTCTCGCGCAAACCAGGCTGACTGAAGATGACCGAGAACATGATGATGGTGGCCAACATGGCGATGACCGTATCCAGTATCACGACCCAACCCGCGGCCTTCACCACCGAGTCGCGCCGCGCCATGTATGACCCGTAGGTGACCATGGCGCCCATGCCCAGCGACAGCGTGAAGAATGAATGGCCAAGCGCCTCGAGCACTCCATCGCGCCCCAGCTCGGAGAAGTTGGGCCTGAAGATGAAGCCCCACGCTTCGCCCGCGCCATCCATGCGCAGACTGTTGAAGAACAGCACGAGCAGGATGCCAAAGAGAACAGGCAACAGGATCCGCGCGGCGCGCTCGATGCCACCGCTCACGCCATTGGATACCACCCAGACCGTCGCGCCCATGAAAAGCGCCGACAACCCCACTTGCAGGCCACCGTTCTGGATCATGCCCACGAATGCGTCGCCACCCGCCTGCGCCGAGTCGAAACCACCGGTGGACCAGTCCAGACACTCCACTACGTACAAAATGGTCCAGCCAGCGACGTTGGTATAGAAGCCCAGCAACAGGAACCCGCTCAACACGCCAAAGCCGCCGACCAGGCCCCAGGCATCGCCAACGGCCTCCTTCATGGCACCAACCGGGCTTTTCTGGGTCTTTCGTCCCACCATGATTTCGGCCATCATGATGGGCATTCCCACCAACAGGATGCACAGCAGGTACACCAGCACGAACGCTCCGCCATCGTTGGCATACGTGATGTAGGGGAATTTCCAGAGATTTCCCAGACCCACGGCGCTACCGGCGGCGGCGAGAACGAATCCCAGATTGGAAGTCCATTGATCCCGTGGTTGCATTCGACTTCTCCTGCTACGCTATTGGATTGCTCGCATCAGCGAGCGCCAGCGGGCAGTTTAGGTAGGACGGCCGAGAGTCGTCAAGGACGGTAGTTTTCATGCAGGTGCGCTTGATCAAGGACTTCCAGTTCGAGGCCGCCCATCGCTTGCCGATGGTGGACCCTGACCACAAGTGTTTCCGGCTGCACGGCCACAGCTTCAAGATCGAAGTAGAGGTCACCGGCCCCATCGACGAGACGCGCGGCTGGCTGGTGGACTACTCCGACATCGGGCGCGCGTTTCAACCGTTGATGGACCAACTGGATCACAACTACCTGAACGAAGTCGAAGGTCTGGAGAATCCCACCAGCGAGCTCCTGGCGCGCTGGATCTACGAGCGACTCAACGCCTCGCTGCCCGGACTCAGCCGCATCACGGTGCACGAGACGTGCAACAGCCGATGCATCTACGAGGGCGGCTGAAGATCCCGCAGCGCTCGTTCGCAGGCATCCTCGGCCGCCATGGCCGTGCCCAGATGTAACCGTGCCGTGGCATCGGCGCTGGGCGCATAGCCTCCGGCCAGGAACACACCCACCGGAATACCGGCGCCGACGTAGCGGTCAAACACCAAGCGATCGCGCCGTCCCAGTCCCTCGTCGGTCAACGCCAGTCCACCCAGTTGGTCGTCGCGATGCGGATCCACTCCGGCCACGTAGGCCACGAAGTCGGGCTCGAAACGCTCGGCGATTGCCACCAGGTCACGCTGGAGATGTTCGAGGTACGCTTCGTCTTCGATACCGTCGTCCAACCCCCGATCGAGATCACTGCGCTGTTTGACGGGGTAGTTGTTTTCTTGATGGATCGAGTACGTGAAGGTATCTGCATCCTGCGCATAGATGATGGCCGTGCCGTTGCCCTGGTGCACGTCGGTATCCACCACCAACACGCGCTCACATTCTCCGTCGGCCCGTAGCTGTTCGATGGCAATGGCCACGTCGTGCAGATAACAGAAGCCCTCGGCGTGGTCGGGAAACGCGTGATGGAAGCCTCCGCCCACGTGGAAACCCACGCCATGACGGATGGCAAGGGTAGCCGCGGCGACACTGCCGCCCACCATGGCGCGAAAGCCGTCGATGACCGAGCGGGTCACTGGCAGCTCACTGCTGAGGGTGGCCCAACTGGACCTGGCCTCGCGCAGATCGCGAAGGTAACCCGGTGTATGGACACGCTCGAGTTGTTCGTCGTTCACCGGCAGCCAGCCGTGCATGCGATCCGGTGGCACGAACAACTCTTCGCGCAACCATCGGCCGGTCAATCGATACTTGTCGACCGGAAACACGTGGGCGCCGATGTCGACGTAGGCGGCATCTTCGTACACGTAGTGCACGAACGGCCCGGGCTTGAAGCGTTGGGCACCGGACGCGGTCTGGTTTCCCGACGCGATCACGCGCGGGCCGCGCGCTTGCGCGGAAGCATCTTGGCCAGGTAGCGCCCGGTGTGACTGCCCTTCGCGCCGGCCAACTGTTCGGGGGTTCCCTCGGCCACCAGCTGCCCGCCGCCGTCGCCCCCTTCGGGACCCAGGTCCAGTAGCCAGTCGGCCGTGCGAATGACGTCGAGGTTGTGCTCGATGACGATGACGGTATTGCCCGCGTCAACCAGACGATGCAACACCTGTAGCAGCCGTGAGATGTCGTGGAAATGCAACCCGGTGGTGGGTTCGTCCAGGATATACGCGGTGCGACCGGTGGCCCGACGGGCGAGTTCGCGGCTCAGCTTCACGCGCTGAGCCTCGCCTCCGCTGAGGGTCGTGGCCGGCTGACCCAACTTGATGTAGTCCAGGCCCACGTCGTGCAACGTCTGCAGGATCTTGCTGATCTTCGGATGGTTCGCGAAGAACTCCAGGCCCTCCTGGACGTCCATCTCCAGGACGTCGGCCACGCTCTTGCCCTTGTACCTGACCTCGAGGGTTTCGGCGTTGAAACGGTGACCTCGACAACGTTCGCAGGTGACCCACACATCGGCCAGGAAATGCATCTCGATGCGCTTCTGGCCGTGACCCTCACACTCCTCGCAACGGCCACCCTTGACGTTGAAACTGAAGCGGCCGGGCGCGTACCCGCGTGATCGGGCCATGGGCAACTTCGCGAAGATCTCGCGAATCACGTCGAACACCTTCACGTAGGTGGCCGGGTTGCTGCGCGGCGTTCGCCCGATCGGGTCCTGGTTGATGTCGATGACCTTGTCCAGGCCACCGATTCCGGTAATGCGCTTGTGCTTGCCCACGCTGGCCGTGCTGGCGTGCAGCTCGCGCGCCAGGGCCGGATACAGCGTTTCGTTGACCAGGCTACTCTTACCCGAGCCCGACACGCCGGTTACGCCGACGAACAGGCCCAGCGGGAATCGAACGTCGATGTTCTTCAGGTTGTTGTGGCGGGCGCCGCGCACGACCACCGCGTCTCTGCCCGCCGTTCGTCGCTCCTTGTGTTCGAAAACCTTCAGTTTTCCCGCCACGTAGCCCGCGGTGAGACTGCGCGCCGAGGCACGCTTCAGTTGCGCCAGCGTGCCCGCGAACACCACCTGGCCGCCTTTCACGCCGGCCCCCGGACCAAAGTCGATGATATGGTCAGCGGCTTCAATGGTGTCCTGATCGTGCTCCACGACCACCACCGTGTTCCCCATGTCACGCAGGTCCTTCAGGGTCTGCAGAAGGCGATCGTTGTCGCGCTGATGCAGCCCAATGGAAGGCTCGTCCAGAATGTACAGGACCCCCATGAGCGCGCTGCCGATCTGGCTGGCCAGTCGAATGCGTTGACTCTCGCCACCGGACAACGACGGCGCGGGCCTATCCAACGTCAGGTACTCCAAGCCGACGTTCAAAAGGAACCCCAGTCGGGTCTCTACTTCGCGCAGCGCATCCTGGGCCATTTCCGCCTGCGCCTTGGGCAACTTGAGGTCGCGAAAGAACGCGTGCGCCCGGTCGATCGAGTACGCGCCCACTTCGGCAATGCTCCGTCCGCCGAGCTTCACCGCCAACGTGGCCGGCGACAGCTTGGCGCCGTCGCAATCGGGGCAGGCGCCTTCGTGCAGGAACCGGGAGTAGTATTTGCGACGGTGTTCGCTTCGGGTCTGCTTGACGAGCCGCTCGATTTCAGTGGCGAAGCCGGTTACGCGACCCTCGAAGTCGCCCTTGAACTTCGCGCCTTCGTAGCGGTATTGGATGGACTTGCCCTCGTCACCGTACATGAGAATGTCGCGCTGACGCTTGGTCAGGCGGGACCACGGCTTCTCGAGGTCGATGCGAAAGTGTTCCGCGATCTGAACCACTTTCTGCGTCCACCAGCCCCAGCTTTCCTTTTCCTCGAGGTTGCCGAGAAACGCCACCGCCCCGCTCATGATGGAAAGGGACGGATCCACGATCACGCGGTCGGGGTCAACGGTCAGGAGCGTGCCCAACCCGTTGCATCGAGAACACGCACCGCGTGGCGAGTTGAAGCTGAAGTGCTGGGGAATGAGTTCCTCGAAACCGATGCCGCAGTTCACACAGGCACGATCTTCACCCAATAGGATGGATTCGCCCTGCTCGGTTTCGGCCACCAACAATCCGCCGCTCAGTTTCAACGCCACCTCGATCGAGTCGACCAGTCGCGAACGACTGACCTTGCCCACCACCACGCGGTCGACCAGGGCATCGATGTCGTGGGTCATGGTCTTCGACAGGTTCGGCGCGGCCTGTTGATCCAATTCGTAGAGGGCACCGTCGATGCGGACCCGGAGAAAACCGTCCTGCTTCAGCTTCTTCAGCACGTCGCGGTACTCGCCTTTGCGGCCGCGTACGATGGGCGAATACAGGTGCAGGCGCGTACCCTTGTCCAGCTCCTGCAGGCGTTCGGCCATCTGCCCGGGCTCCTGCTTTCCCACCACGCGCCCACACTGATAGCAATGCTGCACGCCCAACCGCGCGTACAGCACACGCAGATAGTCGTTGATCTCCGTCACCGTACCCACCGTGGATCGTGGGTTGCGACTGGGCGCCTTCTGGTCGATGGAAATAGCGGGGCTGAGACCCTCGATGTGGTCGACGTGGGGTTTTTCAAGCTGCCCGAGAAATTGGCGCGCGTAGCTCGACAGTGACTCTACGTAGCGACGTTGTCCCTCGGCGTAGAGCGTATCGAAAGCCAACGACGATTTGCCGCTACCGGACACGCCAGTCAAGACCACCAGTTTATCGCGCGGAATCAAGCAATCGATGTTCTTCAGATTGTGTTGACGGGCGCCCTTGACGCGGATGTTTCGATTCATGGTCGGGGCGCTTCTCCTTCAGGATGTTCCAGGGGTATCTTCGCGCGCGTCAGGAAGCGGCGAATGCGCATGTTCCGGGGATCCAGACGCAGTGCCTCGCGCGCGTGGTACACCAGATTCGGGCCGTCGCCACGCGTACGATAGATGTCGCTCAGATATAGATGCGCGGCGGCTGTTTCCGGTTCGATCTCCAGGGCCCGGTGCAAGAGGTCCCACGCCTTGCCCTCGTTCTTGCGGCCCATCAACTCGGCCCCGGCCAAACCGGCCAGTGCCTCGGCGTTCTGGGGATCCTTCGCCAGGACCCGCTGGAAATTCTGTCTCGCCGTCTGGTAGCCCTCGTTGTTCATCTGACACCACGCCAAGCCCAGGACCGCATCGAGGTACTCCGGATTGTCCGCGAGCACCCCACGGTAGAGTTCGAAGGCACGCACCCAGTGGTACTGCGAACGATGGAAGTGACCCCACAGGGTCAACACCGCCGGATCTTCGGCGCGGGTGAGATCCAACATCTCCAACTGATCTTCCATGGCGTCGTAGTTGCGCACGCGGTAGAGAGCCCGCGTGAGATTCAAGTGGATGAGCGGCTCCACCTGGTCGAAGCCTCGCAAGCGGAACTTACGCCCGACCGCCAAGGCGTCGCTGTAGGCCTGAATCGCTTCGTGCGGCCTACCCGCCTGCTGGTAGGCATTGCCCAGCGTGTAGCGGCTGTAGGCGTCGGCGTCGGTCCGGTCGCCCTTGAAGTCCAGACGGTCCAATTCGCTGACCACGATCAACCCCGCCACCGCCATTACGATGGCACCGAGACGAACCCACTCGCGCGAACGCATCGCCAACCACGCATTCCACACCGGAACACCCGCCGTACTCGCCAGCACAATGGTGAGCGGCGTCCGAAACCGTTCGTTGACGAAGAACAGCAACAACCCCAGGGCGTACAGAAGCAAGAACGACCACACCACGAAAGCCCGGCGGCGCCAGCGCGGAACCAGGAACAGACCGACCACTCCGAAACCGAACATGGCGCTCCAGCTTACGAAGAACGGCCCACTGAGGAAGGTGGTCTGCTCGCGCCAGAAGTGGATGTTCTTGTTGTTGCTGCGTTCAGCCGCCCCGAACAATAGCCGCGCTTTGCGAAGGTAGAGGCGGGCGGCGTCGCCCGGCTCTTCAATCAGATATCGTAGGCCCTTGCCAAAGTAGTACCGGCTGACGCCACTGGCCTTCAGGGGACGGCCTTCGTCGGCGACGGCGTTTTCCATGGTGTCGACGTAGCCGCCCAACCAGGTGGGACTGGTGCCGGGCACAACCGCGGTGCGACCATCGCTCTGGGGATTGTTGCCGATGTAGAAATTCACACCGCCTTGACTGGCGATGAAGACCGCATCGTCGCCCACGACCAGGTTTCGCACGGTGAGACCGAGTCCGGGTAGGAGTGACAGACCCACCAGGCCCACGGCCAACAGAAGCGGTCGGCGGCGCAGCTGAACCAGGGAATCCGAGCGCCACGCCCAGAGCGGCAACGCGACCAACGCCGGCAGCAGCACCAGTGCAGTCGGACGAGCGCAGGCGGCCAGGCCCAGGCACAACGCGCCGGCCAGGGCCACCCAGATACGATCCTTCACCTCGGCCACCACGAAGAGCCAAAGCGCCAGACCCATCAGGGCCATGAAGAAGGTTACGATGAGCAGTTCGCCCGAGAAATAGATCACCGGCCAACAAAATGCCAGCAGCAGCCCCCCCGCGATGGCAGCGACGGGACCAGACAGACGGCGACCGATATCGGCCATGAGGACCACGGTCAGGGCCGACAGCGCCGCCTGCGCGATGCGCGGGGCCAGGTACCCGGGATCGACCAGGTACACCAACTCCAGGAACCAGGGGTACAGAGGTGCGCGAAAGTAGGGCGTGTTCTCGAAGAACATGGTGATGGTGCCGCGCGCCCAACCATCGTGGACCTGCGCGTCCATGATCGGAGCGTCGAACAAGATGACCCGGCGTAGATCCAGTACATGGATGAGACGCACCACCAGGGCAATCAGGCCCACCAGAGCCGGACTCAACCAGGGATGCGCGAGCCAACGCGGAACGGAGGCATCACCGTTGGGGTTCATAGGGTTCCTCGTACAGTCACGGAACGACGCGGCCTCGGCTTGCGGCGTCGTAGTCTCTGACAAAAGGGGCAAAAATGGGTACCGCGACCCGCCACCTTGCGCTTGGCGATGGCCTGGCCGCACTGACGGCACGGCAAACCCGATCTTCCGAATACGCGGTGTCGATCCTGAAAGCTTCCCGGCTCCTGGCTCAGGCCAAGATAATCGCGAATCGAACTTCCGCCGACCGCGATCGCCTCGGTCAGCACATCAACCATGGCCGAAGAAAGCGCCTCTATCTCGCGTGACAACAGGCGATTGGCCACCTGCTCGGGATGTACGCCCACGCGGTGGAGGATCTCATCGACGTAGATGTTGCCCAACCCCGCCACGACCGACTGATCGAGAAGGGTTCCTTTGATGGTGCCGGTACGAGCGGCCAGGCGGTTGGCGAGATCATCGACCGTGAGGTCGAAGGGCTCGGGCCCCAACCGCCGAATGTAGGAGTCATCGGCCAGGTTCTCCGCCGGCAACAACCCCACGCGACCGAAACGGCGCGGATCGCGAAACCGCAACTCCCGACCGCGCTGGAGTTCCAGGCACACATGGGTATGCGCCGGCCGCACCTCCGCCGACGGCGAGATCCACAAATGCCCCGTCATCCGCAGGTGTACCGTGACGACCAGGTCGCTACTGAAGTCCAGTATGAGCAACTTCGAACGACGGCGTACACCGACGCAACTCGTTCCCCGCAAGGATCGCCGGTTGAGCTTGGCCTGGGGCTGGAATACGTCGGGATGATGCACGTGCACGGCACCGGCTACCTGGCCCACCAGGACCTCGCGCAGCTGGCGCGCCACGACTTCGACCTCGGGCAATTCGGGCATGTGCGATGTCGGTCGTTTGGAAGAGGATTACAAGACTTCGATCTCGCTCCACGAGACCCAACCCACGAGTTCACCGCCCAGATCGATCTGCGCCCAATCTTCACGTCGATCGGACACAAGGACCTCAAGCCCTTCGTGGATCTTGAAGGTGAGATTATAGCTCACCCCCGGGCCGCTGCGGACCTCGACTTCTTCGGCCACCACGATCGCCCGGGTCTGGCCCTGCTCTCGCGTGTAGTGGATCCCCGCGCTCAGGAAACCCAGCACGGCGAGCACGGCCGTGACCATCGCCGCCCGGCGACGCAGACGACTTGCGGCCGTCGTCCAGTGGCCAGCCGTGAGAAGGCCCAATGTGAGCACGAACATGAGCAAGCCCACCGCGGTCCATTCGTCCAGGCTGAGGCGCGAGTACACCCACTGCAGTGGCCGCAGGAACACGGGAAGTTCCAACGGCACCAGATCGGCGTCGCGCACGTGGGATCGGGCCTGTTCCAGGTTGGTTCGAATCGAACGATCGCGCGGCGACCGCTTGAGGGCTCGACGAAAACTGGCGATGGCATGCCCCACTTCGCCACGCTTGTAGTAGGCGTTGCCCAGATTGTAGTGCAAAGCGGCGTCATCCAGGCCGGCCGCCACGGCCGCCTCATAGGCGGTCACGGCGGCGTCGAAGTCACCGGACTCGTAGGCTCGGTTTCCCTCGGCCGCCTGGGCTTGCAATTCCGGAAGCGATCCCTGGCCCCACGAAGACCCAGCGCCCAGCCCGACCAACGCCAGGCCCAACGTGCCGACGCAGATCAAGTCGCGGATCACGCGCGCAACGGCCGGGTGAATCATTCGTTCAGCCAAGTCACCATTCCTTTTCGAGCGCACCAAGCAACGCATGCGCTTCGCCCGTCAGTTCGTCGCCACCCGACTGCGCGCCCGCGAAGCGCAGGTGATCACAGCGATCAAGCAACTCCACCACCCGCTCGGCCAACTCCGATGACACGCCACCATGTTGCAGAATCTCCAGGATCTCGGGACGACTCAAACCCGCGGCCGAACGTCCACTCTTGTCACCCACGTAGCCACGCAGCGCGGCGTCGACCCGCGCCTGCGGTACCCCTTCTTCCTTCAGGGCGGTCGTGGCCTGGCGCAAGGCCCGGCTGGCGCGACGCCGGGCAGGATCGGCCAATAACCGGTCGCGCCTTTTCGCCAGTACCATACTGACCATCCACGCCAACGAGGGCACCAGCAGTCCCAACCAGAAAACCCCGCGCCGCGCCAGCGGGCCGGTATAGGGACGCAAGGCGCCGGTGATGGGCTTGATGTGCAGAATGTCCTGCCCCAGGACCTCGATCTCGCTGCGGGCACTGCCTGTGAACACCGGACTGACCGCGGCGTCGGAGGGCGTAACGTTGACCGCCAACTCCCGCGATTTGAGCGACACGTACTCATCGCGTTCGGTGTCGTAGTAGACGTATTCGATCGGGCCAATTCTGTGGGTGCCCGCCTCGGTGGGAATCAGCAGCTTGCTGAGGGTCAGGCGGCCCCGCATGCGTCCGTTGGCCGGTCCGCTGTCGATGCTATTGCCGTCGTCGTGCACGCGGAAGCCACTGAGTAGATTGAACTCCGGGCGTTGCGCCGCCGCGAGGTAACCATCGCCTTCGAGTGAAATAGCCAGTGTCAGCGCATCGCCCACCGCCACGCGCGTTCGATCGACCGACGCGTCGAGTTTCAGGCCCTGGCCCACGGTTCCGCCGAATCCCGTGGGCGCGCCCGCCGGCAAGGGCCTCACCGTGATCGCGATGGGCTCGGTGCGTAGAAACTCATCGTTGCGCCGGCGATTGCGGCGACGCAACAGCGTACCAAACGTGTCGTTGGGAATCCTGACAACGGCCTCGCCGATTTCCAGCTGCCCGGCCCGCGTGGGAAACAGCGCGTAGGAGATCTCCGTCACATTGAAGCGTCGACTGCGAATGACCTGTGAAGTCTGGCGGTCGGGCGGTAACGCCTCGCGCCAGAACCCCTCGGTGGCTGGCGGCGTGTACTGCGGCGAGTCGAAGAACGAGGATCCGGTAGCCCGGTAGAACGCGAACGTAAGCACGATCTGCTCGCCCACCACCACGGAGTCCTTGTCCGCGCGCATCGTCACGAAGTAGTCGTCCCGTGCGTCCGGCACCGTGCCCGTGGCGGGCGGCGCCGCGTTTGGTGCGGGTTGCGACGGCGCGCTACCGGCTACGATGGTCAAGTCCAGGGGCGGTGTCTTGAACACCGAGCCATCGACTTCGATCTCGATCGGCGCCATGCGAAATTTGCCCTCTTTGCGCGGCCGAAGGTAGTAGGTGAACGTGTGACTGGCCGACACCTGACCGTTCACGAAACTCATGCGCTGCGATTGCCCACCCCCGAAGATCTCGCAGTCGGGTACCTCGGGTAACTTCGGGTTACCGACCGTACGGGCTTCTCCGTTCACGGTCACGGTGAGCACCGCCTGCTCGCCCACGCGGATGGTCTCACGGTCGAGACTGGCTCCTACCTCCACGGCGGCCGAAGCCGGCACGGCCGTCGCCAGCAGCGACAGCAGGAGCGCGAGGCGGAGCCCGCCCGTCCGCGAACTACCAATCATGCTTGCTCTCCGTGTTGCCGCCCCGTAGCCGACGTTGAATCGATTTGCGCAGCTCTTCCTCGTCGTGATCCAGTGCGTCGAGCAGTCGCATGGCCTGTTGGGGGGTCATTCCCTCGGGCAGAGCCAGCGTGCTGTCGGCCAGGGCCGGCGGCGGATCCACCGCGGAGCTGTCGGCCGGCGCGGTCTCGGGCTCGGGTTGCTCTTCTTCTTCCTGCTCCGACTCCTCGGGTTCGGGCTGCTCCTCTTCCTCACCCTGTTCCTGCTCCGGCTGTTCCTGTTGCTCTTGCTCTTGTTGTTCCTGCTGTTCCTGTTCCTGCTGTTCTTGCTGTTCCTGTTGCTCTTGCTGCTGCTCCTGGTCCTGCTGTTCCTGCTCCTCGCCATCCTGGCTTTCGTCGCCAGGCTGGGATTCTTCCTGCGATTCGCTGTTTTCCAGGATGCTCTGCGTCAACTCCAGGTTGTGCAGCAGGTCCGCATCGCGGGAACCGCGCGCCACTGCACGCGAGTAGATGTCGAGCGCGGTCTGGTAATCGCCGGCCCGAAAAGCCGCGTTGCCCGCGTTGTAAAGTGCGTCGCCGGAACCGGGGTAACTCTCCTCGTTTTGCGCAACGGCGCTGAACTGAGCCAGGGCCGAATTGAATTCTTCGTTTTCGTAGAACGCTTCGCCCACGGCCATGCGGATGTTCGGGTCGTCCGGGGCCAGAGCCTGGGCCTTCAGGAACTGCTCGATCGCCTTCAGACTGTCGCCCGCGGCCATGGCCGCCTCGCCCCGTGCCGCGGCCCGTTGCGCTTTCTGGAACGGGTCCCATCCCGCCTCGACCGCGTCCGCGCCCAGGAGTACACCTAGAAGCACGACGAACCGCAGGCCGCGCCAGGCAATGGCGGACCGAAGAATCACGGGTGTGGATGGGAACCTCGTCACGAGTTCCGCCTCCGGTCGTGCAGGAAACCCTCGAACAACAACAGCAACAATCCTGCCCCCAGTGGCCAGGCGTAGCGCTCCTGGTAGCTGGTTACACGCCGCGCCGCGAACGTGCGGCCCTCGAGCGAGGAAAGCTCGCTACGCAGGCGATCCAGATCGATCCCGGCGGCGCCGGTGCGAATGTAGACGCCGTTGGCCGCCCGCACCAGCTCCAGCAGCGGCGCCTCTTCGAGGCGGCTCACGACCACCTGGCCGGCCTCGTCACGGAAGAAACCCTGGCGAGCCCCGGCGTCATCGAAGACGGGAATCGGCGCCCCCTCGGGGGTGCCCATGCCCACGGCGAAGAGCAGCACGCCCCGGCGTTGCAATTCGGCCCGGACCTCGTCCAGCCGCTCGGAGAAGTCTTCTCCGTCGGTAACCAGCAGGATCACCTTATGAGTACTGTCACCGTCGCCCAACAGTTCCAGTGAAGTCTCCAGCGCCGCCGCCAAATCGGTCCCCTGCGCGCTGATCATGGAAGGGTCGGCCTGGGCAAGGAAGAGCCGGGCGGCCGGGTAGTCCACCGTAAGTGGGCACTGAGGGAAGGCGGCACCCGCGAAGAAGACCAGGCCTACGCGGTCGCCCCGCAGCGATTCGACCAGCGCCTGGATCTCGACCTTGGCCCGTGTCAGCCGCGAGGGCTTCACGTCGTCAGCCATCATGCTGCGGCTGATATCCAGGGCCACCACGATGTCGATCCCCTTCTGCTCGATTTCCACCTCGCTGGCCCCCCACTGGGGCCGAGCGGCGGCAATCAGAAGTAGCGCCAGAGCAACCAGACGCAAGGTGGCCCGCCACGCGCGGCGGGTAGGGCTGACCGAATTGGCCATGCGATCCGACAACGCATTGCCCGCGAAGCTCCTCACACGCGCGCGAGCGCGACGCCGGGTCACGACCAACACCAGCCCCAACAACGGCAGCAGCCAGACCAACCAGAGTGCTTCGGGTAGCGCGAACTGCATGACGTTCCCCTAGGGCAAGACCCGGTAGATGGTGGCCGACATCAACAGTTCCAGCACGAGCAGCAGGATGGCCGGCAACAGGAACCAGGCCACCAACGAACTGTAGTTTGTATAGATCGTGGTTTCGAGTCGGGTGGTCTCCAGCTCGTCGATCACGGCGAAGATGCGCTCGAGCGACTCCGTATTCTGGGCGCGAAAATACTGACCACCAGTCTGCAACGAGATTTCCTGCAGGAGTTCCTCGTCGATATGGGTTTCGATCTGCGTGGTACGACGTCCGTACACGGGGTGATCAACCGGGTAGTCGGCCACCCCCTCTTTGCCCACACCCACCGCGTAGATCTTCACGCCCAGCGCCTTCGCGGCCTCGGCCGCGGTACGCGGGTCCACAGTGGGCACGTTGTTCACGCCGTCGGTCAACAACACCAGTACCTTGCTTTCGGCCTGGCTTCGCGACAGGCGTTTTACCCCGGTGGCAATGCCCAACCCAATCGCGGTGCCGTCTTCGATGATGCCCACACGCACCTCATCCAGGAAGCGCTTGAGAACGTCGTAGTCCAGGGTCAGCGGGCACTGGGTGAAGGCCTTGGCGGCGAATACCACCAACGAAACGCGATCGTGGGTCCGGCCATCCACGAAATCGCGAATGGTCGACTTCGCCACGGCCAGGCGGTCTTCGGGTTCGAAATCGAGCGCGCGCATGCTGCCGGAAATATCGAGCACGATGGCAATGTCGATGCCGTCGCCATCCACCTGCTCTTCGGTGTTGGCCATCTGCGGTCCGGCCAGGGCCGCCACCACCAACGACGCCCCGATTGCGCGAACCACCGCGGGCAGTGCATGCGTGCGGGCCCGCCATCCGCGCGGCACGCCTTCGAGCAGATTGTTACCGCTGAAAAGCATGGCCGCGCCGCGACCCATGACGGCCGCCGATACCCAGGCAACGACCCAGACCAGGGGAATGAGAAACAAGACCCACGGGTGCGCGAAGCTCACGAGTGTCCTCCCGTCGTCAGGACTTCCGCCGCCGCGATAGCCTCGGGCGTACTATAGACGGGCTCCACCGCGGTTTCCTGAATCCAGGTACGGGCGCGTTGCACCCACTCACCAGCTGCGTGTGGGGTCGGTCGGTCGGCCGCGAACTTCACCGAGTCGGCTTCCATGAGCAACGGTCCCACCGTGGCCACCAGATCGCGTTGGTAGCCGGCCGCGCGCAGGCGATCAACGACCTCGGCACTGGTCCAGTCGAGCACCGGTACGCGATAGCGTCCGCAGATGTACGTGCGCAACGCATGACTGGCCTCCACGTAGTATTGGTCGAACTGCTCGGCGTTGAGGAGGTCGCCGTCGACCAGCTGTTGCAATCGTCGCAACGCCACGTCGTGCGGCGGCTCAGAGGCAATTGCAAACGCGGGCGCCGGGCGGCGACGACGACGCAAGCGACGCAAGAGCCACACCACGGGAATGGCCACCACTGCCGCAATCAAGGCAATCGTGGGCCACCAACGGGGGCGAACGGGCTGAGCCGACTTCAAGGGGCGCAAGCGTTCGGGAAACGGCTCTTCAATGCTGGCGGCGATGGTCCACCCCAGGGTATCGCCGGGCGCGGTGACTATACCTACCGACCCGGTGCGAACCGGTACCACGGCGTAGCGACCCGCCGTTTCGGTGGGCGTGACCAACACGCCGAAGCCCACCGGGGCATACGTGGAATCCACGGGCGCCGGATCAAGTACGAGCACCGCGTCCTGTCCCAGAGCAGGGTTTTCGGGCGTGAGATTCGCTTGGGGTGACTGCGCCAGCGCCGTCGCAGACCACAACAGCAACGGCAACCACGCGCTCCACTTCGCTCGATGCCTCAACGCCGCCTCTCTCGTTTCAGGAAGAACCGCTGCAGCGGATCCACGACGCTCTCGCTTACATCGACGCTCACGAGATCGCATTTCACACGACGCAGCAACGCCTCGAGCTGACGCTGCCGCATGGCTCCACTTTCGGCGTAGGCCGCACGCACCCGGGCGTCGGATGTGTCCACCAGCATCGACTGGCCGGTCTCAGAATCCTCCAACCGCACCAGACCCGAGGACGGAAGCTCGCGCTCGCGTGGATCCAGGAGCTGCAACGCCACCAGATCGTGGCGACGAGCCGCGATGCTGAGCGGCGTCTCGTATCCTTCGGTAAGGAAATCGCTCATCAGAAACACCACCGCCTTCCGCTTCTGCACACGATTCAGGGTAGTAAGGGCTTCAGCCAGGTCGGTGCCCCGGGAACGGGCGGGGTGGAACAGCAGTTCCCGGATCACGCGCAGCGCGTGTGATCGACCTTTCTTGGGAGGCACGAAAAGCTCCACCTCGTCGGTGAACAGGATGAGCCCGACTTTGTCCTGGTTGCTGACCGCCGAAAACACGAGCAGGGCGCCCAATTCGGCCATGGCCTCGGTCTTGCGCCGGTGGGAACTGCCAAAGTGACCCGAGGCCGATAGGTCGGCCACCACCATCACGGTGAGTTCGCGTTCTTCTTCGTATTTCTTGATGTAGGGCACACCCATGCGCGCGGTGGTATTCCAATCGATCGAACGGGTGTCGTCGCCGGGTATGTATTCGCGCACCTCGCGGAATTCCATTCCGCGACCCTTGAACACCGAGTGGTACTCGCCACCAAAGAGTTCGTCGACGGTGCGCCGCGTCCTGATTTCCAGTCGCCGTACCTGCTGTAGCAGGTCGGCGGGGATGGAACGGTCGTTGGCGTCGTTACCCGACCATTGCGCCATGGATCACTCCGCCGAAGATCAGGGTACTTCGATGTGATCGAAGAGCGACCGCACGATGTCTTCGCTGGTCAGCTCTTCGGCTTCGGCCTCGTACGTGACGGTAATGCGATGTCGCAGGATCATGGGACCCACGGCCTTGATGTCTTCGGGCGTGACAAACCCCCGCCCGCGCAGGAAAGCGTGGGCTTTGCCCGCGCGTACAAGAAAGATGGTAGCCCGCGGGCTGGCCCCGTTTTCGATCAGGGCGCCGAGCGAAAGGCCGAACTCCTGGGGATCACGCGTGGCTCGCACCAGATCCAGCACGTATTCCTTTACCTTGTCGTCCACGTAGATTTCGCCCACCAACTGGCGAGTCTTCATCAGCCGCTCGCCATCCAGATGCGCCTTCAACGTGGGCAGCACGCCGCCGACCATACGATCGAGGATCAAGCGTTCTTCATCGCGCTTGGGGTAGTCGACCAACGCCTTCAGCATGAAACGGTCAACCTGGGCTTCGGGCAGCGGGTAGGTGCCCTCCTGCTCTATCGGATTCTGCGTGGCCAGCACCAGGAAGGGCTCAGCCAACGGATACGTGGTATCGCCCAGGGTCACCTGCAGTTCCTGCATGGCCTCGAGCAGCGCCGACTGAACCTTGGCCGGGGCCCGATTGATTTCGTCGGCCAACACGATGTTGGAGAACAGCGGACCCTTCTTGGGAATGAACTCGTTGGTCCGCTGGTCGAAGATGAGCGTGCCCAGCAGATCGGCGGGAAGCAGGTCGGGCGTGAACTGGATGCGTTGGAACTGCATGTCCAGGGCCTCGGCCACGGACTTCACGGCCAGGGTCTTGGCCAAACCGGGAACACCCTCCAGCAGCACATGACCGCCGGTCAGGAGTCCCAGCATCAGGGCCTCGACCATTGAGCGCTGACCTACCACCACCTTGCCCACCTCGTCGAGCACATCGCGCACCACGCGACCGTCTGACTCGACCCTGGCCTGAACTTCTTTCACGGTATTTTCCACGATGCCGCTCCACTGGATTCTCGGTACTTCGAGGCGATGGATACGTACGCCCGGCGGCCGCGAAAAGTTCCGTCGCAGGCCGCCCGGGGGACAGAAAAATCCTTGCAAACACAAGGGATAGCAGTACGGTTGGCATTCCTCGCCGGTCCGGTCGAACAGTGTAGGCGCAGCGGGCCGTGCGGGCAATCTCACCTTTGGCCGCGCTCCGTGGTGGCCCAGGAAGGCTCCGATTGCGGCTTCGCCCCGACAAGATCCACGCCCTGGCCGAGCACCTCGCCCAGACCATCCAGGACCACCCCAAGGTCGATGCTCTGGCATCCAGTGACGCGTTGCGCGTGGCCATTGGCAGCGTCATCACGGACAACCTGGCCGAAGAAGACGACATCAACGCCGAGGTCGACGCGCTGATCGCGGAACACTCTCGTCAGATAAATAGCGAGGATCTCGACGTCGAGGCACTTCGAGTGAAGTTCAAACGCGAGATCGCCAAGAAGCGTGGCTTCAGGCTCTAGGAGGAATACCGCGTGCGACTGAACGAGAACCGCATTGACGCCATCTGCACGGCCATCGTGGACCGGTTGGCCGAAGACGAGATGATCGACCTCACGATCTCCGAGGAAGATCTGGCCGACGTGCTGTCGGTCGCGTTCCAGAAGGATCTGTACATAGAAGAAGAGATCCAACGTGACGCCGTGGAGTGGATTCGCCTGAATCGAAAGCACATGCAGGAGAGTACGGACGAGTGGGAGATCGAGCTGGAAAAACAGCGCGACCTGCTCGCAATCCGACGCGGCTACGTTCTTCCCTGAGGCCAGCGTGCGCATCCTGGTTCTGTCTCCTTATCTACCCCACCACCGCATCGGTCACGGTGGGGGCATATCTACCTACAAGATGCTCGTGTACATGGCGGCGCATCACGACGTGACCTGCCTGTGCTTTCGACGCAGTGGCGAGGAGTCGTTCGCAGAGGACCTGACCAGCCGCGGCGTCCGGGTGGTGCCAGTGGACTTTCGGTCAGATCACGATTCCGGACTCGACCGGGTGGCCTTGATCGCCGATCGTCTGCGTTGTCTGGCCCGTTCTTGGCGCAGCGGCTGGCCGCTCGAAGTGGAAAAGTATGCACGAGCCGAATTCACCGAGCGGCTGGACGACCTGTTGTCGAGCGACCCGCCCGACGTGTTGTTCATCGAGTTCACGAAGATGGCGTCCTACGCCAGGAACCGCTTCGACAAGCAAGGTCCGCTGGGTGACAAGGACTCGAAGCTGCATGTGGTTCTCAATACGCACGAAGCGGGTTCGCTCCCTCGGATACGACGCTTGATGGTGTCCCGCTCCCGCTGGCAGCAATGGCGGCACGCGGTCGAGCTGCGCCGATGGGCGCGCTTCGAGCGAACCGCGATGAGTTGGCCCGACACGGTTCTCTGCGTGACCGACCAGGACCGCCGGTTCCTCGAGTCTCTGTCCGCCCGCGATGGATTCCTGGAATTCCCGTTGGGGGTCGACGCGCGTGAATTGCCGCGCGCCCAATGCCAGTACACTTCGCCGCCGCGACTGCTATTCGTGGGAAACTACCAGCATCTTCCCAACTGCGACGCCGCCGCCCTTCTCATTGACGAGATCATGCCGCGAATACTGCAGCACCGCCCCGACGTAGAACTGGACCTGGTAGGCGCCCATCTGCCGCCCGCCATCGCACTACGGGCCGCGGGCCTCGGGTCAGCCGTCAACGTGCATGGATTCGTGGAGAGCCTCGATGAGGTGCACGACAATGCCTGGCTGTTCGTGGCCCCCCTGTTTTCGGGCGGCGGTATCAAGATCAAGATTCTCGAGGCCATGACGCGCGCCAACGCGGTGCTCACCACCGACATTGGCCTGGAAGGCATCGATGCGCGAGGTGAAGAAGACGTCGTGGTAGCGACCTCGGCCGAGCACTTCACCAGGAGAGCCCTGGAATTGATTGAAGACCCCGACCGCCTGCGGCAACTGTCCGCCTCGGGCCGGGAACGCGTGGCGAGTCTGTACAGCTGGGACGCCACCGTGAATCGACTCATGACCCAGCTGGAGGGAAGAACCGACGGTCCGCGACGACGATAACGAGTTCGTTTGACAATTCACGACGAGAGGATGGATCCCATGCGTGAGAATACCTTGGTCCGGGGCGTGGCCCTTGCCGTTCTGAGCCTGGCCCTGGCCAACCCGGCTGCCGCCGAAGTCGAAGTCGGCGGTCAGGTCCGTGTTCGCGAGACGATCAAGAGCAACCACGACTTCATGAGCGACGTGGGCAACTCGGATAACTTCGCCACCTTGCGCACGCGCGTGAACATTTCCAGCCAGGTCGGCGAATTCGGCTCGGCCTTCATCGAGTTCCAGGACACGCGGGTCCTGGGTGAACCCGTGTCCACGGTCACCAGCCTCGAGCAGGTGGACCTGCACCAGGGTTACATTCACATCCAGAATGCGTTCAACAAACCCCTGGAGTTCAAGCTCGGCCGCACCGAGATGGCCTACGGCCAGCACCGCCAGATCGGCACCCTGGGTTGGAGCGACACCGGCCGGGCGTTCGACGGTGTATTGGCCATGGTTGATGTGGAGAGCTTCGGCTGGGTGCACTTCTTCGGCATGAAGACCAAGGAGACCGGCGGCATCGCGGTGGGCGTGAACGACGGTGACGGCATCGATCGCACCGACGGCGGCCAGAATCCCGAGACCGCGTTCCTGGGTATGTACGTCCACTACGATGCCAGCGAGGAGGCCCAGATCGAGGCGTACGTACTGGACAGCTACACGGACAACGGCGATGTGATGGCCGCGGGCGACACCGACCCCACGGACGCCATTGGCAGCCGCATCACCGTGGGTGGTCGCGTGCGAGTACGTAGCGAGGGCGGCATCGATGTATACGGCGAAGCGGCTTATCAGCTGGGTACGGCGCCCGAATTCCTGGGCACCGACTCCGGAGGCAGCGAGGCGGTCCTGGACGGCATGGATATCGCGGCGTACGCGCTGGTACTTGGCGGCAACTACTCGTTCGCGGCGGGCGAGGGCAAGGCCTGGCTAGGCGCTGAGTTCAACATGGCCAGCGGTGACGACGGGGCGGACGCCACCGAAGACAAGACCTACCACCAGTTGTTCCCCACCGGACACGCGGTACTGGGCTACATCGACTTCGTCGGATGGCAGAACATCCAGGCGCTGCAGATCACCGCGGGCATCCAGCCCAACGACTCATGGCGCCTATGGGCCAGCTTCCACAATTTCTCGCTCGTGGAAGCCGCCGACGCCTGGTACGCCGCCAACGGCCAGGCAGTTGGAGGACTCGTTGGCGACACGGCGTTCTCATCGGGGCTGGGCAGCGAGATCGACGTCAGCGTGCGCTTCCAGCCCGAACCCAGCTTGCGTTTCGAAGGCCATTTGGCCAACTGGATGCCCGGCGATTGGCAAAAGCAGGCTACGGCCTTGGCGGGCGGCGCGGCGTCAGCCGCCGAAGCCGTCAGCAGTCCGGCTGATCTGAGTTCAGCTCTGAGCGTGTTCCTGCTTAGCACACTGACATTCTAGGGCGATGGTTTCACGAGCCTGAGGTCGAACGAACACGATGGGCGCGGAGCGGCTTTCAGTCCGCCCGCGCCCGCCGTTGCGCCTTGGCAACCACATCGGCCAACCGATCGTCAGCCAAGCCGTCGTTCTCCGTTGACTCGTCGGCGGCCGAGCAGTCTGGCACCGGTCCCTCCAGGCCATAGACCCCACGGATTTCAACCAGGCGATCGACCTGTGCCCGCGATAGCACCGTGGCCCCGCCCAATTGGTTGGCCAACAGGGTGATCTGGGCCAGATGCTCGACGGTCTCCAACTTGGCCAGCGCATCGAACACGCTCGTGCCGACCGCCACCGCGCCATGATTGCGCAACAGAAAGGCGTCGTGGTTTCCCACCACGTCGGTCACCACGCGGGGAACTTCGCTGGTACTGGGCGTGCCGTAGTCGGTCACCGGAATGCGTCCCAGCGTCGTCACCACCTCGGGCAGAACACACGCGTCGAGCGCGCGGCCGGCGGCCGCGAAAGCGGTGGCGTGGGCGGGGTGGCCATGGACTACGGCCTCCACGTCGACGCGACGCGAGTACGCCGCCAGATGCATGGGAAGTTCGGTGCTGGGCCGCCCGCCGGACACGACGTGACCCTGCATATCGACCAGCACGAGATCATTCGGTTGCAGGAAGCCTTTGCAGCTTCCGGCCGGCGTGGTGAGTACGCGGTCCGCGCCTACACGGGCCGAAAGGTTGCCGTCGTTGCCAACCACCAGCCGCAGCGAATACATGCGACGCCCAGCCTCGACGATCTCGCGACGCGCGTGCTCGAGTTCCACCGGGGGCCGCTAGAAATTGCGCAGAATGTAGATGTCGGTCTTGTTGCCGTTGAACGCGTCCACCGGGTTGCTCTGCGTGGAAAACACGATCGAACGGCCGCCGCCCGGCACCAGGTCTGGGAAATGGTCGTCGACGCGCGAAAAGAAGATCGCCTCCTGGGACGATCCATCCTCCAGCATCTGCCACAGATTACGCTCGCGCAGCGATGAGCACGGCGCCCGCCTCGTGCTTACGTAGACGATCTCGCCGCTCGAAAGCCACGTGGGATCGAAGCTCTGGGCCTGGATCTGCGGAGTTCCGCCCACGGGTACCGCGTTGCTCACGGTCAGTCGACGAAGACTGCTCATGACCGGCGCGCCCGCGTCGGGGTCGAAGGCGATCGTGTAGATTTCGCGGGATCCGTCCCGGTTGCTATCGAAGACGATGCTCGAGCTGTCGGGGCTCCAACTGGGATTCTCTTCCTGCGAAGCACCGGCGCTGACCTGGACCACACGACCGTCGCTGAGGTTGTAGGCGTAGACCGTCTGCGGCTCGGAGCGTTCGGGTTGCCCACCCTCACCCTGGGGAGGCGGCCGGTAGAAGGAGCGCGCATACGCAAGCCACTCGCCATCGGGCGAAAAGGATGGCGTCGAGTAGAAGTACTGATTCTGCGTGGGATCCGTCAGATCCACATCTCGGACCAGAACCGACTCGCTTGTGTTCAGATTCGTGCCAGTGCCCGATCCGAAGTCGATCGTGAAGATGTAGAGACGCTCGAGGTTGTTGCCGTTGTTTACGATGCCGGCGAAGCGCATGCCGTCGGGGTGCCAGGCCGGTGCCGACTTGGCACTTTCGTTGGCATCGAAGTCGTTGCCTGCATCGGACGTGAGCTGGAAGTTCGTTCCCAGGACAATGCGCTTGGCGTTGCCGATGTCGATCAGTCTGGGTACGGGAGGTCGCACCTCACCGCTGCCCGGCACATCGATCAGAGCGAAGTGGCGGGAACCGTTGTCATCAAAATCCTCACCACCGAAAAAATCGGTGGTGAAGAGGATCTGATCGCCCATGGGCGGTCGCAACCGGGGCCAGAGATGACGCGTCTGCATGGTATCCGAGGTCACCTGCGACAACGAGCCGGTGAGTTCGAAACACTTTTCGGTATCACTCTCACAGCCAACGGCCGCCGCCAACGCCAACGATGCGAAGATCACGAAGGCCTTCATCCGCCCAATCATGCTCATGTCTGCGATTCCTCAAGATTGCGAAAGCGAGTGGGTCGTCTGGGGCGCACGAGGGCAACGAACCACCTGTCAAAAGAGCCCTTAAGGTACGGCAGCCCCGCCGGCGTTGTAAACCCGGCGTTCAGCCCCGCCTCGACTCCAGATTCTGCCGGGCCCGAGCGTGGTCCGGATCCTGGCTCAGGATCCACCGCCACCGCTCGATCGCCTTCTGGGACTGGCCGTTCTCGTCGAGCAAGACCGCCAGGAGGTTGACCAGTTCGAGATCCTGCGGCGCCGCCGCCACGGCCAACTGGGCCGCTTCGAGTGCGAGGCTTGATTTCCCCGCGGTCCGGCGGGCCGTCGCCACGACTCCCCAGGTGGCTCCCTGAGCCGGGGGATACTCCCGTACCACCCTTTCCAAGGCTGTAGCATCGCCCATAATTTGCAGTGCCAGCACCAGGTTATGCAAGAGGGACGGTGTCGATTCCTGGTCGATGGCCTGAGTCAGGAGCTCAGCCGCCTCCTGGGGCTGCCCCCTGGCCAACAACGCAGTTCCCAGCGAACCCGCGCAGTCGCCACGGGTGGGGTCCCGATCCAGACAATCACGCCACGCCGCCTCGGCTCCGGCGGCGTCCACGGCCACCAGCAGGCCGGCCAGATGCTCGGCGGTGTCGGCGGTGGGATCGACCGCGTCAACCCGTCGCCAGGCCTCCAGGGCGTCCGCCGGCTCACCCGCTACTTCCTGCCAATTGGCCCACGCGGTCAGTACCCGGACGTCGCCAGGGGCCAGCCGAAGCGCCGCCGCCAACTCCTCGCGGGCGCGCGGGTAGCGGCGGAACCTGAGCAGGCTGCGCCCCAGGCCCAGCCGGGCGTCGACCCACTCCGGCGCCCGCCGGGCCGCATCTTCGAATTCGGCCATGGCGCGTCCGCCGGCGCCGGTGGCCAGCAGTGTCGTGGCGAGATTCAGGTGCAGCTCGGGCAATGAGGGATCCAGCCGAATTCCGCTCTCGAAGGCCTTCACGGCGTCGGCGAAACGCTCGAGCCCGGCCAGGGACAGGCCACGCAAATTGAAGACGCGCGGGTCGTTTTCGGCACCGTGGGTAGCTTCGAGCACTTCCTCGAATTCTCCCGCCTCAACCTGGCGCGTCCACTGAGCGAGGGTCTGCTCGTGGGCGGCCGCATCCTGCAATCGCGATTCCAGATCGTCGGCCCCGGCCGTTGACGCCATAGCCGCCCAGACCAGGCAAACCGGCCCGAGCCACTGAAGCCACCGCGTGGTGGGTTTGACCCTGGGTGAAGGCAAACGGTACAATGGAGTTGCTCCTCGTAACAGCGGCCCCCCCCGTTGTCGCTGTATTTCCTGCCCCGCACCCAGGCTCAACCACCGCCATGCGACGACGCCTATCCTCCGCCGCTTGGCTGGGTTTCCTTCTACTGACGCTGGTGTCATCGCCGGCCTCCGCCTTCGAACGATTCGACTTCGAGGGACCCTACCTTCTCGACAACGAACACACCCTCAAGGACCACTCGATCGTCAGGATCAATGGTACCACGCATTGTTTCTACATCCGCGGTGACGAAGACACCGGAACCGCGACCGAGAATGCGCTGGGGCACGCCACCACGGAAGATCTGTCGACGTGGTCCATTCTGACTCCCGCCGTCGCGGCCGGTCCGGATTTCTGGGACAGTCGAAACGTCTGGGCGCCACACGTGGTGCCGACGCCGGGAAGCAGCTCTCAGTGGACCATGTTCTACACGGGCACCACGCCCCTTGTGGTTCAACGCATGGGCACCGCCGTGAGTTTCGGACCGAGTATCTCGCTGTGGAGCAAGACCCTTCTGAACCCCGTCGCCGAACCCGATTCGATGACGTACCAGTGGGGCTCCTCGCTCTCATTCAGTTCGTTTCGCGATCCGTTCTATTTCGAGCACAACGGTACCCACCATCTGCTCCACACCGCCGTCATCCCCGATTCCACGGTATCGGCGGGGCGGCGGGGAGCCATCCACCACTTGACCTCCAACACCTTTGGCAATTGGGTGGAGCAACCACCCCTGGCCCTGCACAACGGCCCCGACAACGCGGCGTGGCACGAGATCGAGTCGATCCAGCTATTCGAACGCAACGGATTCTGGCACATGTTCTACACCGAGACGAACCTCCAGGGCGTCCAGCACCTGCGCAGCACGCAGATGGACTCGGGCTGGGATTTCAACCAGTCGGTCACCATCGACATTGGTATCGCGGCCGAGGTGACACCCATTGGCAACGACCGCTATTTGTTCACGCGCCACATCGCGTCCAGCCATGCGTATGACGTGTCCGACTTGTTCTGGTCGATCCGAGCCGACACCCTGAGCTTCGACGGAAACGACATGCCGGTCATCACCCGCACCGATGTGATCTCATCCGATTGGCCGGTGCGGACGGGTACTTCCTTCCTGGCGGTCCCCACGTTCGGCGACAACTCGCTCGAGCGAGGCGAAGCCGCCACCGGCCCCGACGGGCACGGCTACATCGGCAGCAAGGAGTTCTACGCCGGCCCACTCTCGGGTTTCGGCGGTCCCGGCGTTCAGCTGGGTGGTGGCGCCACCGGTACCCTGAAGAGCCGCGTGTTCACGATCACCGGCGAGCGGATGCGACTGAAGGTGGGCGGCGGCCTCGACCCCAACTGCTTCGTGGCCCTGGTGGAGTCCGGTCCCGAGACCGTTCTGGCATCGGCCACCGGCCAGGGTATCGATACCATGAGCCAGATTGAATGGGACCTGATTCCACACATGGGCAAGAGCGTGTACCTGTGGATCGAAGACGCTTCCAACGCAGCCGACGGCTACATCTCGGTCGACACGATCGAAGAACTGGGTTCGGCGACCGCGACGCCCACCCCCGCCACCTCCGCGGCGACGCTCTTGGCCAACCTGCCCAACCCCTTCAATCCCCGCACCACCTTACGCATGCAAGTCGATGTCGCAGGCCAATACCACCTGCGGCTGTTCGACCTACGCGGACGCGAGGTCCGGCGCCTGGCGCCACGCCACCTGGAGCCGGGCACCCACGCCCAGACCTGGAGCGGTGACGACCACCGGGGCGAGCCCGTGGCCAGCGGCGTGTACGTGGTGGAATTGCGTCGGGGAGACCAACGCGTCGACAGCCAGCGCGTGACTCTCGTGCGCTGAAGAGGCGCGGCGTTCTCTAGACGAACAGGTACTTGCGCCACTGCAGGTAGAACCGCGTGCTGGCCCGACGATGAACCAGCGGCAAGAACCATCGCGGCCGTCCCGGCTGGCTCAACAACGGCATGTTGGCTTCTTCGGGCGTACGGTTGCCTTTACCGGTATTGCAATCGATACAGGCGGTTACGCAGTTCTCCCAGGAAGTGGCACCACCGCCCGGATGTTCGGGCGATCGTCGACTTCGGGGGTGCACATGGTCGATGGTCAAGGGCGCGTCGCCCCGGTTGCAGTACTGGCAGCGATAGCCGTCGCGCGCCATGACGTTCTTCTTGTTGAACTTCACCCTCAGGGATCGGTACACGCGGTGGGCCACGGCCATGAACAACCGGATGATGACGGGGCACCGGAACGAGGACCGCTCGCTGTGGAACACGAGACGTTCGTCCTCTTCGACCGCGACCGCCTTGCCGCTAGCCAGAAGGCTCAGCGCACGGCGCATCGATACCACGTTGACGGCTTGGTAGCCGGCATCGAGAACGAGAACGGGGCGGGTCAGGGCAGTGATCATGCGCAGATCCTAGTGCAACTCCAAGGGGTGGCTCAAGACCCTAGACGTCGTGCGGCATACGTTCTTCGGGCGAGATGAAGTAGTAGTTTACCGGATAATTCATGAAGTTGGCCACGCGACTCGAATAGATGCAGGCGAACTCCCGGACTTGCCGGGCGAAACGACTGAGCTCGTTTCCTTCGCGAAACAGGGGGCCCCATACCGCGTTGTGGGCATGGGCCATGTCGCGCTCGAGAACCCTGATGCGGGCCACCGTCTGGTCCATGAGAAATTGTAGGCCCTCGGCCGTATGCCGGATCCGCCTCAGGTGGTCGCTCCGCTCGCCGCCGTCCATGGCATGGAACAGCTCGAGCTGCCGCCGCGCGTAGCCGCGCGTCCAGGGCGGGATGCCGTTGGTCTGCGTCTGCGGGTAGCCGACCATGCCATCCATGACCGACATCAACAGGCGGGTCTGGTCGAGATCCCGCGCGATGTCCTTGCGGCGCGAAATGAGATCGGCCAACTCCCGGCGGTGGTACACCTGACTCTCGTTCACCGCGACTTCCTCTTCCAGCTCCTGCACGATCATGGCGGTACGCCATCCGACGCTGGTCTTGCTACGCAGGATATCGCCGTAGGTGTGGTCGCCGAAGTACAGCACCTGATCGCCATTGGCCCCCAGGTATTCCTCGACGAACGCCGCGTGGCCGCCCTGGTAGATGGTATCGAACCCGTCGGTGGGAATCGGTGTGGGCGCGATCTTCTGCGTAAAGAATCCGGGCTTGCGCGAGTCGACGATGATCAGGTCGAAGAGGCTACGCCAGTCCCCAGCCTGGTCGTTCAGTAGAAATGACAGCACCGCGTGCGTGTAGTCATGCTCGCTGTTGGTGACCAGGAACACTTTCTTGCCACCGGCGCAAAGGCGCTGCAGCGTGGATGCCAACCGGTCGTCGCGAATGAAGTACCGTTCCAGGTCGGCCATGATCCTGGATTTCAACGAGCCGTCACGATGGACCTTGTCAACGCAGTTACGCACATCACCAAAGATCTGTGAGACCTTCACGTTCTTCAGTGGTCCGCGGCGCGGTTGGTCGGTCTTCAGGTCGACCAGCTTGGCGAACAATGCGCCCTCGGGCATGCTGAACAGGGTATCGAAGCTCTGGTAACGATCACTGCGCAGGTTGATACGCAATCCCCGGTAGCGCTTCTTTCGTTCGGCCTTGCTCAATGGACGGGTACCGTGCGTCGCACGGGCCACGTAATCATGGTTGTCCATCTTCAACAGGTTGCCGTACGTCTTGTCCACCACCAGCCCGCGGATGATGAAATTGGGGTCGTATTCGATGCTACGAATAGCATCCGGATAACCCTTCCACTCCACCAGGTTGTCCATGGCCAGATCGAACGTCAGTTGCTCGAACGTCTCGCGATTGTAGAGCGCGAGCGTGTGATCCATATCGAAGCCCAACGCCCGCACGCGATCGAGCCGCAGGTTGCGATTGATGAAGATTCGATTCTCGAGCGGAACGTTGCGCTCTCCGGGAAGGTAATGCCCGGATTCGCCCACGTCGTCGCCGGCGGCAGAATGAAAGTCAGTGCTTGCGGTCATCAGCGTCCTGGTTCACGAACGGGTTGCGGGTCTTCCAACATACGGACTTCGGCGCCTGATCGCACGCCGCGTCGGTTCAGGACTGTCCCACCAATTCGCGATCGAGCGAAACCTGTTTCAACAGCTCGACCAGGCCGGGATGCTCGGGCAAGGCCCGATGCAGGCGTTGCAACCAGCTGCGCGCGTTGTCCTGGAAGCCCATTTCAATCAGCAGTCGTGCGCCTTCGATCCAGGCCTCGACCTCGTGCTCGTTGATGCTCAGCGCGCGTAGGTAGATCTGCAGGGCTTCTCGCTGACGCCCCTCGTTGGCGGCGACACGCCCCAGACCGCACAAGCCTCCGGTGTACGAAGGATCGATTTCGAGCGACTGCCGAAAGTACTCCCTCGCCTGCTCGATCTCGCCGCACTCGAGCGCCACCAACCCCAGGAACCGCAACGGGTACAAAGAAAAGTACGCGGCCGAAATGGGCGCCGGCTCGAGGTCGCTTCGTTGCTCGATCATGGCGTCCAGCTGTTCACGGGCCAGATCGAGACGTTCTTCGCGTTCGTTTCCGCCCAACGATGCGCGGTACAGGGCCACACCGTGGGTAAATCGCAGCAGCGACGAAGCGCCGAAACGATCGAGGCCTTCCTCGACCACCACCAGCGCCTCCTCGCGGCGGCCGGCCGCCATGAGCGCCGTGGCCAACCGTGCGTAGAGATCGGGCCCGTAGCCCAGGTGCACCTTGCCGTCGACCGGCGTCTGCGCCACCTGGGCCACCGCCTGCTCCAACTCGTCCAGCATGCGTGAGAAGCCCTTGATCGGCAGAACCGTTTCCTCGAGATACGCCGCCATCTCGCACGCGAGCTGGTAGCGAAAGTAGGGCTCTTCGGGGTACGACTCGATGGCGCGAGAGAGCAGGCGTTGATTGCGGGCACGCTTGCCACGCTCCTCGCGCTGCTCGGTCCCGTGGTGAGTGACCGTGATCGACGAGGGCTTGAACTCGCCGCCGATCTTGGCCGCCACGCTCAGAATAGCCGGGGTGATCTGTTCGTGGATGGGGTAGCGGTATCGGATCTCAGGATGATTGCGGAACAACCGCACCTTGTCGTACACCGTGGTCTGACGGCCGTGGACTTCGTTGCGGATGCGCACGTAGTACGCGATGGCTTCGGGGTCGGACAGGTAGCCACCCATTTCGATCGGGCGAATCGAGTCGAGCACCTCATCGGCATCGAGAATCAGGATCCAGTCGCCGTAGGCGGCTGAGAGTCCCGCGTTGCGCGCGGCCGAAAAATCATCGCTCCAGGCCACGTCGATTACCCGAGCGCCGTAGCCTTCCACGATCAGGCGGGTGTTGTCGGTCGAGCCGGTATCGACAACGACCACCTCGTCCACCACGGCCAGAGCCGACTTGATGGCGCGGCCGATGGTTTCTTCTTCGTCGCGGACGATCATGCAAAGAGTCAGGGAATGCTTGGTCATCGTGGGCTCCGGACAATGGCATCTGCGTGGATCAATCTACGAACGGGGCAAAAGCTGCCTACTCGTGCGATTTCTTCACGTGCCCGGTATGGTCATGGCCCTGCGTGGTGCAACCGAGAAACTCGTGCCGATGACCGGCACACCAGGCTTCGAGATCGAACGGGAAGGCCGCGTCGTCCGAGACGACGCAAACCACCGTTCCCACCGGTACCTGGCTCAGGCGTTTCGCCAGGTCGAGAATCGGCTGCGGACACAGCGAACCGCGCGTATCAAGCACGTCTTCGCCGCTCATCGCAAGATCCAGGCCTCACACTCTTCGGGCTGGTAGGGCGGAACTTCCAGCACCTGCTCGGTTCCGGCGTGGTCTATCCGCACGCGGACTTCCGCGTCTCGCTTGCCCGCGCAGTACCGCGCGGCAATGCGCGCCGCTCGCGACAATGTCTCGGGACTCACTTCGCCTTCCAGCAACGCCAACGAACCCTTGTGGTCGACGGCCGACAGGCGCGGGCGAGCTCCGCCGAAATTCTTGAGGAAAGCATCTTCTTCGGGGAAGCGACCGACGATGACCTTGGCGTTGGCGTCGAGCCGAAAATGTCGGCCCACCTTGCACAACAGCATGTCATCGCGCGTGACCGTGTCGCGGTCGGTATGCTCGAACATGTCGAACACCTTGACCGCGTAGTTTGCATCGGTCAGGAAACAACATCCACCGGCCGGCTGCTCCCACTCTTCGATGCCGAATCGCCGGGCCAGTTCGAACTGCGGATTGCGATCGCGACCGTGGAACCCCATGAGTTTTTCACGGTCCAACAGCCCCGCTCGCTCGGGCCAGGTAGGGGCCAGCAATCGCGCCGACAAAGGTCGTACCAGACGATCGGACAAGCCGCTCTGGATGGAGATGGTACGCAGCGCGTCGCGATGCTGACTCTTGGGGCGCTGCGAAAGCACTTCACCGGTGAAGACGAATTGCGCCCCAATCTTCTCCATGAACTCACGCGCTCGTGTCATCATGAGAATCCGGCAGTCGACACAGGGGTTGACGTGCGTACCGTAGCCGTAGCGTGGATACTTCACCACGTTCATGTATTCGTCGGCGATATCGATGATCTCGACCGGCACCTCGAAGTCGGCGCCGATCTTCAACGCTCCGTTACGCAGTTTCTTGGGGTCAGTGCCCTCGCGATGAACCTTCTGGTGATGATCGGTCAGGCAGAATCCGGTGCTGAAATTCACACCCACCACGTCGATGTCCTGCTCGCGCATGAGGGCCAGCGCCAGCGTACTGTCGAGTCCGCCGGAGAGCATGCCTACCGCGCGCACGCGTTCTCCGTCTGGGCTGGAATGGTTCCCCAAGGTCGTCTCCTTGCCTCGTGCCCTGAATCGAATGAAGGGCCCGCGAGACTAGCACGAACGGAGGCACCGCTCGACCCTCCCGGTCCGATCCACGGGCCCAAACCACGTCTAGCCGTGCCTCACGACCCATAGAGTGTTAGGTTGGGGATCAATTCCCGGTCACGGCCAGATCGCCGCGCTGCCCTTCCCCGAATCTCATCGCAATCGGAGCCTCATGTCTTCCGCCGTCCGCTTCGACGAATTGGCGCTCTCCGCCCCGATTCTCGCGGCAATCGCCGAGGTGGGTTACGAATCGCCGTCACCCATCCAGGCCGAAAGCATCCCCTCGCTGCTCGAGGGGCGCGACCTGCTGGGGCAGGCCCAGACGGGTACCGGCAAGACCGCCGCCTTCGCCCTGCCCCTGCTCAGTTGCCTGGATATGTCGGTCAGCGAGCCCCAGATCCTGGTCCTCACTCCCACCCGCGAACTGGCGATCCAGGTGGCCGAGGCCTTCCAGACCTACGCCCGCCACCTCAAGGGCTTCCACGTCCTGCCGGTGTACGGCGGTCAGCCCATGCACATTCAACTGCAGAGGCTGCGACGCGGAGTCCACGTGGTAGTAGGAACGCCAGGCCGGGTCATGGACCACCTTCGCCGCAAGACCCTGAAGCTGGTTCGCCTGAAAACGCTGGTACTGGACGAGGCCGACGAGATGCTGAAGATGGGGTTCCTCGACGACGTGGAGTGGATCCTCGACCACACCCCCGAGGAACGACAGATCGCACTGTTCTCGGCCACCATGCCGGCGCAGATCCGCCGGGTCGCCCAGCGGCATCTGCGCAACCCGGTGGAAGTACGCATCGAAAGCAAGACCAGCACGGTCGAGACCACCACCCAACGGTTCTGGCGGGTCACTGGCACCCACAAACTGGATGCGCTGACCCGCATTCTGGAAGTGGAACCGTTCGATGCGATGCTCATCTTCGTTCGCACGAAGAACGCCACGGTCGCGCTGGTGGAGAAACTCGAAGCCCGTGGTTACTCCAGCGCGGCTCTGAACGGAGATATCCCGCAGAAACAGCGTGAGCAGACCGTGGATCGTCTGAAACGCAAGTCCATCGACATCGTCGTGGCCACCGACGTGGCCGCACGCGGATTGAACGTGGAACGTATTTCCCACGTACTCAACTACGACATTCCCATCGACACCGAGTCCTATGTACATCGCATCGGACGCACCGGACGAGCTGGACGCAAGGGTGAGGCTATCCTCTTCGTGGCCCCTCGCGAGCGACACATGTTGCGCGCCATCGAGCGTGCGACACGCCAGCCTATCGAAGAAATGCAGCTGCCCACGCGAGAAGACCTGGCCACGCGTCGAATCGATCAGTTCAAGGACAAGATCACCGCCACCATCGAGTCGCAAGAACTTGGGTTCTTCGAAGAAGTGGTCGAGCAGTACCGACAGGAACACAACAAGGACCTGCGTGAGATCGCGGCGGCCATGACGTACCTGCTGCAGCTCGAGCGCCCGTTGATCGTCAAGGAAGAGCGCGCTCCGCGGGAAGACCGCGAGTTCCGCCGTGACGATCGCCCCGGCGGACGACGGCGCGACCCTCGGCGCGGGAAGGGCGGACCGCCCCAGGGCCGCATGGTGTGCTACCGCATCGAAGTTGGGCTCGATCACGGCGCCCAACCCAAGAACATCGTGGGTGCATTGGCCAACGAGGTTGGGATCGACGGCCAGTACATCGGTCAGATCAAGATCTTCGACACCTTCAGTTTGGTGGACCTGCCCGAGGGCATGCCCAATCATGCTTTCCAGCATCTCCAGAAAGTCCGCGTGTGCGGCCAGCCCATGAACATCTCCCTGGCTCGCGGCGGCCATTCGCACTGACCACCTCCCGTACCTCAGGATTGCTGACATGAAAGAGATAAAGAACAAGACCTCGCGCCCGCTTCGCGTGCCCCTGCCGGGCGGCAAGACGCTTCACCTGGGACCCGCGCGCGTGGCCCAGATCGCCGACAACGCGATCGAGCACGCCGAGTTCAAGAAGCTCGTGGCCGACGGCTCGGTTGAAGTGCTTGGTGATACCGACAAGCGCACCGGAAACCGCGGCTCCGGGCCATCGGCCCAACGCTCGCAGGCCAACATCAAATCGTTCCGGCGGGGACAGGGCGACCGGTAGGGGATCGACGAATGGGTCAAACGCAACCTCGGGCGACCATACTCGCCGCCGGCCGCAAACTCTCGGCGGCGGAACTCACACGACAACGCCCCACCGACGATGAACTAGAAGAGCAGCCTCGGCTGCCGATCATCGCGGTACTCGAAAACATCCGGAGCATGTGGAACGTGGGCAGCATGTTTCGCACGGCCGACGCAGCCCGGCTGGAACAGCTGTTCCTCTGCGGGTACACCCCCCACCCACCGCGGCGCGAAATCGACAAGACGGCGCTGGGCGCCACCGACTACGTGCCGTGGCAGTACTGGAGCGCCGCGCCGCAGGCGTGTCGTTGGCTACGTGAACGGGGCTACAAGGTGCTGGCCCTGGAACACACCAACCGCAGCGTCGAGATCGCCCAGGTCCAATGGCCGGCCCCCATGGCATTCGTGGTTGGCAACGAAGTGACCGGGATCAGCGATGAAACGCTGGCCGAGTGCCATGCGGCCGTGGAACTACCCATGGCCGGTCGCAAGGAATCGCTGAACGTGGCCGTGGCGTTTGGCGTGGCCGCCTACACGTTTCGCGCCCAACTCGACGCCATGCAACCACGAATCACGGAGCCGGGCGCCGACGAACTGACGGGCTGTCGATCAGAGGTTGCTCCGCCGACGGCGTGAGATCTCCTGGGCGTAGGGAATACCCAACGCCTGCAACCGCGCGAACACTTCCTCGAGCAGCCGCACCTTGCTGGGCAGGGGCAGGAACGCGCTCTTGAAACCCGCCACCACCAGATCGACCATCTGGGCCAGGCTCAGGTCGAACTGCTTGGCCACCACCCATAGTTCGCGCGAGGCGTCGGTTCCCGAGATCAGTCGATTGTCGGTGTTGATGGTCACGCGCAGACCCCGATCCAGATAGAACGGAAGACTGTGTTCGGCCAGGCTGGGCACTGCTTTCGTCTGCACGTTGCTGGTGGGACAGATTTCCAGCGGAATGCGATGGTCGTTCACGTACTGCAACAGATCTTCATCTTCGCGCAGGCGCACGCCATGACCGATACGATGCGCCCCGCAGTAGTGAAGAGCCTGGTGGATACTGGCCGGACCGAAGGCCTCGCCGGCGTGGATGGTGATGTTCACATTGTTGTTCTGGACCAGGTAGAACGCCTCGCGATGATCCTTGGCGGGATAGTCGCGCTCGGCGCCCGCCAGGTCGAAACCCACCACGCCGCGACCCTTCCAATCCACGGCCAACCGCGCCAGCTCGAGCGAACTCTCGGGGCTGATATGACGGATTCCGCACAGGATCTGTCCCGTGCGGATACCGAACTGATCGCGCGCCCTGGTGAGTCCACGCTCCACCGCGGTGATCACCTCGTCCAGCGATAAACCACCTTCGCGGTGCAGCAGCGGCGAATACCGAATCTCGGCGTAGAGTACGTTTTCGCGGTGGGCGTCCTCGGCCAGCTCAAATGAGGTACGGGTCAGCGCCTCGGCGTCCTGCAACAGGGGCACCGTAATGCTGAAGGCCCGCAGGTATTCCTCCAGACTCTCGCACTCCATGCCGACCTCTAGGATATCCCGTAGGCCCTTGAGGTCGTCGGCGGGCAGGGCAATGCCGCGCTCACGAGCCAAGTCCTGAACCGTGGTCAGGCGCAGGCTGCCGTCGAGATGCAGATGAAGGTCGGTCTTGGGTAGCTGACGCAGCAGCTCTGGGGTCACGTCCAAAGGGTCGACTCCTGTGATTTTGGTTCCATTCACGGTAGCAGCGGCCCGCGGAAGCGGCCACGGGTTTGATTTCTTTACGAATCCGGCCAATGCCTGTAAGGCAATAGGCCAACGCGAGTAACTCGCTGGCGCCCCAAGGGACAATGAAGAGTTCCCCCACACCACCCAAGGATTCGCTGAGTCGCCGCGCCCTCATGGCCAGCGCGATGGCCCTCACGTTGTGCTTCGTGGGCGCCGTGGGTTTTCGTCTGATCGAAGGCTGGAGCTGGAGCGACAGCCTGTACATGGTGCTCATCACGGTTACGACGGTGGGCTACGGCGAGGTTCAGCCGCTTTCCGAGGCTGGCCGCATATGGACGTTCGTATTGCTGGTAGGCGGCGTGGGCGTGGTGGCCAATGCCGCGGCCATGGCCATCCAGTTCGTGCTTGAAGGTGAATTCACAGGAGTCCGGAGGCGGCGGCGCATGGACAAGATCATCCGGCAGATGTCGGAACACTATATCGTTTGCGGTTACGGCCGAGTGGGCCGTCAGGTCGCCCACGACCTCACGAACGCCGGCAAGGCGGTCGTCGTCATCGAGCAGGGGGACGAACCCGATTTGGAGCGCGGCGGTATCGCCCACGTAGTGGGAAGCGCCGAAGAAGAACAGACCCTGTGGGACGCGGGTATCAAACGCGCCGCCGGTTTGGTCGCCTGCGTCGACAGCGACACCCAGAACGTGTTCATCACGCTGACCGCGAAGGCCCTCAACAACAAGGTGTGGGTGGTCGCTCGGGCCGGAAAGCCCGACACGGTCCGACGCCTGGTCCAGATCGGTGCCGACCGCGTGGTGTCTCCCTACTCCACCAGCGGCAATCGCATGGCGCATCTGGCCATGAACCCCAGCGCCATGGACTTCTTCGAGTTCTTCTCCGACCCCCAGGACAGCTTCGCCGTGGAAATCGAACAGGTACTGGTGAACGAAGGAAGCGAACTGGCCGGGAGTACGCTGCAGGATCTGAACCTGCGCGAGCGCACAGGGGCCTTGGTCATTGGCATTCGCGGCCCCGCGGGATCGGAATTGAATCCCGATCCCAGCGTGGTGCTCCACGCCGGGTCGTTGCTGCTGGTGATCGGCACCCAGGAACACTGCGGCCGCCGGGGCGAACTGAACCACGGTGCGGCCGCGAAATACAGCGACCGGATCTAGAGTAGGGCCAGGGCCGTGTCGAGAATCTCGACGGCCTGCTCGATCTCGGCGCTGGACACGGTAAGCGGCGGACGAAAACGCACCGAGTTGGGTCCCGACGCCAACGCCATCATCCCGTGCTCACGACTCACGTCGAGCAACCGGTCTCGTTGTTCGCGCGTGGGCAACGTGAACGCCACGAACAGGCCCTTGCCTCGCACGTTCGACACCAGGTGCGGGTGCACACCGGCCAATTCCCAGAGTCGAACCAGGAACTGTTCGCCGCGTTCGGCCGCGTTCTGTACCAGGCCCTCGGCCTCGATGACCTGCAGGTAGCGCGTGGCGCGAACCATGTCGACCAGGCTGCCCCCCCACGTGGAGTTGATGCGGCTGGAAACCGAGAACACCGAATCCACTTCGTCGACCCGCGGCCCCGCCAGGATTCCACACACCTGCATCTTCTTGCCGAAACACAGAACGTCCGGCTTGATGCCGTGATGCTCGTGGGCCCACCAGGTTCCGGTGGTGCCCACGCCCGTCTGCACCTCGTCCACGATCAGCAGTGCCTCGTTGTCGCGAGTGATCTCGCGCAGCGCGTGCATGTAGGAAGAACGGAAGTGATTGTCGCCGCCTTCACCTTGGATAGGCTCCACGATGACTCCGGCCACGCGGTCACCCGCGTGCTCGAACACCGACCGGATCTCGGCCAGTGAGCGCTCTTCCGCTTCTTCCACCTGGGCCAGGTTGTCCTCGAGCGGAAATACGATCTTGGGATTGCTCACCCGCGGCCAATCGAACTTGGGAAACCAACGGACCTTGTTGGCTTCGGTGTTCGTGAGGCTCATGGTGTATCCCGTGCGTCCATGAAACGCCTCGCGGAAGTGCAGTATGCTCAGGTCTTCGTCGTCGGGCAGGCCGCGCGCGGCGCGCTTCTGGAACTTCCAGTCGAACGCGGTCTTCATCGCGTTCTCCACGGCCAACGCACCGCCGGACACCATGAACAGATGGGGCAGACTCTTGGGCTGCGCCGTCTGGTGAAGCATGTCGACGAAGGCCGCCATGTCCTCGGTGTAGAAATCGCTGTTGCTCGGGTTGGTGATGGCCACCCGACCAATGTGCTCCATGAACTCCGGATCGGTCATCGCCGGATGATTGTGCCCTAGCGGCTGCGTAGCGAAGTAGTTGAAGAAGTCGAGGGTGCGCTTGCCGGTGACCTTGTCCACCAGGTAGGAGCCCTCGCTCTTGTCCAGATCCACTACGAACGGGAAGCCGTCCTTGAGCATCGAACGGCCGATGATCGAATGGACCTGGTCGGTCGCAACCTTGTGCAGCTTCAGTTTCTTGGTGGCGTCCGCCATCGGCCCCTCCCGGAGGGTTTGAGACAAGACCGGCAGGGACAATCGGTGGAATGATCGACGACCGGTGGAGAGCAACTGGCTGGATAGTTTAAGCGTCGATGCGGGACGGGGCCAGCGAAGCATTGGCACTGCGACTCAACGTGCCTCCACCCGCCAGAACCCGCTAGTTCGCGGAGATACGAGGTATACCTGCGGACATACCCCGCACCGACCTTTGGACCGCCGCGCGAAGGCGACCGCCCACGTCAATTCTATCGCAGGCACGGGAGGGCGAAAACCCACGGCCCTCACGGCCGGCCAGGTTCGATTATAAGCCATTGATTTTAATAGCGTTAACTATCCAGTCGATCCGCCAGGAATGTGACCAGGTGCATTACCGGCACCTGTACGCCCTGCTCCCTCAGTCCCTGGTGAAGAAATAGCTCACAACCGGGATTGGCGGTCACCAGCAGGTCGAAGCGGGTCTGTTCCATCGACTCCAGCTTGGCGTCGCGGATGGCCCGAGCTTCCCGGGGACGCTGCAGGCTATAGCTGCCGGCCGAGCCGCAGCAAAGCTCGGGACGGTCGGCCTGGACGACCGTGACGCCGGGGACCATGGCCAGCAATTCCAGGGGCTCGTTGCGGATGCCCTGGGCGTGCGAGTGGTGGCACGGCGGATGGTAGAGCACCCGCACGGGGTCGCCGACCCGAAAACGAAGGCGGTCGCGCCGTCCATGCAACCACTCGACCACGTCGGCGGTGACCCCGGCCAGCCGTTGTGCTTCGGCCGAACGCGCGGGGTCATTGGCCAGCAGTTCGGGCACCGCCGTCTTCAGGTGCGCTGAGCACCCGGCGCTGGGAACCACCACACAGCCGGCCTGGGCGAAGGCGTCCACGGTGTCGGCGGCGCGTTCGCGGGCAACCGACACCGATCCGTTGTGGTGACTCAGAGCCCCGCAACAACCCTGCGACGTGGGAGCGTAGGGGATCCCGCCGGCCGCCGTCACAAGAGCGGCGGTGGCCCTGGCAACCTCGGGTGTGTAGACCCATTGCGCGCACCCCAACAAGAGCGCCTGATCGTGGGATGGATCGCCGCTCGCAGCCAGGCCGTGACGCCTTGGCCACGTGGCGGGCCGAGCCGGCAACGCCTGCAACATCGACCGCCAACGGGCGGGTACCAGTCCCGCCGCCCAACGACGGGTGAATCCACCCAGCATCGCAGCCAGCGCCAAGCGCCGGGGGTGAGCCAATACATGGTCCAGGACCCACGCCAACAACGCATTCGTCTGACCGGGCGCCGGCCCCAGGCGGGCACGGGTTTCTTCCAGCAGGTGTCCGTAGGACACTCCCGACGGACACACCGTCTCGCAGTTGCGACACCCCAGACACGCATCGATCGACTCACGGGAAAAATCACCGGCGTCCAGCGCGGCGTCCTTCCCCACCACGTTGGCCATCAGCACGAGTCGTCCACGCGGACCGTGCACCTCGTCACCGGTCAACAGGTACGTAGGACAGGAGTTCAAACACAGCCCACAGTGCACACAGGCCCGAAGCTGCGCGTCGAGCGCGTCGGACGAAATCGTCTGGGCATTCAGTCGTTCAACCATCGGTCGGCCCCAACACGGGCGTGGGGATTGGTGGCAACAGGCCATGTGGGTCAAGCGCCCGCTTCAGCCGAATCAATGCGGGCGAAGGACTCGAAGCCGCGGTGGGCGACCAAACCCACCCTCCCGCTTCGCGCACGGTTCGCGCCACCTCGGCCACAAGTTCGCCATCGAACGGGCTTGGCGTCGACCAAAGCCGCGCCGAACCAGCGAGCAGGTCGGCAACCAGGTTCGGCTGCGAACCACGTCCCGATATCCAACCCTGGTTGTCGCCCCACCAACGCACGAGGCGGCTGGCGGGAAGCTGGATCCAGAGCGCGTGATTGGCGTCCAGATCACGCACGGCGTTCCAGGCCTGCGCCGCCTCATTGGCCAGCGTAACGCCCTGGGCCCGCGCCGTTGCCTCGCGCCAGGCGTCGATCGACTCAGGCCAGCCCTCGGCCATCAGAAACAAGGCGCCCTGCTCGGGTCCTCCCAAGGCGCGGCTGGCCGTGGCGTTCAGCCACAATTGCACCGCGGGGTCAAACGACCGCGCCGGACGCCGCCACTTCGACAACAAGTCCAGCGCCGCGTCGAAGTTGGTCGGTAACGCCACGCAGTGGCTGGCGCCGGGAATTGCCTCCAAACGCAACACGAAGTCGAGCACCACGCCGAATGCACCGTGGGATCCGTGGAACAGCCGAGCCAGATCGTAGCCGGCCACATTCTTGACGACGCGCGCGCCCGCCTTGACCACCTCACCGCCGCCCGCCACGGCCACCAGGCCCAGTACCTGATCGCGCAGGCTATCGCCGGGTGCGCCACGCAAACCCGCGTCACCACGCGCGTACGCTCCGCCGAGCGTGGTGTCTCTCGGTCGCAGGCTCGAACCACGCAACCGCAAGCCACGCCTGGCGAGTGTGGTCTGCAGGTTGTCGAACGTGATGCCCGCACCCACGCGGCACACCAGGTCATCGGGCCAGTAATCCAGTATCGAGTCCAAACCGCGCATGTCCAGACACCAACGATCGGGATCACTGGGCGCAAGCGGCTTCGTGGCCGTGCGATCGCCCTCTTTGTCGCCACCGCCGCCGCCACGGGGCCACCAGGGCGTGCGGGTTTCGACGAAGGTCTCGACGCAGAGTCGTGAGCTTTCGCGATGCTTCGGGCGCACCACGCGTTCACCTACCGCCGCCAGCCCCAGATGGGCCACCAACCCTTCGCGCGCGTCGATCGTCACAGCGCCACCTGGCGCCCGGCCACGCGTAGCTCGCCGCAGGGCGATGCACCGGGCAGGATCTTATGCGGATTGCAGAGTCCCGTTGGTTCGAGGGCATCCCGCAGATCCGTCATCAGGGCGAGATCGGCGGGGCCGAACAACAGCGGCATGAACTCCCGCTTCTCCATGCCTATGCCGTGTTCGCCGGTGGGGCTGCCGTCGAGCTCCAGGCAACGTTCCAGGATGTCCTTGCACGCGGCGAGCGCGCGGTCTACCTGGGCATCGTCGCGTTCGTCGAACAACACGCAGGGATGGATGTTTCCATCGCCGGCATGGATGACCGTGCCAATGACGACGTCGTGGCGCTTTGCGGCCTGGGCGATCGACGCCACGATGTGGGGTACGCGACCCCGCGGCACCACGCCGTCCTGGGTGGCGTAGTTGGGAGACATCCGACCGATGGCGCCGAAGGCGTGTTTGCGCGCGCGCCACAGGTGAGTGCGCTCTTCGGCCGAACTGGCCTCGCGCACCTCACGTGCACCGAACTCGTTCAACACATCACGCACCACCGGGCGTTCGTGCTTGAGATCGCGAGCGGATCCGTCGACCTCGACGATGAGTACCGCCCCCGCGTCGAGCGGGAAGCCAAATGAAAATGCTTCCTCGACCGCACGCAGCATGACGCGATCAATCAGCTCCATGGCCGCGGGCACGATGGCTCTGGCAATGAGACCGCTGACGGCGTGCGCGGCATCGGCCTCGGTCTCGAACACGGCCAGAAACGTGGCCACACTCTCGGGCGTGGGCACCAGGCGTACCGTCAACTCCACGGCAATGCCCAACGTGCCTTCGCTGCCCACGCCCAGGCCCAACAGGTCTACTCCCGGACCCGGCTGACTTCGCCCACCCCAAACCGCCAACTCGCCGTCGGGTTGGACCACGGTGGCTCCCAGAATGTGCGGCAGCGTCACGCCGTGTTTGAGCGTATGGGGACCGCCACTGTTCTCGGCGAAGTTGCCGCCGATGGTGCAGGCCGCCTGGCTGGAGGGATCGGGTGCGAACTGAAGACCCAGGTGTGCGACCGCCTGACTCAACTGAAGGTTCACCACACCGGGTTCCACCACGGCCAGACGATCGACTTCATTGACTTCGACGATGCGGCGCAGTCGGCTGGTACCAATCTGGATGCCGCCGCCCAGGGTCAGGCACCCCCCCGACAATCCGGTGCCGGCGCCGCGCGCCGCGTAGGGAACGCCATGGCGCACGCACCATTTCACGACCTGTTGCAACTGGACCGCGGTGCGCGGTAGGACCACCGCATCGGGCGTGACACCGTCGAGTGCATATCCATCGGAATCGTAGATCTTGCGATGCACGGCATCGTCGAAGACCGCGTCCTCGCCCAGAATGGCGACGAGATCGCGGCGCGCCGACGCCGGTAGCGGGCTTGACGGTCGCGTCATGGACCGTGGATCAGCGGGGGCGGCTCATGGCCGCTTCGAACAACTTCTGCAGACGCCGGGTTGTGGTGGGCGCGTGCCCCGCGTAGTGGTTGTTCACGTAGCACAGCGTGGGCGTGCCCTTGCGAGCCTGCCGGGCCAGAAAATTGGCCCAGCGCACCAGACGCTCCTTACGATCGACCACTTCCACGTCCCACGATTGGGTTATGGCCTCTATTTCCTTGCGATCTCCCAGCAGACGAACGTAGGCAGTGTCACTGGTGATGCAGTTGAACTTCTCTTCGATTTCATCACCGTGCGGCATCCAGGCCTGATCCACCAGCACCATGGCCACGTCGTGGCCGCGGCACAAATGGGCGAAGTCGGGATTCACCCAGGCCCGATTGCGGATCTCCACGGCGTAGCGAAAGTCCAACGGCAGGTCGGTGAGAAACTCGTCGAGACGTTTCAAGAACGGGTCGTGGGTCGCAAACGCGTTGCGACTGAAGTACGGGAACTGGAGTACCAGTCGACCAATTCGCGATGACATGTGCGACATGACCTCGAGGAAATCATCGCGTTCCTTGTAGGTATCTTCAGTCAGCAGAATCGACGCGTCGGGTTGCGCGCCGTCGCCGCCGTGCACGATGGATCGCGGAAACTTCGCGCACACGATGAAGTTCTCCGGCGTCTTTTCTACCCATCCCAGTACGGTCTTCTTGTCCGGAATGGCGTAGTAGGTCGCGTCGATCTCCACCGTGTCGAAGTGTTCGGCGTACACGCGGAGAAAGTCCGAAGGCGAGGTCCCCTGCGGGTAGAACGGACCTACCCAGTCTTTCGACGAGAACGACGAGGTGCCGAACCGGACATTGGCGGGCTCTACCTGGGCTTTCGTTGCTGGCATCTATTCCCCCGGGGAGTCGCGGTGCAACAAGCTCGTGACCAGCACGAGCCAGCGGGGATTATACTAGAGGAATTGGATGACGGCTTCCAGGCATTGCGCCAGGGAATCCACTTCTTCCTTGGTATTGTATACATAGAAGCTGGCGCGGACGGTGGGCAGCAGGTCGAGTGACTCGTGCAGGGGCTGAGCGCAGTGGAAACCGCTGCGTACCATGATGTTCTCTCGATTGTTGAGCATGCGGGCCACGCCATGCGCCTCGAGACCGTCGACCTGGAAGGATACGGCCGAACCCGAACGCTGGGGGTCGGTGGGTCCAATGAGCTTGACGTGATCGATATCGGACAGCCGATTGCGCGCGTAGGTCACGAGCTCCCGATCGTGCTCGTGGACGTTATCGAGTCCGATTCCGGCGAGGTAGCGAAGGGCCGCCCCCCAACCAATGACCGCCTCGATCGCCGGGGTACCGGCCTCGAAACGATGCGGGACCTCCTGCAACGTGTAGCCTTCACGATGCACCTGGTCCACGACATGACCACCCAGCATCCAGGTGCTCATCTTGTCGAGGTGCTCGGCCTTGGCGTACAGGCATCCAATACCACCGGGGCCCAACATCTTGTGCGCGCTGAACCCCAGGAAGTCCACATCGAGCTCTTTCACGTCCAGCGGCAAGTGCGGCGCCGACTGCGCCGCGTCGACCAGCACGAGTGCGCCCGCCGCGTGCGCGCGATCGATGATGTCCTTGATAGGCTGAACCGCGCCGATGGCGTTGCTCACGTGCGACACCGCCACCAGGTCGATGCCGCCGGCCAACACCGCGTCGAGCGCATCCATGTCGATACGTCCCTCGGCGTCGACGCTCACGATATGGCGATCGGGACCAAATCCCCACGGAAGCAGGTTGCTATGGTGTTCGATGGCCGTGGTCACGCTGCGCTTCAAACCGGGATAACAGCGATGCACCATGTTTATGGCTTCAGTGGTACCGCGTACGAACACCGCTTCGTTTTCGTCGCAGTTGATGAGCCGTGCCAGCACCCGCCGCGTGTCTTCGAACTGCTCGGTGGCCTCTTCGGCCAGGGCATGGACGGCTCGGTGCACGTTGGCCGTGTGCAAGGTGTAGAAATTCGTAACCGCGTCGATCACGCAACGCGGCTTGAGCGACGTGGCCGCGCTGTCGAGGTAGACGATGGGCTTGCCGTTGATCTGTCGTTCGAGAATCGGAAAGTCCGCACGGACGTCAAGCATGGGTGACCTCATGGCCCAATCGGTCGTGCGACTTCGACTGCACGAAGCGGAACTTACCGCTGGCCTCGGGCTTGATGGTTTTTACTTCGTACAGCGTCACGTCGACCTCGCTCTGCAGGAATCCCCGCAGCTCGTCTTCGATGCCGGCGCCACGGACCGAGCCGTTGCTGGGGACGATCAGCAGATCCAGCTTGCCCGGACGCGTCTCCAGTAGCTGGAATTGGTCCACATCGGTCCGTTTGTAGAAGAAATCCATGACCTTGTCACTGGTGAAGACCTGGCCCTCGGCCGTCACCAGGGTATCGTCGGCACGACCCTCCACCCAAAGTCGCGTGCCCTGGCGCTTGGCGCTGGCGGGCGCGGGCGACATGCGAGCGATATCGCCAATGTCGTAGCGGATGAGCGGCATGGCCTTGTTCATGAGATCGGTAATGAGCACGCGACCCAGCTCGCCATCTTTGGCGTGCTTGCCGTCGCGAACCACCTCAACGAGAAAGAGATCCATGAACACGTGCAAGCCGTCCCGTTCGGGACCATCGCACGCCATATCACCAAACTCGGCGCTGCCGTATTCCTCGCGGAACTGGCCGGTGAAGCTGCGCTCGATCGCGTCGCGCATGGACGGCGAGATCGACGCACCCATGGGCTTGATCACCTGCACCGGCAACGGCTCAATCCCCTTCCGTTCCACGTAGCGCGCGATCTCGAATAGATAGGTGGGCAACGCCTTCAGGAGATAGGGACGATCGCGTAGCAGCGAATCGACGTACCCCTGCATGTGCTCCTCGGTCAGGTTGGTGCCCTGCGGGCCGAAAGGCTGATAGGTCTTCTTGCGAAACACCCAATTGCGTTCGATGCGGCCGCGCAGCGAGCTGATGGCTTTGGGGTCGGTAAGCTCCCGATGCTTCACCATGGATGCGATCTGCGGAAACACGCCGTCCAGGCTTTCGCCCTCGGCGCCGCATACGATGTTACAGATGTCGGGGGGGATCTCGACGATGGTCTTGCCCACCGCGTAGTCACCGGACAGGGCCAGCGAACGGGTCGTCGACGCACGTACCATATCGCGCTTGCGAAAATCCTGGATGACCATGAGCCGGTTGGCCGTGCCCGAAGTGGACACATAGCGCCAAGCGTCCTGATCACCGATCGACGAAGCCACCCGATCGGGGAAGTTGGCCTGGATGTCGATCTTGGTACTGGGCGGAATACGCAGCAGGTCTTCGTAGGAAGAAATGTCCGAGGGCTTGATTCCGGCCGCATCGAAGCGCTGGCGGTGGAACGGTACCGTCTCGTAGGCGTGGTCCAGCATGGACTGCAGTCGCTGCCACTGCAGCGCTTTCTGTTGCTCCAGGGGAGCCTGATCGGCCCGCAGCATTTCCTGATAGTCGTCCCAGAATTTACTACTGGTGACACGGGAAACCGTGGGCAGGGCGAGTTTTTGCAGAAGCCAGCTGTACATCACAGGAACGCACCAGGGTATGCCGCGAGACGACGTTGCAGAGTGCTACTCTGGGGCGGGACTGCCTGGTACCAGTAACAGGTACCAAAGAAAGCCCCTAGCGGTCTAGAAGCCTTGCAGGAGAACAGATTCCGGAAGCCGATGGCGAGGCCGGGGCCGTCCCAAGGTAGCGCGTTTTGGACAATGCCAAGTCTATACCAGATTGCTCGGCCGGGGAATCCCCTCGCCCTTGAAGGGCCATGGTGAACAGCGGCCGAAGTTGGTATAATTAGCCGTGTACGGGGCTTTCGCAAGCGCTGCCACTCGCCCAGGGGCAGCTTGAGCCACGAAATCTCATACGGTCTATCGACCGCAACGAGCAACCAAGAGGGAACACATGCCATTCAGAAGCCTCGGCCGGAGCGGACCCGCGTTCGCCCTGCTGGCCGTGATTCTTGCCGGAGCGGGCTGCGGCAGCGACGACACGACCTCGCCACCCGGCGATCCTTGTGATGACCTGACGCCGGCGGTCGACGCCGGCCAGCCGGGAATCCTGTACACCTTCGCGGGCACGGGCAAGACCGGGTACGACGGGGGCAACAATCCCCTGCTGGATTCCTGGTTCTCCCAGCCCGCCGACATGATCTTCACCAGCGCCGGCGACGCCTACATTCTGGACTGGAACAACCACTGTATCCGCAAGGTCACGGCTCAGAACACGCTGGAGCTGATCGTCGGCACCCCTGGCTTTCCGGGGGACGGACCGGACATGAGCCTGTATCCCGAGTTGGACGACCGGGTGGCCCCGGTCGATGGTCTGCTGGTGCGGCTGAATCACCCCACCGTGCTCGATGAGCTACCCAACGGCAATCTGCTGATCACCGCTTGGCACAACCACAAGATCCGTGAGCTCGATCTGACCACGAACCAGGTCATGGTCACCTGCGGCGACGCGCCCGGCTTCGCGGGCGACGGTGAGCCGCATAGCGGCGCTCTGCTGAAGCAGCCCTCGCAAAGCCGCATTGGGCCGGACGGGCACCTATATATCCTGGATCAGCAGAACCAGGTGATCCGCCGCATCCGCGACTACCTGACCGACCCCGACGGAATCATCGAGACCGTGGCCGGGTCGCCCGGCGTGCAGGGCTTCTCCGGCGACGGCGGCGCGCCCGATCAGGCGCTCTTCCACTTTCAGCAGGGAACCAATCCGCAGTACTCGGGCGGCATGATCTTCGGCCCCGACGACAAGCTGTACGTATCGGACGGTGAGAACCACCGCATCCGCGTAATCGACTTCGTGGCCAACACGGTGAACACAGTGGCCGGCTCGGGCGTGCAGGGATTCGGCGGCGACGGCGGCAACGCGCTGGCCGCGGCCATGAACACGCCGCTGGACCTGGCGTTTGGACCCAACGGGCGTCTATTCGTGGCCGACGAGCTGAACCACGCGATCCGCGCCATCGACCTGACCGCGGGCACGATCACCACGGTCGCCGGGGTCGGCGGCCAGACCACGACCGACAGCTGCAACTATCCTTCCTTCTCACAGATCGGCGACGGTGGACCTGCCACCGAGGCCCTCCTTCGCTTTCCGCGCGGCATCGAATTCGACGCGGCCGGAAACCTGTACATCGTGGACACGTTCCACAATCGCATTCGCAAGATGAAGCTCTAAGAGGTGGTACCCAACATGCACTCCCGACACGCTCTCTCGTTCGTTCTCCTTTTGGCCATGGCCCTGCTGTTGCCGGCCTGTGGTTCTGACTCCACGGCTCCGCCCGCGGTCGATCGCCTGCGCGTGACCGGCGTGGCCGCCAACAACCCCGCGCGCACGCAACTGCTCGTGGACTTCAACGTGGCCGTCGACGCGACCAGCGCCGGCAACGCCGCCAACTACGCCGTGGCCGATCAGAACAGCGCGGCCACCATCGCGGTCAACACCGCGACGGTCGTGGGACCGGCCAACACCAGCGTGCAGCTGGACCTGGCGTCGGCGTTGCTGGACGGATCGGTCTACGACGTCGAAGTGACCGGAGTCACCACGGCCGAAGGCGGCGCCATCGACGATCGGAACAATACGTTCGCGGTGGGTGGGTCGTACTCGATCATCGATACGTGGGCCGGCACCGGCGCCAACGCAGCTTCCCCCGATGGCACGGTGTTGTTGAACGCCGAGTTCGCGATTCCCATGGACGTGTCCTTCGCGCCCAACGGCACGCCGTACATCATCGACTGGAACAACCACCGCATCCTCGAGGTACGCAACGACCGCGTGTACTCGATCATCGGAACCGGCACGCTGGGCAACGCCCCCGAAGGACCGGCGCTGGACGCGGGCTTGAACCACCCCACGAACATTGCGTTCGACCCGCAGGGTCGTCTGATCATGTCAGCGTGGCACAACTCCAAGATCATGCGATATGACCCCACCACCCTCGAGCTCACGCGCATCTGTGGTCTCGAAGGCATCTCGGTGAACGGTAACCGCTGCTACGGTGGCGACAATGGGCCCGGAATCGAGGCTTGCCTCGACCTGCCTTCGGCGGCCGCGTTCGATAGCGACGGATATCTCTACATCGCCGATCAGAAGAACACACGTATCCGTCGGCTCAGCCCGGTCAACGGGGAGATCACCGATACGAATTCGACCGGCGACCTGAGTGAGATCATCACCGTCGTGGGTACCGGCGAAGACGGTTACAACGGCGACGGCGTGGGCACCGATGTACGGCTTCACGCGCCCGGCGGACAGGCGGCGGCGCCGGTCAGCAAGTTGGTCGTGAACGGTGACTATGTGTACTTCGCCGATTCGCAGAACCACCTGGTGCGACGCTACAGCATGACCACCAACATGGTGGAGACGGTCGCCGGTGGCGGCGCCGGGCTGAACCCGCAGACCAACACGCCACTCCAGGGTTGGACCGGCGACGGCGGTCCCGCGACCGATGCCACGCTGTTCTTCCCGGCCGACGTCGCTTTCGACAGCGCAGGCAACCTGTACATCGCCGACACCAACAACAGCTCCGTACGCAAAGTCGACACGGCGGGAATCATTACCACGTTCGCCGGCCAGGGCCGCGCGAACCCCGACATCAGCGATACCGAAGTACTCGACGGCGGTCTGCCTACGCGGGCCTGGCTGCGCCAGCCGTACGGCGTAGCCGTGGATGGCGACGACAACGTGTACATCACCGACACCTACAACAATCGCATCCGAATCATTCGCAAGTAGCGAAGACCGGGAAGGAACCCATTGAACACCCATGACACGCGTTGGGCATGGCTCGTCGCGGTGGTGCTGCTTAGCGGCACCATCGCGGGCCTTTCCGCCTGCGACGACGACGGCACCACCCCCACAGGCGGCAACGGCAACGGAGTCGAGCGCTTCTTTCCCGACGACTACCTGACCGCGTTCGGTCAGGCGCTCGATTGCCGGACCTTCAGCTCCGGCCACTTCGGCAACACCGTCGGTGTGTACATCTCGGCCGACCAGCTCGACAACTACATCGACGAGACCTACGGCTTCCCCGTGGGCACCGTCATCGTCAAGACCGAGTACAGCAATATCGATCCGACCTGTGGCGGCGACGTGATCCGCATCACGTCCATGCGCAAGGGCCCGGCCGGCACTGCCCCCAACAGCGGCGACTGGGAATGGCAGGAATTCGACCTGGACGACGGGACCGAACGCTCAGGCCAGCTACCCGAGTGCATCAACTGCCACAGCGGCGGCAACCCCGACTGTGGCCCCGAAAAAGACTTCACCTGCCTGATCCTGGACAAATAGTCTGTCCGCGGACCATCGGCCCGCGGGCAGGCTTCTTGACCTCGCTGGGCCCGGGCTCTCCGCCCGGGCCGGAAATATGCTCTTTGACCAATTGGCGCCGCCGCGCGAAATTCTCGCCAGGCCCGGTTTCGCGGAATACCCTCCGGGGGACTGTCTCCCAGGAACCTCCGCGGGGCTGTCTCGCACGAGGGCTGTCTTGCGCGGGGCTGACTCGCACGAGGGCTGTCTGTTTGGCGGGTTCCTGAGAATGCCTGATTTTCGGGAATAAGTGGGCAGGCAGCGCTGTACTGGCAATAGAGGTCGTCGATGGACAAACCCGTGGCTTCGGAAAACACGGACGCCGATGTTGCTCATCGGCAAGACGTGGAATGGGTCAGGTCCGTTCGGCAGGGCGATACCAGTGCATATGCGTACCTGGTGGACCGGCACGGTCCCGTTCTGCACCGTACTTTGCGCCGGTTTTTCCGCGACGACGCCGATGTGGAAGATGTCCTGCAGGAGGCGTTGGTCCGGGCCTTCAAGAACCTGGATCGCTACGACCCCACGCGGGAGTTCTATCCCTGGCTCAGGAAGATCGCCGTGAATCTCGCTCTCAATGAACTCGACAAACGCAAACGCCGGCACGAGGTGTCCGACGAAGCCCTGGCCGAGCGCGCCAGCGGCGCGAATTCCGACGCTGACCTACGCGCCCGTGAGGTACAGACCGCGGTCGACCGGGCACTCGACGACCTACCGCCTGCGTGGGCGGCAGTGTTCCGGCTTCGCAATTTCGAAGAGCTTTCCTACGCCGAAATCGCGGCCACTCTGGACGTTCCCATGGGAACCGTCATGTCGCAGTTGGCGCGTGCGCGTGCGCGCCTGGCCGAGGCGTTGGCCCAGACCTTCGGGCCGCGCGAAGGGGGCACACCATGACACCAAGACCCTCCATTCCCCCCGCTTGCCAGGAAGCCCGCGACCGACTGGGCGCTCAGGTAGAGGGCGAACTCGATTCCACCGAGGCCAAGGCCCTACGCCACCATCTGGCCGGTTGTGACCGGTGCCAGGCCGTGGCCAGCTGGATCCAGCAGGTCGACTCCGTGGCCGCCAGCTCCGTGGACACCCGACCGGAACCATCCCCAGCGTTTTTTGCCAACATGACGAAGTCGGTCATGGACGAAATCGGCGGCAAGCCGCGTCGACGCTCCGAGCGCGATGAAGCCCACGCGGGCGACGTGCTTCCGGCGAGGGCCGCGGCCATGCTGGGTGACGCGGGCGAAGGTCTGGACGACAGTTCGGACACCGCGCGAGCCGGTGTAGCGGGACCCAGGGGTACCGCCGGACGCAGGGGTGCCGCGGGACGCAAAGGTGCCGCGGGCCAGGGCTCCGGTGCCGACAACTCACGCACGCGCGGAAACCCATTTGGCCTGGGCATGGGCCGGGGCATGGGCATGGGCCTGGGCATGGGATGGTGGTCGAGATGGCGGTGGCCGGTGGTCGCACCCACGGCGTTCGCCGTGCTTCTCGTGGGCGTCATCAGCCTGCGACAGTGGCAGGCCAATCCCGTGCACCTTCCGGGCAGCCCCGGAGCGGTACATCTGGAAAGTTCGTCGGCGGATGAGTCGGCGGCGCGGCCCGCGGCCAAGTCCTCGGCCGACGGTTTCGGCGACCGCGACGATTCTGCTCCGAACGAAGCGACCAAGGACCCGGGGCTCGCGAGCCCCCGTAGCGAACTGTCGCGCGATCAAGGTGGTAAGGAAGTTGGCAAGGAAGATTCCAAGCGTCAGGACGGTGCGGGCGCGTTCGGCCAACTGGTAAGCAAGCCAACATCGCTTGAAAAGTCGGGCCGCGAAGAAAAGACCGAGGGGACTGCGAGCCAGGCGACTGTGAGCCAAGCGACTGCGAGCCAAGGAACTGCGAGCCAGACGCCTGTGAGTCAGGGGGAAGTCGTGCTCGCCGAAGAGGTCGCGGAAGCCGCGGGTGGACCCAGTGCCTCGACACCAGTCGAGATCGCCTCCAAGTTACGCAGCGTGGATAACGACGATTCCAATGACGGTGCACGGGAAGACCGGATCTCCGAGCTGGAGTCCCGATCACCCCAGGCCGAGAACAAACCCGCCCCAAGTCTCGACGACATCGCCCAATCGAAAGCGATCGATTCGGACAACGCCGTGTCGGCTCTACGGCGCACGCTGGAAATTGCGACTGAAGCAGAGGGCCAGCCAGACGAAATCGAGTGGATTCGTTCGATCATGAACCAACTGGACGGCGAGAATGGTGCCCAACTCACCCGCGAGTCCACGTTCGAGACCGACAACCAAACACGCCGCAATCGCAGTCCACTCGCGCGGCGTATCAGCGATTTCGCCGCGCGCATGCAGAACACGCCAACCCTGCAGGACTCGGTCGCCATCTATCTGGAACGACGTGTGAACAACGTGGAAGACACCGAACTTCGAGTACGCGTACGCCGCTGGCTGGAAAGCCGCGACGAACAGTAGACCCGCCGGATTGCCGGACCTGCGGGGCCCGCGGGACCCGCGGGACCTGCCGAACGTCGGGAGCAAAAAACCGCCTAGGGAGGGCAAGGCGAGGTCAGGGCACGCGGGGCGCGCCGCTCATCCGTCGTCGTACTGCTTTGCCAGGCTGTCGAGGGCCGCCTGGTCCTCGAGGGTGGTGGTATCGCCCTTCACCGTTCGACTGGTGGCAATTTCGCGCAGCAACCGCCGCATGATCTTGCCGCTGCGGGTTTTCGGCAACGCGTCGGTGAATCGGATCTCGGCCGGCTTGGCGATCGCGCCGATTTCCTTCGTTACATGCGCACACAATTCCTGACCAAACTCCGGCCCCGACTCGAACCCGGGACCCAGCGTGACGAACGCGACCAGCGCCTGACCCGTCAGATCGTCGGGGCGACCGATGACCGCGGCTTCCACCACGGCCGGGTGGGACACGAGAGCGCTTTCCACCTCGGCGGTGCCGAGTCGATGTCCACTGACGTTTACAACGTCGTCGACGCGGCCCATGATCCAGAAGTACCCGTCCGCGTCGCGTCGAGCACCGTCACCGGCAAAGTACGTGTTCTCTATGTCACTCCAGTACGTCGAGCGGTACCGCTCATCGTCGCCCCACAGGGTGCGAAGCATGCCGGGCCAGGGCTTGCGTATGACAAGTAGGCCACCTTCATCGGCACCGACTTCGTTGCCATCCCGATCCACCACGGCGGCGTCGATGCCCGGCAACGGCAGTGTGGCGCTGCCGGGTTTCGTAGCCACGGCCCCCGGCAGCGGCGAAATCATGATGCCGCCGGTCTCGGTCTGCCACCACGTGTCGACGATGGGGCAACGTTCGTGCCCGATCATCCGGTGGTACCAAAGCCACGCTTCCGGATTGATGGGCTCGCCGACGGTGCCCAGCAAGCGTAGCGAATCCAGCTTGTGCTTGGCTGGCCACTCATCTCCCCACTTCATGAAGGCGCGAATCGCCGTGGGCGCGGTGTAGAAAATGGTGACGCGGTGTCGATCGACGATGTCCCAGAAGCGTCCCGCGTCCGGATAGTTGGGCACGCCTTCATACATGACCGTGGTCGCACCGACAGCCAACGGACCAAACACGACGTACGAATGCCCCGTCACCCAACCCACATCGGCCGTGCACCAGTACGTGTCGGTATCTTTGAGATCGAAGACCCATCGACAGGTCATGGAGGCCTGCGTCAGATAACCACCGGTGGTATGCAGCACGCCCTTGGGCTTGCCGGTGCTGCCACTGGTATAGAGGATGAACAAGGGATGCTCGCTGTCGAGCGGCTCGGCCGGACAATAATCGCTGACGCCAGCCACCAGGTCGTCCCAGTCATGATCGCGACCGGCGACCATGTCCACGGCTTCATTGGTACGGCGCAGAACGATTACCGACTCCACGGTCGTACTACCTTCGAGCGATGCGTCGACCTGAGCCTTCAGGGGGAACGGCTTACCCTTCCGATAGCCACCGTCGGCGGTAATGATGGCTTTGGCCTTGGCGTCGTTCATACGCTCGCGCAACGCGTCGGCCGAGAACCCGCCGAAAACCACGGAATGCGTAGCGCCGATCCTCGCGCAGGCAAGCATGGCAATGGCGGCTTCGGGCACCATGGGCATGTAGAGGCCCACGCGATCGCCGCGCCCAATACCCAATTTCTTCAGGCCGTTCGCGAACCGACAGACCTCAAGGTGGAGCATTGCATACGTGTAGACACGCTGGTCACCCGGCTCGCCCTCCCAGATGATCGCTGCCTTGTCCTTGCGCGAGGTCGTCAGATGACGGTCCAGGCAGTTGTAGGCAACGTTGGTCTGTCCACCCACGAACCACTGCGCGAAAGGAGGCGTCCACTTCAATACCTTGTCCCATTTGCGAAACCAGTGAAGCCGCTCGGCCTGCCAGGCCCAGAACCCTTCCGGGTCGGCGGCAGCACGCTGGCACAGCTCGTCGTAGGCCGCACGGCCCGAAACCGCGGACCCGGCCACGAATTCCTCAGGCGGGTCGAAACTGGGGACATCCTTCTGCAGTGACTCGATCTCGGACATTCAGCGACGGCTCCGTGTGCAGGGGTACCAAACCGCGATCTTGGCGGTGCAAGCAACGAGGCTTAATCTATATCATGGTCGCCAGCGCGGCCCAAGCGCCCTTCCCCCAGCCATCCGCCAAGTGAGGCATCTTGGAATCGATCGACCGCGACACGCTGATCTTCGACTGGGCCAACGATTCCGCGCCCCGTGACACGCAGCGCATTGCTGTATGGGACGAGAGTCTGCGGGATGGCCTCCAGAGCCCGTCGGTGCGTGATCCGGATCTCGACGAGAAGCTAGCCATCCTGCACCTGATGGAAGATCTACATATAGACGTGGCCGACATTGGCCTACCGGGTGCGGGCCAGCGTCAGTACGATGCCGTCCTGGCCCTGTGCCAGGAGATCATTCGGGCAAACATGAACATCCAGCCGTTCTGCGCCGGCCGCACGCTGGTGGCCGATGCCGCCCCAATGGCTGATATCATGCAGAAGACCGGCGTTCGGATGGGAGCCGCGCTGTTCATTGGCAGCAGTCCGATCCGACTGTACGCCGAGGAATGGGATCTTGAGCTCGTCCTGAAGCACACACGCGACAGCGTGGAGTTCGCGGTGAAGGAAGGCCTCGAGGTCATCTACGTAACCGAGGACACGATCCGTTCAAACCCGGACCAACTCACCACGCTGTTCAAGGCAGCCATAGATGCCGGCGCCGCGCGACTCTGTCTGTGCGATACCGTGGGCGCCGCTACACCCAAGGGTACGTACAATCTGGTGCGTTGGACCCACGAGCTCGTCGAGGGTCTCGGTGTAGACGTGGGGATCGACTGGCACGGCCATCGTGACCGCGGACTCGACATCGCCAACTGCATCGCCGCCGTCGAGGGTGGAGCCACGCGCATCCACGGAACCGCGCTTGGCATCGGCGAACGCGTGGGCAACGCGCCCATGGAACAGATCCTGGTGAACTTCAAACTTCTGGGCTACCGCGACGACGATCTCTCCAAACTGCACGAATACGTACGCGCGGTTTCCGAGGCGACACGGGTGCCCATTCCCGTGAACTGCCCCATCGTGGGGCGTGACGCGTTCCGCACGGCAACCGGTGTCCACGCCGCCGCGGTGCTCAAGGCCGACCGACGCGGCGATCGCTGGCTGGCCGACCGCATCTATTCGGGCGTACCGGCCAATTGGATCGGGCGCGAGCAGGAAATCGAAGTCGGCCACATGTCCGGGGCGTCCAACGTGCTCTACTACCTGCAGTCGCGCGACCTGCCGCACGAGCCGTCCGTGGTAGAGGCTGTGCTGAATCGAGCGAAAGAAGTAGCCGAGCTACTCTCCGACGAGGAGATCCGGGCCATCGTGGCCAAGGCCACGCAGTAGACGCCCACCCGGCGGAACGGGCCTAACCTCCACAATTCCAACGATTTGGGACCAAACGCACGCTTGGGGTTCCAATTGCAGCTGCCGCCTGTGTGCGATACACTCGCGGGCAATTGTACCGGACGGATTCTCGTCCACACTCCCGACTGTAACCCTGGTATCTCGCCCCACCTAGGAACGTCCATGACCGAAAACATTGCTACTACCGCCGGAGGCGCCCCGGCACCTTCCCAGACGGGTCAGCCCAGTCAGCTGTACATCCTCTTCTTTGCGGAGATGTGGGAACGGTTCAGCTACTACGGCATGCGCGCGCTACTCGTGCTGTACATGACGCAGGAATTCGTCTTCAGCGACGACCGCGCCTACGTGGTCTACGGCGCCTACACCTCGCTGGTGTACGCCACGCCATTCATCGGCGGCATGATCGCTGACCGCATCCTGGGCCGGAAGAAGGCCGTCACGTTGGGCGGCATCCTTATGGCGGCGGGCCATTTTCTCATGGCCTTCCCTCCCATGTGGGCCTTCTACGGAGCGTTGGGCCTGTTGATCGCGGGTAATGGACTGTTCAAACCCAATATCTCGACCATGGTCGGAGAGCTGTACAAGAAAGACGATCCCCGCCGCGACGGCGGTTTCACGATCTTCTACATGGGCATCAACCTGGGCGCGTTCCTGGCTCCGCTGGTGTGCGGCTGGATTGGCGAGAACGTGGGCTGGCACTACGGTTTTGGACTGGCCGGCGTGGGCATGGTACTTGGTCAGATCGTGTTCAGTGCGGGCGGCAAGAAAATGGCTGCCTACGGCAACCCTCCCGACCCCGAGGACCTGAAGCGTCCGAAGTTCGCGGGTCTGAGCAAGGAAGTCATCACGTACATCGCGGTGATCGCGTCGGTGGCGGTGTTCTCGCTGCTGGTGAGAAACGAGCCGGTGAATCCCATCATCAAGTTCCTGATGATCGCCACGGGCGTGGTGGTGCTGGCGTACCTGTTCTACTCATCAACCCGGTTTGAAGAGGCCGAGCGCCACCGGATGTGGGTCGTCCTGGTACTCATCTTCTTCTCTACACTGTTCTGGAGCTTCTTCGAGCAAGCAGGTAGTTCGATCAACCTGTTCACCGAAAGAAACGTGGACCGTGGAATATTCGGCTGGGAGATGCCCACTTCATGGGGCCAGTCGTTCAATCCGGCGTTCATTCTCCTGCTGGGTGTGCCCTTCGCGGCGCTGTGGACCAAGCTTGGAACCATGCACCGTGAGCCACCCACCCCGCTCAAGTTCACGCTGGGTATCTTCCAGCTCGGCCTGGGCTTTCTGGTGCTGGCCTTTGGCGCGCGCCTGAGTTCGGACACCGGTCAGGTGGCCATCATCTGGCTCATCCTGGGCTACTTGCTGCACACCACGGGTGAGCTTTGCCTCTCTCCCGTGGGACTCAGCATGGTGACCAAGCTGGCCCCCATGAAGATCGTCAGTATGGTCATGGGCGCGTGGTTCCTGTCGAACGCATTCGCCAACTACCTCGCATCGGTTATCGCGCGCTTCACTTCGGTGAGCGGCGCCGAGGGCGGCTCGGCCGAGGCGCTTGACCCGATACAGACAGTGGCGATCTACGGTGACGTATTCCAGAACATCGGACTGGCCGCCATGGCCGCCACGGTGCTTTCACTGGCGTTGGTTCCGCTGCTGCGGAAGTGGATGCACGGTATCCACTAGCGGACTGGATCAGCTGATCGTCTGGGGTCGCAGCGGCACTAGTTGCCGTTGCGACCCACCCGCCCGGGGTGAGCGCCCCAACGTATCCCCGCTTCAAATCGACCCGGCTCCCAACTACGACTCGACGCGTCGATATATACGCCACGGTATTCTCCGCGCAAGAACCAGCCGAACCCACCTTCAAGTGCGTAGAGCGCGCCGTATGTTCCGCGCAGCCATGACCAACCGCCGATGCGCTCGTGCGCAATGCCGCCTCGGAATTCGATCGATGTCTTCGGAAAGTATGCTGGTGCCTGATCGCTGCCCAACGCCACGGCAGTGGCACGAGCCTGGACCCCGCCACGCGTTTGCCACCAATCGCCAATGGGGAAGCCGACACTCTCGGTCCCGACCAGAAGTGATAGCGTGGCGTCGCCCACGCGCTCGAAGCCGGACTGACCACCCAGCTCCACTCCGAGTCGGTAGGTAGTCTTCGGTGGAAGTGGCCCAGAGCGAAGGCCTTGCATTGCCGGACGCAGGACCGCACCGACCCGCCGACGCTGCGTGTCGTTGAAGTCGAAGTTGGTAGGCAGGCGGCGAGAGCCCTCGGTTGTTGCAACCTCGCCTCGCGCGGCCACCTCCGACAGCGCGGTCAGTTCGTTGAGTTGCAGGTCAGCCACGCGCCCCATGGTTTCCAGGACCCGACGGGCAATCGCCGCATGGGTACGAAACGCCGGATGATGAAGGTCGGGGCTGAAATAGTCGGAATTGGCTGTCGCGAAGTTCGGATCGACGGCCAGCTCCCCCAGTACATCGTCCATGTCTACCACGGTCGCACCGCGCTCGTCGGCAATCTGGCGCACTGCGTCGGAGTACCCAGCCACGAGTTGCCTGATCTCTTGAAGCTCGTCAGGCGTGAACGCCTCGGCATCTTCGAAACGATCCCGAAACGGAACCAGGAACGCCGATGCCATGGTCCCTTTGGGTAGGAGTCCTCCGTGCTCGTCGCGCGATCCGTCACGCACCGGCTGGATGAACGGTAATTTGGTTACGTCGGGCACCGTAAGCACGATAAGCTGGGCAGGATCGGTGTTGTCGGGCATGCGCTTCATCAAGCGCACGACCAACTCGTCATAGTCATTGTGGAACTGCTTTGGCGTGGGTGGCTCCGCCCCACCCACAATGCCAAACGAGGCCAGCGCGTCGTTCGCGCCGAGGAATACCACGATCCAGGGCGGCCGCTTGGTCCACTGCTCGATCGTTTCAATGGCCGAGAGGTCCTTCGGAAGAAACAACGAGGCAAACGTCCATCCCGCAGATTTGTGGCCCTTGTTCAGACTCGACTGCCGCAAATACTCGCCCAGGGTCTGACCGGGGATCGCCAACCGAACCCGTTCTTCGTCGGCGGCAAACAGAGGCCGACGTGGCCGCACCGCCGGCAACGCTGCCCACGGATATTTCAGACCACCTATCCCCAGCCCTTCCTCCGTCAGTTTCAGATGGTCGATTGGATAGAAGTCCGGTCGACGTACGGATTCCCGCGGCAAGCCCAGGTACTCCATGAGCTGGCCGGACCAGGCCTGGTGAGCGGAATCATCACGGATAGACAGGAAGTAGACCCCGGCCGTAACGCTGTCACCTACCAGAAGCAGGTCATCGGGGGACTCCGGCAGCGGATGGGCCGCCGTCAGTAAGGCGATCACCGGCAAGATTGAAAGCCCCGGAAACCAACGCAACATGAACAGAATCCTTCCCCTGCGGACGGGCTTGCGGGAACATTGAACCTGCGACAAGAATACCTGAGACACGGATTCCATCAAGGGACCAGGAGAACACATGGCCGGCATTCGCAAAGAACTGATTGTCGTGGGCGACCGCATTCTGGTGCAAGCCCGCGACGGCGAGGAGCGTACCAACGCTGGTCTCTATCTGCCCGCTACCGCTGTGAACGAACAGCAGGTCCGGGCGGGCAAGGTGGTCAAGGTTGGCCCAGGCACTCCCATTCCCGAGCCCGCCGACACCGAGGAATTCTGGAAGAAGAAGAGCAACGAGCCCCGGTACATTCCTTTGCAGGCCCGCGAGGGGGACTTCGTCATCTTCTTGAAGACCGCGGCCGTGGAGATCACGTACGAAGGCGAGCGCTATTTCGTGGTACCAAACAGCGCGATCCTCATCTTGTCCCGCGAGGAGATTGACCTACCTGCAGAATTCGGCGGGAGTCCCGAAATGCCAACCTGACCTTCCCGACGCGGGTCGTCGGTGTGACCGATGCTTATTGGTCCACCGCCGACGAAGTTCCGTACGCAAACTCACGCGCAAGTTCAAGTACGCGCCGAGCGCTGACTCCAGCTGAAATCAACCGCTCTTCCTCCCGATGCCAGTTGACGTGGCAGGCCCGACACAGTGAAACGCAGTTCTCCAGGGCGTGTGCACCCTCACTCTCCTGCCGCTGGATATGGTGGACATCAACGAAACTGGTGTTCTTGCACCGCTTGCACGAGTGTTTGTCACGAGCCAATACGGCCGTTCTGATTCTGGGTGGTATCTTGGACCGCTTGCGCCCATCGATTCCGATCTGGATGACATCGCACAAGGCGGCCTTCGCCTCAGCCGGTTGCAATTGCCTCGTCCCACGTTGTACCGGAGCCTCCACGCCGCTACACGATTCGCATTTGTAGAGAACCACCTGAGCCGCCGGCCGACTCTTGACGGTTGTTTTCGAGGCCGGGTTCACCCGGGTAACCTGTTGGGAAACATATGATTCCAGCGAAGCAAGCAGTAGCGTCGCCGTGTCTTTCGAACCCTGACGACGAGCGCTCTCCATCAACTTGTCGAATTGGGCTGCCTGCAGCGAGGTGAGCTCAAAACTCACTCGACGAGGCGGGTCGCCCTGAGGCGGGTTCGGGGTTGAATCAAACCGGGACGCAAAGTTGGGCTGCTTCGCACGAGCTGCCTTCATCCTCCCCCTGGCCTGTTTCGCCTGTCGTTCTAGTTCGCGCCGCGGCTGCGTCTTGGCCAGCTTCACCCACTCATCCTGATTCTCGGGAGTAGCAACTGCCCCCACGGTGCGCGCTTTTGTCCACGGAATCTCACCCGACGCCACTGCCTTCTCGAGCGCGGGCAACCGCTTCATGTCTTGAGCTAGCCGTACGAACTGCATCGTTTTCGCATGCGAGAGCTTCAGTCCTTCCTTGGCATAGTGGTGGATCGACGAGTAACCCAAGGGACGGAAATGTTCGCCGTGCAGGACCTCCGCGAAAGCGAGCGTAACATTTTTCTCAGCGTGGCTGAGACTTGCCAAGGCGTATACCAGTGCGTCATGTGCTCGTTGAGCACGCGCGACATCTGCCATCGTCATGTCACTTCTGGAAGGCTGGACGGGCGAGTCTGCGTTGGAAGACCTACTCCCAGCGGCTCGCTCCAGGGAGGACTTGCGCAGTCTACGACATACAGCGCGTGCAGCTCAACTCGCGTGAACCCTACTCGCCGAAAATTTCGCTGACAGTGGTGGGATCGAGCGTCAGAACGTACCTTCACGCATACGTCGCTCGGCCACTGCTTCCAACGTCACGTGGATCACAGCCAAGCCCGCTCCAAACAGAACGCCCGCCTCCATTCCGCGCTGACCGGCGACCATTCGCGTGGTCGCCAGCCAGAAAGCAACGTAGGCAAACCATCGCCATGCAGTCCAACGGTGCCGACTGTTGAACACGTATGCATGGGCGAGGAATGTCAGGACCCAGAGAATCATGGAGGATCAACCCGCTCCGTTGTACTTGCGCTTCATGTCATCCAACGAGGTCTTGGGCACTTTGTCGCCGTTCCCGGCCTGCCCAAACGCCACCATACGGTCCTTGACCACTTGCTTCATCGCGGCGCGAGCCGGCTTCATGTAGTACCGGGGATCGAATTCGCTAGGCTTCTCGGCGAATGCCTTGCGAATGGCGCCCGTAATGGCGAGGCGATTGTCGGTATCCACATTGATCTTGCGCACGCCGTGCTTGATCCCTTCCTGAATCTCCTCGACCGGCACTCCGTACGTCTCGGGCATGTCGCCGCCGTACTCGTTGATTATGTCGATCAGGTGCTTCGGTACGGAACTCGAACCGTGCATGACCATGTGCGTATTCGGCAGGCGACGGTGAATCTCGGCAATGATGTCCATCTTCAGAACGTCACCGGTGGGCTTCTGGGAGAACTTGTATGCGCCGTGGCTCGTACCGATCGCAACCGCAAGAGCATCGCACTTCGTCAATGCAACGAACTCTTCCGCTTGTTCGGGATCGGTGAGGTGCTCCAAAGCTTCCTCTCCACTCAAACCAGCTCCGTGGCCATCTTCGATCCCGCCGAGACAACCCAGCTCAGCCTCGACCGTCACGCCGATGCCGTGCGCGCGATCAACAACCTGCTTGGTTACTTCCACGTTGTACTCGTAGGAGGCAGGCGACTTACCATCGGCCATGAGCGAACCGTCCATCATCACCGACGTGAACCCCATGTCCATGGCACTGAAGCACGTCGCCGGCTCGTTGCCGTGATCTTGGTGCATGGCGACCGGAATGTTGGGGTACAACTCGATCGCCGCCAACATCAGGTGCCGAAGATAGTTGTCGTTCGTGTACGAACGTGCCCCACGGCTGGCCTGGATGATGACGGGCGAGTTGGTTTCATCCGCGGCTTCCATGATGGCCTGGATCTGTTCCATGTTATTGACATTGAACGCGCCGACGCCGTAGCCGTTTTCAGCTGCGTGGTCGAGCAAGGCGCGCATGGGAACGAGAGACATTTTTCGGTTACCTCAGATCGAGTGATTGGATTCCCGCTGGGCCTTAAGTATAACCTGCCCCAACGGAGCTTGAAAGGGGCTCTATTCGCCCGTACGCATGTGAACGACACGCTGCGGGAACGGTATTTCGATGCCCTCCCGCTGCAATGCTTTGTAGACGGACATATTCATATGGTGCACCAGCAAGCCTCTCTGGACTGGCTCGTCGATCCACGCCAGAAGCTCGAAATCGAGGCTAGACTCGCCGAAAGCGCGAAATCGGACCCGTGGCTCGGGATCGGTACAGATGTGTTCGTGTTCCAGGGCCACGTTCTCGAGCACCTGACAAACCTGATCCACGTCGCTTCCGTAGGCCACTCCAACCTTCACACGGATGCGTTCTTTCGCATAAGGCCCTCCGCTTTCGTTCACGATCTTGTTGTTCGCTATGACGGCGTTGGGAATCGTCACCTCGATGTCATCGCGTGTAAGCAAGCGGGTCGTACGCAGACCCACGCTCGTTACCCGACCACGCTCACCGCTGTCGAGCACGACAAAATCACCCAGTTGGTAGGGTCGATCGGCGAGGATGAAGACGCCGCCGAAAAGATTGGCCAGGGTGTCCTTGGCCGCGAAGCCACCGGCGATTCCGAGGATACCGGCCGACGTAAGCAGCGCCGTGGCATCAAGATCCCATATCCCCATCACGATGTACGTAGCCGTGCCAATGACCAGGACCTTGGTGACATTGTCGAACAGTGGAAGAGACTGCGTCTCGACCAGGGCGAATCGATCGGATTCGCTGAGCGCGACCAAAACCAGGTTGGCCAGGCCCCAGATGGTAACCATCCACAGAAACACCACGATCGTACGGAGCATCTGCACGAGCACCAGCTCGATACCCTCGGCCAGGCCGAGCACCCGAATTGCCAAAGCCACCGCGAACAGGAACACCGTGAGAAAAACCGGGCGGTGAAGCAACCTCACCGCGCGATCGTCCAGATTGGTCTTGGTTCGGCGAGTCACGGCCAGGACCCATCGCGTCAGGATGATGTCCGTGATCTTGGCGACAATCATCCCGAGGGCGACGATAACCAAGGCCAAGAGCCAGGGCTGCGTTCGTAGCGGATCGAGAATAGGTCCGATCAAGTCCTCTACGGGCCCCGGAAGGGACAAACCTGGAGTGGACACGGTGGTACTTGCATGGACCATTGAAACCTCAGCATCGAGTGGAAAAGAGAGCCCGTAGTGTAGCGCCCGCGTTGCAACCTTTCACCCCCCAACGGGGTCCAACCCTTAGGACATTCCCGCCAATGCTGTCCTTACCGCTAACCATATCGTCCACGGGAGGAAACATGCCCGCGCCGACCCAGACTCGCCGCCGATTCGTCAACCTTGCCCAAAAGGGCCTACTTTTGTCGGTTTTATTCACCGCGGCCTGCGCCTGGTGGGCCCCCGCGGTCCAGGCTCAGACCTCCGGCTCCTTCGATGCCGAGTTGCACCGGACACGAGACGCAGAGAACGGCCCGCGCATTCAGCTCCAATTGGGCCTCGGCGGGCGCGATCAATGGGGTTTTTCGACCGACGTCGCCAATCTGACTGGCCTCGATCCCGAAAACCGGAGCGACCCGGTCGTGTTCAAACTGGACCGTGAGGCCGGAGTGCTGACGTTCGAGGGAGAATGGGACGGCCGGCGCTGGATCAGCGGGGACTGGGCCTTCGCAGGAAGCCAGACCTACCTGGATACCATGAACGATCTCGGCTACCGACGGATCAATGAGGAAGAGCATCTGGCCGCGACCGTATTCGACATTTCGACCGATTTCGTCCGCGGTTTGAACGACCGTGGCTACGAGCGCGTGCGATGGGACGATCTTACAGCGCTGCGCATCCACGGAGCTTCACTCGCGTACATCGACGCCATGGCCGATGCCCTGGGGGAAACCCTGGACATCGATGACTTCGTCTCCATGCGGATCCACGGCGTCACGCCCGAGCTGGCCAAGACCTTCGAGGAAGCTGGCTTCCGTCGTCTGGACGCCGGCGACCTTTTGAGCGCTCGGATCCACGGCGTAACGCCCGAATTCGTGGATGAGCTGAATGAGTTGGGCTTCCGTCGTCTACGTATGGATGACCTGATGTCGCTAAGGATCCACGGCGCAGACCTCGACTTCATCAAGGACATGTTCGAGGTCGGCTACCCGGACATCTCGATCGATGAGCTGGTTTCTTGCCGCATCCACGGTGTAACGGCGTCATTCGCCGAGCGGATGCAGGATCGGCGCGGCACGGTGAGCGTGGATGACCTGGTGTCGATGAAGATCCACGGCAACTACTAGCCACAAGGGCCAGCTAGCCAGCAAGGGCCAACATGCCGGCCAGGGCCAGCCGTGCGCGAGAGTTTGCAGCTCTTGGGTTCGACTGCTTTACCCGCGCTCAGCCCAAGCGACGACGACAGGATGTGAGAACGCCCCGAACGCTTGTGCGCCGGGGCGTTCTCCGTTTTAAGTACGGCCGAAGGGTCCTAAGCCATTTGGCTCCTGATTGTGGCTCCTGTTTCTTGGCTCCTGCCTCCTGGTTCTGCGCCGTTCATGCCCTTCCTGAACGACTAGATCCGGAACAGGTACTGGAACTTGGCGAAGTACTGCCGGTCGGTTTGTTCGTAGTCGAGTGGAGCACCGAAGTCGGTGAACCGATGTTGGGTTCCCGCGAAGAACACCGTGAACGGGTTGACCCGGTAGGTGATCAGCGGCTCCACGTCGACGCGGTCGGCGAATTCGTTGTACTGAAGAACAAGGCGCAGGAACAGTTCGCGTGAGAATTGCAACGAAATGCGCGTGCGAACCACGTAACCCTCGAAGATGTTGCTGCCATCGCGGCGATCGAGTTTTGCGTAGTCCAACGTCGGACCAATGATCAGTCGCTGGATGGGCTTGATCCCGCCCCAGAGGCTGAGGGTCTGGATATCCCCCAACACCGGATCGTCCAGATTCCTCGCAATGCTCTTGCCTCGCTCGTAATACAGCCCGGCCTGCACCGGCTGGCTGAAATTGCTATTCACATTGACCCACGACCGCGTGATGCCCTTGAACTCCTTCTCACGAAAGCGTTCTTCGCTGAACAACAATCCCGCGCTCATCGACGTCTGCCGCTTGAACTGAAAGTTCACTTGCGGCCGTACCCACTCGTCCTTGCGAATACTATCGAAATTCCAGATGCGGCCTACCGAACTGCTGACAGAAAAATCGTCGAGAATCCTGTTGTTGGGATACCAATTCCATCCGGTCCAGAACACAGTCCGCCGTGTGTCGTTTTGCGTAACGAATCCGTTGTCGGCGCGAAACGTAGGCGAGTACTGCCAGTAGTCGAAATCGAAGTTCCAACGCCGCGCATCACGCTCCACGCTGAAATAGCCGGCGTTGCCGGCAAACGACTCGCCGTCGAATGCGGCAGTGTGGTCGCCACCATCGAACGTCATGTCTCCCAGATCGGCAGTCAATATCAGGTCTTCGGGCTCTTCGGTATAGCTGCCAGTGGCCTGGGCTTCGATACGGATGTTGTTCACCCGTACCTGGGCGTCGAGACCAAATGTGCTTCCCGATCCGCCACCCTCGAGGCGACGGTCCGTTCCCAGGAAACCGATGTGGTTGTCTTCGCCGAACGTCCGCCGCGCGCGAAAGATGTTCGACCAGCTGCGGCCACTTCGCAAAATCTCACTGCTCTCCTGGAACGGGAGCACTACTGGTGAGTCTTCATCCTGCGCGCTCATGAACGCGAAGCTGTTCTTTCCCGGCCGCCCCGTGAGCTTGCCCGCCCACTGGGGATTGTTGATGGAACGCGTGTAGACCTGACTGACCCACGTGTCGTAGAGATCGCTTCCCTCTTGGAAGAATGGGCGCTGCTCGGGGAAGAAAAGTGCAAACGTGGTATTCACGTCGATCTGCGCCGCGTCGCTTTCTACTTGCGAAAAGTCGGGATTGAACGTTCCCTCGGCCGATACACTCGACGTGAGCGCGTAGCGCGCACCCATACCAAAATCGATATCCGAGTTCACACCTTGCAGCCCGGTCGACGGATCGTCGGAATCGGGCAGTTCGGAAACGTCGAAACCGGTAAGGGAAGGCAACAGCTCCCAGGAACTACCGGAGCTGACTTCTCGAATCCCGCGCAACGTGCCGAAATTGCAGGGCCAACATGGGTCATCGCGATTCATGCGGGCCCAACTGTATCGAGTTCGACTATCGCGGGGATGGTTGCGCCAGAACGTTGCGCGCCAAGACTGTTCCGTGCCGTTGGGAAAACGCAGGCTCTTGAAAGGAATGGCTACTTCGACCTGCCAGCCGTCCTCGGTGATCTTGCCCTTCGACTCCCAGACCATGTCGAAACGCATGTCCTCGCCTTGAGTTGTCCAACGCAGGTCGCCCTGAATACCCAACGGATTGACGAACAACTCGTAGGCCCACGATGCGTTGCCGTAGGTATCGAGGATGATGCCCACGTAGTCGTCTTGCCAGATCTCGTCGCGGTCGCGCAACGAGGCTCGCACCGAGCCGGGATCATCCTCGGCCAGGAACGCCAGATAGAGATGATCGTCGTCGTACATGACCCAGGTCTGGGTACCCACCGGCGGCTCGACCTGGTCGCCCGGCCAGGTCTCGGTCCAGTTCTGGGCCCGCCCCGCGCCTAACCATGCCGGCTCATCGAGCTCGCCGTCGATCGTGACCTTACCGTTGGTACGAGGCACATCCATTTCCGGTAAAACATTGGGTTCAAATGCACTAGACCGTCCGGGCAGCAGCCAGACGGCGGCCGCGGCGACGCAGAGGAGGCAGGTTTTCATTCGGTTCCCTTGAGAAAGCACGTGCCGGGGGTGGCATGAGTTGGACGCCCCAAAGGCCCAAATGGTTGCATCCCGACTGATGCGTCATGGAAGCGCCAACCGCTCCCGGTCGAGCCCTGCCCGTACCTGAATCGCACAAGAAACCGTCAATACGTGAAGTTCACTCCGATGAGAGTGACGAGCGCTACGATGGTGCCCCCGGTCCAGAGCATGACAGGACGTCGATCGCGCTGAGAAGTGCCGTCGGCCAGTTCAAACGACTGATTCTCGAACGATCTCCGACATTCGGTTCCGAGTGTCAGGTACTAGAAGAAAGGGGCGCTGACTCGTGAGCCATAGATGGCGAGAACACCAACCGCTGTGATCAGCGGCCAGAACCCGACCGAGTGTTGGTCGCCAACCGGAGTCCCGTCGGCCAACTCGAACACGTGCACGCGGGATATCTTCGACCAGGGTACAAAACCGTCGTTCGTGGTAACTCCGTCCGAATCGGTACTGTGTATTCGCAATCTGGGACTCTGATCCCCCATGAAAAAATCGATCCTGATTTCCGAGCCGGGCTCCAGCTTGACGTCGTCCGTTTTCGGACCGCCTGAACCCACTTTGACCGTCGCGTATTGTGCGCAGCCAGTGAGAGCGAAAGCCAAGAGGACAAACCCCGCGACAATGGGCGAGCGAAACTGTCGAGATGTGAATAGCATGATTTCTACCTCTGCCCCGCTGACAATGCGAGCCACGTGCCTCTCGAACGGCATCGACCTCAAACACCGCGATTCGAGAGCGAAACCGTGAATCGAAGCGCTGAATCAGCCCGTCCCGGCAGCGACAGAAGTATCTTTGGGAATACAGCCTGTATCGTTCGCGTTGGAACAATTTGGGGCCAGCGGGAACCGCCTACGACTCACCGACTGGCCATGAACACGCCCAGGCTCACGAGCAGCAGCGCAAACGCGATCTTCCCGTGCCAACGTACGCGAGCGGACACCCCGCTCTTGGCGTCCACCCAGGTCGGATACAGCAGCATCCAAGCTTGACCAGATTCCCGGTACGCCATTGCCGAAGCAATCAGGCTGTAGACGAACGCCAAAATCATGAAAACGATGGAACCTGGGAAAAGCCACTTCGCAGACGCCGCGAGCATCGCCCCCACTACGATGCCTCGTTTCTGGCCTCAGGGCCCGCCGCACGGTACCGCCGATCGATGCTCTCGGCGAATCGCCTCGGTGCATCGACATCCATCCTCAGGAAGAGCGACGGCTCGATCAGTTCCAATTCCATGAGCCAGAACCCGTCGCCCGAGTTGGATCGCACCATGTCAACGCGCGCATACACGGGGACCTGATCCAGCGCGCCGATCACTTCGTCCGCCGCCGCCACCAGATCCACGTCGCTTTCCACCGAACGTTGTCCTCCTCCATACGATTCCTGCACACGGAAATCGGACTGCGCCGGCTTCTTCAATACGGAATGGCTGTACGCGCCGTCGAAGTACATGAGCGAGAACTCGCCTTCGGTGGAAATGGAGCGCGCGAACGGTTGGACCATGAAGGGACGATCCGCGAATGTTGCCTCGATCACCGGGGTCCGTTCCTCCAGCGACGACTGATCGAGAGTGAACGTTCCTTCGGCGTTTGCGCTGATGACCGGTTTCACCACGATCCTTGACGCGCAGTCGCCCTCGCCGGCCCCATCGAGCAATGTTGCAAGCCCGCCCGGTTCGAGTCGCTCATGAAACGTCGTGGGAACGACCGGCAGGCCACGACGAGCCAGATCATCCAGGTACGTCTTGGAATAGTTCCAACGAACAATGTCCAGACCATTGAACAACGGCACGCCGCGAGCTTGAATCTGCGTCAAGGCCTCGAGAAATTCGTCCGGAGCACCCTGGTAGTCCCATGTGTTCCGAATCACCGCCGCATCCATACGCGGATGGCTCGACACGAGTCGCCATGGAACAGTCTCGATCGTCCATCCAAGGTCGAGCATCGGCTCGTGCAAAGTGGCATCGTCGTCCAGGCCAGCCTGTCCGTCGTAGGAAAGGAACACACAGGTCTTCGTCGACATCTCTACTACCTTTGCCCCGGGGCGACGCCAGCCTCTCGGACAACGCGGCGTACAACGTCGACCGCGTTGCGCGGATCGGCCTGGGGGTCGATCGCCACCGATACATGTCCGTCGCGCACGGGATAGACCAACTGGAAGAAATTCCCGTAGCGGATGAGAACATGGTCCAAGCCGCCGCAATCGATCTCGCCCCGCTGGCGCAACAACGTTAGTAGGGCCGGGTTCACCAGGAGTTCCTCGTAGCGGTCCGATTCCGAACTACTGGCCGATTCGATACCCGGTCGCACGTTCAGCTCCAGCTCGCCACCGCGGTAGATAGCCACGTAGCGAACCTCTCTGACCGAATCGAAAAGCGTCTCGGCAATGGCGTTCATCAAGCCTCGATTCTTCTTCTACTGGATCTGTGCCGGCACAATCCAAATCACGGTCATGCCGGTGCCGGCAATGGCCGCCTATCCTACCGTGGCCCGAAGAGATCGTCGAACGTTTCAAACGGCTCGGCGTTGGCGAGTCTGGAAAACGTACCGAGGTCTGATACCTCACGCGCCGCCTCGATGAAGCTTCGCCATGCCGTACGGGCAAACGCGGAGCCCACCGAGATTCTTCTTACTCCAACGTCAGCCAGTCTTCTCACGGACATCCCGATTGGATCTGCCGTCAATACGTTGAGCGGCTTCGGCGCCACCGCCGCCACCACTTTCGCGATGTCGTCGAGGCTACGAAGTCCGGGCGCGAACACGCAGTCGGCGCCCGCATCGGCGTACGCGACCAGACGCTCGATCGATTCTTTCAAAGGCTCGGGGTGCCCCACCAAAAAGCACTCCGCGCGCGCGGTGAGTACGACACCCTGTCCGGTGGCATCGATGGCAGACCGCGCCGCGCGCAATCGCGCGAGCGCGTCCGGAAGCGAATAGAGCGGTTGCCGCGCATGGCCGGTGGCGTCTTCGATCGACAACCCGGCTACGCCAGTCTCCACGCAAAGCTGAACACTGGCGGCGATGGCCTCCAGAGTGACTCCGTAGCCGTCCTGGAAATCGGCTTGAACCGGCAGGTGAGTCGCGTCAACGATGTCTCGTACATTCGCCAGCGTCGCGTCGCGGTCGAGCGACGTCGGCGTGTCGGGGCGCCCAAGTGAAAACGCCAACGCCGCACTCGACGTGGCCAAGGCCTTGAATCCGATCGATTCCAAGAACTTCGCGCTGCCCCGATCCCAGGGATTCGGCAGCACGAAGCAGCCCGCTTCGTGCAGGTTTCGGAAGGCGGCGGTTTTTCGGGCGGATTCAGCATCTGATGACCTACTGGCCGCTGGGTTCTCGTTCACGGGGTCCAAGTGCGACTCTCCGAACTGGGGAAAAACGTTAGCCTTGAATCTAGCGATCTGTCCCGCTGAACTTGGCATGACGGGGTAGTATCGTCAACCTGGCCTACCGTGGTTCTCGTGGAACAACGTGCCCTCGATTCACACCAGAACAATGTTTGCTGGGTAGCCCGCCCCGCCCGAAGCATGGCAATATGAACAGGCAATACTGGCGCTGATTCCTGATCGAAGGGCAACCATGTTTCGCATGACGTTTCTTCCCGCCTACATTCTCATGTTGCTGTTGTTGGTTCCGGCCTGCGGCAGTGACGACGACGAAGATGCCATGGGTACCGCGGACGAGGGCAAGCCGCCCGCCGAAATGGTGGGCACCTGGATCTATCAGTCCGTCACGGTCGACGGCACGGCTGCGAGCCTGGCGACGGTATTGGATTGGGTAGCGAATGCGGTCGAGGCCCGCATCACGGTGCAGGCCAACTCAGCCTACTTCTACGAAGAAGTGAATGCGGCGGGCGGGCAACTCTGGTCGGAATCGGGGTTCGTTTTCGTGAATGACGCTGGTGAAATCGACATCAACATGCAGCAGAACTCCGACGGAAGCGTTAACGAGATGTCGACGTTCGATTTCAATTTGAGTGGCAGTACATTGACTCTTCAGGAAGTTGACCAGGGGATGACGATCGTATTTACCCTGACCATGTAAGAGGAATCGACATGTAGGGGAGTCGGGATGTAAGAGGAGTCGTTACGCTCGCGGGTTCAGCTCTCCGCTAGCAGCGTCTCCAGGATTCTCACACCCATGGCCTCGTGTCCTGCTTCACCGCTTCTCGACAGGATCGCGCCGAAGAAGATCGCCCAGGCACGAGCCCTGGATATGGCCGGCGGCGCTGCGCCGTAGACACGGAAGAACTCAGCGCGGGCTTCGCCCGATGTCCACAGCATCCATGCACACGCCAGATCATTCGCGCGATCGCCGGCCGTCATGTCACCCCAGTCGATCAAGGCCGCGAGCCGACCCTCGCGAACCACCACGTTACGCGGATGAAGATCGCCGTGGATCCAGACCGTGTGCCTGGCCGCTGGAGCATTAACACCGTTGCGCCAGATCGTCCGAAGTTGGTCCACGCGCGCGGAGTCCAGATGATCGAGCGCATCGAGCTGTGGTTGAAGAACTTCCTCGCGTTCGACCAGCGGCACTCCCCTGCGCGGATTGAACGGGGCCTCCGACGGTGCATCGATGTGCAGGCTGCGAAGGATATGAGCCAACCGAGACGCCTCGCTCAGCGCCAGTGGCTGGAGATCGGCCGACTCGCCCGGTATCCACGGCACGACGCTCCAGTGCCACGGGTATGATGCGTTCGGGCGCCCCACTCGTACCGGCGCCGACGTCCGTACCTCAATACGCGCGGCAACGACAGGAAGCCACTTCTGTTCGACCAGAATGAGCTCGGCGGCCAACTCGCGTCGCGGCAGACGCACGGCCAGATCCTGCCCAAGCCGGTAGGTATCGTTGTCCCACCCGCTACCCAGAAGGTTCAATGGCTCATCTGCCAGGTCCGGGTGTTGTTCGCGCAAGAGAGCCCGCACCAGGTCCGGATCGGTATCTATTTCGGCGTCGGGAATCAATGCGTGCATGCTTCGGATCCTTCGCATCTCTACTCTTCATTCGCATCTTTACTTCGGAAACCCAGTATTGTAACGGAACACTCGTACCGGTGCGCAACTTCCGACCTTGACGACCCGTACTCTGGAGCATCCACTCACGGTCGACCTGCCCTCGGGAACAAGGGAACCCATGCACTCCACCATATTTCGGGCCCTACCATCACCCTCGCCTGTCGCGGCACTGCTGCTTGCGGTCGCCTGCCTCGCTTCAAACCAAGCCGTTGCCCAGGAATACACCACGGAGGTCAGTCTCGACGGGGACGCCGGGCCGGTCCTCGTACGGTGGCTGGCCAACGCGGGAGTCCTGATCGAGTCTGGCGATACAATCGCGGTAATCGATGGCTTCTTCGACGGCACCCAGCGCGGAAACTTCCACTACACGAACTTGCCGGAGGAAGAGCGACAGCTCGTGCGCACGGGCAAGGGCAAGTGGCGCGACGTGGACATCGTTCTGACGACGCATCACCACTTCGACCACTTCAATGCTCAGATCGTCGGCGAACATCTAGCGGCCAATCCCAATGCAGTCTTTGCGGGGACGGGCCAGGCGGCTGATCGGCTGAGGATCGATTTTCCCGGATGGGCCGACGTGGCCGACCGCGCGCACGGATTCAGCCCGCGTGAGACCGGCACTCAAACGCTGGAACACCAAGGGATGATCGTGACGTTCTACGACGTTCCGCACGCCGGCAGCAATCGCGATGTCACCGAGAACGTGGCGATAATGGTCGAGATCGACGGCGTGAAGGTGATCCACTTCGGCGACGCCAGCACCGAACCGCGAGACTACGAAGGGCTAGGCCTGCCCGACGAGAACATCGACCTGGCTCTTGTCCCCGCGTGGTTCGTGTCGTATTCCAGCGGAATGCGAATCGTCCACAGTCTGATCGGCGCGAAAAGCAACATCGCCATGCACCTGTATCCCGAACGTGACACCGAGATGGAAAAGGCCGTAAGGACTGACTGGCCCAACCTCCGTCTCTTTTCCGACTTCTGAGACGACAACTTGCGCGGGGTCATCGGGGTGTCGTAGTCCACTTCATGGTCTTCAGTACGTTTCTTATTCTGGCTTTCACCGAGGCCGCCTCGGCCTGGTAGGCGCGGGCCAGTAGCTCGTTCACTTCCGAACGATATTCCGCATGCTGGTTCGCCAGCACCGCAAGGCCGTTGTACGACCACGCCCGCACGAACTTGTTGTCATGATCCAGATTCAACTCCAGCGCTTCCTGAAGATCGGCGGCCTGTTCGCGCGCGACCGCCAGCGCGGGGAGCACTTGCAGCAAGTGAAGCTTCGCCTCCCAGGCCGCGACACCCAGAAGCAACGCCACCAAGCGGCGCGCCTGCAAGTCCGAATACGACAGACCCTCGTCATGGAACCGCTTCAGAATCCACGTCGCCCCCACCTGATAGCGGACTTCGGCCAACGCGGCTCCGTCACACAGGTGATTGATCGTCGCCGGAGACCGATCCGAAGCCGTTGCCAGTTGTTCCAGCGGCTCGATATTCTTGCCGTTGAAGAGGTCCAGCTGCGCAAGAACGTTCATGATGGGTCTCTCTCCCTGGCCGAGGCGCGGCGCAGCCTCAGTTCAACCGGAACTGAAGCTCTTCGACTGCGGCCCTTTCTGAAGCCAGACCGCCGGAAGCCACTTCGGCGAAACCATTTTTCTGCAGCACGCGAATCGATCCGATGTTGTCAGCCGCGACGTACGCCTCGAGCGGGCGCATCGATATCTGATCAAGAAATGTAGCAAGTGCGAGCGTGGCGACGCCCTGACCCCAGAATTCCCGACCAATCCAGTAACCCACCAGCCAACGATCCGAATCCCGAAAGCACACGATATTCCCAGCTACCTGATCGCCACACAGAATCGTCTGCTTGATGACAAGCTCGTCACCAAAGATCTTCTCGCGCCAATGCGTCATGAAGGCATCCCACGAACGCGGCGGGAAAGACGCGACCCGGTTGGCCTGCGGATCCCGCTGGTGATCGAAAAACACCGGCAGGTCACTTTCAAGGACGTCGCGCAGTCGCACAAGTGATGTCACCGATCGCCGCCCGGCAAGTAAGGCCGCAGATCAACCAGATCCACATCTTCTCGTCCCCGCAACTTCTCCAGGAACCAGTACTTGTGGCCAGCGCCGAAGGCGGCCTTCGCCCGTTGATCGTACGCGTGCAAACTTTCAGCACCCATGACAAGAGCAAAGGCCAGTGCCAGCGCCGATGGAAGGAACAATCCTGGAATCAATTCGACACTCTCCTATGAGTCAAGCCCTTGGACTGAAGGCAGTCCGCCAACCCTTTGTCGATGACCCCCTCCCTATTCGTCACTCAGGAACCCAAGTGTATCGCCCTTGACCAGCCATGAAACACCAAAGGCAATGATTGCACCGGCCTCGAGATAGAAAACCGGCCGCGTCATACCCAGAAACGTATCCAGGTGGCGCCATTTGACGTAAACGATGAGCAGCAGGCACAGCACCATGATGGCGGCGCAGATCCGGTAGATTCGATTGCGATTGACCTTGTCACCGTGCGGCGAAGTACCGGGCTCGGTCATGGTAAACATGAATGCCGACATGTAGACCAGGGCCAGGAAGAACACGGCCGTGAAGGCAAGATGAGCCGCGGATGCGTTCTTCGCGGCCTGGGATAGCACATCACCGGAGCTCGCCAGCGTTGGTGCGGTAGGAAACATCGCCAGGCCCACGGCGCAAATACCGGCCAGATTCGTCGCGGAGTTGTCGGTAACGCGTCGCCGCACCTCGTCCAGCGCGGTTTTGCACTGGTCACTCGGACGCTTTTCGTAGCCCTTGTACGAAACGAGAAAGGCCCCGAGCACGCAGAGCGTACCCACGAATACGCTTCTCACATCGGTATGGTAGTACGCGCTCAGCGACGGCTGCAGGCCCGTGCTGAAAAGCGCCCGGGCAAGGAACCACAGCACCACCGGCAGCAGCAGGCCCATGTATCCAATGGACCGTCTGAGCGTGAGATATGAGATTATCAGCGAATTATCATCCTTGAGGTGCGTGTCGCCAGTCATCAAAGAGACCCCATTTTTGGCTGAACCTTGGATCCGAGGGACATTCCCGGGGCGAGCTTCTCATACGATGCCCGGATCGCAAGTCTGATCTGGCGCCAGAGAATATCGCAGGATCACTGTCCGGATTCCGTGTTGGATCTCGTCTTCCTTATATAGAGGCCGGGATACCCCCGGTTTCGCTTCCCGGGAGACACTCTGATGGCCCATTTCGCCCACATAACCCATAGAACTGGCCTCCTGCTGGTTACGACCCTGCTGCTGGTCACGACCCTGATCCTGACCAGCCGACCGGCCGCGTCCGCTGAAATCGGTCGGACGACCACAGGTCACGGCCTGATCAGAGATACGCGGCCAAATCCGCGTTACGTCCCGCCACCCACGTGGTACGGCGAGGAAGCTTGGCCCAAGACCGCTACCATCACGGTCAACTACAACCCCTCCACCTGCAACGGCGGCGTCGCTTGGACCAACGACGCTCAGACGGCGTTCCAGATGGCCGTGGATATCTGGGAATCCATTCTGAACGGCGATCAGAACATTGAAATCGACGCCTGCTGGGTGAACAACCTCGCTGCCACAACCCTTGGTAGTACCGCGTCGTCCATCGTTCGGAACTTTACGAACGCGCCACAGGCCAACACCTGGTACTCCGCGTCTTTGGCCAACCAGTTGGCGGGATCCGACGTCAACGGCACCGGCGCCGAGATCTTCATCAACTTCAATAGCAACTTCGACTGGTTCCTGGGTACGGGCGCACAAGGATCCGAGGACCAACCCAACTTCGTAACTGTGGTGCTGCACGAGATCGCGCACGGACTGGGGTTTTCCGGTCAGATGCGCGTTGACGACGGCGTCAACAACGGTACGACCAACCTGGCCGAGTGCACGGGCACCGCTGGAGTTGGATGTTGGGGGACGGCGGGTGCCAACCCCGGAATCTACGACCGCTTCACGGAGAACGGCGGAGGCACCGCGGTGCTGAGCTTTGTAAACAATTCCACGGCGTTGGGCAACCAACTGACTGGGGACGACATTTTCTTCGATGGTCCCACCGCGAACATTCTCAATGGATTCACTCCGCCGGAACTGTACGCGCCCGGCACCTGGAACCCGGGCTCGAGCTACTCGCACCTGGGTGAGGTCTTCAACAACACCGACGACGCGCTCATGACCTTCTCCCTCAACGATGGCGAAGTAATCCATCACCCGGGGGAGGTCACGCTGGGTATTCTGCAGGACCTGGGTTGGGATCTGCGGAATCTGAGCAACGTGTGGGTCGACAAGGCCAATACCACGGGCGTGGAAGTGGGTAGCATAGGTAGCCCGTTCAACACGGTTTTCGAAGGAATCAGCGCAGTCTATCAGGGCGGAACGGTCTTCATCGCGCCGGGAAGCTACGACGAGGGCATCTCGGTCATCAAGCCATACGTCCTACGCAGTCAGGGCGGAACCGTTATCATCGGCCAACAGTAGAAAGCGGCTGAGCGATGCTCGCCGGCTTTTTCTATACTTGGTGTATGGAGATGCTGGCGAGAATCCTGCCCGGGCCACTTCCATTCATCCTGGCCGTGGCGTGCGTGCCCATCGCGCTCTGGTTGGATGTTCGCAGCTGGAGACTGTGCGCTCGCGCCCTCAAGAGTCCCGGACACGACGACCAGAGTCGCTGGCTCATCCAGGGCATCCGCAGTGGCATCCTGGCCATTGGCTTCGTGTGTTTCGCGGTGGGCCTGTGGCGATTCAGCGCCCCATGGTTGCTGTTTGGCGTGGTCTTCCTGGCCGAAGAAATCTTCGAAACCTCGATCATGCTTCTCGCGTTCCCGCGTCGCGGCTCCCGCTCATAGTTAGGCAATGGGTTGGGGGCTATTGGACAGGAGGCTTCTGGACGGGGGCCCTGGACGGACCTCCCGGGTCGACTCTCCCCGCTCGACAACTAATCCAGCTCCATCGTCCCGATATGGTCGCGCCACCGCACCAACAGTTCGGCCGCACTCCGCGCTTTCGAGCCGTTCGTGTCCAATCCCATGGCTTCCTCTTCGAGGTTGATCAGATATGCGGCCACCTCGTCTTCCCCGTCGCCATCCAACAGATTTCGCAGTAATCGGGGAAGGTAGTCGAGGTACTCGTCGCGAGCCTCAGGTACGTCGGCTACCTCAATGGGATCCCAAACGTAGTGAAGGATCTCGTCACATCGACGGTACAGCTCAAGCTCATTCGGTCCCAACTTTGCCCCTATCAACGCCTCGGTGAACCGAGGATCTGGAAAGAAACCACATCTCCTGCGCTTTCCAGCGAAGCTTAAGGCCAGTTTGTTACCGGCGTCTACTCGGAGCCCACAGTCAGTGTCCGAACATCGCGATTCGCATGGCCTCCTGCTCCTCGGTAGCTTCGGGACTTACGCTCAGGTAGAACTCATCCACGACCGTATCAACTTGCATCCCGATGGCGCCCAGGTACGGGGCCAGGTCGAGGAACTCATGGCCCGCAACGAAGCTGGCGAAGAACTCTGACTGATCCTGACCACTCACGGAGCTGGCGATGCGAACCACATCGTCAAACGTGTAGCGTTCCCCGCCACCGAATTCGGCGAACATGGCGCCCAGGAATTCGTCGATGCCCCGCGCATTGTCCGTTGCCTGACGGATACGAACGTCGAGCGCCAAACCCACCAGCATGCCGCCACCATAGACCAACATCCGTTCCTTGTGTTTGTTGTGCCCAGCCTCCTGCAGGGTCGACGGCGACTGGAGGACCCGTTTGGATATCACGTAGCGCCGCATGCAGTTTTCCACCTTACGATACACGTGCTGGGTGTCGTCCAGACCCGACCGGCTGCGCACCAGAACGGTGAAGTAATCGGTAAAACCCTCTTTCAGCCATTCTTCGTCCTGCGACACGGGCGTCAAAGCGTGACCGTTCCAGAAGTGAATGACCTCGTGGGCCACGCCGTGACCCCATATGACGCTGCTCGCCTCGTTCACGGCCCCCTTGAGCAACATGGAATAACTCGCCAGGAAAGCACCGCCGTCCGCGCGATTGCCTCGATTGAATACGACCAGATAATTGGTTTCATTCGGCATTCCGCCGAACGCAGCTTTGGCCGCAGGCAGTACGGGCTTCATTGCCTCCACGAACAATTCGCGCCGATCCCAGAGATCACCGCCAAGCACCATCGTGAACCGGAAACCATCCAGGTCGACAACCTGCGTTCTGTGGCTTCCCATGAAGAGGCAATTCCGAAGCAACCGAACGGAATCGGAAGCGACAAACACACCGTCTTCGTTCGGCCACGGCGTCGAAGCCTGCCAGGTGTCGGGAAGTTGAAACTGAATGTGCGCGCCCTCGGGCATATCGTAGCCCGGGATCGCGAAGAGCGAGAATCCGGTGAAAAACAGACCTTCGTCGGTTCGGTAGGCTACTTCGTCAATTCCAGGTCCCCACCCGTACTTATCGTGCTCCAGCAGGATCTCGTAGCCAACGTCGACCCGCTCGCCGGCCGAGGCTCCAACCACCTTCCAGTCGCCCGCACCCTGACCGTCGATCTGGAGTAGTTGGCCGTCCCGCCGCACTTGGAGATCGCGCACGAGGTCGGCCTGGCCGTTCGCCAACTCGGGCGATCGGGTGATCTGAAACCCCACCAAATCACTCTCGAGATCAAAACTGGCCTCCACGCGCAGCGTATTGGCGCGGGGGTCATCGACAATGACGGTGTACTGGGCCGATTCTGCCCAGACCCAGGTGGGTGCAAGAAAACCCAGTGCAATAGAAAGCCAACCTACGTGGCCCAGCTTTGAACTCATTTCCGCCCCCGTGTGCAGATTGTATTCGGATTGGCAAGGTGCTTCGGGGCTATACGTCCAAGCCCCTGAAAAGGATACACCGCTAGGGATCCGGGTGATCCGAATCCTCTTCGGCATCAGACCATGGTATGATCGTCACAGCGCACCCACCTCCCCAGGTGCATGTTCTCCAGTGCCTCCCTCGGGTCCCAGGAGGATTCGTCATGCGCGGCGTTGTCGCAACCTTTTGTGTTTTGGTTTCAACCCTTGCCTTCGCTGGACCAACCAGCGCCCAACCGCTGGCGCCGGGCCAGATCGGCCTGTTCGTCGACGAGGCGGGTACCTCGAGTTTTCTCCCGTACGATCCCTCGCAGCCGGTCGACATATATGTTTTCGCGAATGTTCCTATTGGCGGCTTGGGGGCGTGGGAAGCCCGTATCAATCTCGACCCAGAGATCTTCCTGGTGGGCATCGAACTCGACAGCGCCACCTCGATCAACATCGGCACCACGCCGGAATTCATCGTCGGACTGGGCGATGGCTGTCGTCCATTTCCAGGGATGTACCGCCTAGCCAAGTTGACCCTGTTCATTCCGGATGGCGGAAGTCGATTCCTGTGCCTCGAGCCCCTGAACGACAGCAGCGTCACTCCCCCCGCCCCCGCGTACGCCAACTGCCAGAACCAGGTATTGGCGCTGCCGGCAGGAAACTGCGTAGTACTCGACTCCTTTTGCAGTCCCGGGAATGCGTGGACCATCGTGGGATTTCCCGGCGCGGAAGCGGCACCCAACACCCGAGTGGAGGTCCCTCTTTCCGGGTTTGCGTTTACGCGATTCGGCTGCACCATTCCACAACTCACTCGCCTGACGTTTGATTTGGACTGGGACGAAACGGTGGTGGTATTGGATGACATCGTTTTGGACGATCTTCCGGCCGACTGGACGGGTTCGATCTCGCCCATCCCGTCCGGTGGAACGCGATTGGAACTCTCGGGGACCACGCCCGTTCAGATCGACAACACCGTGTTCATGGCTACGCTGGGCTTCCGGTTTGGACCAGATCCCGGGTCGACGCAGGTCACGCCGTTGGGCGCATTCGCTTCCGGATTGCCGAACGACGCCGAATACACGGCCGTTTTCTCGCAGTGCTGCGATCTCCCCTATCCCACGTTCATCAGCATGCCCGTGGCCGTGGAAAGCACCAGCATGGGTGCGGTACGCGCCCGGTTCTAGAGCCGGCGCCGAATGCGGGCTTTGCTCAGCGAAACACATCCAGCGTGCGGCGACCCAAAAAGTTCACCCGGGTAACCTATTGTCGTTGCTAATTTTAGTTTTCTTCGACCGCGTCGGAACGTACCCCTGTCCGCACCTTCCGAACTGCCGACACTGCCCCGGCGACCAGCATCGCAACTATGAACACGTAGACCCAGGCCGGCACGTTGCGACCGACAACCACCAGATACAGGTAGGCAGACACGAAAAAGAACGCGGCGCTGAGCGCGGGCAACACGATGGATTCCCTACGCCGTAAACGACGTATGAGCCAAGCCAAAGAAAGTGAGAAGAATGGGATCGCGCCGACGTAAATGGTTCCGAAAACGATCGGATTGACGCCGTACTTGTCACCCAACCCCAGGAACCAGTCGCGTAGGACGTCCCAGCTCATGGGGTCACTCGAACGAAGCGCTGATTTGACCCGCTCAAGCCAATGGCCCTCGCTCACTACAACATCGAACCACGAATACTCGTTCGGGAGGGATACGCTCCGATCGACGACAAGTCGACCTTCTCCCCACGAACCCCCAGGAGCCTACATTCTAGACGAAGCGCCCCCGGCAATGCCAGGGGCGCGATCGTTTGGCCAATAGGAACCTACAATCTAGGGGTCTGTCATGGCCAGAAACCTATCGGCACGCTTCAAATTCGGAGTCCGCAAGTTCAGCGCGGTTCACCTCTTCATTGTCGTAGGCCGTTGAGTTCTCTACCTGACCAACTGTAATCTGCCGGTAGTTGCTGTTGAATACCACGTTGTAGCGAACGTCTGTGTTGCGAATCAATTCGCCGTTCTCGGACTGCAGCTCGATGCCATGGTCGGTCCGACCCACCACGTTGTACTCGATGATCAGGTCGGCGCCGCCGTCGACGTAGATACCATCGGACGACTCATCACCCTCAGGATACGTACAGTTTCCGCGGCCACAGTAGGGCCAGTAATTGGACGCATCCAGGATCACGTTGTCGGCCACGAGTCCCTGCGATGTGGTTTCTTTCGCGTTTTTCTCGTACCCAATGATGTCCAGGGCAATATTGTTTACTTCGTGAATGTAGTTGTTCGTGACACGAAACTCCTCAACCAAGCCGTTCACTACCAAACACTCGCTATTGCCCACATACAGATGGTGAAGCTCGTTGCCATCGATGATGAGATTCGCGATGCGATAACCGTCGGACTGCGCGATGATGCCATGCGCGTTGTACACACAGCTGGCACCACCGACGTCGGGCGGACCGATGTTGCGCACGATATTGTTCAGGATCCAAACGTGTGAAATGTCTCCGTTGCGAGGCTCAACCTGAATACCAATTTCGTCGGTTGAGTTGCCACCACGCACATGATCGGCGATTTCAAAGCCTACGAACGCAACATAGCTGGCGTCGATGTCGACAACCGCATCTTCGTCCATTCCACCCACCAGGCGCGGCGGGTTGGAGGTGTTTTCGCCAACGAACACGATCCATGCGCCCTCGGAGCCGCTCCGCGACACCCTCAGCCCACCCGTGTAGTCCGCACTGGAATCAACCAGAACCCTGGTTCCGGGCGCGGCCGTATCCGCCGCGTGCTGCAGGGTCCGCCACGCGTTGCCGGCCGTGCCGTCATTCGAATCGCTGCCGTTGACCGCCGAGACGTAGCGGGCGGCCGTCGTGCTCGGAGCCACCCCATTGCCGTCCGGACCCGAACGGGCTGCGCCCAAGGCCATGAACTGGGCGTTTGAGAAGTCCCGAGCCGTAGAAGGATCGATGCGGTCCGCTGGAACCGCATATGTGGGATTGGGCTCGGCTGGGTCGCGCCCGGTCACCGGCCCTGGGCCCATATCGCCCTCGTCGTCATCGCCACCGCAGCCGACAGCTCCGCCCAGGGTCAGGCCCAGCGCCAAAACGAAATACGTCAGTAACTTGCTAGCTCGGAACATTTTACAGTCTCCACGTCGGTAACTTGGATGCCTCAATCAGTGAATTCTCATGTCACACTTAGATGCGCAGCCCAGGGAAGGATCGCGCAGGCCGAAGACCGGCAACGGAAGACCGAAGCGCGAGGCCGAGGCGGAAGTCCGAAACGCAGGACCGGCAGGCCGAGGCCGCTCAGACCCAGCGGTACACTACGGAGTTGATGTTCATCCCGGCCCCTACCGATGCGAACACGACTACGTCGCCAGCCTCAATCGCCTGGCCTTCCATTTTTCCGCGGCAGATCAGGTCCAGCAGCGTGGGCACGGTGGCCACCGAGCTGTTGCCCAACCAGGAAATGGTCATGGGCATGACTCCCACCGGGATTTCCTCGACCTGGTTCGATCGGAACAATCGGCTGAGAATCGCTTCGTTCATCTTGGCGTTGGCCTGATGCATCAGGACTTTGTTCACGCGGGTCAATGCAACGCCCGCACGCTCCAAACTCGTATTGACGACTCCCGGAACGTGTTTGAGCGCGTGCTGGTACAGCTGATGCCCGTGCATCTTGAGGAACAATCCATCGGTGGGATGTTCAACATCGTACGAAGAACCCATCCAGAGCAAGGGGTCGTCACCCAGCGTATCAGATCGCACGGCATGGGCGAGGATACCCGCGGGCGAATCCAATTCACGCGCCTCCAGAACCACCGCACCCGCGCCATCGGCATAGATCAGACTGTCGCGATCATGGGGATCACACACACGAGACAACGTCTCGGCGCCAATGACCAACGCCCGACTGATTTCTCCCGAGCGAAGAGAGCAGTCGCTTTGGATCACGCCCTGAAGCCAGCCCGGACATCCAAAAGGCAGGTCGTACGCAATGCACTCGGGATTGGCGATCTTCAGCCGATGCTTTACGCGCGCGGCGAGCGTGGGCACGAACTCCGAACGACGACTGTCGTGTCGGATGTCCCCGAAGTTGTGTGCGACGATGATCGTATCAATCTGTTCCTTGTCCACATCCGAATCATCGATCGCGTCTTGCGCGGCCAGCAAGGCAATGTCCGACGCAACCAGATCGTCCTCCACATAGCGACGCTCGGCTATGCCCGTGATCTCTTGGAATTTCCGGACAAGGCGCTGATTGTGGCCACGATCGAGCGGCTTTCCATAGCCCTCGAAATAGTGCCTGGAGACGAGGTCCTCATTCCGGACCCGGCGTGGCGGAATGTAGCAACCTGTTCCCACAATGACGGTATGCCGCATCGCCCCTCCTTACGGGTCGGCCCCGATTTCCCGGCGAGAATTCGCGCACCGACCATGGAAGACAACCTACCCGCGAACCTCAGGATATCCGAACAGCCACGCATTGTGAATCTGTGATGTGTGCCCTCACAGGGTACTGCGATTCAGTCGTGGCGTGGAGCCTCTGTTCTGTATCCCAGGGCGTGCATGGCCTCGACGTCCCGGGCACGGACCAGGAGGAACATGGTATGCCCCTCGGGGCAGCTACAAGCCATGCAGACCACCTCGAATTTGGGCGCCCAGGCTGAGTCGAGAACCTCAACTCCGTGAACAAGATAGAAGTTCCGCACGATATCGAATTCCGCCGGTTCCAGCCCCTTCAGCGTGGGGTTCTTCGGATACGATTCGGGGTCATGGCCGTCTTGCGATAGCCAATCCTGCTCCCATGGGTTCCCCAGGCATTGCACGGGTTCAAGCGCGACCCACGTCCCCGTGGGCAGGCCCGATCCGTTGTCGGTATTCACTCCGTTCGAGCACGCGCCCAACTGCAGCATCACCGCCATCATCGTGAATGTCAGTACGAGTTTCATGATCTCTCCCACTTGAATCCCTGACATCGCGACCGAACAGCCCCACGACGTACCTGACTCGACAACCTAGCGCTTCAACCAGGCACGGATGGAATTCGTTCGCGCCTGACTGTTGCCAATCGCCGGCAGCCGCACCCAGTCGCCCGATACAAGCTTCACTGATACACCTACTCCCCCTTCCCAGGTGACGGACTCGACTTGAGATTTGGGGATACGCCGGTTTCGCCAACCTTGCGAAATGAACATCTCTGCAGAATGAAGCTCCACACGGGTGAGCAGGGATTCCACCACACCAAACACACACAGCACGGCCAGGCCCGCCAAGAAAAGCAGCTGGAAACCCACCCCCTGATTCCGATACAGGACTACCGACCCGGCGGCCAGGCCCAGCGTTGCTACCGTCAGGATCACTGCCATGCGTTTTGATGATCGCAGGATCTTGACGTCGTCAGACATGAAGAGACAATCCATTCTCGGCGGTCAGCCGGTCAGCCGGTCGGCGGTCAGGCGTTCAGCCGGCCAGGGGGTCAGCCGGTCAGGCGAGCCAGGCGGTCGGTTCGGCGATCATCAATCTGGTCATTCGACCATCCACTTGAGTTCCTTGATCCTCGCCAGGTTGTGCTCCGTACGGCAATTCACCACCGTCAGGGAAGACATCGACCCGCCCCAGTATTTGGCACCGGCTGCGGCACACGCCGCGTCGCGGTACCGGATCCACACTTCCTGGGATTCTTCGAGCAATCGAATCTGGCGAGCAAAGTACTCAACATGATCAAACATGTCAGCCGTCGAAGAATCCGCGTCGGCCACCGCTCCCTGCTTGGATTGTTCGAGTGTGAACAGAACATGACGATAGAGGCTGTCCACAACCGCAGTCGTTTGCTGCGCTCGCCAGCGAAGGCAAGCACGATCCAGAAGACTCTCGCTGTCACCAATGTCGACGGAGCATGTGGTGTCCGCCCACGCGCCTTCCAAATCGGGAAGCGGAGGACCGGCCGCCACACCCTCTTGAGAAGCACCCCATATTGAGGCCACGACTACCCACAGGAGCGATACATGCGATGCAAGCGATATCATCTACGACACCTGGTCGGTTGAAAGCGCCCCCTACACGAGGCGCGGAAACTCAGCAGGCCGGAACAATGCCGGCGTTGGAATCGCGCACGTCGGCCAATGCAATCTCAGCCAAAGCGATATCAGCCAAGCCACGACAGCCAACGCATAGTGTAAACCAGCGTACGCAGCGAACGAAGAAGGAAACGAAACTTCACCCGGGTAACCTGTTGTCCATGGATCTGTTAGCACTCCATTCAGGCCGCTTCCACTGCCTCACTTGACATGATCGGCGGCGAGCGTGTCATGAAGACTCGGCGCCAAGATGCGCATGTAAAACGCCTGTACATTCGCGCCTCGTCGTATCGACATCGCCCACACCCTTCGCGATACTTGCATTGCATCGAATCGCTTCACATTGCTTCCGCATCGCATTGCTCCGCATCGCATTGCTTCTGTATTGCTTTGCTTCTGTATTGCTTTGCTTCTGTGTTGCATGGGTTCTGCATTTCTCGCGAAAGGATCGCCCGATGATACTGAGACTCTTGCTCGCCCTGGCCGCCCTTTGTTGGCCAGCTCTCGCTTCAAGCTCCGACTACGGTGTCGCCTACAGTCCGTTGATCTCGCTACCAACCGACGAGGCGGACCGACAAGAACTACTGACTTCTCTCGACGCGTTCCTATACGACATGGCTACGAAGCAGGAATCGTCCAAGTACGTTGAATCAGAGCATTTCACCACGAACGCCCTGTTCTTCGACGAGCTCTGGGGGTTCGCCGCGAGTACGCGATTCGAGAGCGAAGACTTCTACAAGAGCCACCTGCTGTCCGTGGAACCCCACGGAGACGAAGACTACGTAGTGCAGATTTCCCAGGTAGGAATCCCTGCCGACGGACCCGCCGTATTTCGGATGAACTTTCGCATGCTCGCGCGGCGCGAAGGCTCCAGGTTTCGCTTCTGGTGCTTGGCCGATCAGAACCAACAAGACTGGCGACGACAGACAGTAGGCAACATCGACTACATGTTTCGAGGAACGCTCAACGAGAAGCGTGCGCGTGCTTTCGACCAGTTCAACACGCGGATCGCCACGAACCTGGGCGTGGAACCCCAAACCGTGACATACGTGCGGTGCAAGGACGCGTCCGAAGCACTGGGATTCCTGGGCATCGACTATCACTACGCCGCCAACGGCAACCCGCGCGCTGCCTTCAACGATGGATACCATTTCATTACGGGATTCGACGAAGAGGGGTACGAGCACGATCTCCTCCACGTCTACTTCGAAAAGAAGTTCGGGCGGGAAAAAACATATCGGCCGTTCGAAGAAGGTATCGCGAGCTACTACGCTGGTTCCTGGGGTGAGCCCTACCAGGAGATACTTCGTCAACTAAGAGAATACTTAGCCACGAACCGCGATGTCGACCTACGCAAGGCCTACGACGACAAGGTAAAGATAGGAAGACACGACATCCGCTACGCCATCAACGCACTGCTCGCGGGACAGATCGAACAACAGCATGGATTCGATGCCCTGATCGACGTGCTTCACTGTGGCAAGGACGGCGAGCGCTTCTTCGAGAAGCTCGAACTTCACTCCGGCATCACGGAGGCCGGGTTTGCCGCGGCCGTAAGACTCTTGATCGAGAGCGACCTGTGATCGCCCGGCTTATTCGGAGCTTGCGAACGACGTGATACTGCCTTTCACCACCCACAAAGAAGGCCCGGGGAGACTTCTCCCCGGGCCGTTCAAACCGCTGCTCCGGAGAGCAGAAACTACATCGTGAACTGCGCACCAATTCGGGCCGATGCCCACTCGGTGCTACCCACGAAGCTGTACCATCCCTCGCCGCGCAGCGAAAACGCCGGCGACACAGGGATGCTGATACCGCCACCCACGTCGAGACCAAACTCGGAATCGGTAACGGAGAGATTGCTGGTCTGGCCCCCAAGAGTGAAATCGGCGCCAGCCTTCAGGAAGTGCAAACCCGCACCCACACCAATGTAGGGCTGAACCGGAGCACTGGGCAGGTTGAAGTTGTACTTGCCACGTGCGCCCAGCGTGAGATCGCTGAGCGAAGCCTCGTCACCGGGCATGCCCTCAGTGCGCGACCAGTAGCCCGCGAAAGGCTCGATCTGGAGGTTGGTCATGCCGGTATCAAGCGTGAAGAATCCGCCAACACCGAACGTGCCGTCGAAACCTTCTGGGCTGATGTACGCTACGTCAAAGCCAACGCCGCCGGCATTGGCAACTGGCGCGAGCGCGAAGACCAGCGCGACGATAGCGGCACTGGTAAGGACGGCGCGACCCGAGGCCGCGAACATTGAGCGATTGAACATTCTGGTATCCCCCGTGATGGACCACAGTTGGGTTCATGTATTGGGTCTGGCCGAGGAATGACGGGCAGGCCCGGCCGGGGAGCGAGATCCCGGGCCAGGAAATGCAAAAGCAAAGTCCGTTCCGCATGCGAATACGCCACGAAATCGCTGCGCTGCAGGCCTCTTGCTGGGTTGAAACGTCCGAAGGGGAACTTTTTTCCGAGTAGAAGGCCCTGGAAACGGACCGGATGGCGAAAGTCACAGTCAATCCCCTTGCGCCGTAGGTCTTGATCGACCCACCAGCCTTCGATGTAGCCCACGGGACGCGAAGAACAGCCTTCGGCGAACGGACGCGCACCCACTTCGATGAAACCGCCGAGGAGCCCGCCGCCTCTGACCGCGACAAACACCTCGGACGTCGATGACGTTGGGGAAAGGTGCTCATCAATTTCCGGCGCATGATCTTCGGGAGACTCGGGCCACAGCCGGGTACGCATTCGCAGCCACTCGCCCCGATCTCCGCGCCGTACGGCACGAATCGAAGTGACCGTGCGCGCGCTCACTTCGCGGGGTCGGGCCGATAGAGCCCCCAGGTCGTGAGCTGCGGCGATACGGTGGCTGAACCAATGATTTTGTAGCCGAAATGCGCGTACAACGGAAGGTTCTGCTCGCGTTCGGTCGACAACGACACGCCTTGCGACTGTTCGTCAGATTGTGAGATGTGGTGTACGGCCTCCATTAGGGCTCGCCCCACTCCCTTACCCTGGGCTGAACGCCGTGCCCCGATCATGTTCAGATGAATGTGGGGGACATCGACACCAATGGGACCACAGGCCTTGCCAAAGGCGTCGTAACGAGAACGCGCCTGCGACCCCAACTTGCCCCAGGTAATCTCCTGGAGTTCGCTCAAGGCCGGGGGAGCTTCCGTTCGGCCGGGGTACGAAACGAGCGCCGCACCGCTGAGGTTTGCCGCATCGGCAACACCCAGATCGGCAACACCCAGAAGCGTCTCACCGCGGTGCACGCGCGCCATCACGAAGAACGTAACCATGGTACGAAGCTGCTCTTCGTAATCAGGCGGCGATCCCAGCACGTATCGCATGACGGGATACTCGAAGAACGACTCGCACATCACATCCACGACGGCTGGTACGTGGTCGGGTCCGAGCGTTTGGACCTGGTGCGAACTCTGGCTCATTCCATTCTCCGCGGAGAATCCTACTCGATCGGAGTCGAGTGCTACCTCAGAGCCAGCCAACTTCAAGCGAATGCCTACGCAGCGGATCGCCCTCGAGGCGCGTCAGCGTCAGTCCGCGCTGCCCCAGCATGGGCATGATCTCGTCCGAGAGGTTGTTGCGCGCGATGCGGTGCCGGACCCAACGGACACTACGGCTGTGCGGATAGCCTTCCTTGTCGGTCGCCAGCGATTTCTCGAACTGGTAGTCGCCCTGGACCTCGGCCAACATTACGTGACCTTTGAAATCGGACATTCTTGGAACGATCAAGACAAGATCTCCCGCGGCCATGTCCTGCGTGAACTGCGTAATGCAATCGACGCCGTTGGTCACGCGTCGTGCACTCCAAGATGGGTACGTGGTCTCGAGTAGTACCTGCAACTCCTCGGCGGAGCGCTCTCGGGCATCCCCAATGGTCGGCCAGCCGATGGCGATGATCTTCTGGGCAAGAAACTCATCGGTACGCAGCTTGTCGTGGGGGTAAGGGCGGAGAATCCATTCGCTCATTGTGTTCCAATAGGTCCAACGGATCGTTGACCGGGAAAGTAGAGAGATTGACTGGGCGACCTCATATAGTAGCGCCCAGTCACCTGCCTGCCAAGTCCCGGCTCCACGGCTACCGGAAAAGTCCCTTTATTGCCCCCCAGGAGGCGTCTTCGGCCAGAACGGGCGCCTCCGTGGGCAGAATCGTCGCGCTGTCGTAGAAGTTGATCGTGTTGTCCAGCTCGTCGATATAGAAGATGAATTCCTGGGTCTGCCTGGTCACGGTGTCCTCGTGAAAGGGTCCCCCGGTCCAATCGAAGAACACCGGGGCCGGTACCAACCCCCCGGGAAACCCTTGATTCGCAATGGTGTTCCCAGTGATCGTGGCCGTCCAATTCAGGATGAGATTGCCCAGGATACCGCCACCAACCTTGTCGAACGAGCCGTCGATATGCCCGACATACTGCTGGGTGAACGACACGAGCGGCAGGAAGTCATGCTCGACCAGAATCTGCGCCGCCAGCACCTGATTGCCGGTCACGTTGCGGATGGTGGTGTCGGTGACCACCAGGGTGGCGCCGGCCGGGTTGGTGGTCGTGGCCAGAATGGTGCCGGTGGCCACCCAATCGTCGGCGATCGGATCGGCCAGACTGTAGTGCACCTCGATTTCGCCCACGTCGGGGTCCAGGTCGGCTGCATCCCCGTCGCATACCACCGTGGGCGGATCGATGGTGTTGGAATAGGTAACGGTGTGCAGTGCCGCCGTTGCGGCCAGCGGCCAAGCGATCAGGGTAACCAGAACCGCCAGGAACTTGCCGTGGTGGGAAATGCGACCAGGAAAATGGCGCACGGAGCGGATGGTCATGGTGAAACCGGCTTTCTGTGAGGTGACTTGGTTCGCGCACTTCGCGTTCACCCTGAAGATGTCACCGAGGCCGATTTCGCTGCAGCCCGCCGGCGGTTTTCTCAATCGAGTACCGCAACGCAGACAGACCATTGAACTGCAATTCTCCCTCCCGATGCATGCCCACTTTCTTTCTACCGACGCAACCGGATCCTCACCCGTGAGTCGCATGACCTGTGGGTTGGAATTCAGTGCGTAGAACGCTTCGGCGTCATCGACGGTGAGTTCCCGGTGGATCAGGCGTTTCGTCTGGGGGCCGACTCGGTGGTCAGGCATCGGTCAACCTCTCAACTTTCCGCGTCTCCGGGTCTGCGCGATCAGCGCCTACGAACCTCAGCCAAAACCTCGATGTCATCGGGCCAAGTAATGACAAATTCACCCAATTCTGATGACGTGGTTTCGAGTACGAACCTGCCACCGGGAGGACCGCTCGGATAGTCACCGACGATCCCCGAACCGTCAAAGCGCGCGGGAACCGCGGTGGAGCGAGGCGCGTGGCTCCCGCCGCATCCCCCCAGTCTCTGCCACGTGAACGTGACGGTAGCACCGCCTTCCCGGGCGACGCGAATCTGGGAGATTCCGTAGATGTTGGCCCCGGTAAGCTCCCACTCACCAACGAAGTCAGCAAGTGGATCTGGCGCAACCGGTGAAGGGGACGACCCGCAGCCAGAGAGAAGCGCTAGCGCTAGCGCCAGCGACGCCAGGGATAGTGGTCTTGTTGAAGTAGAACCGATTCGGGTGCGAACCAACAAAAACCCGTGTCTGATCCCACGAACAGTTAGTCTACTCAAGGACACACCTATCCCCCTGCCCCGGCGTCGTACGGAATCGTAACGTCAAATCCTACAGCAGGTAATCCTTGCCTCCCCGTTTTGGCGCGGGTCTCGCAAGCTACCGGATTGTAACACCCAAGTAGCCCCGACGAAGGAGACTCGAATTCTGCGCTTGAATACACACTCCCATCGCGCTTGTGTCGTGCTGCTGATCGCGTCGCTGTTACACAGCGCGGTAGGATGCAGCCCTCAATACAGCGCGGGCGTCGACATGGGTGACTCGTTGGAGAGAGTACCCAACGGTCACGCTGTGATTGTATTAACGGAAGATGGTGAGGAGTTCGAGGCGGTGGTCCAGTCCCGCACGAAATCTTCCGTCACGTTTCGGGACAAATGGTACCGAAAAGGGAGCAGGGAAGTATCGCAAAGCACCGCCCGGAAAACCGAGTACACAAGATCTGATCTGCGAGAAATCCGAATGAAGGCCGGGCGGGAGGTGTCCACGCTGGGGAAGATAGCGACCGGGGTGGTACTGGTGGCCAGTGCCGCATTCGTATACCTGGTGGTGAGCTTCAGGAATCTCAAATGACGATCCAGATCCGTGAGACTCAATACATTGCCGCCCCCAAGTTCGGAATCTAGCCCAACTTCGAAACGACATGCTCGGCGGCATATTCGGCCCAATCACCCTCCCCCGACGCCTGTTGGAGCAACTCGGTGAGCACCGTCGGGGTCGTGAAGTCTCCCAGCCGGCCCAGCGCATACGCTGAATACCAGCCAGCCCACTGCTCGTCCGGACTCCCATCCAGAAACCTGGATTCGTAGTCGTGGTGGGCGCTGCCGGCCGCCGCCAGGGCATCCTTCAATTGAGTTTCGGTGGGCACGCCGGGCTCCTAGTTAAGTGAATTCAACACCAGGTGAACATTCGACGTAGCGAAACTTCACCCGGGTAACCATATGCAAAATCGCCATTTGTGATCCACGCGGGCTCGGTCATCTCAACCGCCCATCGGTTCTGGTCGCGCATGGCGCGGCTGATAGACACCCAGATGCCCGCCACCGGGTAATGTGATCTGGGTAAGCAGACCCCACCCTTCGTCCTGCACGGGCCCACAAGCGATGCTTTGCGTTTCCATCTCCGCGATCAGCGCCTCGACGTCGTCGCAAATCAAGTAGAACTCGTGGAGATCGTTCTTGTTGGACGGATGCACCGCTACCTCCGCCGGCGGCAATCCAAAGATCAACCAACCGTCTCCAGCATCGACGTTGGTCAACTTCAGAACATCGCGCAGGAAAGCTCGGTCGGCATCAGGGTTCGTACTGTAGATGATCGTATGCGCACCGCTGATCATGATAGGTCGCCCTCCTCCAATGGGTGTCACCTCGTGCGTCTTGGGACAAGACTGACACAAGGCCCTCCCGGTTTCTACTTGCTTGCGATAAGTCGCCGACGAGCCACAACGTACAGGAGCAGCAGTACCGGCGGGGCAAGAAGCGCCACGTAGCTCGATGGGCTGGGCGGCACCGTAGCTATCCAAGAAAATCGGGGGCCGCGGACCCAATCGAGATCCACCACCAATCGTGCCACATTCACGAACGCAGCTCCGAGAACAAGCCAAGAGACGCGATCGAAAATGCGAACCCTCATCCCAACCTCAGCTCCAAGTTCGTTTCTTGTTGATCGCTTCCTTGGCGCGGATGCACTCGATTGTTGTGTTCACCCCAAGAGCACTGGGTTCAGGCGCCAGACCGCAATGTTGAGTGCCGCCGCAAACGTCACCCAAACCAGGTAGGGCAATAGCAGCGCTGCCGCGGTTCGACTGTGCGGCCAGAATGCTCGAACCGTCGCGAAAATCAGCACCCACAGCAAAAGGATTTCAGCGAATGCGAACCCACCCCGGTGCCAAACGAAAAAGATCCAACTCCACAGAGCATTGACGATCAGTTGCACGACGAACAGCATCAGAGCGCTTCGAGCAGCAGAGAAGCCATGCCTTTTCCAGACCAGCCAGGCGGAAACACCCATCAGCGCATAAAGAAGCGACCAGACCGGCCCAAACAACCAACCAGGCGGCGCCCAAGCAGGGCGGACCAACTCGGCGTAGAACGTACCGGCGCTGGCAGACGCGAAGCCGCCGACGGCGGCGGTGGAAAACGCCAACAACAGCCATCCAACAAGGCCCAGGACTTGGCGGGATACGGGTAACGACACCTGAAGTCCAATCTAGCGGAGTAGCCACGAGTGCGAATTCAATACATCGGATCACCGTTCTGATTCTTCCGTCCGCGGCGTATCAGGAACATCAGAATCTCCGATGGGGTTGGCTAGTCCAGGTGCGTCATCTCATGGAGCGTGAAGACTTCGATCGCTCCATCGGTCGCGGCCAGGTAGTCCTTCAGGTGCTGGCTGTTCATGTGCGCCTGCCAGAGCTCACGAGACTCCCAGTTTTCGTAGAACATGAAGTGACAGGGATTGTCGTTGTCTTGATGCAAATCGTACTGCAGGCAACCCTCTTCGGGGAGCGTGGGCGCAATCAGCTTTTCGAGCTCGGCCTTCACCAACGCGATCTGGTCCGCCTTGGCTGTGATGTTCGCGACGATGGTCAGCTTGGGCATGCGTGTCTTCCTCTTTCCTATTGGGCACAGTGTGAATCCAGCGACGGCCCACCGTGCCACCAACGGTCGCCGCCTCGCAACCAGATAGGTCAGGTTTGTCATCATATTTATATTGACCCCAGTCTATATAGACCTTAATCTATGCTCTATGGAACTACTCGACCAAACACTGACCGCGCTGGCGGACCCCACGAGGCGCCGCATCGTCGGCCGCCTTGCCCAGGGGACGGCCACGGTCAACGAACTCGTGCAGTGTTTCGAGCTCACCCAGCCCACGATCTCCTCGCATCTCAAGTTGCTTGAGCAGGCGGGCTTGATCTCGCGTTCGCGCGTCGCCCAAACCCGCCCATGCAAACTCGAACCCAAAGCGCTCGAGGCGCTGGGCTCATGGCTGGGTGAACTGAAGTCGATCTATCAAGACAACTACGAGAGGCTCGACGGCCTGCTCGATCAACTCAAGCCCCAGGCAAAGCGAAGAAAGCCATGAAGCAGACCTTTGAGTTCACTACGCCCACCGCGACCTCGATACGGGTCGTGCGAACTTTCGATGCGCCCGTAGATCTCGTCTGGCGCGCCCACACCGAACCAGAGCTCCTGAAACAATGGATGACGGGTCCTCCCGATCACTCGCTTCCCGTCTGCGAAATCGACCTGCGGGTCGGCGGCAAGGCGAGATATGTCTGGAAGAATCCGGAGTTCGAGATGGGAATGACGGCCGAGTTCAAGGAAGTGGTCGAGCACATGCGCATCGTGTACACCGAGATCTACGACGGCTGGCCAGAGGGTGCAAGCACGGTGACGGCCAACTTCGTGGAGGCGAAGGGCCAGACAACGATCACCGTCGACATCCAATACCTGAACCAAGAGGCACGCGACGCGGCCATGCAGCCCGGATTCGAGGAAGGCTACGCAGCGTCCTACGAGACCCTCGACCGGTGCTTGGTCGAGTTCGGCTCAAACTCCTGACGGAAGGAACACGAGCATGACCCTGAAGGAAGCGCTCAAGCAACTCGAAGCACTCGGCACCGACAAGATGCGCGCGCAGAACACCAAGAACGGCGCCGACGACAATCAGTTCGGCGTCCCACTCGGTGAAATCCGCAAGGTCGCGAAGGGGGTCAAAAGCAACCACGAGTTGGCCTTGGCGCTCTGGGAGACGGGAAACATCGACGCCCGACTGCTGAGCACCTTGGTGATCAAGCCAAAGACATTGTCCACCGCCCAGATGGATCAGATGGTGCGTTCGGCCACGTTCGTCCAGGTAGCGGACTGGTTAAACGCCTATGTCGTGAAAAAACATCCTGACAAGGAGGTACTACGCCAAGGATGGATGACAGCGAAAGACCCCATGGCGGCCCGCGCGGGGTGGAACCTCACTACCGAACGCGTCGTGAAGAGCCCCGACGGACTCGATCTTCCCGCGCTACTGGATCGCATTGGTTCCGAACTGGGGACAGCCCCTCTCCAGGTGCAATGGACAATGAACTGTTGCCTCGCGGAGATTGGAATCCACTTCCCCAAGCACCGTAAGCAAGCCGTGGCCACCGGCGAGAAGTTGGGTGTCTATCGTGACTACCCGGTGTCCAAGGGTTGCACTTCACCGTTTGCTCCAATCTGGATCGCAGAAATGGTAAGCCGGCAAGGCTGAACAGGGCGTCGAAGAGAGTCTACTCCTACCGTTGCCACAGCCCGAGTTCCACTCCGCCCTCGATATAGATGGCGAACGTCCCGTGGCCAGGAAGCTCCATTGGCGGATGAGCGACCTGGCCGCCGAGGCAATACACAGAGATTTTTCTGCCTCCTGGTGCCCGGATTCGAATGTCTTGTGCACCTTTCGACAGGCGGTTTCGCCGCGGCGCTCCAACCGTTAAGATAGAGCGTACGGTCCCCACCCTGCTGGGCACAGCAATGAGGAACCAACCGGAGGAATAGCCCGATGTCACTCCAAGCCCGAAAAGTCCTCGCGTCCACTCTCCTATCCATCAGCCTTCTCTTGGCTTCGTCGTTGAGCTGGGCGGTCGTGGACGCCCACTACGTAAACCCAACCGGCTCGGCCACGTGGCCCTTCACCACGCCGGCCACGGCCGCGCATTCGCTGGCTCAGGTCATCCCAGCCACCGCCGGTGCCGACTCGGTCCTGGTGGTAAGCGGCATCTTCAACGTCGTCGACCTCCAGATCGAGCGATTCGTGAACTTCTACGGCGGCTACAACGCCGACTTCACGGCTCGGTATGTGGAGGACGCCAAGACAATCCTGCAGGTGAGCCCCACAATCCAGATTCCCGGACCGCAGGCCAACTTCACGGCTCTGCACGTGCAGTTCGACGGGTTCGTGTTCCAAGGTGGAACGGGCTACCAGCGGTTCGTTTCCGACCCCTTTCAGGGCGGCGCGATCCGAGTGTTCAATTCCGATCTCACGGTCACCAACTGCGAGTTCCGCAACAATAGCGTGCTGGACGATGACGATGGAGGCAGCGGCGGCGCGATCTACATCGATAGTAGCTCGACGGGATGGGCCACGTTGAACGTTATCGATTGTCTCTTCGAGAACAACGAGGCCACCACCGGCGGCGCCATCACGATGTCAGGAACGACTTTCAATCCTGTCTATGGGCAGATCCTGAACACTACGTTCACGAACAACCAGGCCGAAGGCTCGAGCGCCGTGCATATATGGCGGAGCGAGAACATCCTGCTGGAAGACAACGTGTTTGTCGGCAACTCGGCGACGGGCACCGGAACGCTCTCCATCGTCAACACTTCGGCCACGGTACGCGGCGGTAGTTTTACCAACAATAACGTGGGATCCGCCGGAGCCCTGTACACCGGCGGCGGTGTAGTCACCGTCGAGAACCTGACCGTCGACAACTGTGCCGCAACGCAGGACGGAGGGGCTGTCCTGATCCTCGGCGCTACCAGCTCGGTATCCGTTTCGAACTGTATCTTCCGTAACTGCTCTACCGCCGCCGGTGGAACTGTGACCGCCATGGGTGGCACGCTGAACGCTCGGCACAACTTGTTCTATGCAAACAATAGCTCGATTCCGGGGATGTTCCTGGTCGACGTAACGAGCGGATCCATCTTCGGCAACACTTTCGCTGACAATACCGGACTTGGTCCGACGTTCTCCTTCAACAACACCGGCGTCGACGTCACAAACAACATCATCGCCAGCAACACGGGAATCGGGATCATCTGCTCGGGATCACCGATACCCATATTTGCGTACAACCTGACCTTCGGGACCGACCTGTTCAGTTGCGGCCCCCCGGGAGTAGGCACCATCGAGGCCGACCCGTTGTTCGTGAATCCAGCGGCCGGCGACTACCACCTTGCGGTGCATTCGCCGGCAATTGACGCCGGCGATCCCTCGATCCTATTGGTCGATCCCGACGGCGGGCGAGGCGACCTGGGGTGGTTGGGTTCCCACGACTTCTCCACCGATGTCCCCAGCACACCGCAAGCAGCCGAGTACCGTGTGTTCGGGTCAGGTGTGGTTGTGACCTGGCAGGCCAACCCCGAGCCCGACATCGCCGAGTACGTGGTGTACGGTTCTCCCGATGCCGAATTCGCCCCGAGTGCCGCTCTGGTACGAGCAATCGTCGCCGCACCGGCCACGTCGGCAAGCCTGGGACCGGCCGGCGCCGACGTCTATTTCAAGGTCTGCGCGGTCGACGGCGATGGATACTCCAGCGGCTTCGCCATTGCCGACGAGCGGGTCAGCGCCGACTCCCCTGCCCGTAGCACCCGGCTCCTGGGCAATCGGCCCAACCCGTTCAACCCCGGCACGACAATCCACTTCGAGCTGGCTTCGAATGGGCCAGTGTCGCTCAAGGTCTATGATCTGGCCGGGCGCCTCGTCCGAACCCTGGTACAGAAACGACTCGGGGCGGGTTCGCACGCCGCCGCGTGGAACGGAATGAGCGACGCGGGCAAGGAGATGTCTTCAGGAACGTACTTCTACCGGCTATCCGATGGCGTGCACACCAGGACCGGCAAGGCGATCCTACTGAAGTAGAGCGTCAAGCTGCCACTCGAGTACCCGGGCTCGTTGGGGTCACGCCAGAGGTTCGATCAGCACCGCGTCGTTCACGGCGACGTTGCCCGGCTCTACGGTCGTTCCGTACACACCAAGGCAACCCTGACGCTCGTCGGCCACGGCTCGCAGGATCGCGGGGCTGCGTTCCGCCGTCACAGGATCTATGGTGATGACCACACACCGGCCGTCGCGCTTGTCGACGCGCACGCGCACACTGCCGAAGCGTAGGACTCGTCCCACCCACGCGTCTTCGGGGAACGGCGTGTCGTCTGTGGCGTCCACCAGGATATTCGGGCGAAACCTCTGGACATCGAGCCGGTCGCCAACGATCTCACCGAGGCGAGAAATCGTCTGCGTCGTGATGAGGGACAGTGGAAAGGTGTCGAAGATGCCGCGACTCTGCCTGATCAGCCGCGCCCCTTCCGCGCCAATTTCTGAGACGAGTGCTGGATCCGCAATATCGAGTACGACGCCGGACGGAGTCTGTACGACCGTGGGCGAGGTATCCGGCTTGCTGCGATCAGTGAAAGATGGAAGGTACTGGCTCATGTCTCCGCGTTCACGAAGCGTAAGCCAAGGGAATCCGTTCCTCACCACATTGTCCCGTATGAATGCCCACCGGCGATCCCCGGCCAGGCCGTGCCAGGAGACCTGGGCATCACTTAGAACCTGGGCTCCCATGGACTTTACCGGGTAGCGCCACAACCCCACAACACGGCCAACAGGCACAGCAACACCAGGCTTAGACATTTGCAGGCGGCCTCCGCGAAACAGGGACCACGACTAGCGCCCTCCCGTCCGGCCGACCACTGTTGCGACAACTGCGCCGGTGACCCCGCCAATCACTCCGCCGCTGACCGCGGAACTCAATTCTGGCGCAAGCGCGCGCAACACCACGGCACATGCGACCGCGCTGACGATACCCGCAACAACGCCTACGGTGATTGCTCTGCCACGGGATGGCGTCGATTCGTTCTGATCCATGTCTTCCATTCTCCTGACCGGGGATAGCTGAACGTTGAACAGCACGCACTATTTCAACATTGTTTTCGTTTACGGTCAGTATCAATCCATGATCAGTTCGGTGGGAAGTTCCGCCGCATTGAAGGGACCAAACAGTCGCTGGTGTCCACTTCGCCATTTCGTTCCACGACCCGGGCCGGTGGGCCGCTCTACCAGGAAGTAGATCGATTGCCCCCCGTTCGGCAGCAGCCACTCTATCTCGCTGCCCAAGACAAACGGTGGAAACTGCCTGGACCCCAGCGACACAGGCTCGCCGACCGGACCAACTGGAGGCGGCCCAAACCACATAGCCATGCGCACGTCGCCCGACGGTTTTCCGTCGGCCGCGCGCACCATTATGCGATGCCTCGTCAGTCGATCGCGGAGGTCGATCACGCCCACGTCGATCTGACCCGCGTGATTCACCTCGGGCAACTCTTCGGTATCGACCCGGTACACTTCGGCCCCCGCGCCGGCCGTAACTTTCACACTGCGCACTCGCTCCCGGAACGAGTGGGCGAAGTGCCCCTGCTCGTCGAACAGCACCCACACGACCCGAGGTTCACTGTCTGCGGTTGCGACCGTCACCCGCACCTCCACGCCGCGGCTACCGAGTCCGTTTGGCAACAACAATTGTCCCACCAGGGTTCGTTCCGGCGAGACAGTATGTTCGTCGCTGAGTGGTTCCCCGCGACGTAACCCCACACCGATGAATGCGAGGAGAACGACGAAGAAGGTGACAGCAATCGGCTTCATGAGATTTCGATATCGAGGCAAAAGGGCGCCAACTCTGACTCTAGTCTACACGATCCGAGATTCCCAGTCCGCACGCCGCAATACGTAGAACGCTGTCCCATTCTCACCCTCGGGTGACCTCCGCTTTAGCTCCATTCCCAGACGATCCAGCACGCTCGCCGACGCCGTGTTCGGTATGTCAATCGCAGCGCGGACTGCGTCAAAACCAAGATCTCGAAAGGCGTGCTCACAGATCGACGCCGCCGCCTCGGTTGCCAACCCTTGGCCCCAGAACGCGGGAAGCAGCCCGTAGAGGAGTTGCAGCTGCGGCGGATCAAAAAACTCGCGAAATCCTGCAAAGCCAATGATTGGTTTCTGGTCCTTGAGCCGGATCGACCATAGCCCCGATCCCGAACTCTCGAACCGTTCACGGCTGGCAACGATCTCATCGGTCACCCAGTCGACGGACACTACCGAGTCATCGAGTAGGTACCGGCGCACCGAGGAATCGCGGAACAGACCAAGGAGTTCGTCCCGATCGTCTTCGACAAAATGTCGGAGGATCGTCCGCGTCGACGTCAGCTCTGTCACGGGCACCTCCTGGCCCCCGCGCCGGACGACAAAGAGAACTGTCTGCCCTGCCGCTTGGTGGGCGGTGAGCGGCTAATAACAGGCGCGAAATACAGACCAGGACATCTCCGTGACCAATACCGCCGATGCGATCGTGATGATGGGCGTATGAGTGTAAGGAAGTGAGCTTCCCGGAATAACGCGCCGTACCCTGAAGATCAACTGGTCACCGACACTACCCACCACCAACCACGGAAACTCCACCCAACCATTGAACTGATGTGGGCCGGTCGACCCAACCAGTTCGAAAGCGCCATCGTTACGCGAGATTTCGACCTCATACGTGAGCGGACCACAGCCGTCGCCGATCAACCAGCTGAGCATCCGGGTGTCGCCGAGTTGCCAAGTCTCGGCCAGGCTGGGCTCGAGCGGCCCGACCGTGAACGACCCCGAACAGTGGTCGAGTTTCCCGGCCTGGCCATGGCTGCCCGCTGGGGACGCCAAGGCCGGAATCAAGCCTGCGGAGAGGGCGATACCAACGACGAAACTCCGATACATCAAACTGATCCGCTCCTGTTCATCATTTCAGGGTTTCGTCACGAGGCTTCCCAATCCACCGACTCGACTCTTCCGGGCTTGCACTGTTGCAGGACACGCGAAGTGCTTCGAGCCGCAGTCGATGAGGCGTACCCGACAAGTATACGTGCAACGCGTGTTCCGCGGCCACCTCGCGATTGCCTACAGACAGCGCCTGCCGAGCCAAGAACAAATACGCACGTCCCGCGGCCGCCTGGCGTTCTCTCCCACCACCATGTTCCAAGGCTCGGATCTCGGACAACGAATCCGCAGTTTTGCCGTGGACCAGAGCGTAGGCCCGTGAATCACACTCGGTCTCGGCGTCGCAGTCGTCAAAGGGCAACAAGGCGTACACTTGGTCGTTGATTTCCTCTTGGGCATCGGAAAGGTACGATGCGAGATCCCATATGGGCGCAGATTCTCGTTCGGTGGTGCCGGCTCCGTGCTTTTCGGCGAAGAGAATCTCCATGACTGCATGGGCATGATGCAGCGCCCGGCCGGTTCCCAGGTTTGACAACACGATTACCGTGAGATCATCATCCGGAAATCGGGCCATGTAGCTACTGAAGCCGAGGTCACCGCCCTCATACCATATGGTTCGCCGACCGGCGTACTCGCCCCATACGAGACCAAACGCGTCGTTTGCCTTCTCGTGCTCAAAGGCTCGCGTTTGAAGCAGCAACTCGGTCAACTCTATCCCGCCGAGCCGATGGTCACGAAACTGGCTGTCCCACTTCGCAAGGTCCTCGAGCGTTGTGAAGACCCCGCTGCCGCCGTAGTGGGGCGATCGTCGGATTTCTTGTCGAAAGCCTTCGCCCTCGCGGTTGTACCCTGTCGCTCGGCCTGGAATGACGCGGCCCAGGTCATCGTCGACTAGACTGTCTTCCATACCAAGTGGCTTGAATATCTCGCTCTCTACGAACTCTGAGAACCGCACGCCACCAACTCGTTCGACAACTTCTGCAATGAGCTGATAGTTCGTGTTGCTGTACGCCCACTTTGTTCCTGGCAAGAATTCCAGTTCTGGCTGGGATAAGACGGCCGCAATTGCATCTTGAACCGTGAAGTAGTCGGAGTCCCAACTCCGGCCACCCGGTCGCGGCAAATTGTAGTACTCGGGCAACCCGCTGGTCATATAGACCAGGTGCTGCAACGCAACGCCAGCAAACCTGTCCGGTAACTCGGGAATATGCTTCTGAACAGGATCTTCGAGGCCAACGGACTGTCGTTGAATCAGAATAGCGAGAGCGGCAGCCGTGAACTGCTTCGACAATGACGCGACGTTGAATACCGTCCTGGGACCGATGGAGACACCATGGTCTAGATCGGCACTTCCAAACCCTTTGGCGTAACGGAGCTCTCCGGCGCTGATAACCCCCACCGCGTAACCGGGGCGCTGCCCATCGAACTCGGCGAAGTGGGCATCGATCGCGCGCGCGGCTTCGCTATCGACGACCGGTGCGGGCTGTCCAGCCGCGGCGGCCGCAGAAAGGCTCAACGGCATTGTGACGACGGCAAGGTACGCCAGCGCACCCAAGTTGCCAGCAGAACGGAATCGGATCATTGCTTCCTCTTCTACCTGTCCTCCAGGTGTGCCTTCAATTTCTGAAATAGACCTTCATTGGCTGGGATGAAGAACTTCATCAGGTCATCATAGGCTGGCAGATCGCGATAGCCGACGCCGTAAGACTGTATTCGAGTAACCGATTCTCCCATGGCATCGAACACAATCACATTCATGAGATTGCCTTCATCTTCCTTCATGACATCTGGCCAGCGGTCTGAGACTTCGGCGCGTAGTGTTAGAACTCGCTCTGGTACATAGTTGACTATATGCAGGGTGTTGGTACCCGGGTCCCCAATCTTGGCGTCGGATCCATAGTGCGTCCGAATCGTTCCCCCTGCGCGGAGGTCTACTTCAGCGTGCGGTGAAGCCCACGCCATCCATCCAGCGCCCGTCGTGTAGGCCCCCCACACTTTGGCAATCGGCGCCTCAACCACCACTTCCTGCACGAGAATCAGCTCGTGGGCCTCCGTCTTCATGACACGACTCTCGATTTGCGGATCCACTCCCTCTGCCAATGCCAGGCCCGAGGTCAGCCCAACCCCGATAGCAATTGCCAGTGTCTGATATCTTGCTCTCATAGCTTCTCCTGTTGAACTGTGTTGCTGTGGTACGTCTGCTGCCGTTTCTACTGCAGCCTGCCTCCGTCTATCGCGGGGCTTCCCGCCTCTTCAGCCAATCTGAGAACCACGGTGACAATGCCAGGTCATTCAGGTCCCAGACCGCGTGAATCAAGATCACCAACCAAATGCTTCCGGTGTACAAATAGACAAGCATCAATATCGCCCCGGCTAGCGCGGTCAGCGCAACTCCTGCCCACCCCTGATAGTAGTGGGCAAGACCAAACCAGAGAGTCGCCGCAAGTACCGACACGAAAGGGTCGCCGGTCACCAGATAGAACAGCAGCGGCGCCAACAAGCGAAAAAACAACTCTTCAGAAAGGCCAGCGTTGACGGACAGCAGCGCTGTCCAGAATCGTTCATCACGGTTGCGAGGAAACAGATGCGCGATGTCACGCGATTCAAACGCATCGACTCTTTCGTCCTCGGCCTTCCGATGCTCAGAGTACGTTCTCGCTAGACTAACGAATGTATTGCCGAACAGCAGTACAGGAATGAGCGACAGGGAGAGTCCTCGAAAGAAGCCGCCAACAAAACTGTCTTGGCCTTCACTGTCCCTCAGCCCATATAGCGAGTTCGACAATTGCTGCATGAAGTCAGGTAGTTCCATCAACGCTGCAAGATGCCCAAGCGCAAGAAGGCAAACGACAGATATCACTCCGTGCATCAGAAACGACTCAACGAGCCAGCGGCGAAACATGGCCTGGCGTTCGCGAGTCGTATCTAGAGATTTGAAACGCACGTAGCAGCGCTTGTCGCGGACGATAGTGAAAACGTTCGCAACAAGTAGCACTGGCAGAATTGCGTAGGCAAGGCTTTCGATGTTCGTTACTCCCTGGAGGCCCTTGCAATCCCCCAACTTGCCAGAAACGCGATCAGGTAGGCAACACCGCTGACGAATGGAGCGAGAATATGCCCCTGTCGAATCTCAGAGTGAGACAGGAAGCGCGGGTCGAGCGCCATCGCACCGCCGACCAACACGGCGAGTGCTAGAGCAGCAACTGTGAATCGTCGGCCGAAGTGCATTCTCTTGCCAGTCCCATTTCATACAGGGCCTAAACTCCGCCGATCATCTCGCGGCCGGGACCTTCGCCTCCAGCTCGTCGATCCAGTTGATCACGACGACGGGATCGCGCCGGGCGGATGCGTTCCCGAGATTCTTGCTCGCCAGAATCCGCTGCCCGTCGGGCGAGACACGGAACCTCAGGCTCCAAAGCGGCATTGGGAGGTCGAACAGCTTTTGCGGCAGCGCCGGCTTCACGACATCGCCCTCCGCGGACACACCTACGCTCAGGATCTCGTCCGCCGACCGGTAGATCAGCTCCTCTGCTCCCGCCCACTGGGCGTCCCTGGCGCTGCTGGTCGAAATCTTGACCTGTGCACCCTTGCCGTCGGAAGGCCGGACGTAGACCTCGGACAACCCCGACTCGTTGGAACTGTAGACGACGAAGCGTCCATCCGGGGAAAACTGCGGGACCCACTCCCAGAAGGGAGTTCCCAGAAAGACTTCGATCTCGGGATCGGCGCCAGGGCGATAGAACATCATGTTCCCGGCGTTGCCCGCGATGAATTCGCCGAAGGCCAGGACCGTTCCGTCTGGTGACCACGAGTTCGGCCAATGGGGGGCCTCGCTCGTCGTCAATCGCTCGACCTCGCCGGTTCCATTGGCACGCTTGCGATACAGGTTGCCCACGCCAACGTCACGATCGGAGGCGAAGGTGACCCACTCACCGTCAGGGCTCCAGATCGGAATCGAGTCTTTTGCTTCGTCGAAGGTCAGCCGCGTCAGCGTGTCCCGTTCCAACTCGAGGATCCAGATGTCTTCCTGATCGCCCGCTGTGTTGGTAATGCCGACAGCGACGTGCGTTCCCGTGGGCGAAATGTCGAATCTTTCGAAGCCTCGCTCGTGCAACGACGCGGGCTGCTCATTGCCCTGCCGGTCGATCCACACCAGCGTTCTGAGCTCCAGGTCGGTGCCGCCGGGGAGATAGACCAGCGTTCCGCTGTCCGAGAATGCCATGTGTTTGCTGCCCCAGCTGATCGGACCATTGACCCCCTCGAGCACCGGAACCGCAGGGCCGACAATCTCCAGGCGCCGTGGGTCGAAACGGGCGGCGAACAGTGTGTTGTTCCGCGCGTAGACCAGAAAGCCCGGTGGCACAAACCTACCGAAGGTCCCATTTTTCACCACCGTCTTCACACTCTTGTCCTTGAAGCTATAGGCCGTGATCTCGGCCTCCGAGAAGTCCGAAGAACGCACGTTGGACGTGAAGATCACCGCTTGGTCCCCCGGGAGGTAGTCCGGCCAGCGATGGGTTCGAGCGCCCTCAGAGTCCACTTCATCTTCGAGAAGCGTCAGCGGTTCGGGATCGCCGCCGGCATCGGACACACGCATCAGGCCACCTTCGCGCAACGCCGTGAACACGATCGTCCCGTCGGTTCCCCAGGTTGCCCCTCGAAACTCCGGAGCATCGCACAGGGTCGCCGGCGGTCCGCCCAACACGGAGACCTTTTTCAGCTTGCCGTGGGCGCCGAAACCGATCCACTCGCCGTCGGGCGAGAAGAAGGGCGCGTCGGCGTTCTCGGTTCCCGGGAGCGGTACGGATTCGAGCTCGCGGGTGAGGCGCAGGAAGATCACGTCCTCATCGTTGTGGTTGCCGAGGTAGGCGATACGCCGGCCATCGGGCGAGACGGCCAGCATCGGGTGCGCCGAGGTGTCGAGCGGCTGATCCTCGGCCAGCGCCATGGTAAAGCGCATCACGGGCGATGGGGCGCGCTGCTTGTCACCGCCAGACCAGCCCCAGCCGAGCGCCGCCAACGCCGCCGCGGCAACGACCCAGGGAGCGATCGAAACCCACGCCGGGCGACGCGTCGCCGTCGGCTCGCCAACCGCAATATCGTCTGGTGCCTCCAGGACTTCTTCGATGGTGATGCGCGCGTCACCGATGTCCCGCAGCCGCAATCTCGGGTCACGCTCGAGGCAACGCTCGAGCAGTCGCCGGATGCGCGGCGGCGTATCCGCGGGTAGCGAGCCCCATTCGACTTCCTTCATGATCACGGCGGCCAGCGTCTCGGATACACCTTCGCCTTGGAACAGTCGCCGTCCGCTGAGCATCTCGAATAGCACAACCCCGAAGGACCAGATGTCGGCCCGGCGATCAACGTCCTTGGCCTTGGCCTGCTCGGGGCTCATGTAGGCCGCAGTACCCAGAACCATCCCCGCCATGGTCCCCGCCGACGTCAACGTCGGTGACATCGACGGACTCGTGCCTGCTTGCGACGGATCTGACAGCGCCTTGGCCAGACCGAAGTCCAGCACCTTGACCACGTGCTCGTCGGTCAGTTTGACGTTGGCCGGTTTGAGATCGCGGTGGATCACACCGGACTCGTGCGCCGCCTCGACGGCGTGCGCGATCTGCAGTGCCACTTCCAGCGACTGCCGAAGCGACATCGCTCCCCCGGCCAGACGCTGCTGCAGGTCCTGGCCCTCGACCAGTTCCATGGCCAGGAATGAGGTCCCGTCGACCTCGTGGATGCCGTGGATCCCCGCGATATTAGGATGATTCAGAGAGGCCAGCAGCTTGGCTTCGCGCTCGAAGCGCGCCAGCCGGTCCGGTTGGGTGGCCATTGCCGCCGGCAGCACCTTGATCGCCACCTCGCGATCGAGCGTGGTGTCGACCGCGCGCCAAACGACGCCCATCCCCCCCTCTCCGAGCTTGGAAACGATCTTGTAGTGCAGAAGGGTCCGGCCAGCTTCAACCGTCACGGCTCATCCTAAAACGCATGGGTCCACGGAAAATGGGTCGGCGGCCGCGGACCCTGACGAGATTCTCCTTCCAGACAGTATCACGTCAGCGTTTGGTCCAGGTAGTTGCTAAAATCTCGATCACCATCTTTACCAAGCGCGGTGTCTATCCACACTTCAGTTTCGAAGTTGATGATCTTGAGCTCATGAACGCAAGCAGTGGCCGCACTATCTTCAGCGGTAATGGAAGCCATATCATTCAAGGGTGATGAGAACAGCTTATGGCACAAGATGTCTTCGTGCTCCCACCAGTCCAGCAAGAACCAGTTACGGAGAGTGCCGCGATGAATGATCACGAATCCTACTCCATACCGATCCGCGGTCGATGCGGGTTGGGGCAACGTTGGAAGTATTTCGCTCAAAGCCGTTGAAACAACATTGTCCGTTACAACGTACTTAGCCTGGCCGACAGCTCTTCCGCGCTGCTCGGACGATTCGCGGGGTCTTTTGCCAGGCACTGCAGCACCAGAGCGTCTAGCTCGGGAGGAATAATCAACTCAGAACCCTCGGAGGGAGCGTCCGGAGTTTCGTTGACATGTTTCACCAAAGTCTTCATTGGCGATTCGGCCGCAAAGAGCATCGCTCCGGTCAAGAGCCAGTACGACACGCCGGATAGTCAAAGCGCCACCGCCTGATTGATGTGGCCTGACGGCCTATCGTGAATGCCTTGCAGCGGCTGCGGCATCCGCCGCTGCTGCCGCCTCTTCACACAGCTTGATCCAGGAGCGCTTCTTGGCCGCCGGAATCAACACGTAGTTCTTCATCACCTTGCCGGTTCCCGGATCGTAGGGCAGACCGCGCCCGGCGGCGGTCAGTGCATCGACCCGCTCCGGCGGCAATTTGAGGAGTAGATCCCCTTTGGCAAACATAGCAAACATCTTCTTGCCCACCTTGAGGCCCTGGGCTCCGCGTCCAGCATTGACGGTTACGCCAGCGACATTCTCGAAGTGGGCTTTGACGGATGCGTAAGGGTCGGCCATCGCAACTCCTCGAAAGCCATGATAGTGGTACCGATGCAACGATGGGTCGGTTGAGCTAGCCGAGGTACACCATTACAGGATCAATTTCAGTCTTGAATATTTCTCTCGCCATGCTTGCTAGTTCTTGCAGTCGATTACTATTCTTCAGCAGATAATCTGCAAAATCATCGGAACTGGGAACATAGCCATCCCCTCCTATTGTAATGCGTGGTCGCCACCGCGGTCGCGATCCTTCATAGCCATCAATACCCATACCCACCGAAAGGGGATAGTACAAAGCATGCCCCCATTCGTTCCCACTCTCCAGGCGGTACTTGTCGGCCAACCCTATCAATTCGTTGTATAGCCCGGTGGTCGCATTGAGAAGGAATCTCTTGTCGGGGCTATCACCTGCTGAGTGTTGAAACTTGATGGCTGTGCGATTCGCACCAACTCTTCCTATCTGTTCGATGCACTCTTCCAGAGTTGCTTCCAGTATCTTCGAATCGATTTCCACGGGCTCATCGGGTTCGTGCTCATTGATCACTTCTTGATATTCAACTACCTCGACCCGATCTGGTGGGGATGAATATCCAAGGTGAAATAGTTTCTCAACAAGCTCCTTCAGCGTATCGTTGTCGTAACCGGAATAATCTCGAAATCGATACTCACACCTGAAAATCATGGTCATGCATGTTCCCTCTTGGCTGGTCAGGCCTCGCGGCCATCAACGCCCTCGAACTTCTCTGCGCGCGTAGTACGATCCATTGTTGAAGGTCCACGTCTTGCCCTCGTCTTGAGAAATCTCCCACGCGTACTGGAAACCCGCCTCCGTTACGTCCGAGAAAATCTGACGAGCAAGCACCTGGGCTTCAACCGCGTCCTCGAAATACCTTGTCGTGGTATAGAGCACCATCGCGTTCCCCTCAAGACCACCTTTCGAGACCAGATGAAAGCCCCATATGTCTATCCATGATTGAATCCACTTCTTCTGCTCACGGTAGGCGTAACTGATCAAAGCCTTCGACGAGGTACCATTCTGGAAATACACCTCTTCTTGTTCAAGGGCTGTCCCCTCGATGATTTTCGTAAACGTGGCTACTCCGACGATCTTGTCATCGACGAGTATGTCCCATGTGCCGACAAGGAAATCGAAACGCCTTTCGGGTGATAGCGCCGCCAGGTCAAGGGTCTCCTGAGGTGCACCGCCCGACGAGTCACTCTGTGCTACAGACGACTCCGAAATCTGTTCTGCATGGAGTGGGGAATAGCTCGGAGTCGCCTCCACAAGACAACTCAAAGCGAAGCAAAGGCCGACTAGCGGAAGCCGTCTCAGCAATCTGCTTGTGTTCATGTTCTACCCCTGTGGGAGTCCTGGGGACGCTGCACAATCATAAGGTGGCCGGCCCGCTCAATCAATTCCTTGAGGCGGCCAAACTGACCTCACTGTACCCTTTCCCCAGTAGTCGATGGCGAACGCCGCCCCTAGGCAGTGGGGCCACTACGACTCGCCGAACGCAACGATTTCTTCCACGTATGCCGAATCGAACTGCAGCACCGCAGCCAACTGGGCTAGCTGGATCGCGTACGCGGGATTGGCTCCGGCCAGGCCCAACTCGCGCGGAAGGTTGTAGCAGTACACTTCGACAGCTTCGTTTGCGTCCAACAGCTCCACCTGTACGCGTTCTCTTGTGTACTCGCGAACGCTCGGTTCCGAGTAGAGCGCACGGACTTCCTGGTCGGCGAGTTCCATCACGATTCCAAAGGCGCGACTCGAAGCGGATGGCAGCAATGTTGCTCGGTCGCCAATGTGGATGCGGTAGTCGGGTAACACTGCTGGCCCGACAATCTCCGGGTGAAGACCCTTCTCAGCGAGAAGAGACCGATCCATGAACAGGCCGTAGAAGAAGATCTTGCTCATGGGTTCGACGGTTCACATGCCCGCTGCAACGATTGGTTGGCATTCGGATCACCACACATACATGCTCGACTTCTTGTTCATGATGGTGAGTTCCATACGTTTGGTGCAGGGGCTTCGCGCCAACCCGTAACACACATGCAGTGGTAGAAGGTGTTCTTCTCTCGGGTGACAGTAGCGAGCTCCTGGGGCGTCGCTCCATCGGGCCAACAATTCATACCGTTGTTCTTCTGAATAATGGCTGCCGCTGCATGCGGCCTGCAACCACTCTTCAAACGCCTCATTGAGCCGATCGCCCTCAGATCCATCAGGCGCGAAGAACGCCCTCACATTGTGAAAAGAGAAACCTGACCCAATAACCACCACGTTCCGCTTGTGAAGGCTCCCGAGCGCCCGCCCAACTTCAATGTGTGTGGACGGATCCAGTGTATCTACCAGAGATACCTGCACACACGGACTGTCGGCCTCGGGATACATGTTCTTAAGCGGAACGAAAGCGCCGTGATCGAGACCCCTTTCTTCATCTAATCCTGCATCGATGTATCTTGCCGTGAACAGATGAAATATCTCATCTGCCAAAGCGGGCTCGCCCACGCACGGGTATTTGATTTCATAGGACTCCGCAGGGAATCCGGAGTAGTCATAGATCAGCGATGGATTGCGTGCCGCCGTAATCGTAGGGCGCTTTTCTTCCCAATGGGCGCTGACCACTACTATCGCGTCGGGTCTAGGAATGGCGGCCGCAAGATCTTTCAGACAGACCAACATTTCATGATGCCGTTCGTCTCCCAACAACGGCAACGGGCCACCACCATGAGAAATGAATATGGACCTTGGCAGTTTCTGCATGTGATTTTCCGTCTGCTGTAACGGCTGGCGACGAGCGCAAGGCTCAGATGCTGGGCGCCGGCTTCTCGACCATCACCTGAAAGAGCTCATTTGAGAGTGGGCTCATCCGTTCTATCGCGCCATCCACGGACCCCGGAAACCCGAAGGACAGATTCCGTAGGTTCCAAGCGTTGCGGTGTCGGTAGAATGAGAGCTGCATGCACCCCGGGCCAGCCTTTTTGTACTCAACCAGAAGACTGACCTGCGCAAACTCACCGTTTTTCTCCAGGGGCTGCCAGAAGTCGTCGCTCGCGACCTTGAGGCTCAATACGTATGTGTCAGTTCCAGCAAACGGGGCTCGCTCTCCGGTGGTTGACCCGAGATGTTTCCGAAATACGGCCAGTCCTCGCGCCAGGCGCTCATTGCGCTCCTCCAGCTTGTACGCGGGCTTCTGAGATGGGGTAAAAAACAACGACACGATTGTATCGTCGTCGCCACGATCAAAGGCATCTGCTACTCGGGCAGCGATCTCGAAGGGACCCGCCTCAGGCCCAGGTCCGAGCGTTGCGCACCCAAGCATGGCCAACGGCATTGCAACGGCGAAGATCCGGATTCGCAACATAAGTCCACCTGACTATCGGCAGAGAGGTTCTTAGAAAGGTGCACCCGGCGATCGATTCAATGCACGCAAGAGCCATCCAGTATGACGTCCATGCAACCGGGGTGACAAGCACCGCGGTCTGGCTGATCGTCTTGTTAGCCAACGTCCTTGCCGATCAGTGAGTCGAGGTCGCCGATCAACGCTGAAACCTGACGCATTTCGGACCGCGCGGTCTGTCGGGTCACAAACGCAATGAACAAAGCTCCTGGGAGAAGCAACGCACCCTTGGCCGCCACCCCAACGCTTGTTCCGAAGAGTACGAAGACAAACCATATGAGCGCAATCGAGAGCGGAAGAAGGAACATATACAGCGGAACCCGGACTGTAGTCTCGGCGAGGTCGCCCTTGAGCGTGACCATGCCCTTGGCCAGGGTCGAGATCTTCTCACGTCGACCGTCGGCCGTGAACGTCCCCCGAAACAGTAGGCGGTTCGGACCCAGGAACACAAAAACACCATGTTTGGTCGTGACCCTGGTCCCTGGGACACGCCAGCTGGCGTGGTCCAGTTTGCGCGTCGCCGAATACAGAACCAACCCGTGCCCGAAGAAGAAAGCTTGGAAGCATCTGATCATCGAAATCTCAAGAATCAGTAGCGGAACACACACCACGAGCAAGCCCCCCGCCGCGAGGGCCATGATCTGCGCACCGAGGGGAAATTCACTTTCCACATCCAGCTCCGACTGGCTAGCGGACAAGGCATCAGCTGCGAACACCGGTGACCCAGGGAGCTGCCGACCATGATACCCCTACAGCAACTCAGTGGCGCGCACAGCATGCCGATGTCCAGCTGAGCGACATGTTAGGTGGCAGTCGCACTTCTCCCTCGGGCCAGAACAATGGTGGTAGCCCCGAGCGCCGCCACGACCAAGAACAGGACAACGGTACCAGGGAACCAACCCGCAGCGCTATACACCCAAAAAAAATCGCCGAGCGCCACCAACCCGCAGAAGAACGTGGCTGGCAAGAACCAGGAAGGGTTGGTTATGGAAGCCCACAGCAACGGCGCCGCCATGGCCACCAGATGCCAGGAGAAGAATAGCCAGATGATCGGAAGAGCATGGGCAAAGAACTCTGGAACCTGGTCTCCGGTTAGCGCTTCCCGGACCGCAGCAGTTCCCGTGGAATGAAGATAGGCATCCACGAGCAAAAGCAGTCCGCTCAGGCCGGCCAATGCTCTAGGGAGTATTTGCACGACGTTTCCCCTGCACCTGACGTGACTTTGTTATCTGGCCTCCGCCCACGATCTACTGTACCGCGTCGCGTACAGCCGCTACGACGTCCTCCTCGCTTGGCCAAGGTCTATTCAAGAGTTTGGCAAGCAGTCCGCCCTTTCGGGAAACGACAGTTTGGCCGTCTACGACGATGTCGAATTGCCCTTGCCGCCCCTTTTCCAGCTCGACGGGATTCCCCAGAGTGTTGCGGATGAGGGCAGCGAAACTCGCTGCCTTTTTGGCGGTCGTACCTCAGGTCTCGCAGTAGACGATTCGGATAGCCATCGCGCGCTCTCCATGTCGGGGTGCATCGATCGTGAGAAGTCGTATTTCTCTCCGGATAGTGTCCCGCGATTCTGCTACGCCGCGGCCATCTACACAAGCGCGCAGCGGCAATCGCTTGCTAGCTAGCGATCACCACCACCCCACTGATCCGACCCTTGATCTCGCCTTCTCCGAACCGCGACCGCAGCGCTTCCGTCGCAACCCTGGTGGCCCGTTCGAGTCCATCTGGATCTCGAGCCAGAATCTCATTGCGGAGAGGAGTGCCTTGGCAATACGCAACGGCGGGGACGTCCGGGGCGTCGGCCACGCTGATCTCCTCCTTTTGGACAAGAGCACACGTCACAAAACCCGCCGCCTTCAGGTCGCTCTCAATCTCCTCCGGTGCGCCGTGGCCGTGAGGTGTCCGAGCCAGGAAGATTGGAGGGTCGGCGGGATAGAGAGTGCCCACGGCCTTCGTCACCACGTCGGCGAACTCGTTCTGCTCAATGCTATTCCAGACGTTGAACAGGAACGTACCGCCGGGCCGAAGAACGCGGCGTATCTCGCGGTATGCTGCCACACGGTCGGGGAAGAACATCACCGAGAACTGGCACACCACGACATCGAAGGTGTCCGCAGGAAACGGAAGATCGATCACGTCTGCCTGTCGCCAGGTTACCGAACGTGCCGTTCCGACATGCTGACCATGCGCCACCATCGCGTCATTCAGATCAGTCGCAACGATGTCACAGTCGTCAGGAAGACTTTCGGCAAGGGCTCGAGTCACCACTCCGGTCCCACAGGCAACCTCCAGGACCGCGCTCGGTGTGAGGTCTTTGGTTCGGTCCGCCAGGTCCCGCGCATAGGGCCGGAAAATCAACGGGACGAGAGTCGCCTCATAGAACCTGGCTACATCCGTCGTGAACGAACTGTCGATCTCTGGCTTGGTCAAAGTCACCTCACGTTGGGAAGACCGCCCGCTGGAATCGGCGCCAGCTAAGGGTTAGGCCACCGGCCGCGACGTGACCCCATCATGAATCCAGTCTCACGGCAATCATTTCACCGGTTCGCGTGACGCTCGCCCCCGTGAACTCCAACGTCAGGCCAGGGGCCCGCACGCTGACCTTGCCTTCCGCTTCGCTGACTTCGGGCTCCACGAGACCCGTCAACTCCACGCGGCGGACGCCCTGGAACAGCGGGTGCGGACCAGCTCCGTCCGTCAGCGCCTCCGCATTCAGGACCTCCAGCTGCCCGGCGGCATTGCCCAGCTGGAGGTAGCGGGTGTGGACCACGCGGCCGGCTCCCGCGCGCTCGACGTTGAGCGGGTCGAACCCCTGCGGCCACAGCGGCTCGCTGCCGTCCGCTTCGACGACAACACGCCATCCGGGCTTCTCTTCGAACGCGGCCAGCCGCCGTTCCCGCTCCCCCGCGAGCTCCGCCACGTCCAGGCTCGCTTTCTGCTCTGCGCCGGCCACGACATCACTGTCGAACGTGCAGGCACTCTCCATGCCGAGAGCCGTGGTGAGCGCTTCGTCGAGCGTCTGGTGGTCGTCGGCCTCGAACGCGGCGGACCAGTCGGGCTGAAAGCGGTCGAGGAGGAGCGCGAGTGCGGCGCCGGTGGAATAAGCGCGGCGGCGAACCTCGGCCGGACCGAACTCTGCTTCGGGCCAGTCTACCGCGCGCCGGCCCACCGCCCGCATCTCGACGTAGGTGGCGAGTCCTTCATTCAGCTCCGTTCCGCGCTCGTATGCGGCGAAGGCCGAGTCCATTTGGGCGTACCGCTCGGCGCGGAGCGCCAGCGCCCGGCGAGCCCAGCACGCCGCGCCGACCTCGTCATCAACCGCCAGCGCTCGCCGCAGCGCTTCGGTCTCGAGCCGGCGCAGCGCAAGGAGGTCGGCGGCGTCGGTCGGGTACACGAAAAGATCGACCTCGTTCCCGATCCAGTCAGGATGGTGCGCGCGCTGATAGACATGGAACGCCTCGTGGATGGCAACGGCAGCGAGGTTCCGGAATGAGCGGCCCGGCTCCGCCCGATCGACCATGAGCGTTGCCGTTGCGACGCCCCCGATCTCAGAGTTGGTGTTGGCGGTAACGGCCTCATGCCGCCCTTCCCAGGACCAAGTGCCGGGCGAGGCGCCCGCGACAGGCGTGAACCCCGACGGCGGGGCAGGGTGGCGAAATAGAAATGTTTTCGCTCCGTCGAACACGGCGAGGGGAACAACGAGGGGATCGAACCCCGGCCACAGCGCTTCCTCTGCCGCGTTCGCCGCAGCAAGCCGCACCTCATGCTCGACGGCGACCGCCGGATTCTCGTCGCTTTCCCGAAGCTCCTTCGCGTCCTCGGCAACTGACGGAGCCGCCGACACACACGTGGCGAGAAGGATCCCAGCAATCAGTGGAAGCGAGCGCCTCTTCATAACGACCTCCTGGTGGGCATTCTACCGCCGATAGTCGGCAGCGCGCCAGCCCGTCAAGTCCATGCCCTGGTTAGACAGCACTACTCCCAACCGGACTTGAGCTGGCCCCAAGACGTCCCGTTCACGGAGACCGGCGAGAATCCCCGGGTGACGGTGGAGACACGGAACTCATCGAGAAGGCCGGTGAAGTGCCCCCATCCCCCCGACATGACCTTGCCAAGTACGACCTTGCGGGTTCCGCGCCAACGGACACCGTCGATTCCAGCTTCCAGGTTCCCATTGACGTAGATCTGGAGGAGAGCCGCTGTACCAGGAAACACAACCGCGACATGAGTCCAAGACTCAAGCGGTATCACGCTGGTGCTTTCAACGATGAAGAAAGGGAGATGTCCACCCTGGGAAATCCCGAAGGCGTGGCCTTCCTCCGTAAGTCCTATAGCGATGCCGTCGTCTGCCGGTATTCCCGGGCTTCGAAGGTCGGCGACAAGGCAGGTCGTGTGCGAAAGGGGGTAGATCCATGCCTCAACCGTTAAGTCAGTATCCTCCAGCTCGGGAAAAGTAGTTGAAATCACCTCCGCCACACCACTTAGCGTGATCGCATTGCCGAAGCGCCCAGTTGATCCCGCTGGGGTTGGCGTCCAAAGACCGTGCAGAGTGTTTCCGCTGGCGTCCAGAACCATAGACGACGGCTGCTCATCGAAGTGGTAGAGGATGAGTGTGTTCTGGTCTGGATCGTAAGGAAGAAAAGGGTTGTTCACGTTCTGCGAATCCGCACGCTCGGCGGAGCCGACGAGAAGGAGGAGAGTGAGAAATCTACAGTAGTTTCGCATTCGAGAAGTCCTGAGTCCGTCTAACGGCTTGTCGCTCAGCAGCCGGGGCGATTGGCGCGACGGCTGTCCTCTACGACTCTCCAAGTCAATGTTAAGTCCGATGCAGTCGGCGTGACAAGCGCGTCGGACTGCTGCAGCGACGGGTTAGGCCCCCCAGGAATCCCTCGGCATACGGCTTGCGTAGTTGTAGTTTGTAAGCTACAATAGTCCCATGGAACGGACGCTGCTCGGGACGGAGTTTCTGAACTGAGAGTCGACTACGGACCTGGATATCGCGTGTACTTTGGCCAGGAAAGCGATGTGCTCGTAGTTCTGTTGTGCGGCGGAGACAAGCGCCGCCAGAACCGGGACATAGAGCAAGCGAAAGAATACTGGAGGGCCTACCGAGATGCCAAGTAGGAGCTATCACGAAGAACTCATCGAGCAACTGCAGGACATCGATGAGGCGGCGGAGTACCTGACTGCGTGCTTTGAGGATTCGGAGGAGGTGTTTCTTCTCGGCCTACGCAACGTGGTCGAAGCGCACGGTGGAGTTGGTGCAGCCGCGAACTTGACGGGCCTGAACCGTGAGAACCTCTACCGAATGCTGTCTGAGAAGGGCAACCCCAGACTCTCGAGCTTGGCCACGCTTCTCGAGTCACTTGGTCTGGAGATTCACTTCACGCCAACAGACCACGAAGCAGCATGATCCCCCGGAGCGCATGACGGATGGCCGCTACGCTGCGGCCGTTGTCTACAAACTTCAACACACTCCCGTCGCCCACAGGCCGTCAGTAGCAGCGGCCTGTTAGATTGCATTGCCCTTAGATCCGCGGCCGATCGCTCCACGTTCGGTGGGATATTCGCCAATGGCCGTTTGGAAGCCGCTTCAATAGGCAAAAGTAAGTTCCGCCGCTTGAGTAGCTAACACCATCGTATTCAAAGCTTAGACTGAACGACCCTTGAACGAACGCGAGATCGCCGCGCCCACCAACTTCGTCTTCCGTCGAAGTAAACTCATTCACAGTGGTTGATGGAGAATCATCCGGCCACCAAAACGCACGGATGGCCTCTTCACCCCGCAGGGCGGACATGCCAGAGGGTACAATCACCGCATCCATCGTCAGAGTGTCCATCACTTTCTCTGGATCGTTTGAGAGCCAGGCTTCTCCATAAGCTCTCGATGCGGCCTCGACCGCTTGGATATCGGTGGATGATAGCGGTCCCCCTCCCTCTTCCGCGCAACCACACACAACGAGCAACAACGCTCCCAAGAACGCAAACGTTTTTGGTTGATTGTATCTGCTCAATGCAAAATCCTACTTTCTAGGAATTGAAGTCAATCTGACGGTTCTGCCCATCAACGGGCAGGTCAGCCCGGCTGCGGGAGGGGGAATTCGTCTCCAAGACTACGATGGAGCAGCCGGCGTGAAAAGTGGGCTGACCCGCCGCATGGGCGTGTTATGCGGCTGCGCTCGACCGAGCTCGCTGATGTAGCGTCTCGGGAGCGATGTCTGCTCCGTTGGGCCAGCTAACGGTACCCCCATCCAGGAAGAACCGTTGGAAATAGCCCTGGTCCTTGAGTGGCGCGAAGACAGGTCCGTCGAGCCACCCCGAGAAGTCTACAACGTTCTCAAGCCCGTCACTGAAAACCAGGCGAATCCGATACTCTGCGACGTATTCCGCGCTGACTACGATTGGAAGCTGTTCCATGACCTAAGCCTCAATCGAGCGGGGCGATTCTGTCGAGGGGTTCTCCGGCGCGAGCACGATCCTAGTTCAACTGCAGCTCCGCGCCGTGGATCGACGCCCATTCTTTGACCAGCCTCAACGCGGTCTTGGACTGGATAGATCCAGCAAGAATCTCACCATCGATGGTGAAGTTCGCCTGCTGCCCTTGGTACTCAGCGTGGAAATGTGCCACACCGTGCTCGCGGTAGTACATGCGCACAATGATACCAAAGAATGCTGAGACAACGGGCAATTTGGCTTCCTACCTTTCTTCCCGTCTGCATAACGTGAAGCCGATCAGCAGCGGCGCTTGGCGCGACGGCTGCCGCTCACTCTTTTCCTATCTCAAGGTACTCCCTGAGCAGTCGGCGTGACAAGATCCCGACTGCTGCATTGGCCTTGTTATGCGGTTCTAACTCCACCGCCCAGAACCGTGACTTGAGCAGTCCCACACTCAGCGTGGACGTCGCCACAGCGGGGCTCGCTCCAAGCGCGAAAACAAAGTAGGCGTCGGCGTCGACAGTCTCACTCAATGCCGCGACCGTGGTAGCAGCCGCAAATAGTCTATACGTGCCTGGGTTCAGTTCCCCAGTCCAGAGAAACTCCGAATCGTCGACGTCGACGATCAGGTGATGGAACAGAACCGCGCCGTCACACTCCAGTCTCACGCTTGCTGTGGCTTGACCGAGATTAGCATCGGACGGATCAAGAATGACGCACCGTCCGGAAAGAAACACATCAGTTTGGGCGTCAAGTGAGAACACAACGTCGACGGTGGATGAGGATGAGGCGTGCATCTCTGAGTTGCCCGACCTCTTGCCAATTGCCCAAGCTTGCGCAAAAAACCCGGATGGCGACAGCCCAGATTCCTGATAAGCGTAGCTTTCGCTTGAGCCCTCGTCGTGGTTGACTTTCGCGTACACATCCTCAATGTAATCATGGAAGTCAGGAGCAGAACTCTCCGCGTGCTCAACCTGTGGTTCTTCCGAGCCAGCCCGTCCCTCTGCGTGCGCCACTATTTCGCGGCTCTGTGACTGGTACGTGAGCTGCGCCGTTGTCGCGCTCGCGGGCACAGTTAGCATGACTATTAGGAGAACTGCTGCCTTCATCGGAATACTCCCCAACGGGCGGAGACGGCATACGGGCATGTCGGTTTCGATCAAGAGGCGTGCCGTTTTCTACCCACATAACGGTTCTGCCCATCAGCGGGCAGGTCACTTGGCGCGCCGGGTGCTGAAGGGTCGGGTTCTTTTCCTAGACTACGCCCGAAGCAGCCGGCGTGACAAGTGGGCTGATCCGCTGCATGGGCGTGTTATGCGGCGCCCTATTCCGAGCCAGCGCCACCGCCAACATTCAGGAAGGGATCTCCGCTACCTCCGCCTGCCCGATGAAGTCTTTGAACGACACGTTCGATGTGCTCAAGTAGATGCCGCGGCGCTGGCAGAACGCAAATCAGCTCTTCTTGGGGAGTGAGCGCTTTCCAAGGTCGGGTACCGCGCTTGTTGGGGTTCCAGGTCTGCTCCTGGGTTGTCTCTGTGCGCCCGTGAACCCAGTAGTCCCTGGCGTTCATTGCCACGATGAGCAGTTGGTACTCTTTGGAAGCAGCGTCGAGATCGACAGAAAATCTGAAGCAAATGGACTTGAGCTTGTCTTTCAGTGGTTCCCAAGAACCGCGTTCCTCCCAGTCCGGCTCAAGCCCAGCACCGACGTGGTTTAGGTAGGCCTCAAGCGTGAATACGCTCGCGAAGACCGAAGAAAGGCCGGAGAAGTAGCTTCCCTCCCTGGACTCCTCAGCGTGCGCAAGTGCCTCCCGCGCGCAGCTCCTCAGCGTGACGAAGCGCTTGTGATGCCTCGTTCCTTTCATGACGGCGTGCCCTCACTCCACCTTTTTCCTGTCCGCATAACGGTTCTGCCCATCAGCGGGCAGGCTACTTGGCGCGCTGGCTGCCGGCGCGGCGAGGGTTCTTCAGGAAAGATACGACGGCAGCAGCCGGCGTGACAACCGACCCGTCCGTTGCAGTGGCGTGTTAGCCAGATGCCTACGCTGCAAGTAGCGGAGAGAGATCGGCTCGCTTCAGCTTGTCTTGGCCAATCTCTTGGAGCACCTGATTGACCCGGTTGAGCGAAACCCGGCCCGGGTCGGTGAGCTCAATCCCGATGGCCCGCCCGCCGCGTGCGTAGTCAACCAGGAGACCCGGCGACATTTCCTTGGTGCGGTAGCTCTTCTGGCCTGCGTTCCGGGGGAGATACAGGTAGGCGGCCAGTGGCTTGCCGTGCCGAAACGTGACTTCTAGATATGGTTCTCGCATGGCTCTTAGTCTACAGGGTAAGCGGTGATCACAACAAGTATCTCCAGCTGCAAGTCTGGCTCCACAATCACGATCCAATCCCGGCGACGGAAGCGCGTTTGGACCGCAAACCGTCCAAGAACGTGGTCCCGGCGGTAGTCGAGTGCGCGCTGGAGCATGGAGCGCAGTTCCACCTCGGAGAATCGGCGATCCGCCATGCGCTTCATCAGGTGGGGACTAAGCTCAAGGTCCCACTCCCACCATTCTGGCCAGCGGTGTCGGATCAAGAGCGTTCCCTATTCTGGCTAACGGACCCCGCCCTCACTTGCGGCAAGGGCCTACTAGGATTCCCAATCCAAGATGAAGGCCTCGGCCCGCAGCCGCCAAGTGCAGGGCGATGTTAGGAAGCGGGCTACTTTTGCGAGTCTTCAATCCACTGAATATCC
>JAJDAC010000045.1 GCA_029262065.1 Candidatus Krumholzibacteriota bacterium | reverse complement strand
TTTCGACGCGGCCATCGCCGCCGGTGTGCGGGCGGCCGAGGCCCAACGCGAGCGAGCGGCGGTACGCCTCGATCTGGGCGATGTCCAGGGAGCACTGGCCGATCTGGAAGCCACCACGGCGCTGGGCGAAAACGATGCCCGTCGCCAGTGGCTGCTGGGGCGTACCTACAACGCACTGTCCCGCTTCGCCGAGTCGGCCACGGCGTACCGTTCCTACGAACGATTGAGCACCCAACGCAGCGTGCGTCGTCAGACCCAGATAAAGATCGCCCAGCTCGAGCGACGCGTGTCCGAGGAAGGAGCCGCGCTGCTGGCCCAGGCCCGTCGTAGCGGCGTGGAAGCACCACCGCGTTCGGTGGCAGTGTATTCGTTCGCACCATTGGCCGGCCGCGAAGGTCCACTGCAAGACCAGAAAATCTGCCGGGCGCTGGAAATCTGGGTAAGTACCGATCTGGCCAAGGTGGCCGGCGTTCAGTGCGTGGCCGCACAAGAGCTTGAACTTCTCTACGCCGAACAGCAGTTCACCTACGACAACCGACAGTACTTCGACCCCGAGTCGCTGCTACCGGTCGGCAATCTGCAACCGGCGCGTCACATGGTGCGAGGTCTTTTCGGCACCACCACGCCGGCCGAGGTGGCCATGGGCGCGGCCTGCTACGACAGCGCACAACTCACCAGTGACACGTGCAGCGAGCAGAGTGGAGACGCCGAAGACCTTTTCGACCTCGAAACCGAACTGGTACTCGACATCCTGGGCAAGATCGACGTTTCGCCCACGCAGGAAGAACTCCTGGCCATCGGCAAGAAACCCACGCGAAACATGCAGGCGTTCCTGGCCTTTGCCGACGGTGCCTATCTGCAGGGCCTGGGCCGATTCGATGAAGCGGCCGACGCCTTCCAGCAGGCCTATGGCATCGACCCCGGTTTTGCCATGGCCAAGGAAGCCGCCGCCCAGGCAACCGCCGAAACCCTGGGCGCAACGGCCAGCGTTGTGGTGCCAGGACCGCCAGCTACCGTATCGGGCGCCTCGAGCCAGGCCATGCGCAGTTCGATGCAGCTGGGGCTGGGGCTCATTCCCGACGCGGGGACGGGTGATTCGCAGACCGGCGTGACCACTGACATCATCACGGCACGTGGCGACGTGCGGCTGGACATCCGTGGCGAAACGCGGGGGAACTGAAGTGAAGAATCTGTGCTCACCCGGTCGCGCCCAGGGCGTGCTGGCCATGCTGGTGTTGACCGCGGGCCTCGTGAAACCAGGGTTCGCGCCGGCCGCCGTGCTGTTTGGCGACGATCGCGAACTCCTGACCATCCAGAATCAGATGTCGTTCCGGAGCTGGCGGGTAACCGACAACGACACCAACCAGGCACGAACCGTGCGGCAGGCGTCCAACCGGTTGCTCAGCTCCTTCACGCTGGGCCCGTCGGCCGACCTGGTGTTCTACGGCTCGGCCGCGGTCAGTCAGGACCGTGCCGCCAGCGTGGCGGAACTGGACGGGCTGGGCGACGCCAAGTTGAAGGGATTCGTGCACGCCTGGCAACGCCGGCTCATCCTTTCCGCCGGGGTGAACCTGCCCACGGGCCAGACCGCGCTCGAGGAAAACGAGATACGGGCCGCCGCGGCCGTCGCACCGCACGTGTTTGGCTTTCGCATGAAGAACTACGGCGGCGGATTCGATCTGGACCTGGGCGCGGCCGTGGGCTTTGACGCCAAGGAGAACGTAACGGTGGGCGGCGGCGCCAGCTTCCTGCTACGCGGCGAGTATGACCTGGACCAGGTCTCGCAGTACAAGCCGGGCAGCGAAATCGCCCTTACCGCCGGTGCCGACGTTCGCACCGATCGTAGTCGCACCACGCTCGACGCCGTCGTGCGAGTGTTCATGACCGACCAGATCGACGGCACCGACAGCTTCGAAGAAGGAACCCAGTTCGAGTTCAACCTGGTGACCTCGTTCCAGGGCGCGACCTGGGGTGTCGACCTGGGTGTAAAGGACATCGTGAAACTCGACAACGAGCTGCTGACCGTGACCTCGCCCGGCGAGGACAATCGCGTTTCCAACGGCAACAACCTTTGGCTTTCAGCCACGCCGCGGTATCAGCCCAACGAAGACTTCGCCATACTGTTTCCGTTCGACCTGATCGCGGTCAATCAGTCGCAGCAACAGAACACCAGCGCCTGGGCCGCGGGATTTGGCCTGGGGCTCGAGGGCCGACTGACGCCCGTGGCCATCATCCAGGCCCGCGTGGCCAAGCTGACCGGAGGCAGCGAGAACGATGTCGTCGACATTTCCGGTTGGGACGGCGTCATCTCGTTGCGCTGGCAGTACTAGGAGGCGACCCATGCATACCTGCACCAAGCTCACCGTGGTTGCTTCCCTCTTCGTTGCATTCCTGAATCCACTCGCGGCCGCGGCTCAGGGCCCCGAGGAAATCCTGCTGCTCAGCAAGCAAGCCGTCGATCTGGCGGAAGCAGCGCTGTCTGACGCCGTAGAGCCGGTAGGTGGACTGTTGGGCCGGATCAGCCCCTCCAGTAGTTACGCCAGCGTTTCGCGCGGATTCGGTTACGCCGCCATCTCGCTGGGGGCCACGGGGCTGGAATTCAAGATCACCGACCCCGACTACACGAACCTGGATGCACAAGGACAGCCAGGTACGTTGGATGGATTCGCCGGCGCCGTGTTCGCCGACATCGAAATCGGATTGTTCTCGGGATACGGACGCACCACGCGCGCCAAGAACATCGGTTCGCTCGACCTGCTGGTACGGCTGGGTGCCACCATTGGAGATCAGGACAATCTCGCCGACGAGATCGACCTGGGCAGCCTGAAGCCCATCTACGGCGTGGGCTTTCGACTGGGCATCTTGCGCGGGCGCGACCTTCCCGCCATTTCGCTCTCGGGCGGCGTTAACCATTTCTTGCGCCGCAGTCTCAACGTGTTGGGCGACGTGGACGGCACAGACTTCGAGGTGGGCCTCCAGCTGGAGCAGACCAGCGCCTTCTTCCTGTTGGAAGTGGCCAAACAGTGGGGTCCGGTGATTCCCTTCGTAGGCGCGGGGGTCGTGCGACACACGCTGGATACTTCACTCGAAGCCGACGTGGTCTACGACGCGGCCAACGATGGCATTGCCCAGGTAGCCCGTGGCTTCGACTTCTTCGACAACTCTGGCCTCTTCTTCGGCGGACTTGAACTGGGGTCGCAGTTCGTGCGCGTGGTAGCCGAAGTAGGCTCTTCGTCGAGCGATCCCTACGCCACGTTCTACTTCAAGTTTCTTCCCATTCCGGGGTACTCCAAATGATCCAGTCACGCACCACCGCATACCTCACGTTGGCCCTGCTGACGCTCGTTCCCGGTTGCCTGCTGCTGTCGCCCGACGAAGCTCCCACCCACGGGGTGGAACTGGTGGCCCGCGCCAGCCTTTCGGAGTCGGCGTTGGCCAAGGCTTGCCTGAACGCGAACGACCTCTTGTTGGAAGACGAACTCAGGGGCACCGCCACTGTGATCGAGCGTACGTTGGACGGCGGCGCTACCGTTGGCCGGTCGAAGCTCTCGGTGGGCGACCTGCTCAACGGAGTACGCGAATTGCGAGGACAGATGCGCTTTCCACGCGGACCGGTGACCTCTGAACACACACTACGCCTTGGCCTTTCCTACGACGGACCCCTGGGGCGACAGGCGGGTCAGATTCTGGGCACCTACCGCGGATCGATCGTTCTGGAGTCGGGCATCGTTCTCAGTCTGGACAATCTGGCGCTGCTGCGGGAATCCTCGCCCGGTGTCCTGGAGGGTGGTGCAACGCTGAGTTTTCCCGACGACCCCGACAACATTTCGGTGGTGGCTCTACAGGGCATCGAGTACGACGGAGTGGCCAACACCATGCGATTTGGCTACCAGGTGCCCAACATCGAATGGAACGACGACCCCAACGATATCCGCACCATCACGCTCGATATCGAAGCCTCGTTCGCGCCCTCGATCATCTTCCAGGGCGAGGTCGACCTGTTGGATTTGGTCGCCGGCACCACGCGCACGACGGTGATAGATCTCGACCCGGTGATCACGGGCGGCGCGACTCCGGTGGCTCAGGTCCTGCGCGGAACGGTGAGTGTGGGTTTTCTGGACGCCGACCCGCCGTCGGAGAAGGGGACCATGCGGTTGATACGTAGCGACGAATTCTGCAGCACACCCACGGCCCAGGATACTGCCGACGCTCAGGTCAAATAGGTACTGCGACCCAGACGGGCCCTGAGACGATCGCCCAATCGACCGCCGCGATCGGCGCGGTGCAACTGCAGCCGGTAGTCGGTGGCGCAACCCGCCGGGGCCAGGATATCCAGAAACGCACGCACTCTCGCGTGCCACTGCGGATCGGAATCGAGCGCGCGGTGCTGAGCCAAGGGCACTGGCCCCACGTGCGCTACCAACGTGGGTTGAGGGTCCTGAAACCGGCGACCCAACGCACCGTGTCCGATGCGGGACGACGCCTGTCCCAGTCGGGGAAGATCGTCCGCCGGCACCTCGACCCAGGGACCGGGCGCTTCCTCCACAGTTACCGGTAGTCCCAGCAGGTCACCCATGAGCCGTTCCATGCCCGGACGTGGCCCGAAATCTTCGTACAGGCGGTACATCTGGCTGGCCACGTACGACGCCTCGGCGTCCGACAGCGGCAGGTCGTCGTAGCCTACGATCTCGAGCACGCGACGAAAGTACGCGGGATCGTCCGAGGTGGCGCCCAGCCCCACCCCCACGCGACCGGTGGCCGCGTCGAGTCGATTGAGCGCCTTGTCCAGTACGCTGATGAATTGGCGGCCAGGCCCGTAGGCCGTGACCTGGCGCTCCCAGAACTCCATGACCTGCCCGGGCTCGATGGCCACGTGGGCTTCGTCCTGCGTCGTAGGGAGTGGTTCGAGGTACTCGTGGGGAAGTCGTTCGGCCAAGCCGTCGCGCGCCACGAAGAATGTCACGATGTCGCGGTCGCCCACGGTTTCACCGGGGTGCGGCACCTGCCCCACCACTTCACCCTTGAACGATTCCAAAGGGCTCACGGGAACCAATTCCACGCGCTCCCACGCCACGCCCAGCCGCTCGAGAGCACTCAACGCCAGGTCCACCGTCGGCGTGGGTCGGCTCTTCATGAAGTCGGGCATGCGGAAGGTCATGTCAGGCCTCTCGCAGATTCACGACGATCGCCTGGCCGGCGGGAGCACGATCGCGCAGGTACCCAAGCAGCGCGCGTTGGAATTCCTCGCGCTCGAGACGACCGGTGAACGCATTGTCGTGACAATCCACATTCACCTGGACGCAGGTTGTCACACCGCGGTCGACCCGCGCCACGCCCCGCCCCACTTCAACGCCCGCAATGCGACCGGGGTCGAAGGCACGGCTCAGCTCGCGATAATCGTGGGCGGTTACCGCGCGACCACGACTGGCCAAGAGGGCCCGCAGCTCGTCGGCGTGATGCTCCTGATGACCGGCGGACGCGCCACCCGCACTGGGTGTGATGTTGACGGCCGCGGCCACCCCCGGACACAGGCTACCATCGTAGATCACGTCGATGCTGCCGGGGTCCAGCCCATCAGCGGCATGGCCGTAGGTGGTAGCGAACGCAATCTCCACGCGGCGTGGCCGCATGGCTGCTTTCTTCGACCACAGTCGAACCTGGGCCTGCCCATTGGGGGCGGTGGCCAGATGGAATTTCTCGGTGGCCTGCACCCCGGCGGCCTGCTCGGCGTCGACGAAATGTACGGAGTTGGTGGAGTCGTATACTTCGTAGATCTTGAACAGGTCGGCGAAGCCCACGGGCAATTCGACCTCCTGCACCGGTTCGACGCCCAGGGAGTACCCGGCCGACACTCGGTTGACGTTGAAGGCCACGACGCAATTGGTGACCAGACGCATGGAACGCACGTGGTCGAGATTGGCCTCGTGTCCCATTCGCAGCGTAAGCCAACACCGCGCGGGCACCGAGGGCAGCACCCCCATGGTTACCGCATCGTTCACCGCTCCGGGCACCGCGCCCCGGCCGGCGATCACGCGGGCCACATCCAGGTCCACGAAGTTGCGATCGTAGATGCTGGCGGGACGCCGGTTGTCGGTGCGCGAGCGAAACACCGAGGGTTCTTCCTCCTGGTGCCACGGGTTCTTGCGGCTCTGCCGTCCCGGCACGAACGGTTCGCCCACCGGGGCGGCATCGTCCCCCGCGCACCACGTGGACCACACCAATTCGGCCACGGCCCGTTCGTTGCCCAACAGGTAAAGCGGCAGAACACCCTCGATCATGTCGGAAGGCAGATCGAAGCCCAGATGTACGAGAGGCGTGCCTTCGCGTTCGGTGGCCCATTCGCGCGGGGCGGGAACCGGATCGCGAGGGTTCATTCCCCCCGGGGCCACGAGCCAGGCCTGACGTTGGCCACCGTCGAGGACCACCACCGGTGACGGCACCCCCGACACTGTCTCCTGGCGCAGCGGCAGGAAGTGGATGCTGCGTTCCTCGTGACCATCGGCGCCTCCCACCGCCTTGCGACCTACCACTTCGAGCAACTCGTCGACACCGATGTCCGGGTCCTTCACCTGGAGGTGGAACACGGCCGAAGACGGGCGCGCGGCGCGCGGGTAACTAAGGAGATTCTCGACCAGACGATGGAAAGTCTGATCGATCACGCCATCCAACCGGCCATACAGACGCGAGTACTCGCGGCTGACGCCCGCCAGCAGCAAACGTACCAGCGGATCCGAAAGACTGGGATCGGAAGAAAGACCGGGGACCACCTCGGCGGCTTCGCGCAACAGACGGCGCAGCACGGCGTCGGCGTCGGCTTCCTGCGCGTCGATCCAGCGAAAACCGCTACGCGCGGGCTCATTCTTCATTTTTCGATCTCGAATTCCAGGGTAATGGGTTCACCCGTCGCGATCACGGTACTGGAAACGCGAAGCACGGCGAACGGAAGAAAGCGCCCCGGGCGCTTCTTGACGAAGTCGACCTTGGCCGGGTGCACGATGCGGGGCTCGAGGTCGCGAAGCGCGCGCCTGACTTCCTGCACCACGTCCTGGATGCGACCGTGACGAAACTCATGGTGCGGCAGGTCGGCCCCGTAGTCGGGGTTGGCGGATACGCCGGGGGGCTTGGCCTGACCCTGCACCTGGTTGTGAAGGATCAAGCGAATGTTGGCCGCGACCGAGGCATCCATGGAGCAGGAAGCCAAACGCCCGCCCTCGAACGTGAGAGGCAGGCGCAGGTAGGGGGCAATTTCGTCGGACATCTCATTCCCCAGGGTCTAGTTCAACTTGATCATGCTGCCCTTCACGTCGACTCCCGACGGGCTGGCCTTTACCGTACCACCCTTGCTCTTCACGTTCACTTCCATTCCGGCGAGTTCGGAGTTGCCCTTGGCTTCCATGTTCAGTTTGCCCTTGGCCTTCAGGTTCATGTCGCCCTGGGCTTCCAGCGTGATGTCCTTCTGGCTGGTCACAGTAATGGAATCCTCGGCCTCCACCGTGACGGTCTTCATGGCCTTGACCTTGAGGTCACCCTCGGTGTGGATTTCGATTTTCTCGCCACCATCCATGGTCAGCGTAATACGGTTCTTCTGATCGGGCGTGGAGATCTCGATCGTCTCGCTGTCAGGAGTGTCCCGAAACAACAGGCGATTGCCGCTTCTGGTCAGGAACACCTTGCCCTCATTGGCGGGCATTTCGTCGGTGATCTGATCGAACGCCGCGCTGGGCTTGCCCGGGTTGTGCAAACTGCCGATGATCACGGGCCGGTGGAAGTTGCCGTGGATGAACGCTACGAGTACTTCGTCGCCGGGTTCGGGCAACGAAACCCAACCCCAACCTTCACCCGCGTGCGGGCTGGCTACCGGAATCCATTTGGTGATGACCTCGCCGTCCCGGCTGGCGCCCTCGGCGGTTTCGCCATCCACGGAGTGGGTCAACGTCACCTTCACGTGACCCGCGTTTTCGGGGTCGTAGTTGTCCACGACAATGCCCGTCCAGATGCTCGACTGTTTCGGCGTGGGCTCGGCCAGGGCCGGAAATTTGGTTTGCGCGGGAATACACTCGAACTCGTTGCGATAGCGCGAGCCGCCCACCTCGAACTGATGCTCCACCCGCTCGACGAAATACTCGCCCGAGTGAGCTGAACTCACGCCCTGCACGTCCAACGTGACGCCAGGGACCAGGGCCAGGTTGTCGCTCTCGCCGGTGCCCCGCACCAGATGCGACAGCCAACTGGTCTTGCGATTCTTGAGTTCGTGGTCGATATCGGCCAACGAAGCCGGAGGCACCGCGGTCATATGATCGCCGACCTCTCCGAACACCTCGTCGCTGCGCGTCATGGCCAGGTCCGTGAACGGATGCTTGGCGCCCGATACGGAAATCTCCGAATTGGCCTTTTTCAAGGACTTGGCGGTTACGGGGTCCCATTCACGTACGCGAACCTTGCCACCGCTGGCCGCCAGGCTCACGCCAAAGCTATGCAAAGATCCCGACTCTTCGGTGCGGCCCATGGTCAGCGTCTGTGAGCCGCCGTCGAGCTGGTTGGCCACCACGAGCTTGGTACCGTCGTAATACATGTGAAGCAACTCGCGCGAGCACAGCTCGCGGAGAAAATCGTAGTCGGTCTGGCCATGCTGAACGAGGAACGCGTAGACCTTGTCGGTGCTGGCCTGCACGTCGCAGACCGCGCCGTAGGCCGAGCAAACTTCGGCGATCACGTCGGAAGCCTTGACCTCTTCCCACATGCGATTGCGCATCGCCGAATCCAGCCGCACGCAGTGGGAATAGCCCTGCAGAATAACCGTATAGGCACCCCGCAGTTGGCGCTCGTGTCTCACTTCGGTGATCACGCCCTTGAAGGTGAGCGTCTGGTTGGACGATGAGCCGTCCCAGGTGGCGACCAGCTCGAGCTCCTGCCCCAGTCCGTCGTGCAGGCTGTCGAGCGCGTCGCTGATTCCGCCATCGATGTCCGAGTCTTCCTGCGTCAACGCAAGACACTCGACCTCGAAATGGTGGTGATCAACGAGAGTTTGTTCCAGTCGGATTCCCCCCACGCGAATTTCCTGATCGGCCAGGTCGCTGCCCGCCACTTTCACGGTGAGATCGGAGAAAGCCATGATGTCCTCTTCAGTATGGAAATGAGAAAGAGTTGCCAGCCAGGACCCGGGCGATCAGCCCGGGTCCAGGGTCCGGCGCAGTCATCGGCGAGTTACCCGAGCGACCAGGCGCCCGTGCCCTGCCACTCGATGCCGTTGAACGTGACCTTGTTCGACGAGATCTCGACGTACTCGGTCTGCGGCTCGTTGCGAAGTTCGGTGACGTGGGGAACGATCTCGCGGTACGAGGCCAGGAAGGCATTCTCGAACTCGATCGTACAGATGACCTTGTCCTCGTGGCGGGGATCGAGGAACTCGATCTTGCCGCTCTTGAAGTACTCCTGGTGGGGCTTCAGCGACCAAAGAAACAGGTCGGTGTTCTCGTCACTGCGACGCTCGATGCAGATGTTGTCCACCTGCGCGTCCTTGTCCACCGGGGCTCCGTTGGAATCGCGGGCCGTGTTGACTCCAAACTTCACCGAGAGAATATTTCCCACGGGGCTTCCGTCGATCTCTACTCGGTATTGATTCGCGCGCGCCATTTGTTTCGTCTCCTTGCTTGTCTACTTGGTTCAATGTGAATATTTGAGTGTGTGTGAAGAAACGGGCTACTTGTTCTTCCAGTCGAAGTCCACCGCGTGACCTTCGACGTCGAACTGCTCGGCTTCGATCACGATGAGCTCTTCGGGGTGATCGCCACCCGCCGCGAAGTCCACCGCGTACGATCGTACGTAGGCGCCGTCGAACGTGACCGTCTTCATGACCTGACCATCGGCGTTCATGAATACGATCTCACCGCTCTTGCGATTCGGCGAGTCGGCCGAGGACGCCCAGTCGGCGATGTCGACCTTGCCGTCCATGACGCGACGGATGAACAGACCGCTGAAGTCCACACCACGGGTGGGGGCGCCATCGCGATCCAGAGCTGCGTTGATGCCGTACTTCACCTCGAGGACGTTGGACATTTCGTTGCCATCGACCTTGAAAATTGGTTGCCGTGCCATTGTTAGTTTCTCCTTTTAGTAGGTATGTGACTGTTTATTCTTGCTCAAAGGAAACATCGGTGTTTCCGGCGTCGTCTTCTTTGACCTTCACATTGAAGGCGTGTACGGATTGTTTGAACCCGAGCGTGAGCTTGACATCGACTTCGTGCTTGGCTCGTTGCTCGGGCGTGGCCCGTACTTCCACCTGCGCGCTATCCAAAGGCTTGGTGTCCCCCACGCATTCCCCGAGGAATTTGCGAAGGTCCTTCTGGATCGCGGACAGAGTCTGATTGGTGATGTTCTTGAACGCCTGCTTGTTCAGGTAATGACAAACGTTCTTCACCACCCAGTCTTCGGTTCGGATGCGTGAGTAGGTATCCAGACCTTCCTTGGCCGAGAGGTTCCAGTCGCCCAGCATGCGGACCTTGCCATCCCAGTAGGCCGTGGGAATGACGCCCAGCTGCTTCATCTTGGCGACCTTGTCCCGGTCCAGGCGAAAACGGTCCTTGGCCGGACCCTGGATGCCACCCTTCACGTAACCCGCCGACGATTCGTGCGTGCCCATGGACTCATCGCAGTTGTAGATGAGCCCGGCCAGATGCGCGGCCGGCGACACGTACAGATCATCATCTTCGAACTCGTGACGTTCGCGTCCCATGAGGTGGTTGCCCACCAGCGACACGTACTGCTTCTCGGAGGTGCTACCCTTGATGCCCTCGTACCCGGCCTCCATCACGTCGACCAGTTCGTCGAAGGTCTCGTAGTCTTCCACGTCGGCGAACACCTGGATCTTGTACATCTCACCCAACGAACCCAGACGATCCACTTCCTGGATGCCGCCGGGCCAATTGGGGAGCACCAGATTCGAATAGACGTTCTTCAAGCTGAAGAACTTGTACTCAGAGCGGATCGTCTCGGCCAGACCCTCGAACACGGTGCGGTCGTCGGAATCCATGAGCTGCTCGCCGCTGCAGTTGTAGAACCATGCGTCCACGTTGGCGCCCGGCTCGGTCTGCGCGTTGGCGAAGAATCCGTCCAGGGCGCGATACGTCTTCTCCAGCGGCCGAATGGTCTCGTACACGCTGTTCAGGTTTTCACTGAGCAACTCGCTCAGCTGATCGACGCGCTCGCTGGCCTTCTCCTGGACCTCGTCGAGGTCGTCGGAAGCCTCGATCGCCGTGATCCAGGCGGACAGACGCTGCTTCATGAGCTTGCGAGGTTCATCCCAGGTGGGCTTCTCGAGGAAGTCCTTGTACTGCGACTTCTTGCCCGGATCGAGCAGCGAGAGCGCGGGCAACTTCATACCGTCGCTCACGGCCTTCGGCATCATCTTGCCCAACCAGGTGATCGTCTTCTTCGCGTCGCCGATGCCGACTTCCTTCAGAGCGCCCGCGTAGGTGGCCGCGTCCTGAGGAGCCGCCGATGGGGAAGCCGCTTCGGCTTCGGCGTGAACGGTTTCGGGCTGAGAATCAGGAGATTGTTGTTCGTTCTGTTCGTCCGACATCGTCACTCCTCCTCTCCGCCCAAGGCTGCCAGCGCGGCCTTGAATCCATTGAGTAATTGATCGCGCTGAGTACCGTCGCTCAGAGCCTTGCGTAGGGTTGCGTTGGAACCCACCGACTTCAGGAATTCCTTGAGAATCAGATTCTCGTTGCGGATGGACTCGAGGGTCTTGCTCTGGGCAATCACCGAGTCCACGCTGAAGTCCTTTACCTGGTTGAAGTGCAGGTCCGCACTCTCCGACTCACCCTGATCGTTCTTCACCTCGACCTCGGCCATCGGCTTGAACTTCTCGAATACGTCTTTGGTGTTTCGACAATTTGTCAGCTCGGGTTCTTCTCCCGCTGACTCATTCAGCGGAGCTACGAAGATCGTGCGGTTGCTATCCAGGATCTCGACCGCCATGCTGTCGTCGAGTTCCTTGATGTGTTCCGCGAACATGTGTTTCATCTTGGCCATGACTGTTTGGTCCTCCAGTCTCGCTCAGTGTCGCCCGTGTCCTTAGGAGCGGTTGAAGCCACCCAAGTCACGGGAGGGCGAAGCCATCTTCGTCTGCCCCGTCGACTCGTGTGTACATCATGGATCATACCACTGGGCGCAATTTCCAGCATAGTTCCAAAACTCCAATTTCTGCATAGAGTTACGAGGTCTACTGGGGTGACGCCAACAAACACGGACTTGCGATCATTCGCCAATCCTGACGATATACCTCGCCAATCTTCGACGGGGAATCCTCCGGTGGCAGGCTTTGACACCCATTGCGAGCGGGATCTAAGATCGTCGTCCGCTAATTCCTACCCCTTCCCGCGGGCCGCGGCCTGACCGGGCCCAACCCCAGGAGCGCTCCAACATGAATACCCGCCGCTGGAAGATGGAAGTCACCGATGCCGTGACGCGAGCGAGCGACATCGCCAAGGAACGTGGGCACGCCGAAACCACGCCCCTCCACCTGTTCTACGCCCTGCTGGTTCCTGACGATGGTGACGTGGCCAACCTGCTCCTGGCCATGAGCCGCGAGATCGCTCCGGTGCGCGACCGGCTGGACGACGCCCTCGATCAGGTAGACAAGCCCTCGCGGCCCGTATTCGAGCCCAAACCCTCTGGCAAATTCCAGGGCGCCTTGGATCTGGCCGAAACCGAGCGCAAGGTGTTGGAGGCCGAGGAACTCACCGGCGTACACCTGCTTATTGCCCTGGTCTCGGTGGACGGGGGTATCGACCGCGGGTTGCGCAAGGAACTGGGGTTGAAGCGGGCCGGGATTCTGTCGGTGCTGAAGGATCTGCAGAAGGCTGAGGGGTTGGCGGTCCCGGCTGGCGCCGGGACGGCGTCCGCCGCTGGCGCGTCGTCGGCCGGCAACCTTCTGCAGTTCTGCACCGACCTGACGGCCGAGGCGCGTTCGGGCGAGCTGGATCCAGTCATCGGTCGCCAGGCCGAAACGGCGCAGCTCATCGAAACCCTGGCCCGTCGTCGCAAGAACAACGCGGTGCTGGTCGGCGAACCCGGCGTGGGCAAGACCGCCGTGGTCGAAGGCTTGGCTCTGGCTATCGCGCAAGGACACGTTCCGCCCGTCCTGACCGACTGCCGCATCCTCAGCCTCGACCTGGCTTCGTTGGTGGCCGGAGCAAAGTACAAAGGCGAATTCGAGGAACGACTGAAGAAACTGATTCGCGAACTGGAAGCCACCGCCGGCCAGGCCATCCTGTTCGTGGACGAGGTCCACACGCTGCTCAGCGCCGGCGGCGGCGGAGGTGGCATGGACGCCGCCAACCTGCTGAAGCCAGCGTTGGCGCGAGGCGCGCTGCGCGTGATCGGCTGCACGACGGTGGGCGAATACAAGACCCACATAGAGAAGGACCCGGCCTTCGCCAGACGCTTCGTGCGCATCGACGTAGCCGAACCCGACGAAGCCGTGTGCGTGCGCATCCTCGAGGGAATCCGACCGCGCTACCAGGAACACCATCAGGTCGAGATCCATGATCAAGCCCTGCAGGCCGCGGTGACGCTTTCCAAGCGCTACATTCCCGATCGCTTTCTTCCCGACAAGGCCGTCGACCTGTTGGACGATTGCGCCTCGAACACCCGCATCTTCGGCGATCGACTGAAGTACCTGCAGGAAGACGGCGCCGCCATCGCGGGCCTGAAAGGAGCCGACACCTCGAAAGAGGGCAGCGCCCAGGAAGACAGCGACGCGCTCGAACACTGGGGCGACATCCTCGACGAGATCGCCCGTGGTCTGAAAGCGCGCGGCTTCGAGGATCTGCCTTCGCTCGCCGAACGCGACGCCGTGTCGCTCGCGAGCGCGCGCGAGAAGATTCTGGAACTGGCGGCGACGGTGCCGCCCGGGGTGGATGAGATCCAGGTGGGCGCACGGGTGTCGCTGCGCACCGGCATTCCCGTGAGCAAGATGATGGGCAAGGAGCGCGAACGCCTCGCGCACATCGAACAGTTCCTGCATGCACGCCTGATCGGCCAGAACGAGGCGGTGGTGGCCGTGGCCAACGCCGTGCGCAAGGGCCGGGCGGGATTGAAACGCCCCAACCTGCCGATCGGCAGCTTCCTGTTCTTGGGACCCACCGGCACCGGCAAGACCGAATTGGCCAAGACCCTGGCCGAATTCCTGTTTGCCGACGAAAAGGCCATGATCCGCTTCGACATGAGCGAGTTCCAACAGGAACACACGGTGCAGCGGCTGGTGGGCGCACCTCCCGGTTACGTGGGTTACGAAGAAGGTGGTCAGCTGACCGAAGCGGTACGTCTGAAGCCTTACAGCGTGTTGCTGTTCGACGAAATAGAAAAGGCCGACAAACGCGTGTTCGACGTGTTTCTGCAGGTGTTGGACGACGGGAGGCTTACCGACGGCCAGGGCCGCACCGTGGACTTCTCCAACACCGTGGTCATCATGACCAGCAACATGGCGGGCCTGTGGATCGCCGAGCAAAACGCCAAGGGTATACCGGTGGACAACACGGTGCTGCGTGACATGTTGATCGACGGCGGCCGCGGACTGCGACCCGAGTTCGTGAACCGTTTCGACGAGTTCGTAGTGTTCCACAGCCTGAACTCGGACGAGGTGCGACAGATTCTGGGGCTGCAGCTGAAGTCGCTGCACAAGATGCTGGCCGCTCAGGACATGACCCTGGAAATCAGCGACGCGGCGATGGATCGCCTGGCCGAATGGAGCTACGACCCCGCCATGGGCGCGCGCCCGGTGCGACGCACCATCGACCAGCGCATCATCAATCCGCTGGCGCAGATCATGATGTCCGAAAGCGAAGGCACGGCGGGACGCGCGGCACGCCTGGACATGAACGGCGACGAACTGAAGATCGAGTTGGATTGAACGCTTTCGGATTGAACCAGCCCCTGGCCGCCCCGCGCTACGTGTGGCTGGTGCTGGCCATCGCCTTCGCGCTCATGGTGGTACGCGGCTTTGCGCAGTCCGCCAGCCGACAGGCACTGCTGGTACCCCAGCCGATTGCGGCGACCCTGTCCGAACACGATGAACGCGTGGTACATCGTAGCCACGGTTCGTACGTGATTCTGCGCCGGCCAAGCAACACGGGCCGCGTGGCCCTTCACCAGGCGTTTCCCGAGCGAACCATCCTGCGTTGGCTGGAACCGGCCGGTGCCGATTCTGCGAACCTGGCCGTGCCCCTGGCTGGCTTGAGCCCCGGTCGCTACGTGTTTGCCCGCGCCACCGACGATGACCGCGCGGTACCACGCGAGATGGACGAGGCGCAGACCGCGCTGGACGTGGTCGCGGCCTTCGAACTGGTCGAATAGCCGGCGCCGAGGCGCCGGGAAAAAAGCACCGATTTTCTTGGCAGCGATTCCCGATTGGGTGGCATCTCCCCCGGTGAACGACGCACTGACGTCAAAACCCCAGGAGATCCCATGTTTTTCCGTTTTGCCCTCGCGATCGCACTCTATCTACTGATTCAGGCCCCAACCGCTTCGGCGTACCTAGGCCTCATCCGCCAGGGCGCCGAGTCCGCTGAGGTCCCCAACGCCCAGGATCACTACGGCGACCGGGTCGCCACGGGCGACTTCAACGGTGACGGATTCGAAGACGTCGCCGTGGCCGCGCCCGACGAAAACAACGATATCGGCGTGGGCGGCCAGCACGGTGTCGTCATCGTGAGCTACGGCTCCGAGGCCGGCATCACGCACATCGGCGCCGACGTACTGAGCGTGGGCGCGCCCACCGACTTCCAGGTCTGGTTTGGCAAGGGCCTGGCCGCCGGTGACTTCAATGGCGACGGAACCACCGATCTGGCCGTGGGCATCCCCGGTCTGGACACCATCGGCGACGACAACGTCGGCTCGGTCTGGATCTACGAAGGGCTACCGGGCGTCGGCATTAGCCTGGCCCCCTACGTCCAGCTCTACCAGGACGACTGCGGCGCCAGCAACGAAGACGGCGACCAGTTCGGCTACACCCTGACCGCCGGCGACATGACCCTGGACGGGTTCGACGATCTGTTCGTGGGTTCGATCGGTGAAGACAATGACGCGGGCCTCGTGGGTTTCTTCCCCGGATCCGCCGCCGGCGTCTCGACGACCGGTTCAGGCTTTGCCAAGCAGTCACACCTGGGTGGCCAGGACGAACCGGGCTCGCTGTTCGGTTACTCACTGACGCTGGGAAACTTTCTCGACGACGACTATCTCGAACTCGCCGTGGGTGCGCCCAAGGCCGACGACGGTTCCCTGCTCGACATGGGCAAGGTGTATGTCATTCGCGGCACCGCGAATGGTCCGATCGTCGCGGGCGTTGAAATCCACACCCCACTGACCCTGAACATTCCCATGCAGCTCGATCGCCTGTTTGGATGGTCGCTCGCCGCCGGATCGTTTCTGGACGAAAACGGCGCGCGTCCCGACCTGGCGATCGGTGAACCGCATTATTACAGCGAAGGCGTCACCACCTCCGGACGCGTGGTCGTGGTCGACTACGACGGTCCCGGCGACGTCGTCGGCGTGAGCCCTCGCATTCTCGACCAGGGCGTGCTTGGCGAGCAGATCAATCCGGGGGCCGCCTTTGGTTGGGCGCTCGCGGCGGGCAACATCATGGACAACGCGGGTCTGGCCGGACCCGACGGCCTGGAAGATCTTGCCATCGGCGCGCCGGGCGACGACGTACTGGTGCCCGATGCCAGCGAAGCCATCTACTTCGACAACGTGGGGTCGGCCTACATCGTGCCGGGTTCGCACAGCAACTTCGCGGTGGCGCAAACCAAGGTCATCGACGCCATGGAACGCAACGATCTGTGGTTCGGCTTTGACGAGCAACTGGGCTGGTCGTTGGCCTTTGGAAAATTCGACGAAAGCGGCTGGGACAACCTGGTCATCGGCGTCCCCAACAAGATGTACCCGGCGTTCATCGATCCCGACACCGACATCATCGAGGCCGGCCAGGTCTACGTGATGGCTCCGTGGCGCCAGCCCGGCAACAAGCCGCACCGTAGCTCCATAGTCAAGGACTGCGCCGACCGCATTCTGTACGCGCAGCGTATGGGTCAACGTCTCACACCGGCGTCGACCACCAAGGCCATGACGGCCCTGCTGGCGGCCGAGGCCATCGACGCTGGCACGGTGGATCCCAATCAGCTCTATACCGTGCCCGCCTGGTGCGCCAACAAGGTCACCGGATCGCAGTACGGATTGTTCGCCGGTGAGCAGATGCGTTTCCACGATCTCGTCCGCGTGATGATCGCCGTATCGGGCAACGACGCGGCCTACACGGTGGGCAACATCCTCCAGGGTGAGACCGCCGTCTGGGACGATACGGAATCCACCGAGTGGAACCTACCCGTGGTGCTGAGTGACTTCGCCGACATGATGAACACGCGCGCACAGCAGATGGGCATGTCGCCCGCGCACACGTTCAACAACCCGGCGGGACGTCCCTACGGCGACCATTGGACCACGGCGCAGGACATGGCCATCTTCGTGGGCGAAGCGATGGAGAACGAAACGTTTCGCGACATCGTAGGCACCCCGAGCTGGCCAGCCATCTTCCGTCTCATCAATCAACAGCAGTTGCTGCCCTGGGCGATGCTGCCTCCGGCCTGGATCCCGGTGTGGGACGTGGTAGGTAACGGTTACTACCAGAACATCGTTGCCAGCGACCCTCGCGCCACTGGCGTCAAGGGCGGCTGGAACCCGGAGTCGGCGGCGACCGGCCTGTACTCGGCCGAGGTCCTGAACGGCTACATCAAGTGCACGATCTTTGGTGTGCCGCCCTACGGCTGGCTGCGTGACCTGGGATTCGAACTCATGAGCCTGGTTGATAGCGCTTGCGAGCCCGCGCAGGTCACACCGGCGTTCCCCACGCTGCCGCCCTACGTAAACGGCCAGTCCATGGACGAACCGTTGGACGACGGACGCGGATCTTCAACCTCGGCCCAACTGGATCCTGAGGACACCGATGACCTGTGTGTGGAGGTTCTGTGGGCAAACCGGGCCACGCCCACGGCTTGCGCGTTGGCGCGGGTGGAGCGCACCTCGCGCTTTGATCTGGCCAACGGCGAGAGCCGTCACTTCGCCAGCTCGCGCAACGGTCTGCAGAAGCTCAACCTTACCCTGCGCAACTTTGGCCCCGACCCCACCCGACTGCATCTGGAGTTGCCGATCATCGGCTTTGCGGCCGACGTCGTCATCAACCCCAACGATTCGTACCGGATTCCCGTTCCTGCCGGCATTCCGGGTCAAGATGGCAGTGACCTCTTGATCGTGAACAACGGTGACGGCAGTGACTTCCTCGAACTCGAAGAGTGTTACGGCTACGACATTTCACTGGGCACCGACCCCAACTCGCCCCTGGCGTGGAAGACCATCCTCACCCGCGACGGCGTGTTCCATCAAGATGAAGTCCGGATGTTCGTCCTGGGATGCAACCCGGCCGACGGCAACACCGTGCACATCCAGATACGTAACGCCACGAACACGTCGACCGGTGTCGAAGACAACAATCCGGTTCCCGTCAACGTCAGCCTGGTGAGCGAGCTGTCGAACTACCCCAACCCGTTCAACCCGCAGACCACGATCCAGTTCGAGCTTGGCGCCACGGCCCAGGTCTCGCTGAGGGTCTATGATCTGGCGGGACGCCTGGTACGTACGCTCGAGAGCGGGCGCGAACTCACGGCGGGAACGCATCGCTTGAATTGGAACGGGACGAATGATCGAGGTCAGACCGTTGCTTCGGGCGTGTATCTGGTGCGGGTCGACGACGGCGCGCGCGGGCACTCGAAGCGGGTAACCCTCCTGAAGTAGGAGCATTCACGCCTACTGAATCGACGCCCGCCCTCGCAAGGGGCGGGCGTGTTTCGTCTACAGGACTAGCGAATCAGAACCGCGCGACGCGTATCACTCTTGCCCGCCGACTGCCACCGGACCAGGTACACGCCGCTGGCTACCGACCGACCGCGATCGTCGCGACCGTTCCAGTTCAACGAGAACCGGCCGGCGTCGGTGTGGTAGGCCACCAGCTCCCGCACCCGTCGGCCACGCACATCGTAGATGTCCAGACGCACCTCACCGGGCTGATCCACGGCGTAGCGAATCTCCGTCGACGGATTGAAGGGGTTGGGAACCAAGCCGGTGAGACCCGTCGACGAGGGCAAGACCACCGGCGCCGATGTAACTCCCGCACAACCCTGTCCCCAGTATCCAACCGCGCCGCAACCTGGCCAATTCAGCAGCGGCGAGGTGGACGCCAGCTTGTAGTTGCCCTGGCCGCGATTGCAGAACTGCGGTATCGCCTGAAAATTGTCGTTGCTGCCGATAGGTGAAGGCAGACCCACGAACGGGGTGGGGCTGTTGTAGAAGTTGTTACACTCCAGATCCAGCACGGCGGCGGGCTCCTGCACCTCCAGCAGCGTACTGAAGCCATGGGCCAGGATCGATCGGGTGATCGTGGCCGACGCCGTCGAGGGACCAACTCTCACGACATCCACGATGTCCACGAGAGTTGAATTTTCCACTTTCAGGTTGCCGCCGATCGTGTGGATACCCAGCGAGCCCTGCGCAACCAAACAGTCCACCAGAGACAAATCGGTCAGAAATGACAGTACCCCGGTCTGGAATCCACGCAGGACCACATCTTCCAGGGTAAGGTTCGCCAACGTAACAACCACGGGATCGTTCACGCTCGTGATCTGCAAGCCCTGCACCGTCGTAGGAGTTGCATCGGGAACGTCCGACGTGACCAGCATTCCCCAGGTGGCAAGCCCCGCGTCGATGATCGTGGTTTCACTGCCGGTGCCCAACACCGTGCGCCCCGGCGGCACCGGCAGCATGACCGGTTCTTGGTTGCCCACCACATTTATCAGGGTCGGCGTGGTGAACGTGCCGGCCCCGTAGCGAATGGTGTCATTGGGCCCCGCCGCCGCCAACGCCTGGCCGAACGAGGCCCAACCACGTTGGGGATGACCGCAACCCAGGTCGTCGCGACCATCGGTGGTTATCCAATGTTCGCCGTCGACGGTGAAACCAGCCAATTCCAGGTTGTCGATCGTCCAGCCGATGTTCTCACCCGAACCATTGCTGACACGACGGAATCGTAGCAGGACATGCCGGCCCGCGTAGGCGGCCAGGCTGATCGTTTCGCTGACCCAATCGGCCGACTCCAGAGTGGTGTCGAGCCAATTGGCCGCGCCGGAACCATCGTGGTCGCTGCCATCGAACTGCAGCAGGGTATCCCAGGAGAAACCGTCGTCCACCGACACCTCGACGAACGCCGCGTCGCCATCTGGCACCAGATGGCAAGCGTGATCGAAACGCAAGAAGGCATCGGCGTATAGGCCCACCGGGTCTCGCAGGGTAATTGTAGCTTCTTCATTGCCGGAGTAGTTGGTCTGCGCGGAGGCGGCGTCCCGCGCCGCCATTGCACTCCCCAGCCCCGGCGCGAACGTATCCCAACCGATCAGGTCGAACTGGAGGATGTCGAGTCCCTCGAACCCGGTGTCGAAATCACAGGGGGGTACACCCACGTAGACGCCCGTGGTGTTGGTCGCCCCCGCCTGTCCGTTGCGCACCGGCGTCACGGAAACCGTGGCGTGGCCGCTGGCCACGATCTCAATGTGGTTCTGCGATGAACCTGGCAACGTGGCGCGAAGCTGTCCGTCGACATCGACGCGCAATGAATCGTACACACCCGTGTTGGTCCAGGTGACCATGACGTCGTCGCTGCCAACCTGTACCAGCTGCGCCTGGGCAAGCAAATTGGTTACCGGCAACTGGCTGGACTCGAAGTAGGGATCCCAAGCGATCAGATCGACCGCGGCTGCGACCACCCCGCCATCCAACTGGTCGAGCTGCACGATGGCGGTGGTCGCCACGGCGGCGTACAACTGAAGTTCCGCCGAGCCGTCGGAATTCACCACGCCCGAGGCGCCGCCCTGGTCGGTCAGCCGCGCTTGCGCCGCGTCCACCGTCAGCAACGCCCCCACTTCCACCAACGTGGCCGCGGGCAGATCCACCGCGATGTGATCGAGTCCGTCGCGGGGAAACAGCGTGCGCAAATCCAACCCGGCCACGTTGGGCACGCGCGCGGTGGGCGGCGAAACCTGGAAGTCCGCCGCAGAGTCGCTGTCGGTCGAAACGCTGTCACGTGCGAGGGAGAACCCTTCACCCGGTCCGTCTACATTACCCGAGAAGGACTGGCCGCCCGGCACGGGTTCGGTCGAGGGACCGCCAGAACCGCCCCATCGCACGAAGTCGACCGCGGAGCCTGCCGCGTTCAACAGCGTGCACGCACCATCGGCGCCGAATGTCCAGGGGACCTGCCAGTTCGCATCGAACACGTTGGAACCGGTTGAAGTACCTATCCCTTCCTGCACCAACAGAAAACGTCCCGGGTCAATCGTCGTCCCCACGGGCAAGGTAGTCGTGCGTTCTACCCCGGCACCGAAACCGTTGCGCGCGGTGACGACCCGCCAACCGCCAACGTCCACGGTCAGCAGCGACGCGTTGGAAAGCTCAACGGCATCGGTATCGCCCACCATGACTTCGTTCAGTACCACCTGGGTCCCCCCCGGTGCCGGCTGAACCCATACGGGCAACGCTACCGCCTGGGCCGGCACGTCGTCGGGCTCGGCCGCGTCGTCGTAGAGCGCGGTGCCGCCCATGGTCACCGCCACGTCGGCCAACGCGGGCGAGTCACCGTTGTCGGCAATCCACGCCAGGTGAACATCTTCGTACGTGATCGCTTCGTTTCCGGGAAGGCTCATGGACTGAAGTGTCGCGTCGAACCACGCCTGCCCGTCGCCATCGATGCCGTCATCGTCGCCGGCCGGAGGCGCCGGCGTGGCAGTGCCATCGATCAGGTCCCAATGCATGCAGGCCACGTTGTCCACGCCTTGTTGCCCGCGTGCACGCACGCCGGTTCCGTCGTCCCACACTCTTCTTTCCAGATCCAGTGCACGCTCGGACGACGCGGGGAACCCCACGGGAGGCGCGGCCGGAAGGTCGACGATCTGGGCCACATCGTCGTCGGCCGGTTGTCCGTCGGCGTCGAGCCGTTGCGAACGGTTCGACCGCACCAGCGCGGCGAAGGCCAGCGCGGCGCCATTGCCATGCGCGAGCTTGGGCTCCACCCGCGCCGATTGCAGGAGTTGTCCGTCGAAGGTGTCCAGCCGGCTGAACGTGGACAGCGCCCATTGGCCAATCGCGGCCAGGACCAGCCCATCGGACCAACCGTCGCTGTCTCCCGAGCCCGGTGCGGCCACATGGATCGCGCCGTCGAGGAACCGCGTTTCGACGGTCACGCCAGTGGGCCACCACACGATCGGCGGCGTGCCGGAAAACCCGGCCCCCAGGTACGCGCTGTCGGCCAACAGATCGGCCACGTCGAGCGCGCAGTCCAGCAGATTCAGGGCCTGCACCTCGCCCGCACCGCTGTTGGACGTGGCCAGGGCTTCCCCCAGGTCCAACACGGCTCCCGGCACCAACGCGCTGACCGAGGCGACATCGAAGGCGAGCGAAGACGAGTTGGTAAGGTCGCCACCTGGACCCACCTGATCGACCACCCGGGTGGCTCCGACAACCGCCGGATCGAGCTCACTGACCGCCCGGACCGACCAACTCTCGACTGTCGACAAGTTGATCACAAATTCATAGCGACCAGTATCGTCGGTGAATGCCGTGGCCGACGGCACGCTGGCGCCGTCCACCACCATATCGATCCTCACCCGCCGCGCCGGCAGTCGCCTGATCGACGGAAGGTAGCCGCTGGCGTCATAGCGACGATCGGCGTACAGCAGCGTGCCGCTGACCGTGGTGGGAACGCCGCCCCCGGCCTTGTTCGAAACGGCGGGAAACGACCAGGAACGCGGCAATTGCCCGGCAGGCGTCCAAACCGCGACAGCTTTCTCGTAGTGGTCTTCGCCGCTGGCGTTCCACTGAACCTCGAACGCCGCAAGCTCCGCGGTGGATGTCGTCACGGGGGCAATCCTGGAGGTCTGCCACGAAGACCAACCGCCCTCGCGCAACGCCCGCCACCGCCAGACGCCTGCTTCAGAAGCGACAGGACCTTCCCGCGCGCCCAGAAGATCGACCCTCAACCGCCCGGACGCGTTTTCCTCGATTCGGAGTCGTGGGCCGCCGGCCGCATCAGCGAAGGAAGCGAACGTCATCGAGAATAGAACGAGGCCCCAGAGGGCACAGAAGCTTGGGCGGGGCATGGACTTCGCTGGGTTGGGCCACAAAGGGCGTGATGCTTGGCAAGGGCCATACAATTGTATCGGCCGCACGCGGCACCTGGCAACCCAACCGCCGGCGTTGGCCCCAGGGCGTTGTTGCGCTTTCGGTTGGAAGATCTGCTCCGCGTCACTATATTGACGGGCGCAGAGGACGGTGTACCGCCGAAGGAGACGTCAGATGAACATCCGTTTCGCAGTCCCCATCGTAGCCATCGTAGGCGCCCTCGCGTACCTGGCGTTCGTGGGTATCGAAGAAGGCAAGACCTACTACCACACCTGCTCCGAAGTCGCCGCCATGGGCGACGAGATCTACGACAGTCCAATCCGACTGGCCGGCAAGGTCGTCGACGGGTCCATTCGCTACGACGGCGATATCATGCATTTCGACCTCGAATACGAGGGCGCCCGCTACGCCGTGCGCTACGCCAGCACCGAGCCCATACCGGACACGTTCAAGGACGGCGTCGAAGCCGTGGTCGACGGGCAACTGTCCCGGGCCGGCGTGTTCGAAGGCGAGAAAATCCAGGCCAAGTGTGCCTCCAAATACGAAGCAGAATACGATAAACCCGGTGAGGCTGGAGCGACTGATCCTACGGCTTGACCGTCCTCGCACGTGATGAGCAACGGAGGTTCACTCGCGCATGATCGCTGATCTGGGCAACTTCGCCCTAATGGCTGCGCTCGTCTTCTCGCTGTTCGGCATCTTCTCGGCTCTGTACGGATCCTACCGTGACGACAGCCGACTGATGTCCGCCGGCTACCGCAGCGTTGGTGCGGTGTTCTTTCTGGTATCGCTGGCCATGGGTTCACTCTGGTACCTGATTCTCAATGACGACTTCCGATACGAGTACATCGCCAGCCACAGCAACGTGGATCTGCCGCTGGCGCTCAAGATCGGGTCACTGTGGTCGGGCCAGCAGGGCTCGCTGCTCCTGTGGACGTGGATGCTCACGGTCGTCTCGACCATCGCCGTGGCCACGCAACGTACGCGTCACAATCGACTGCTACCGGTCGCCACCGCGGTCATGCTGGGTACCGCCACGTTCTTCCTTTATCTGAACAATTTCTCGGCCAATCCTTTCGAACACCTGGTGCGCATTTCGCCCACTGGCAACGAGGCTCTCTGGGGTCCCGCCGACGGTCGCGGCCTGAACCCGCTGCTTCAGCACTGGGCCATGGTGATCCACCCACCCATTCTGTACATGGGCTACATCGGTTTCGTGGTTCCCTTCGCGTTCGCCATTGCCGCGTTGTGGACCCGCCAACTGGGCAGTGCCTGGGTGGTTACCGTGCGCCGATTCACATTGATCTCGTGGGCCCTGCTGGGCACGGGAATCATTCTGGGCGCGAAATGGGCGTACGTGGAGCTGGGTTGGGGTGGTTACTGGGGATGGGATCCGGTCGAGAACGCGTCGCTCATGCCCTGGTTGGCCGGCACCGCGTATCTGCACTCGGTCATCGTGCAGGAAAAGCGTGGCATGTTGAAGGTCTGGAACATCGTCCTGATCTGCCTTACGTACTGGTTGTGCATCCTGGGCACCGCGCTCACGCGTACTGGTGCGGTCACTTCGGTCCATTCGTTCGCGGCCAGTGACATCGGTACGCCGTTCACGGTAGCGGTCGTCGGCATCTTCGTGGGCTGCGCCCTGCTGATCGTGCGCCGCCTGCCCTACCTGCGCAGCGAGAACAAACTCGACAGCTTGCTCAGCCGTGAGAGCGGATTCCTTTTCAACAACCTGTTGCTTCTGGCGGCCACCTTCAGCGTGTTGTTCGGAGTACTGTTCCCCATTTTCAGCGAAGCCATCGCGGGCTCGAAGGTGAGCGTGGGGCAGGCCTACTTCAACAAGGTAGAAGTTCCTCTGGGCCTGCTGCTGCTGGCCCTGGTAGGCGTGGGACCGTTGCTCAGCTACCGTAAGACGTCCACGGCCAGCCTGCGCAAGAACTTCATGATGCCGGTTTCGTTGGGACTGGTCGCGGCCCCCATCTTCTTCATACTGGGCGTACGGGATGTGTGGCCGCTCATTTCGCTGACGCTGTGTGTGTTCGTGACGCTGACTATCGTGCAGGAGTTCCACAAGGGCACCCGGGCCCGCATGCACCAACAGGCCGAGAACTACGCCCTGGCCATGTTGAATCTCACGCGACGCAACAACCGCCGCTACGGTGGTTACATCGTCCACTTCGGAATCGTGCTGGTGTTCCTGGGCGTGACCGGGTCGGCGTTCGTACGCGAAGGGCGCGGCGTCGTAGGCACGGGCGATGAGATTTCAGTGGGGCCGTATCGGCTGCAGATCGAGGACATCACCGAGCGCGACAGCGCCAACTACTACTCGGGCGCGGTCACGGTGGCCGTGTACCAAGGTGACAAGCGGGTGGACACGTTGCACCCCGAGCGTCGCGTTTATCACGCGAGCCAACAGCCCACCACCGAAGTCGACATTCTGCAGAGTCCCCAGCGCGATCTGTATCTCGTGTTCCAGGGGTTCAACGAGGACCAGACGAAAGCCGTGCTTCAGGCCTACGTGAACCCATTGGTCATGTGGCTCTGGGTGGGCGGCCTCGTCATCATCATGGGCACCCTGGTTTGTCTGCTGCCAGACATCAGAGCCAAGAAAGTACACTAGCATGCTGCCACTCGCGCTCATCGTCGTCGCCGTGGTGACCGTGGTGTTCACTCTATGGCCCGTCCTGACCGGTACCACCCGGCGGTTCGAAACCAGTCACATGGACACCCCCACCGGTCGACTCGAGCAACGTAAGAACATCGTGCTACGCAACATCACCGACCTCGACTTTGAATTCGCCATGGGCAAGATGGCCGAGGGCGACCACACCAGCATGCGCGACGCACTCAAACGGCAGGCCGGAAGCATTCTGGAGCAATTGGAGGTCCTGAAGCAGGGCGACGCCGTCGCCACGGCCAGACCTGCCAACCGCCCCGCGCACGCTTCCAACGATGCGACGACCGGCCCGTCGGCTGCGTTCTGCGTTCACTGCGGTCAGAAGCTTCCCACCGTCGCGCGCTTCTGTTCCGGCTGCGGAGAGAAGGTCGTTTCATGAGACGCTTGGGCCATACCCTTGGCATCGTGTCGACGCTGACTGTGCTCGGGGTGACCTCGCTGGCGGCCGTCGCGCAGGGTGGCGAAATCAGCGGCACGTTGCTCAATGGAACCACCAACGAAACCGGTCAGGCCGAAATCGTTCGCCTGATGGACATGGCCGGCGGCATGGACACACTGGGGGTGCTCGAAGGCGTGGACGGACAGTTCACGTTTCCCGACGTGCCATTCCGTCAGGGCCCTCCCTACATCCTGCAGATCCAAAGCGCGGGCGTGCTCTACAACCACTCGGTGCTCATGACACAGGAGACCGAGCAGGTCGAGGTGACGGTGTACGACGCAACGGAAGACCTTGCGCCGGTCGTAATCAGCATGGCCCACGCTATCTTCACCCGCAACGCCGAGCATCTCAGTGTGATGCAGCTCATGGAATTCGAGAACCAGAGCGATCCGCCACGCTCGATATGGCAGGATCAGGGTCCTATTCGGGTTGAAGTACCCGGCGACATCCACGGCGACGTGGAAGTGACGGTGCGTGCGGCGTCTTCGACCATGCCCTTGCAACAGGAACTGCTGGAAACCGACGAGGAGGGCGTGTTCACCATTCCCTACCCATTCAAACCCGGTAACACCCGAGTGGTCCTGCGATACGAACTGGAGTACGACGGACAACCCCTGGCCTGGGCCCCCCGCATGTTCTTTCCGGTCGCGCGCCGCAGCGCCCTCGTTTCGCCCGAAGACATCGTGGTGAGCGGGGCCGACCTGATCGCGCATGAAGACGAGAACGCACCAGCCGGCTACGCGGTCTACCTGGGCGGAGCACTCCTACCGGGCGATGCCTTCGCCGTGAACCTCATGGGTGGTTCGGCGGGAGCCGCCGACCCGCACGCCGGCCTCGATATGAGCGAGGCGCAAAGCCGCGTCGAAATTCGCGCGAACCGGTTGAACGACAAACGGCTTTTCCTGATGCTGGCGCTGGGAGGCGTGTTGGTGGGCGCGGTATTGGTGGCCGGACGACCCTCGATGTCCGACGCACAGGACAAATCCAACCTCTCCGACCTGGAAGACAACTACGTCGCCGGCCGCATCGACCGCGCCGCGTTCGAGCGCCAACGCAAAGGCCTTGGCCCCCGGACCCGAACATCCGAATCTTCGAAGGCCTAGCGCTTGGCGTCCGTCGTTCGCGTGCGGGCGCTCTCGCGCCGATACGGACGCCACTGGGCGTTGCGCGACGTTGACCTGACCGTCGACGCGGGCGAAGCCGTCCTGCTACTGGGCGCGAACGGCGCCGGCAAGTCGACCCTGCTCTCAATGCTGGCGACCGTCCTGCGACCTACATCGGGCGAGTTGCACCTGTTCGGTCGGCCCATCCGCGAGCGCATCGAAGAAATCCGCGCCCAGATGGCGTACCTACCACACGCCACGATGCTGGACGACGCATTGACCGCCCGCGAGAACCTGGAATTCTACGCCGAGTTGTACGGCGTGGATGAAGCCACCCAGGCCGTGAACAACGGTCTGAACACGATGGGACTGGGCGAACGGGGCGACGATCGCGTGGGAGGCTTCAGCCGCGGTATGCGCCAGCGCCTGAGCCTGGCGCGCGCGCTGCTGCACGATCCCAAGCTGCTGGTGCTCGACGAGCCGTTTACCGGCCTGGACGCGGCGGGCTGTCATCAACTGGGCGAGATCCTGGCGCAGCAACGCAACGATGGGCGCGCCATGGTCCTGGCCACGCACCAGCTGGACGACGTGCTGGACTGGTGCGATCGCGTGGTCATTCTGAACCGTGGTCGCGTGGTGGAAGAGTCCTCACCCGGCGGTCGTGATGCAGCGGGCTGGGCGAGTCACCTGGCCCAGCTGGCGCAGTCCCCACCGTCATCGGCCCGCGCCGAGGTGCGCCCGTGAAGTTCTGGCGCGTGACGCGCGCGGTATTGCGGCGCGACATTCTGGCGGAGTGGCGCCGCAAGGAGATCTTCATCACCATCGCCATGTTCGGGCTGCTGACCGTCGTGACGTTCGTCTTCGCATTCGATCCGGCGCGGCACGCACGCGAAGAGATCCTGCCCGGCAGTCTGTGGACGGCCATCTTCTTCGCCGGCATGCTGGGCCTGAACCGCAGCGCATCCAAGGATGCCAGCGATGGTGGCCTGGACGCGCTCATCAGCAGTCCGGCCGACCGGGGCGCCCTGTACCTGGGCAAGCTGGCCTCGCACGCGCTGTTCATGCTGGTTGGTGAAGCGGTCATCCTGGTGTTCGTCATTGCCTGGTTCGACCTGGACGGGCGGCACTTGCGGTGGCCACTGTTCGCGTTGCTGCTACTGGGCACGGCGGGCTTTCTGGCCGTGGGCACCATCTTCGCCGTGGTCGGACAGAAGAGCCGGCTGCGCGAGGTGATGCTGCCCGTACTCTTGATTCCCGTGCTGACCCCGCTCATTCTGGCCGTGGTCGAGGGCACGGCTATCGTGCTGACGCCAGGAGGTGACCGCGGACTCCAGGCCTGGATGCAACTGGCCATTGGGTTCGACGTGCTCTTCGTGGCGGCGGCGTTCCTGCTCTACGGTTTCGTACTCGAGGACTGACATGAGCCTGACCAATCGCATTCTGCTTTTCCTGTCGGCCGCGGGCATGGTGCTGCTGCTGTACCTCGTGTTCCTGAAGGTGCCCAACGAACGCACCATGGGCCTGGTACAGAAGATCTTCTACTTCCACGTACCGTGCGCCTGGGCCAGCTTCTGCGCCTTTGGCGTTACCGCCTGGAAAGGCTTCCGGTATCTCAGGACACGCGAACTGCACCACGACCGCACCGCGGCCGCGGCGGCGGAAGTGGGCCTGATGTACGTGACCCTGGTGCTCATCACCGGACCGCTGTGGGCTCGCCCGGTGTGGGGAATCTATTGGACGTGGGATCTACGCCTGACCACCACGTTCATCCTTTGGCTCATGTTCCTGGCCTACATGATCCTGCGCCGCAGCATCGATGACCGCGAACGACGCGCATCGATGTCGGCCGTGGTGGGCCTGATCGCCTTCATCGATGTACCGGTGGTGTACATGGCCAATCGCGTCAAGGCCTCGCAACATCCTTCGCCCGTACTCGCGGGCGGCGAAGGCAGCGGCATCGACGGCATCTTCCTGTTTACCCTGATCCTCGCCTTCGTGGTGTTCATGCTCCAGTTCGTGGTTCTGCTGCGGGCCCGCGCCGCCATCGCCCAACTGGAAGACTCGGTCGAAGAACTCTTCCTCGAACGCTCTTTGGAGACGACCTGATATGGCTCAGAATTTCTGGTGGGTATTCAGCGCCTACAGCATCGTGTGGCTCGGAGTGTTCTTGTACGTGGCGAAGTTGTTCGGCCGCCAGCGCGACCTGGAAAAGGAAGTACAGCGGCTGAAGGACGAGCGCTGAAATCGCCTTGGCGGTGCGATCGGCAATGTCATTTCGCCAGAGCGGCACCACGAAACCGGCCCACACACCATCGATCTTGTGCGAGCCCGAAGGGCCGCCTGACAGGCGCCGTTGGCGGGCACCACGTTGCGTAACGCCACCGTCGACGTGCGGCCGATCCGTTCCAGGATGTTGGAATGTAGCCCGCTCACAGTGCCCTCCGATTGCACGAAAGGGTGACGGGAGGCCAAAAAGGTCTACTCGTCCCAGGCGATTTCGATGTCGCCCTCTCCCAGGACGATCTGGCAGCCCAGCCGGCGCCCTGGGCCCTGTGCGCCCAGCACCGCCAGGGTATCGCTTTCCACGAAGCCCAGTTCGTCGAGGTTTTCCTCGCCGCTGAGCACCGTGACGACGCAAGTGCCACAGGTTCCGGCCCGGCAGCCGAAGGGTAGACCCGCTCCCGCTTCGTTGGCCGCCTGGGGCAGGCTGATGCCGGCCGCCACCTGGACGGTGAGATCATCGTTCGCGAAGCGGATACGGGGCATGGGAGGGGCTCCGAAGGGAAGAACCGTGGGTGTGCGCCGGGGGGAGGAACCACCCCAAGAACCGGGCGGGGACGCGCGCGAGTGTATGCAGACACCGTGCCGATCGCAAGTGGTTGCAATGGTGCAGGGTCTTGGCTAGCTTCGGGTTCGTCAAACTTCCTTTGAAAGCCGTGGAGACGCCGATGCATCTAACCCTGGGCCATAGCCCCGACCCCGACGACGCATTCATGTTCTGGGCCCTGGCCAAGGACAAGATCGACACCGAGGGATACACGTTCGAGCACATCCTGCAGGACATCCAGACGCTCAACGAACGGGCCACGCGCGGCGAGCTGGACATCACCGCCATCTCCATCCACGCCTACGCCTACGTACTCGACAAATACGCCTTGCTGCCCACGGGCAGCAGCATGGGCGACGGCTACGGTCCCATGATCGTGGCCCGCAAGGGCAGCGGCTTCAGCACCGGCGACATCAAAGGACTCACGGTGGCGGTCCCTGGACACATGACCACCGCGTACCTGGCGCTGCGACTATGCCTGGGCGAAGTCGACACCGAAGTAGTGGAGTTCGACCAGATTCCCGGCAAGGTGGCCTCGGGCGAGTTCGATGCCGGCCTGATCATCCACGAGGGTCAGCTGACCTACGAAGATGATGGTCTGGAATTGGTGCAGGACATGGGCGTGTGGTGGAAGGAAGAGACCGGGCTGCCGTTGCCGCTGGGCGGCAACGCCATTCGCAAGGACCTGGGCGAGAGTCGCCTGCCGACCATCAACCGCGTGTTGAAGGCTTCTATCCAGGCCGGGCTGGACAACCGCGAAGAAGCGTTGGAGTACGCGCTGCAGTGGGCGCGCAACATGCCGGCCGCACGCGCCGACAAGTTCGTGGGTATGTACGTGAACAACTTCACGCTGGACTACGGAGACAGCGGAGACAAGGCCGTGCGCGAGTTGCTGAAGCGAGGCGCCGATCAGGGAATCCTGCCGCGGGTCAAGCAGCTCGAGTTCGTGGCCGCTTCGTAGCCGCCCGTCCATCCAGGGTCTGGATCAGACTTCTAGAAGTAGAAGAACACGCCGAGTTGCGGTAGCGGAAATACATCGCCATCGTCGCCCAGGTACGTGAAGCCCACGTCGAACTTCACCGAGAAGCGTGGGCGCATCAGGTATTCGATACCCACGCCAACCGCGATGTTCAGGTCGACGTCCTCTTCGGTGTTGTCGCCGTTGTCATCGGAGAAGAACGCCGCCGACGGGCCCACGAAAATGCGTAGCCGATTCGCCTGACGCAGGATCCAGTTCACTTCGAGACCCACATTCCAGTCCACATCGCCGTCTTGGCTCCACACGCCCCCGGCGACACCCAGCATGGTCTGGGAAAGGCCCGGCCACCGGACCGCCAACCCAGCCCCGCTGCTGGCGCCACCCGCCAGGCCGATGGCGGCCACGTAGGGGTCCTCCGGTTCGTTCCAGCGCGGCGACGTCTGCGCGGCCGCCGACGAAAAGGTCACCGACGCCAGCGCCACGCCCAGGACCAAAGCCATTGTGTTCTGCCCGTATCGGCTCACGAAGTTGTTTCCTCCGAAACGAGTGCTGGCGATTCCTTGGCCTCGACCAGCAGCTCCAGATGGTCAAACAGGCGAACGTTCGCGTTGATGGCCCAGAGTTCCTTGTTCATCGCCATGAAGTTCAGGATCAGCGCCACGGTGGCCAACGCCAGGTGGACCCAACTGGGGACCGTGCCCGTGTCGACGCCGCCGCCGATGATGAAGGTAATCATGGTGATCAACATGGCCATGGTCGCGAAAGGAAAAACCTTCATTTTGAAACGCTTGGTGGGCGTGACGAGATCTTCCGTGATGCCGTGCTCGGCCACCAGCTCCTTCATGCGCACGCCCGTGCCCACGAAGTAGAAGATGGTCATGGAGTGACCGAAGAGCATCATGACGGCGCCGAAGAGCGCGAGCGTCACGTGGGTTCGCGGGTATACGTCCACGGGCAGTATATCGCGCGCGGAGCCAATACCAGCGACGGCCGCCGCGGTGAGCGCGAGGGCCGCCAGGAAATTCCATACGATTAGAGCTAGTGCCATGGTGCGGATAGACTAGGCGGACGCCCCGGACATGTCGAGACCGGGTGTGGCTAAATCTGACAAGATCGTAGATGTCACGGTTGGGCCCCTGCTTCGACCGCGGCCCGGCCCAGGTGCCGCACGTGAAGCACCAGGGACTCTACCTCGGCCGGGTGCAACCCGGCAATCCCCTGCATCTTGCCCTGGCCGAATTCGATGATGTGGGCGATCTCCGCGTCGGGGACGTTGTTCTGGAACACCGGCTCGCGCAGATCGACGAGGTAGCCGGCCAGATCCGACGACGTGGCCGAGCTTCCGTCCACTTCGTGACAACGCGCACAATGAGCGAGATACAGGCCTTCGGCCGTCGGTGGGTATTGCGGCTCGCTCTGGCAGGCCGCGAACGCCGCCACCCCTAGCGCAGCCAGAGCCACGGCCTTGGCGGTGAACGAGCGCCTACTCCTCGGCCACATCAGCCAGCCCCACCACCCTCAACTGCAACATGTTGGTGGCGCCCGCGAACTGCATGGTACCGCCAATGACCACCACGGTTTCGCCCGGCTGGGCGACGCGGTGATTCAGCAGCTGGATGTCGCCGGCGCGTAGCAACTCGTCGGTGCTGGAGTAGAACTCGCTGAACAGGGGCAATGCCCCACGGTACAGTGACATGCGCCGGCAGACCCGCGGGTCGGGACACAGCACGACCAGTCGCCCCGACGCCAACAACTTGCTCTGCACCAATGCGGTGGTACCGCTCATCGTGTAGATGACGATGGTCTCGTGCACCGTGGAACGAGCGACCTCGCGCGCGGCCCGCGCCACCGCGCGCGTCTCGGGACTGAAGCGGGCCAGCTCGGGCGTTTCCTCGCGCCGCTTGCGATAGAACGACGATTCTTCCACCTGCTGGGCAATGCGGCCCATTATTCGTACGGCGGCCAAGGGGTGCTTTCCCGCCGCCGTCTCGCCCGACAGCATGACGGCATCCGTACCGTCCAGGATGGCGTTGGCGACATCGCTGGCTTCGGCCCGCGTGGGCCGGTTGTTCTCGATCATGGACTCGAGCATCTGGGTGGCCGTGATCACCGGCACGCCCCATTCGTTGGCCTTGTGGATGAGCATCTTCTGCAGGGTGGGAACCCGCTCGGGCTCTACCTCCACTCCCAGGTCACCTCGCGCCACCATGATTCCGTCGCTGGCCGCCAGAATCTGATCGATGGCATCGATCGCCTGGGGTTTTTCGATCTTGGCGATGATGGGAATCCGCCCCCCGCGGTTCTGCATTTCGTCGCGCAGTTGACGCACGTCTTCGGGACGACGCACGAACGAGAGCGCCACCCAATCCACGTCGAGCGAAATAGCGCTGTCCAGATCGCGCAGATCCTTTTCGTCGAAGGCCCGGGCCGAAAGCGCGCGACCAGGCACGTTGATGCCCTTGTTGGGTTTGAGCATCCCCCCCACCACGACTCGGCACACCACCTCCGCCAGCTGCTCGACCCTCAGTACTTCGAGCTCCATGAGGCCGTCGTCCAACAGAATCTGATCCCCAGCTTCCACGTCGTGGGGCAGACCTGCGTAGGTACAGGGAATGCACTCCGGCGTGCCTTCGACGGACCGCGTGGTAATGCGCAGCTCGGCTCCGACCTTCAGTTCGACCGGCTCGTCGTTGGTCAACGCGCCCACACGGATTTTTGGTCCACGCAGATCCATGAGAACCGCCACCTCGCGACCCTGGTCACGACTGGCCGCGCGAATGTGATTGACCATCTCGGCGAAGAATTCGTGGTCACCGTGACTCGCATTCAGTCGAAACATGTCCACGCCCGCGGCAATCAGGTCACCGATGGTTTCGGGCTTGCAGCTGGCCGGGCCCAGCGTGGCGACGATCTTGGTATGACGAAACTGAGAGAGAGCGTTCACTTGGCCTTGCTTCAATAACGAGGAACTGAGGAATCGACTTCGACCGACCACCGGTCGATACCGCCCGCGATATTACGCGAACGATCGAAACCCTGTTGACGAAGAAAATGCACGACCTGCGTGCTACGAATTCCGCTGTGGCACAGAACGGCCACCTCGCGTTGGGACTCGATTTCCTGCAGGCGCTGGGGCAGCTCGTGCATCGGGATCCAGATCGACCCATCGACGCTGGCGATGGCGCGTTCCTGTTGCGTCCGCACATCGAGGATCACGGGAGCGTCGGGGGCGTCACGGCGTGACGCCAGTTCCTGTACCGGAATGTCGAACGGTAGGAGCTCGGCCGACCCAACCGGGGTGGCTTCGGAAATAGCCGGCTCGGAGGTCGCGGCGTCGGAGAGGGGCACCACTTCACAGTACCCCTCGTACTCGACCAGTTCGGTCACGCTGGGTCGTTCGCCGCAAACCGGACACTGCGGATCCTTGGCCAGGCGCACCTCACGAAAGCCACCGTTCAGCGCGTCGAACAGCGACAGCCGGCCCACCAGCGGTTCGCCGATTCCCAACAACAACTTGATGACCTCATTGGCCTGCAGAAGTCCGATGATGCCAGGCAGCACGCCCAGCACGCCGCCCTCGGCGCAATTGGGCACCGAGCCCGGCGGCGGCGGGTCGGGATACAGACAGCGATAGCATGGGCCATCTGGCGCGCCAAACACCGAGACCTGACCCTCGAACTGGAACACCGCGCCCCACACGTTGGTTTTGCCCGCCATCACGCAGGCGTCGTTCACCAGGTACCGGGTACCGAAATTATCGCTGCCATCGGCCACCAGATCGTAGCCCGCCACCAGTTGGGCCGCGTTGCTGGCGTCCAGGCGCATCTCGTGACACTCGAGGGTCACGTGAGGGTTCACCTCTCGCAGCCGGTCGCGTGCGCTGTCGAGCTTGGGACGGCCAACGTCGGCGGTACCATGCAGAAGCTGGCGATGCAGATTGGTTTCGTCCACGGTGTCGAAGTCGACCAGGCCCAGCGTGCCCACTCCAGCCGCGGCCAGGTAGAGGGCCATGGGCGAACCCAGACCACCCGCCCCCACCAGGAGGACCCGGGAAGACTTCAACCGCTCCTGCCCCTCCACTCCGATCTCGGACAGGATCAGGTGACGCCCGTAGCGACGGGTCTCTTCGGGCTGGAGTTTTTCGAGCGCCACGTGCCCGGGGGCACCCAACGGTGGCAACGACGAGGCCATATTGATCCTTTCCGACGATGGTGGGGCTCAGGGTAACACCACGGCCAGCGAGGCGCCCAGACCCTTGTGGTTCCCGGGTCTCCGTTTGTATTTTCGTGGGGGAGCATTCAGCAACCATCCCCCGGGAGTGCACCAGCCCCATGCTCAGGTCGATCTTGTTCATCCTACGACACGCCCGCGCACTCACGTGCGCGGCCACGATCCTTGCCGTGGCCAGCTGCAGCAACGTCAAGATCACGCGACCAGATCCACCGACCAACATCCAGGCCCTGCTACGCGATCCCGACCGCGGCCAGTGGCCCGCCAATGAGCTTCCCTACGAGACCCCCACTGTCACTCTGCGCTACTGGGACGGAACCCAGCTCCACGGCCTGGACGCCAACGGGCGCCAGGAAGTGGAAGGCCACGTCTTCGAATTGATCCCCGACGGCGACCGTGGCCGCCTGGTTGCAGTGTTCATTCCGCTCGACCTGTGGGTCGACCCCAACCCGCCCCCGGCCTCGCCAAACGCGCCGGTAGTCGCCTTCATCCGGGCGACGCTGGAAGCCCACAATACAAACCCCAGCGTGGGCTTTGACATAGGTCTGGGCCTGGATCTGGATTTCGACAACACACTCGACGAGGTGTGGCCGCCCCTACCTTAAGAAGTCGTACCACGAGGCAACAAGGGGCGGCCATCTTCCCGCCGCCCCTACCGTGAGAAGAAGCACCAAAAAACAAGGGCGGGCCCTCTTTCGAGAAGCCCGCCCGCGCCTGCCTCAGTTCCAGGTTTCCGCCGCGCGCATCAGCTACAGCCGCTGGTGCCGCCGCAGTTGATGCAACGGTAGCAGCTACCGTTGGGCACCATCACCGAACCGCACTCCGCACAGGGCGGCGCATCGCTTTGGACGCGAAGCTCGTCGGCCGAGATGACGCGACCACCGTTGGCTCCAGGGTCGGTCGCGGTAGAACCGTTGGCCTTGCCGTTTACTTCCGGCTCGGTTGCTTCCGTCGCCGCGACCCTGGCCACGGCGACATCCCCCTTGGGAGCGGGATCAATGAATTTGATCTCCAACCAGCGGAAGATGTAATCCATGATGCTCTTGGCGATCGGGATCTGTTTGTTGGTGGTGAAACCACTGGGCTCGAAGCGGCTGTTGGTAAACTTGTTGCACAGCACCTCCAGCGGTACCTGGTACTGCAACATGATCGAGACCGCGGTGGCAAAGCTGTCCATGAGACCGCTTATGACCGAACCCTCCTTGGCCATGCGCACGAACAACTCGCCGGGCGAACCGTCCTCGAACTGACCCACCGTGAAGTAACCTTCGTGGCCGGCGATCGAGAACTTGTGCGTGATGGCCGCACGCTCGTCCGGCAACCGTCGACGCACGGGGCCTCGCGTTTCGGCCTTTCCGCCCTTGAGATGGTCGTCGCTCTTGCTGCGGTTGGTGTTCATGGGCTGCAGCTTCTTGCTTCCGTCGCGGTAGATCGCGATGGCCTTGAGCCCCAGCTTCCACGCTTCCAGGTAGGTGGTCTCGATATCTTCGACGGTGCAGTCCTCGGGCATGTTCACCGTCTTGCTGATGGCACCCGACAAGAACGGTTGGGCCGCGGCCATCATGCGCACGTGACCCATGTAGCCAATCGAACGCTGGCCGTTCTGCGGCTTGAGCGCGCAGTCGAACACCGACAGGTGCTCGTCCTTCAGGTGCGGAGCACCCTCGATCGTCTCTTTGGCATCGACATGGGCAATGATGTCCGCTACCTGGTCGGCTTCGTACCCCAGCCGCGTCAGGGCTTCCGGTACGGTCTTGTTGACGATCTTGAGGAAGCCACCGCCCACCAGCTTCTTGTATTTCACCAGCGCGATATCGGGCTCGATACCCGTGGTGTCGCAATCCATCATGAAAGCGATGGTTCCGGTCGGAGCGATCACCGTGACCTGGCTGTTCTTGTAGCCGTAGTCCACACCCATGGCGTACGCGTCGTCCCAGCTGGTGCGTGCGGCGTCCAGCAGGGCTTCGGGTACACGGTGGGCATTGATGGTATGGGCCGCGGCCCGGTGCTTCTGGATGACGCCCAACATGGACTCACGGTTCTTGCCGTAGCCCTCGAAGGCTCCCATGGACTTGGCGATTTCAGCACTCTGACGGTACGCCTGACCGCACATGAGCGACGTGATGGCCGCCGCGTAGTCGCGCCCTTCGTCGCTGTCGTAGGCCAGACCACGGCTCATGAGCAACGCGCCCAGGTTGGCATAACCCAGCCCCAACGGGCGGTAGTCGTGGCTGTTGGTGGCAATGAGATCACGCGGATAGCTTGCGAAGTCGACGATGATCTCCTGCGCCAGGATCGACAGATCCACGGCGTGCGCGAAGTCCTCGACTTCGAACTCACCCTTGTCGTCGCGGTATTTCATGAGGTTCAACGACGCCAGATTGCACGCAGTGTCGTTGAGGAACATGTACTCGCTGCAGGGGTTGCTCGCGTAGATGCGATCGGTGGTCTTGCAGGTGTGCCAATCGTTGACCGTGGTGTCGTACTGCATGCCCGGATCACCGCAGGCGTAGGTGCAATCTGAGATGAGACGCATCATGTCGCGCGCTTTCACCGTCTCGACCGAACGGCCGTCGCGGCGGGCCAGCAGCGACCAGTCGCCGTCTTCCTGCACCGCGCGCATGAAGTCGTCGGTCACCCGCACCGAATTGTTGCTGTTCTGGAAAAACACCGAGCTGTAGGCCTCGCCCTGGAAACTTCCGTCGTAGCCGGCCTCGATCAGGGCCCAGGCCTTCTTCTCTTCGCTGACCTTGCAGGTGATGAAGTCAGCAATGTCGGGATGGTCGATGTCCAGGATGACCATCTTGGCGGCGCGACGCGTCTTGCCACCGCTCTTGATGACGCCGGCGAAGGCATCGAAGCCCTTCATGAAACTGACCGGCCCACTAGCCACGCCACCGGTGGTCAGGGTCTCCTTGCTGCTGCGCAGCGGCGAGAGGTTGGTGCCGGTGCCCGAACCCCATTTGAAGAGCATGCCTTCGGTCTTGGCGAGATCCATGATGGAACCCATGGAGTCCTCGACCGAGTTGATGAAGCACGCTGAGCACTGCGGCTTCTCTTCGACGCCGACGTTGAACCAGACCGGGCTGTTGAAGCACAGCTTCTGGTGCACCAGGAGGTGTGTGAGTTCTTCGCGGAAGGAATCGCGATCATCGGGGCTGGCGAAGTAACCACCCTTGTCGCCCCAACCGCTGATGGTATCGACGACCCGACCGATGAGCTGACGCACGCTGCTCTCGCGACCCGGGGTACCGACCGCGCCGCGGAAATACTTCGATACCACCACGTTGGTGGCGAGCTGGCTCCAGGCGCGCGGAACTTCCACGTCATGCTGTTCGAACAGCACCTGACCCTGGTCGTCGGTGATGGTAGCGGTGCGGAGCTCCCATTCCAACGTCTCGAAGACCGGGCGGCCCGGCTGGGTGAACCGACGTGCGACCTCGATCCGTCCCTGACTGGGAGCCTTGGAACGGGTAGTGGTCTTGGACGCGGTGCTGGTGTCTCGGGCAGCCATGTGAATCCTTTCCCAAAAGTGACCGAGCCGGCCACGCGAGGTCGAAACCCCGGGCCGAAGGTTTGAATATCCGGCGGCGACCTGGCCGTTCCGCGCGCGAACTCCAGGCGACGACAGACACGAAGACACAGGCCCATTGAGCACTTCGGGGCCCGTGGCGAGAGACGTATCGGGGTCGTCTGGATTTACGATTCGCGCTGGTTGTCTAGGCGTGATGACAACTACACAGAGCCGTCTAATTGCCTGAAATCACAGCGCTTAGGTCGCACACCCACTACATGTGGGGCGTGAGACGCAAACTACCACAAGGGATTGGGGCGTCAACGGAAAATCCCACACAAAGTGAAGGGCGGGCTGAACTGGGCGAAATTCGTAGGGTTTCGAGGCGATCGCGGCCCGGGTCAGGAGCCGCGGGCCGGGGCCGATGGTACCGGCGTATCTGGAAACAGTTGGGAATAAAGCACATCCACCTCTTCGGCGATGTCCTCCACGCACAGGGCGAAAACTTCGCGAAGCTGCTCGTCAGTACCGGTGACTCCCGCCGGATCCAGGATCGGCCAGTGCTCTCTTCGCGGTCTTTTCGCCGTCCTATCGGCTATTTTCGTGGCCAGGTTGTCGCAGTGCGGCCGGGCCTTGCCGCTCAGGCTCACGATCAGGTCGAAGTCCTGGTCCGAGACCTCGTCCAGTGTCTTGCTCCACTGGCCGTCCATGGTCAGCCCACGGTCTTCGGCCGCCCGGCGGGCCAGCGGCCAGACCCCGGCGGCGATCAGGCCCGCGCTCTGGATTTCCACGCCCTCGGGCGCACGCCAACGCCCGTAGGCCTCGGCGATCTGACTGCGGCAGGCATTGGCGTAGCAGACGAAGAGGATCTTCAAGGAAGTATCTCCGGGTCCCGGCCGTCAGGCCTCGTTGGCGCGGCTGCGGAGCAGCCCCTTCAATACGCGCCGAATGCGGGGGGCATCGCGCGCGTCGGGTACCAGATCGAGATACTCCTGGAGGTCGGCGATGGCCACTTCCCGATGGCCGGTCTGACCGTAGAGCAGGCCCCGGTCGCGGCGTTCCCGCGGCACGTTGGGGTTGAGGATGACCAGACGTTCGGCCGCCATCAACGCCCGCTCGAGGTCCGATGTGCGCAGATACACGCGCTTCAGGTTATACAGCAAACGCGTGAGAATCTGACGATTGGCGGCCGGTTCGAGGTATTCGGACTTCCACGGCGCGCCCTTGCCCAGGGCGCGAACCAATCGTCGTTGCAGGTCCTGCTTCAGCAGAACCCGCCCCTGGTAGAAAGGATCCACGAACGTGGTCCCCCAGTCGTCATCGAAGCGCACGATGAAATGGCCCGGGAAATTCACACCGCTCGCCCGAAACCCCAGGCGCTGAGCCACCTCGAAGTACAAGATGGAAAGCGTGATGGGGATCCCCGTGCGTCGGTCGAGCACGCGATTGAGCATGCTGTTGGCGGGGTCCTCGTAGTCCTCCACGTTGCCGCGGAAGTGCAGTTCCTCGAACAGCACCTTGTTGATGGCGTAGATGCCGTGGAAGAAATCGGAGCTGCCCGCCACCTCTGCTATGAGGCGATCGGCGAACTCCTCTACGCGGGCCACTTCCTCGGCCACCGAGAGCCGCGGATACTCCTCTTTGGCCACCAGAAACGTGGCGGCCAACAGATCGATGTCGTCGTCGTTGAGCGACACCATGGAGGTAAAGCGTTCCCGGGTGGCATCGGCGAACATGTGATACCCAGCCTTTCGGAAGACAACGAGCGCCGACCATGATGATAGCGCGCCCTCTGGCGCCCGCCAACCCCCCGGACCACCCTGCTTGTCACAATACTGGCAACCCTTTACAGTCAAGACATGGCCATCCAAGACATTGACGGCGCGATCTTCCGCCGAGCGGTGATCGCAGGCGCCGACTGGGTGCGGCACACCCGTGCGCACCTGAACATGATCAACGTGTTCCCCGTGCCCGATGGCGACACCGGCACCAACATGGCCCTGTCGCTATCGGCCACAGCCGCGGCCATTCGTCACACCGATGACCGCAATCTCTCTCGCGTCCTGGCCCAGGTCGCCGAAGCCAGCATTCTGGGTGCGAAGGGAAACAGCGGCATCATCCTGGCGCATTGGTTCCTTGGTCTCTCGAACGCTCTGGACCGTCACGCCCATGCCTCCACCAGCGACCTGGCGCAGGCCCTTTCCAATGCGACCGACGCCGTCTACAACGCCATCGAGAAGCCAGTGGAAGGCACCATCCTGACGGTCATGCGCGCCACCAGCGAAGCGGCCAAGCGCGCAGCCACCCGGCGCATGGACCTGGCGAGCTTCATCGAGACAATTCTGCAGGAGGCAGAACGCGCGCTGGCACGCACACCCGAGATGTTGCGCGCACTACGCGATGCGCAGGTCGTCGATGCCGGCGCCCAGGGATACGTGAACTTCCTGAAGGGAATCCATCGCGATATCACGGGGCAGCCGCCACCCGAGTTCGATGAAGAGGATATCCACGCCGCCGTCGCCCACCCGCCCATGGAAGTCGGCGAACTGACCGACCGTTTCTGTACCGAGTTGGTGGTGCGGGGATCGGGGTTCGAATCGGAAGTGCTACGCGCGCGATTTCACGGACGCGGCAGTTGTCTGATGGTGGCCACCACCGGAAGCGTGTTCAAGCTACACGTCCATACCGATCATCCCGATGAGATCCTCAAACTGGCGAGCACCCTGGGCACGATCGAAGAACGCAAAGTCGATGACATGCAGCAGCAACGCGACGACCGCGACAACGCTCAACTGCCCCTTGTTCCGTTGGCCGAGCAGGACACGTCGGTCGCCATCGTATGCGACTCGGTTGGCGATATTCCCACCGACCTACGGCAGGAGCTGGGCATTGAACTGGTGCCGCTGCAGGTGTTGTTCGGTGACCGCGTGTTTCGCGATCAGGTCGACCTCTCCACGCCGGAGTTCTACGAACGACTACAGCGCGACGACAAATTTCCCAGCACGAGCCAACCCGCCCCGCGAGCGTTCGTGGAGGCCCTCGAACGACTCCGGAACGACCGCGAGGTCGTGGTATGCACGGTCAGCGGCGCCCTCTCGGGTACCTATCGATCGGCGCTCAGCGCGATGGGGCTGGCCCGTCAACCGCGCGTCGAGGTATTCGACTGTGAGACCGCGAGTCTGGGCGAAGGACTCATGGCCATCTGCGCCGCCCGCCTGGCTCAGCGTGGAGCTTCCACCAACCATATCCTGGAATGGCTCGATCGGTGGCGCCGGGCCACCGGTTGCGTATTCACTCCGGCCACCTTGAAGTATCTCCGCCGCGGCGGCCGCATCGGTCGCGCCAAGGAACTCTTCGGATCGGTCACCGGCCAACGACCGATTCTCACCTTCGAGGACGGCCAGGTCCGATCGCTGGCGCGCGCCCGTGGCAACGACGGCGCGGCCCGCAAGATCAACCAATTGCTCAAGAGTAGAATCCCCGACGGAAGCCGCGTGCGATTGGGCCTGGTGGAATACGCGTCGGACGGACAGCTCGAAGACATCGAGTCCAACCTGCGTCAACGTTGCGACGTGGTCGATCTGGTGCACTCTTCCATTACCGGCACGGTAGGCGCGCATCTGGGGCCAGGCGTGTGGGGTGTGTTCTATCAGCTGGTGGAAGACGACGATCCGCTCCTGGCCTGAGTCGTGTCGACTAGCCTGTGTCGTCTCGACTAGTCTGTGTCGCCTCGACGGGCCCACCACTCCACACCGATCACGGCCAGAAGAATCAACGCCGCCCCCAACGCTCCCAACTTGGTGAGCGTCTCGCCCAGCAACCAGTACGAGAACAAGGTGGCGAACACCGGTTCGAGCGAAAAGATCAGGGCCACGCGCTCGGGCGTGGTCTGACGCTGGAAACGCGTCTGCAGCCAGAACGTACCCACGGTGGCCAACAGTGCGCATACCACCAGTGCCGTCCAGGTGTCACTACTGATGGTCCCCAGGCCTTGTAATCCCTTCCAGGGCACAACCACCCAACCGCAGGCCGCGATGGCCGCGACCTGCACGAATGCCAGCGACGTTCCGTGCAGCGGTCGACGCAACACCTTTTGCAGAGCGTGGATATACACCGCGTACAACGCGGCGCAGGCCAGGACCCACAGGTCGCCCGGAGATATGGAGAACGTGCCGGGAGCCGATGTAAGGAGGTACAGGCCCGACAGGGCGATCAGTGCCGCCACCAGGTCAACGCGAGCCGGGCGACCGGCCGCGAACAACGGCGAGAGCAGGGGAACCATGATTACGCTGGTACCAGTGATGAACGCGGCCCGGCCCGCCGGTACTGTCTGCAGTCCGATGGTTTGCGCGAGGTAGCTGGCCCACGCCAACGCGCCCAGGTACAACCCTGGCCAAAGTGCGGCCCGAATACCGCGTCGAGCCCCCTGGCTAAGGACGACCAGGGGCAGAAAGGCCAGCGTCGCCAACCCGAACCGGTAGGCCACGAACGAGTAGGGACTCAGTTCCTCGACCGCGGTACGAATGAGAGGGAAGGTAATCCCCCACAACAGCGACACGCCCACCATCGCCAGGTCGGCCCGGTGTCGGGGCTGAAGCCGATCGTTCACGCTGGGACTGCTCCCCCGGTCGGTGTATGTTCACATGAGAGTTCGAGGCCGGGCCCGCAATTCCCACCGAGCACGTCATCATGGGCAAAGAGAACCTGTTTTCCAAGCACTTCACGCCGGACGAGGCCGACGGATGGATTCCGCAGCTACGCGAGCTGTTCGGCACCATTCACGATATCCTCGAAGGAGTGCAGGGAAGCGTGCACGCGTTGGGTGCAAGCGTGGAACACCGCGGCAACGGTGGCGGCATCGACACCACCACGTATTTTTCGCGCGACCGCGAACTCGATGGTGCGCTGGGGCGCATCCAGAACGCCGGTATCGTCATTCAGGATATCGGGCGGGGACTCGTCGACTTTCCCACCATGTACGACGGGGCTGAGGTTTTCCTGTGCTGGGAGCTGGGCGACGGTGATCGCCTGGAGTGGTACCACGCGGTGGACGCTGGGTACCGCGGGCGCAAGCCGTTTCCGCGCTGACGCATTGAACCAAACGGGCCGGGTGGTGCGCCACGTGCACTGCCTGTGGGCAGCCGGCGAAGCCTTGTGCCTCGCCGCGTCCCGTGATTCCCCGGGATACCTCGCGACGGTAATTGGGTCCAGACATACACGACCCCCAGAGGTGCGAAATGCTTCGCCAACCGCGCTCCTTGCGTCTCGTCACGCTGTGCGCCGTCGCAGTCTGCATGAGTCTCGCCGCCTGCGAAATACCGCTCGGCAGCGACGACGAACCCGCTGTCTACGAACCGGTCATGGGACCCCAGATTCCCACCAACGCCGCGGCCACGTTACCGCTTCCGGCCCAGGCTTGGATGGACCGCAGTCTGCTCCTGGCAACCTACGATGAGACCCAACTGGCCGAGATGGCCAGCTCGCCCATGGTCATATTGCCGTTGCGTTTGAGTCTGTCCGAAGAAGGCGCCACGGCCATTCGGCGGCTACGACAACTGAACCCGGACCTGTTGGTCATTGGCATGTTCTCGGTGCTCAGTGTGGACCAATCGTGGAACACCGCGAACCAACGCGAACGGTTTCCCATCATCGGACCCATCTTCGACCTCATGCAGCCGCACCGCATGACCACGACCACCGGCGCCGAACCCCTCATGTGGGACGGGGCGCCCATGGTGAATCCGTGGACCCGCGGCGGTTTCAAAGAGAGCCTGCTGAATCGCATGATGGACGTCATCGCCGCCCAGGCCCTGTTGTACCCCGACATCCTCGACGGCGTATTCCACGACTACATGTCCGCATTTCCCCACCTCTACCCGGGCCAGGAAGACGAACCCAACGTGGGTGAAGTAGACATGGATGGCGACGGTATCGGAACGCGCGACGACCCCGATGAAAACGTGGCGTGGGTACAGTGGCAACACCAACTGCTCGCTCAATGGAAACTGCGCTTCGGGCCCGGGCTGATCCAGATCGTGAACGGGCGCCTGCCACATTTCGATGCGGATATCGCCGGCTTCACCACCGGCATCGCCTACGAGTCGTTTCCCACCACGGTATGGGGCTACAGCGACGAAGAGGCGATGGCGCTTCTGCAGGAGCACCTGGAACCAGGGTGGCTCGGACCCGCGCGCGGCAACACGTTCAGCTTGCTGTGGGACCGGAACGGGCGTCGCAGCACCTTCTGCCGCATCGCTTCGATGCTGTTGGGTCAACCCTACGTGCTTACCGACCTGAATGGGTTCGTCGGGCGCGACGTACTGGCGCCGCCCGCGTCCACCCCCATCGGGCCCATGCTGGTGGAAGACAAACCCACCGGGGGCAAGATCTTTTCGCGTGAGTTCGTCGAGGGTACCGCGCGTATCGAAACCTCATCGAACGGTATGACCGTTCGAGCGGAGTTCACCGAGGCTCAGTAGCCACCCGTCGGTAGACGATGAAGTCGGCCATGTACCGGCCGTCTTGGGCGTACCGTTCCGACGGATCGTCGAACGGGGGAAGCGCGGTTTCTCCCTCGACCTGGAAACGTCGGAGCGCCTGGTAGCGCTGCGAGAACGGACTGGCTTCGAAGCGGGAATGGATTCCGTTCTTCACGGGCAGGACGACCCAGTCAGGGTTTTCCCGCAACACCAACAAGACGTCCCGGTTGGGGTCGTCGGCGTGGTCGAGGTAGTACTGCCACACCATGGGCGACACCAACGCGGCCGCGTCGAGCAACCGTCGCTGCGTGCGGTAGCCCAGGTATCCGATATCCGAAGCGTGTATGACGTCGCCGATGGCCGCCTGTTCGTCGACGAACGCAGCCAGGGGCTCGTAGACCTCATCCACCACCTGCGCGAACCAGCGCGTGGTACCCAACGCGCGCGGCAAGCTCGCCCCCACCATCAGCAACCACAGCGTGAGACCCACGCTCAACGCCATGCGCGGGGTCTTGAACCATCGCTCGAGCAACCCGTGGACGAACAGCCCGGCCAACGGCCATAGCGCCAGGGTAAGCGGCGCGAAATACCAAGCGCCCAGGAACGAGGGACGGCCCACCAGGAAAAAAGCCGGATAGATCAGCAACCAGCCGCCCAACAACCAGACCGCCGGGCGGCGCGACGTGGCGGACCACACCAACGCACCCAGCGCGCCCAGCCACACCAGCATGACGAGCGGATTGCGCGCCACGAAAAACTCCCACCAGCGGGCGGCGTCGATGCTTCCCTGCACCGACTTGGCCACGGCCGAGTTGGGAAGGGGCGAGCCGAAGTACACCGTGGCAAACGCCACCCACGGTAGTACGACCGCCACCACTACCATCAGCGCGCCCAGATGCCGGCGCCACGGTCGCCCCGCGGCAAGTGCGGCCACGCCAAGAATTCCGGCCACGAACAAGCCTTCAGGTCGCGTGAGAATAGCCATGCCCGCAGCGAAGGCAGCGGCGTGGGTCCGGTCACGCCGCCACAGGGCGAACGCCAGCACCACCCACATCATGAAGAACTGCGTCTCCATTCCGAAACCGCAGGCCACGATCGATGCGTACGACGTGGCGTACGCGGTGGCCGCAATCCAGGCCGCGGGTGCGCCAGCGTCGCGTTCGAGTAGATAGTAGATGGTGGTCACGGTCAGACAATCGAACACGATGGCCAGAAACCCGCTGACCTCGGGCAACGGCAGTCCTACCGCGGCCAACGGCGTAAGCAACAACGTAAACAGCGGTGTGGTCGTACCCAACACCCGTTCGCCTTCGTTGAACACGAACCCCAGACCGTGCGCGAGATTGTGGGCGTAGCGAAAGGTGATGAACGCATCGTCGGTGGGCGCCGACGCACGCACCGCGAACAGGCGCAACAACGCGGCACCGACCACTACCGGCCACAGTTTCATGGGTATGCTCACACCCGAACCCCTGTCGGTTGCAGCGTCAGCGTTCATGCCAATACTCAATCGGATGGCTCGTTGGCGAGGTCGGTCAGGGTGCGTTCGGTCCACTCCATTTCGGCCGCCAAGCCCGCGGCCAGATCTTCGGCTTCGCCGGGCAACACGCCCCAGGTGTAGGTTTCCACTTCCAGATGCCGCGTGAGGTCGTCGTGGAGCACCTTGCGCATGCACGCCACCAGATCATCGCGGGTGGTGTGGAATTGCGAGACTTCGTCGCGGTGTACAGGCACGTGGAAGTGAATCCGCCACAGGTCGGCGTCCCACCAGTCCGGGTCATCGTGCGCGAGCACCACCGACAGATCGTCGCACAGGTCCACCCCGTGTTCGGTCTGGCGCGAGACCTGGTGCAGATAGCGCGGCTCGGCAAATGCCTGCAGTCGCTCGCGGGTATCGGACAGATACGGTTGACGCACCTCGAGTGCGTTCGTGATCTGCAACTTGGCCAGACAAATCCCATGACGTTTCAGCCGATCCAGGGCCGCCACCGGCTCTTCGAATTCCACGGCCTGATGACAGGCGTCGTAGCAGACGCCCACGTGGCGGCGAACCAGTTCTTCCAGTTGCGTTCCGCTCACGCCCGACGCCTGACCAACCATTCGACCCGCCGGGCCCAGCACGTGGGTCTCGAAGAAATCCACGACTTCCGACGTCGTCTCCAGGGTGCACCGCGGTTCCGGTTCGAGCCCCAGAACCAGCCGCACTCCGGTTCGATCCTCAACCTCGCGCCAAGCCAGGGCCAGCTTGACCAGCGCGCCGCCGCAGCGCGGAGAGAACGAAGCTTTCGTGTCCAGGCGCTTGTAGCCCCCGGCCAGGGTACTGATGGAACCCGTCTCGCCGGCGGGCATCCAACCCGCCAACAGTTCGCCCAACGCCAACGTGTAGGCCAGGCGCTCGGGCTCGGCCCAGGTGGGACGAAACACGGCCTCCTTCACCACGTCTTGATGGAAGTCGCCGTACGGAAACCCATTCAACGTAAACACATGGTACCCCGCCGCGGCCAGGCGGGCATGAAAGTCCGCGGCCGCGGTCCCCTGCTGCAATGCATGCGCGGTGGATGCGGACAACCAAAGGCCGAAGCCAAGCGACGCGCTGGCCGATGCCGGCGCCACTTCCTGCAATCGACGAACGATGGCATCGGGCTCGGTATCCGGCAGCACGTTGGTGCAGAACGTCAGACGGAACTCGCGGTCGAGCAGATCCAACTTCATTCGATGTACCCCAGGGCCCGCAGTTTTTCGAGGGTGTCGGCGTCGACCACGGCGTCCGATGACACTTGTTTCTTCAGACCCGCGGCCAACACGGCGTCGTCCAGCTCTTGCTGTAGCCGCATCCGTTGCGCTTGCTGGGCCGACGCAAGATCCACGGTTTCCCCCGGGTCCGCGGCCAGATCGAACAACAACGCGGCGCTGCGACCGGAGTCTTCGGTACGCACGAATTTGGCGTCGGCCACGCGTAGCGCATTGGACCAGAAGCCAGTCCCGTGCCGAACCTGTAGCAGCACCGGCCGCGGCGTGAGGTCCACGCCATCGATCAGCGGCAGCAAACTGCGGCCATCGAACTGATCGACCGGTGGCAAACCCGCCAGATCCACCAGCGTGGGCGGAAGATCCAGCAGACGCACCAGGTCATCGCGTCGCGACGACTCGCGCTTAGGCACCCGCAGGACCAGGGGAATACGCACCACACCTTCCTGCAGGGAATGTCCGTGGTCCCAGAGTCCATTTTCACCGAACTCCTCGCCGTGATCGGCCAGAAGCACGACGACCGTATCACGCCATCGGTCGCGCTCGCCGAGTCCGTCGACGATGCGGGCGAGCATGGAGTCGCCGTACAGAATGCGCTCGTCGTAGTTGTCGATCAATTCGCGTCGCGCCTGGGTTGACATGTCGGCCGCCGTGGCGAACGGAGCCAGACCCTGCACCAGCGGCGGATCAACGACTTCGTTCCCGGCCGCGCCGAAGGCACCGTCGAAGGGCTCGGGTGCTATGTAGGGAGCGTGTGGCTTCATGAGGTGGACGTAGCCGAAGAACCGCTCGTCGCCTATTTCATCTACCCACTCCAGGAATGCCCGCGGAAGATCCATGCCCGCCTTGGCGCGCTGTGCGGGATCGAGAACATTCACGGCCAACGCCAATCGCTCCACTTCCTGCAGGGGACGCCAACGTACACTGAGCTGGCGCCAAAGCTGGCCCACTACCGTCTGCGCCAGCACATCCGCCTCGTTGCACACCACGCGGTCGGCGCCGCGATCGTACCCAAACAGCGGCGACACGAAGCTGTTCTCGGCGAACACCCCGGTGCGGTAACCACCGTCTCGTAGTACCTCGGCCAGGGTCACTGCGTTGAGTGGCAGGCGTGAAGAAATGGAATGGTTGCCGTGACTCTCGGGCGAAAGCCCCGTCATGAGCGTCGCAACCGAAGGTTTGGTCCACGAGCTGGCCGAGTAGGCTCTCTCGAACACCGTACCGCGGTCGGCGATGGCCTGCATGGTTGGCGTGGTCGCGCGCTCGTAGCCATACATGGTGGTGTGGTCCGCGCGCAACGCGTCGAACAGCACGACCAGGATATCGGGCCCGTTGACCGTCGGCCGTGACGCGATGGTAGCGATACTTCGACCCGAACCCATGACCGCGATCTGCGCCGTGCTTAATGCCAACAGGGCCAAGCCCACATGTGCCAGCATCACGCGCGAAGATACCGCGTCGCCACGGCGCAACCACGCCACGGCCAGGCCCGCGCACACCAGGAACCATACGAGGTCGAACGCGAGCGAGCGCAGGTCGAACAGTGAGGGCAGCCAATAGATGTTGGCGTAGCCCCCCGCCACCACCAGGGCCGCCGTGGCCCAAGCGGCGGCCAGCGTCATGCGTTCGAGGCGCGTGCGTTTGGCCAGGGCCAACGCAAGCACGAGCCCGCCCACCATCCAGAGCACGGCGTACAGAACCACGACGGCCAGGAACGAGGACGCGCTGTAGGCGATGTCGGGATGAGCGAAGCGAACGGCCACGTCGGCAAAGCCCGCGGCCACACCCACGCAGGTCGCCAGCAACACCGCGCGCGCGGTGCGGGTCACCCCGGCGCTTTCTCGAGGGGGGCAAGCGTCACCAGCGCAGCGTCGGGATCGACCAGGTCGCCCGCGCTCACGTGTACCGAGTCCACGGTACCGGCGAACTCGGCGGTCAGATCCACCTCCATCTTCATGGCCTCCACGCGCACCAACGGGTCACCCTCGGCCACGGAATCACCGGTTGCAACCAGCACTTCCAGTACTTTGCCCGGCATCGGTGCCCTAACCACGGGATCGGACGAGCCTTGACCCCGTGAATCCTGATCGTGGTCTTCCAGCCACTCCACGACGGCCTGACGACCGTCGAGCGACATATACATGTGTCGGCCGCGACGTACGTAGCGCACCCGGCGCCGCACGCCGTTCAGCATCAGCACCAGGGTGTCGTGGTCCCGCCCGACGATCTGCAGGTCGAACCTGGAGCCATCGGCACGATGCAATTGAAGCGTGTTGTTGCCCGTGTTGTCGCCCGTCTTGTTCCTGGCGCCGCCGTTCCCGTCAGCCACCGGGACCGCCTCGAGGGACTCGATCAACTTGCCGCACTGCAAGCGGAAGAGCGTGCGTTTCATTGTGCTGCCCCGCCCATGCGATGGGGACCCAGGCTTTCCCAGAGCGACGTCGGACGCAGGTCACCGGCGTTGGAACGGACGGTCGTGGACGAACCCATGAAGCCCACCGCGGCGGCGGCCAGCCAGATCGTGGCGTCGCCGTTGACGCCCTCGGCCGGCCAGGGCGTCATGTGGGATTCAACGAAACCCGTGTGCACGAGGCCGTCCGCGAAGGCGTCGTGTTCGAGCACGTCGATCAGGTACGCCAGATTGGTCTGAACCCCCAGAACCACGGTCTCGCGCAGTGCCTGCACGAGCCGCCGACGGGCCTGGTCGCGATCTTCACCGTGCGCGGTGATCTTGGCGATCATGGGATCGTAGTGCAACGTAACCGCGTCGCCGCTGCGCACACCGCTATCCACGCGCACTCCCGGGCCAACCGGTACCTCGAACAACAATAGATCACCAGCCTGCGGCAGAAACCCGTGCGCGGGATCTTCCGCGTACAGCCGGGCTTCGATGGCGTGGCCGCGAGCTTCGATCTGGTCCAGGCCCATGTCGGAAATCGACTCACCCTGGGCCACGCGTATCTGCGCCACCACCAGATCCGTACCACTGACCAGTTCGGAGACCGGATGCTCCACCTGCAACCGCGTGTTCATTTCCAGGAAGAAGAACTCGCCGTTGGCGTCGAGCAGCATCTCCACGGTGCCCGCGCCGACATAACCGACGGCCAGGGCCGCCTGACGCGCGGTTTCGCAGATACGCTGACGAAGTTCATCGGACAATCGGGGCGCGGGCGACTCTTCGATGATCTTCTGATGGCGCCGCTGCACCGAACAATCGCGCTCGCCCAGGTGCACGACGTTGCCGTGCGTGTCGCCCAGAATCTGAACTTCCACATGGCGCGGCTGCACGAGCAGGCGCTCCAGATACACCGTGGCGTCACCGAACGCGGCCGAGGCCTCGCGCTGCGCGGCCTCGATCGCGGCCACGAGTTGGGTTGGTTGGTGGACCGCGCGCATGCCTTTGCCACCACCGCCGGCCGACGCTTTCACCAGCAACGGAAAGCCGACCTCCTTGCCCGCCTTCACCCAGTGATCACTGTCGTCACCCAACATGCACCCGGGAACCACGGGCACGTTTGCCTTGGCCATGCGATCGCGCGCCCGGGTCTTCAGCCCCATGGCCTCCATGACCTCGGGCGAGGGGCCCAAGAACCGCAGGCCCGCCGCGGCCACCGCGCGCGCGAAACCCGCGTTCTCGGCCAGGAATCCGTACCCCGGATGCACCGCATCGCAGCCAGTACCAACACCGGCGGCGATGACCTTGTCCATCATCAGATAGCTCTCGCCCGGCGCGGTGCCACCGATGGGCACGACCTGGTCGGCCATGAGCGATGGCAGCGCGTCGAGATCGGCATCGGATGCGACGATCACCGACTCGATTCCCATGGCGCGGCACGCACGGATGATGCGCACCGCGATCTCGCCACGGTTGGCCACCAGGATGCGGCCTATGGGCTGAAACTCATTCACCACCGAGGTTCTCCATGGCCAAGGGTGTCGATCAGTCGGTCTCGCCGACCCACGACGGCGGGCGCTTGTCGAAGAACGAGGCGAAACCCTCCTTCGCTTCGTCGGTGGCGCGCTGGCGGGCAATGTATTCGGGCGTGCGGACCACGGCCTCTTGGATGGAAAGATTCGCGATCTCATCGAGCAACCGTTTGCTCGCCGCCTGGGCGCTGGGGCCACCGCGACGGATGTTTTCGACCGTATTGCCCACGGCTGACTCAAGATCTTCCGGCGCCACGACCTGGTCCACGAGGCCCAGCGCCTGCGCGGCGCGCGCTTCGAATCGTTCACCGGTCAGAAACAGACGCCGACAAGCCGCCGGCCCCAGCCGTCGCAACACGAACGGCGAGATCACGGCGGGCAGGATTCCCAGCCGCACCTCGGTCAACGCGAACTTGGTTCCCTCGGCCGCGATGACGATATCGGCCGCCGATACGAGCCCCACGCCACCACCGATCGCGGCTCCGTGTACTTGCGCGATGACCGGCTTGGTGCAACTCGAGATGGCCAGGAACAGGTCGCTCAACCGGCGAGCATCTTCCATGTTCTGGTCGTGATCAAATGCGCCCAGTCGCTGCATGTATCCAATGTCGGCGCCGGCGCAGAAACTCTTACCCTCGCCGCGCAGTACCACCGCGCGAACGTCGCTGGTTTCGGCCTCGGCCAACGCCTGGCCCAACTCGGCAATGAGGTTTTCGTCGAGGGCATTGCGTACTTCGGGCCGGTTCAACACCAGCTCCAGTACGTTCGGCTTGGGTTCGATGCGCAGAAAGCTCACGCGATGTTCCTTGTCATGAGATTGGTTGAAGGCGGAACGTTTTTCATAGCCCGGCGATCTGCAACCAGGCTTCATCTACTTCGAACTCGGCGGCCAACAGAGCGTGGCTCAGCGTCTTTCCCTGCGCGTCGATGTGCAGCGAAAGAGTTCCGCCCCCACCCAACGACTCGTGCAGCAGAAAATTCAAGGCGTCGATGTTCGGCACTTCGAATCGCTCGACCTTGCCGTGGGCGATTCCCTCGAACCGCTTCTTCACCATGGCCGCGGTCACGTTGTCACGCAGCCAGGGGTACAGCGAAGCGTGCCGCGCCACCACCCCGATATTGCACGTGTCACCCTTGTCGCCCGACCGTCCGTGGGCCAGATCGGACAGCCGAACCTTGCGGGTGCGCCCGATCAACTTGGGACCCGCGGCGATTTCGGTTGGAGCCAGTTCTTCCAGACTACCAGTGCCCTTGCCCGTACTGAATGTGAGGTCATCGGTTTCGACCTTATCGCCCTCGTGCACTTCAACGTGCGCCTTGCACAATTCCCGCGGCACCAGGCACGGCCAGTAGGCCACCACGTCTTGCACGGGCGGACGCCCGCCGGTCACGGCCACCCCGGGCGGGCCCGACAATATCAGCGCGGGGAGCATCTTGCTGAACGCGGCCACCTTGTCGCGGTCAGCGTCGCGCACACCGAATCGCAGGAGCACTTCGCTCGATTCACGCGTGGGCGACAATGGACCCCAGGTGGAATCGGCACCGACGTACTCGGTGAGCGTCTCATCGAACTTGGGCAGGCGACCCCACAGGATGTCGCCGAACGCTTCGCACTTCGCGCGCGCGTCGGGCCCCGATACGACCACGGCTCCGCTGGCCTTGTAGCCCTCCTGGTAACTCATGGAGACCTTGATATACGGCGTAGGCTGCGCGCCGCGAACACCCCAGACGCGCACGCGATCGGGACCGTCCGCTTCCACGCGTATACTGCTGAAGTCGACGACCACATCGGGCGTAATGTAGCTCAGCGGGTCGCCCATTTCGTAGACGAGCTGCTCCTTCACCGTGGATACGGTGACCATGCCGCCGGTTCCTTCGTGCTTGGTAATCACGAACGAACCGTCGGCGTTCATCTCGACGATGGGATAGCCAATGTTGTCGAACGTGGGCACCGTGCGCCAGTCGGTGAAGTTGCCACCGGTGCTCTGGGCGCCGCACTCGAGAATGTGTCCCGCCACAATGCCGGCGGCGAGCAGATCGTAGTCGGTCGGTGACCAGCCGAAGTGATGCATCATGGGCGCCAGGGTAATACCGGTGTCGGTCACGCGACCGGTGACGATGAACTGCGCGTTCATTTCCAGTGCACGCACCACCGGTGATGCGCCGAAATACGCATTGGCGCTGGTGACCCTCGAGACCACTTCGGCGAAACCCCGGCCATCGTCCATGTTGGACATGTCGACGCCATCGCGATGCCACTGATCCAGGTCGCTGAGCAGCCCGTCTCCCCCCACCAGCCCCAGCCGCGGAGTGAGCTTCATCTCGTCGGCCAAGGCCTGCAACGCACGCACGCAGTTGTCCGGGCGCACGCCGCCCGCGTTGGTGATGATGGTCACGCCGCGCTTCATGGCGATCGGCATCACTTCTTTCATCTGGGTCACGAAATCGCGCGCGTATCCCATTTGGGGGTCACGCTGAAACTGCTTCTGCAGGATCGACATGGTGATCTCGGCCAGGAAGTCGGCCGTGACCACATCAATCGGCCCGCCCTCCACCTGGCGGCGCAGGACCGCCAGATCATCACCCCAGTAGCCACCGGCGTTGCCTATTCGTAGAACGTTGGTCACCGAATTCCTCCGCCCCGGATCGTATCTGAGGGTTATCGAGATGGGTATTCTGCTGGCGTACGGCCCTGAAATGGGCCGCAGAACCCAAAAGTATAGGCGCGGCGGCTCGGGGCGTCCACACGCGCGACCACGGCCACCCATGGTCAACATCGTCCCGACCCACTGCCGGTTCGCTGAGCGCCGGAATTCGTGTATAAATATACAGACGCCGCGTCGAAACACCGGCGGTCGCACAGCAGTCTCCCAAACCTCTCAAGGCGATTTGGCGGTAAATGCACATGGACACGAGAGCACTATCTGATTTCGTGAATGAGACGTGGGACAAGAGCATCATTCCCACTCTCGTCGAGTACATCAAGATCCCCAATGAGTCGCCTGCGTTCGATCCGGAATGGGAGAAGAACGGTCATATGGACCGTGCCGTGGATCTGATCCGTGGCTGGTGTCAGGATCAGCCCATCAAGGGCCTGACGGTCGAGGTGGTGCGCCTGGCCGGCCGCACGCCTCTTATCTACATGGAAGTGCCGGGCCAGAGCGATGAAACCGTACTGCTGTACGGTCACCTCGACAAGCAGCCGGAAATGACCGGTTGGGATGACGATCTGGGCCCCTGGAAACCCGTCCTGCGCGATGGCAAGCTGTACGGACGCGGCGGCGCCGACGACGGCTACTCGGCGTTCGCGTCGCTCACCGCCATTCGTGGTCTGCAAGAGCAGAACATTCCCCACGGCCGCTGCGTGATCATCATCGAGGCTTGCGAAGAGAGCGGTAGCCCCGACCTGGTGCATTACATCGAAGCCCTGGCCGACCGTATCGGTACCCCCAGCCTGGTGGTTTGCCTGGACTCGGGCTGCGGCAACTACGACCAACTATGGAGCACCACGTCATTGCGCGGCATGATCGCCGGCAACCTGAAGGTGGAGCTCATTCGCGAAGGCGTGCACTCCGGCGACAGCAGCGGCGTGGTGCCGTCGAGCTTTCGCGTGCTGCGTCAACTGATCGACCGACTTGAAGATCCCAAGACGGGCGAGATCATTCCGCGCGAATTCCACGACGAAGCTCCCAAGCAACGTCTGGCGCAGGCCAAGGCCGCGGGCGAGGTTCTGGGTGCCAAGGTGTACGAGCAGTTCCCGTTCCACCCGGGTGTACAGCCGGTCAGCAAGGACCTGACCGAACTGGTGCTCAACCGTACGTGGCGACCAGCGCTGGCGGTTACCGGCGTAGCCGGGTTGCCTTCGCTGGAAAGTGCCGGCAACGTCATGCGGCCCATGACCGCGGTGAAGTTGTCGTTGCGTCTGCCGCCGAGCGCCGACGCCGAGAAAGCCATCGTGCAGCTGAAGAAACTACTGGAGAAGGATCCGCCGTACGGCGCCAAGGTAAGTTTCGAGCCCGAACACCCCGGTGGCGGTTGGAACGCGCCCGAACTGGCCCCGTGGCTGGAAAGCGCGGTCAACGAAGCCTCTCAGGCCCATTTCGGAAAGCCGGCCTGCTACATGGGTGAAGGCGGATCGATTCCCTTCATGGGCATGCTGGGCGAGAAGTTTCCCAAAGCCCAGTTCCTGGTTACCGGGGTACTGGGTCCCGCGTCAAATGCGCACGGACCCAATGAGTTCCTGGAGATCAACACGGGCAAGCGCCTGACGGCGTGCGTGTCGCAGGTCATGAAGGACCACTACCTGCACTTCAAGAAGTAGCCAGCTGGCACTTCCAACCGGCATCGTGCCGCGCTACGCGCCGCCGTTGTGCCCCGGGATGAACGGACGGGTCAGGTCTTCCTGACCCGTTTCCGTTACCACGATGTTGTCTTCGATGCGAATACCACCGCACGGCGTCAGCGCGTCCACCAGATCCCAATCGATACGAGCCGCCTTGGGGCCTTCGCGGTGCTTCTGCAGCAACATGGGAATGAAGTAGAGCCCGGGTTCGATGGTTACCACGTTGTTGGATTCCAGGACGCGCGTGGTGCGCAGGAATGGGTACTGATCGGGCGGCGTAACCTTGCCACCCTCGAAACCCTGCTGGTGGCCACCCACGTCGTGCACCTGGATTCCCAGATGATGCCCGAGCCCGTGCGGCAGGAACGGATGCGTCAAACCTTCTTCGTAGGTCTGTTCGGCGCTACCGCGTGACACGCCGGTTTCGGACAGAATGGCCGCCACGCCTCGGTGCGCCTGGTCGTGCAGATCCACGAAACCCTGGTTTGGTTTTACCTTTGCCACCAACTGTCGCTGCAACGAATCCATCTTGTCGAGCATGTCCACGAATACCGGATGCGCCTTGGCCGTGGCGTAGGTGCGCGTGACGTCGCTGGCGTAGCCCAGGTGGGTCGCTCCCGCGTCGATCAGAAAACAGCGCTTACCCTTCGGATCGTCCAGGTCCTTGCTTTGGTAATGAAGTACGGCGGCATGCTCGTCCCAACCAATGATATTGGTGTATGGCGCGTGGTTTTCCATGGTGCCCACGGCTTCGAGGTAGGCCGCGTGAAGCTTGCGCTCGCTCCACCCCTGTTGCATGCCGGCGCGAACCGCGGCGTGGCCCACCGAGGCCCGGCGCCCGGCTTCGCGCAGACACTCGATTTCGTAGGGCGTCTTGTACGCCCGTTGCCAATCGAGACGCGCAAGCAATCGTGCCGGTTGCTGCGCCGCCGCGGCAATACCCAGCGCCTTGGCGAACTTGGGATCGTCGCCCACGTAGGCCAGTTTCGACACGTCGCCCGCGGCGGCCGTGGCCGCCTCGCGTCCATCCACTTCGACGCAATCGAGGATCTGCGGGTAGGGGTGATCGGGTTGCACGGGAGGCTCGTACCAGTAGTCGCGCGGCACGTTGCGCACCAGTCGGGGCTTATGGCCCGGACGCACCACCAGCAGGTGATCGGCGCCCCCCGCGGGCACGATGCGCGCGAAGTGGGGTACGGTGACGAACGGAATCTCACGATCGTCGGCGTGATAGTGATGCTGACTCCCGGAGTGGAAAACGATACCCTCGAATGGTTCGCCGTTCAGTGCCTTCTCTACGTCGGCCATCACGCTGGTCACGTGCTGCTCGTACAGTGCTTTCCAGTCCATTGCTGTCTTCCCCGTGAAGGATGAATCTTGAAATCGTCCGAACATCTTAACGTCGGCCGTCGCGCTTGCGAAGGCTTTCTGGCCGCTTTGCTGCCGTTGGTCATTCTGAGCCTGGCGGCATGCGGCTCGCCGCCATCCAAGGCCGAGGCCCAACCGCAGGACGAGCCGCAGGCGGCGGCCGAGTCGACGGCTCCGACCGAAATCGCCGTGCGCGTGGGCATTTTGGCAATGGACGGAATCTTCAACACCGAATTGGTGGGCCCTTACGATATTTTCGACCACGCTCCCGGCTGGGAGGTGTTCACCGTTGCGCCAGAACGAAAAACCCTGGTGTCAGCCGAAGGACTGCGATTCGAGCCCGACTTCGAGTTCGGCGAACACCCGGATATCGACGTACTGGTGATTCCCAGCTTCGAAGACTTCCGCGAGCATCTGAAGAATCCGCAGCTACTGGCTTGGATCAAAGAGCAGGCGGACGCCGCCGACCACGTCTTGAGCCACTGTTGGGGAGCGTTCTACCTGGCTGCGGCCGGCCTGCTCGACGGTCGCCACGCCACCACCTTTCCCACGGAAATCGACGAACTACAGAAGACGTTTCCGAACGTCCACGCCGAGAAGGGCGTGCGGTTCGTACACGACGGCAAGTTCCTGACTTCGGTGGGCGGAACGGCCAGCTTCGAGTCGCCGCTCTACCTGCTGCGCGTGGTCGAAGGCAACGAGATGGCCAAGCGGGTGGCCGGCGGTCTGGTGATCGACGATTGGAAGCAGGAGGGTTTGTCGGTCCTGATCGTGGACGACTAATCGTCGTTGCTGGTTATTTCGCTGCCCGGGTTCCAGACCGATATTTCGCCCAGGGACTTGCGACGCAGATCTGGCACTTCCGCCCCGGGCGCGGGGTAGCCGACAGGAAACAAGATGTACGGCCGCTCGTTCCGCGGGCGTCCGAGGATCTCGTTGAGAAACTTCATGGGACTGGGCGTGTGCGTCAGCGTAGCCAGGCCCATGCGATGGATGCTGGCAATGAACAGACCGCAGGCAATTCCCACGCTCTCTTTGGTGTAGTAGTTGATCTTGCGTCCGCCGTCTTCCTCGGCGAACAGTTCCTCGAATACCACCACCAACCAGGGCGCGGTTTCCAGAAACGGCTTGTGCCAGTCGGTACCCAGCGGGTCGAGCGTGCGCAGCCAATCTTCGGTGGCGCGACCACCTTCGTAGAATTCGAACTCCTCGCGCTCGGCGCCCTCACGAATGCGATGTTTGAGATCGGCGTTGTCGACGGCCACGAACTTCCACGGTTGCCGATGCGCCCCCGAGGGTGCGGTGCTGGCGGTCAGAATAGCGGTTTCGATGAGTTCGCGCGGCACGGGATCGGGCGCGAAGTCGCGAACGCTGCGCCGCTGGTCCATTTCACGGTAGTGATCCAGGGCCCGTCGCTTCATTTCCTCGTCGGAAAGGCGATCGAACGTGTACGGCACGAAGCGTTTGTCGCTCAAGGAGGACTCCGGACATCGGGGCGGCATTGGGGGGACCGCTCCAATATCCGCGAGGTTGGTCGACTTCGCCAGCCGGGAGCGGGATCAGCGCACCTTCACCAGCTTGCGCTCGGCCTGTTCACGGCCACGGTCCACGAACTCCACGAACGGGTGCTCCGGACACTCCCGCTCGAGGTGCTCGTAGATGTCCAGCGCACGTTCGGCGCCGCCCGGCTCTTTCATGTGCAGGTCGGCAATCTGGATGAGGCCCTTGATGACACCCATGTTGGTGGGCATCTCGGCCAACAGTTCCAGATACATCTCGGTGGCCGAAGCCAAGCGGCCGGCTGACTGTTGATGGGTGGCCAGCTGCAGGCGGTGATCGGGCGTGAGATCGAGCTGGTCCCGCTGGGCGTGGAATGCCTCGTAGATCTCGGTGAGCGCGCTCAGGTTTCCCACGCGGGCGGCGTGCTCGGTGGCCAGGCGCGCCACGTCGATGGCGTCGTCGTGGCCCAGCTCCTGCGCCAGCAATGCCTTGCGCACCAGGAGCAGCGGATGCTGGCCACGGTGCTCCAGCAATTCTTCCAACTCTTCGAGCGCGCCCTCGGGGTCGGTCTCGGCGCGGCGTTGGTTGGCGCGCAGCAGGTCGATCAGGCTATCGGATTCGGCCGCCGAAGCCTGAGCCTGCTCCACCACCTCGTGGATGGGCTTGGGATCCAGCAGGACGCTCTTCGAAGGCGTGGTGTCGGCCTGGTGGTGTTCTTCGGTCTCGTGCGGTAGCTCGTCGGGAAAATCGGCGTCGCTCTCGTCGTACGAGTCCGCGGACTGCGCCTCGACGTGGGTGTCGGCGAATGCGGCCGCGTCGACGAACTCTTCGTCGGCCACCAATTCGTCCACGAATCCAATGGCGCGCAGGAAGCTGCCCGCCATGCGACCCATCATCAACACGGCGACACCAAGGGCATAGGATCCGGAAAGCAGCATGCCGAAGATGGCCACGGTGGGATTCCCCGCGCCGATGGTCGTGGAAACCAGGAAACCCAGGGAAACCAACAGCAGCGCCACTGAAGTTGGCACCAGGGCCAGAATCGCCACGCCGGCGGTCTTTCCGCCCAGCGTGTGGCGCCAATGCCCGGGATCGATCGTCGCGCTGACGCCCTGAGCCATGGTGCCCACAACGAGCAGAACCGGCGGCAGGACCATGGCGCCAAGAATTCCCAGAACCGCGAAAAAAGAGGGGCCCGAGCCATCGAGCAGTTGGGCTCCCACCGCTTTTAGGCTGGAGCCGGCCAGCGCCATGGGAAGCACCCAGATGAGATTCAATGGGTAGGTACGAACCAGAGCCGCAAGGGCCTCAGGCCAGGTGCTCTCGTTGGTGTGCACCGCTCCGGGTCCGTCGCCAAAGGCAGTGTTCAACGCCACCCGCGAAGCCACGAACAGGATGATGATGCTCGCCAGCACGGGGGCCAACGGAAAGGCGCCGGCCAAGTCCGCCAGGCGAGCGGCGCCAAACGCCAGACCACCCACGGCGGCACCGACGATTACGGTCGTAGGGTGCAACGATGCCCATAAGTGGGGAGCCAGATCGGCACCGAATGTTTGCCCGAGACGCGCCATTGGAATGCATCCTTTTGCCAGAACAGGTGAGCACGTAGGGATTCAATTTCCTGCCTGCAAGGATTGGACCCGGCCGGGAAGTCGTGGGCTCAGGCCTGATCAATGCTGTAAACGCAGCGTCGCGAGCCGTTTAGAATGTGCTCGGTACGTTCCACCTTGGCGTCGGGACCCAGTACATCCTGGAACAGCGTCCATTCGGAGGCGCAGAGTCCCCGACATGCCTTCGCCGCTTCGCATACGGGGCAGTGGTTCTCCACCAGGAAGAATCGTCCGGGTGCTTCTTCCCACCAGCGGGCCATGTAGCCTTCGTCTTCGCGCAAGCGCGCCAGCGCGGCGACGCGTTCTGCCAGTGGAGTGGCGGTCCCCGGTAGCCTCGACCGATAGCGTTCGGTCTGAAGCCTCAGCCGTGACTCCAACAGGCGATCGAGGCCGGCTTCGCCCAACGAATCCTGCATGGCGTCCAGCAATTCCACCGTGAGGTCGGCGTGGCGATCGGTGAACTGCGCGTGTCCCGCGGCCGACAGCGCCCAGGTTCGAGACGGCCGTCCCACGTGGCCGCGACGATCCTCGTGCACGACCAGGCCGTTTTCGGCCAGAATGGCCAGGTGCTGGCGCGCACCCATGGGTGTCATCCCCAGAATCTCAGCCAATTGCGCCGCGGTTTGGGGCCCCTCGAGCTTGAGTCGATCCAGAATGGCCCGGCGCGAGGCACCGGCATCAGCACTGCTTTTGGTTGGCTTGCGGCTCATGGGGCCAGGAAACACACGGTTCGCTATTTTCGCAAGTTGCTACTTGACTTAAATTACAAAGCAATTACTTTTTTTATTGTCATTGACCACGAACAGCGAAACCAGGAGGCACCGCCCATGTCCACTCCCGTATGGCAACCCGTTTGCGCCGTCGATGAACTGGCTCCCGGCGACCAACAGGCGTTCAGCGTCAAGGACGACACCGTGGCCGTATTCCGGTTGGAAGACGGCTCGCTCCACGCGGTAAGCAACGTGTGTCCGCACGAGGGGTATCCGCTGGTCGGTGGCGACGTGAAAGACTGCGTACTGACCTGCGCCTGGCACAACTTCAAATTCGACCTTCGCGATGGAAGCTGCGTGAAGGGCGACGAAGACGTTCGGTCGTACGCGGTGCGCGAAAACGCCGGGGACATCGAGATCGACGTAAGCCCGGCTCCCACCGAACATGCCCGCACCCATGGGTTCGCGGCGCTGAAGGACGCCTTGCACGAGCACGCCGTGGGGCGCATGGCGCGCGAAACCACGCGGCTACTGAAGCTGGGAGTACCACCACAGGAGATTCTGGCGGCGGGTGTGCACTTCGACGCGAAGCACGCCGAGTGGGGTCTGTCGCACGCGATGGCGGTGTCATGCGACGTACTGGAACTACTGCCCACCTACCCCGGGTACGAGGCGGTCATGCCGCTACTCATTGCATTGGACGTAACCAGCGAACCAAACCAACGACGACCAGCCCGCGCGTTGCCACCCGCCGTCGACGTAGGCCGCGATCAGGAACTCGCCGCGTCGAATCTACTGCGCGCCATCGAAAACGAAGACGCCGACCTCGCGCAGGGAATCGTCCGCGGCGCACTGAGAGCGGGATTCGGCCGCACATGGCTGGAACCCACCCTGGACGTGGCCTGCACCGCCCATTTCCTGGACTTTGGCCACTCGCTCATCTACCAGCGCAAGATCTTTGACACGCTTGAGGCCCTTGGCCTCACCGACGATGAAACCGTCTTGTGCGCGCACGTGTTCCGGATCATCAATGCCACGCGCGAAGATACGTTGCCCCCCATGCGCGGTGTGGCCGAACACCTGAACACGCGCGCAACCGCCAAGGTGGGCCGGCGACCATTGTCGGCGGCGCAACGCGAGGCGCTGGTGGAGTCCATGCTCGACCGGAAGGAAAAGGAAACAGTGGTCGAGCTGGAAAGGGCCCTGTCCGACGGAGTTGACCCGGCGGAACTGTTCGACGCCTTGATCATCGCCACGGCGTGGCGCCTATGGAGCTTCGACGAGGCGGTGGACGCCGACGCGGGGCTACAGGACAACTGGCTGTTCGCGACCCACCCCATGACGTTCGCCGCCGCCGCTCGCCAGACCTGGGAAAAGAATCCAGGCCAGCAGACCCTGCGCAGTCTGTTCTACGGGCTACACTTTCTGGCCCGTAGTCGGCGCATTGAGACCACGCCACGTCGACCCCTGGCCACGCTGGCTTCTGGTGGAGCTTCGGAGCAGCCGCCCGTGGCGACGATGGCCAAGGCCATCGCCACCAAGAACCCGGCCGCGGCCATTGGCGCCGCCGCGGCGCTGCTGAATGACGATCGTTTCGACGGCGACGCACGCACCGCGCTGGACCAACTGGTGGTCGCCGACCTCGCGGTGCGGCCGATCTTCGCCGCCCACATCATCAAGACCACCCGGGTGGGGCTGGACGAGTACGCGCGGCTGGCCGAGCACCCGATGCGACGCGTCCTGGTATTGGCCACAGTCCGCTTCCTGGCGGAGCGATACCACGAGCGACCGCTGGCCGGGGCGAGCCACGACGCGGTTCGATTGGTCGCCCATGGACGGCTGCCCAAGCGATTGAGTTCCTGACGCTCACTTGTGCTAGGGTCGGCGTCGTTTCGCATCCGGACTCCTGGCCTTGAAGTGACGTCGTGCAACGCATCTTCCTATCGTGGGATGAACCTTTTCTGCCGCAGGCCAGCGCTTGGCTACGCACGACGTCGTCCGACCCGAACGACCTGAGCGACACCGTGGTGGTGCTACCCGGCCGACGGGCCGGCAGGAATCTGCTGCGCAACCTGATGGCCGACGCGGGCGAGGACGCGCTCCACCCGCCCATCATCACCACTCCTGGTCGCGCGCTGAGCGCCATCTTCGACACGGTTGAGCCCGCACCCGAAGCGGTTCAGAGCCTGGCGTGGACGCGCGCCGTCGCCTCGCTTTCACCAAGCCTGCGCGACAAGCTCCTACCGTGGCCTCCGGCCCCGGGACAACTGCTGAGGTGGACCGCCCTGGGTCAGTTGTTCGCCGAACTGGCCACCGAGCTTCAACTGTCCGAGCACTCCATGGCTGACGTGGCCCAAATGGCCGACGACGATGCCGCTCGGTGGCAAGCGCTGGAGCAAGCACAGGCCGCCGCCCACGAGCTTCTTGAGCGGGCCGGATGGCCAAGCCCGAACAATCCATGGAGCGAGGTTGGCGCCGCCGAAAGGCGCCGCGGGGTGCGGCGTGTCGTGTTCATGGCCCTGGTCGACCTGGACGCCCAGCTGGCCCGAGTCGCCGTGGCCTCGGGCGCGGCCTGCACGACATTGATCTTTGCCCCCGAAGAACTCCGCGATGCGTTCGACGAACACGGGCGTCCCGACCGCAAGGCCTGGAGCGGTAGACCATTGCCGCTGGCTGCCGATCAGCTGGTTGTGGCCGAAGACGCCGCGGGGCAGACCAACGCATTGCTCCAGGGCCTGGCCGAACTTCCCTCGGGCGCCGCAGTATCAGTGGGCGTGGTGGATCCCACACTCGCTGACACCATTGCCCCCCGCCTGACCGCGGCGGGACTACCGGCACAGTCCGCGGCGGGGCGACCGGGCACGGCGGGGTCGCTGCCTCTGTTGTTGCAGGCAATTGCCGGCCTTCTTCGCGCGCGATCGTTTGATGCCCTGGCCGCGCTCATCCGACATCCGCGCATGGAAACCTGGATCGCCGATCGGCACGACGACGCGCTGGACCATTTCG